>CANRMP010000001.1 GCA_947631765.1 uncultured Clostridia bacterium
GAGGGCTTGAACCTTTCTTTGTTCAAGCAGCTTATTATACTTCTTACTGTGAAGCTTCCTATTCGGAATTAATGATTTAAAACAGCCACCAAGGACGATTTTTAACGTTTGATTGGTGGCTGTTTTGTGTATTGAAAGCACAAAGAGGATATGTCATATGGTGAGTTACGAGAGCGAACGCGAGGCGATAGGAAACGAATACGGCGTTATTGTTCCTTTTTTGGTAAGCGTTTATAAGGGAGAGACAATAATTGAAGCATATGACGGGGCAGAAGAACAGGTAACACGGATTCTCTCGCACTGCAACGGTTCCTATTTTTCAAAGCCATCCATTGATTATATCGACTCGCTTTTGGAACCTTACGTCAACAGTTTAGGCTATTACAGAGAGACCGCGGGAAAATACAAATGGTATGAGGTGTACGGCGCCGAGTCGCTTTCACAGCTTGACTTGACAAATGTCAACGACCTTACCTGCTTTTTATCAAAAGAACATCTTTCTCTTGTCAATCTTACCGAGTTTGACCTTAGTGAGCTTTTGTCGCTCCCTTATCCCGCCTCTGTTGTGATAGACAATGAGAAAATAGTATCCCTGTCCTGTGTAAATCCCTGCGAAAACACGCAGAAGGTGCTTGAGCTGACTGTGGCGACCTCTCCCGAATGCAGAAGGCGCGGTTACGGTCTCTCTGCCACGTTGATGCTTGCAGAGCGGCTTATAAATGACGGATATTTTGTAAATTACGTGTGCAGCAGATACAACCGCGCGTCTCTTAAACTTGCAAAAAAATGCAATTTTGCAAAAATGGGCAGAATATATGCGTATACTGCCTATGCCGATTAAATAAAGGTGGTGGAAAGCAATGGCTTTTGATTCGGCAATGGTACATGCCGTTGTGTTTGAGCTTAGTCAATTATTGATAAACGCAAGAGTGGACAAAATACATCAGCCCGAAAAGGACGAGGTGCATCTTCTGCTTCGAAACAACGGCGAAAATTATCGCCTTGTTATCAGTTCATCGGCAAATAATTCAAGAATACATCTTTCTACAATTCAGAAAGAAAATCCGCCTGTTCCGTATAATTTTTGCATACTTCTCAGAAAACAGCTTTCGGGCGGCAGGATAGCGTCAATAAGCCAGCTTGGGTTTGAACGTGTTGTGGTAATCACAGTCGAGTCCAAAAACGAGATGGGCTATCCTCAGATACGCCGCATTTACGCCGAGATAATGGGCAAGTACAGCAACATTATGCTCACCGACGAGGAGGACAAAATCTTAGGAGTTATAAAACCGGTCGATTTTACGACAAGTCAAAAACGTCAGGTACTGCCCGGAATGAGATATGAAATGCCCCCGCCTCAGGATAAAATATCTCCGCTCGAGGAGACAAAGGAAAATTTTTTAAAGCTTTACGGTGAGGTATATCCCGTTTCGTCGGTAGAAAAGTATATTATTTCAAGATATCAGGGGCTTTCTCGGCTTAGCGCCGGAGAAATCGCCTACAGAAGCCGGGCAAATGACCCGATATCCCTTTGGGAATCCTTCGCCGCTTTTATCGGAATTATAAAAAACTCGGATATAACGCCGGTTGTGATATTCGATGAAAACAAAAAGCCGATTGAGTACAGCTTTACCTTGGTGGAGCAGTACGGGAGCGGCTACGAATGCGTCACATATCAGAGCGTGAGTGAGGCAATTGAGACCTTTTTTAGATACAGAGACAATATCGACCACACAAAACAGCGCGCAGCAGACCTTTTCAAGACCATAAACAATATAAAAAACCGTCTTAACCGCAAGACGGTGCTGCAAAAGGACGAGCTTGAGCGCGCGGGGAAAAAGGATGAGTATAAGCTTTACGGCGATCTGATAAACGCAAATATATACGCACTGCGGCGCGGAATGGACAGGGCGATAGTTGTAAATTATTATGAGGAAGGCTGCCCTGAGATAGAAATTCCGCTTGATATAAGACTTACACCTGCGCAAAACGCCCAGATGTATTTTAAAAAATACGTCAAGGCAAGAAACGCTTCGGTAATACTTGAAAAGCAGATAGAGGAGTCGGCAAGGGAGCTTCAATACATTGAGAGCGTACTTGACAGCTTGTTAAGGGCTAAAGGGCAGAGCGAGCTTGACGAGATAAGAACCGAGCTCGAACACTCCGGCTATCTCGGAAGGTCGGCAAAGGGCAAGAAGAAGCCTCTTCCCTATAAGCTTCAGACAAAGCCTGCCGAATACAGAACAAGCGGCGGCTACAGAGTGCTTTGCGGCAAAAACAATCTGCAAAATGATATGCTCACTTTTAAAATTGCCTCAAAGCTTGACTGGTGGTTCCACGTCAAAAACGCGCCCGGCTCTCACGTCGTTATGTTTTGCGGCGGTGAAGAACCGTCCGAAAAGGACTTTACAGAGGCGGCGATGATCGCCGCGGTAAATTCCTCACTGTCAGACGGCAAACACATCGCCGTGGATTACACCGAGGTAAAAAACATAAAAAAACCTTCGGGTGCTAATCCCGGTTACGTGATTTATCACACAAACTACAGCGCTTACGTCAACTCGGACGCGGAATATGTCGAAAAGCTCCGAGTCGAAAAAAACACTTAACACAAGGCGTTTCGGATACTATAATTTTCAATATGTAATGCTTTGACCGTGCGACAGCGGGGTCATTTATAAAGAAAGGCGGGGTGATTTTCATGCAGGAGCTTTGGGACGTATATAACTCGCAGGGACAGAAAATAAACGGCAGAGTATCTATTCGCGGTATGCACGACCTTGGCAGAAACGAATATCACCTTGTGGTGTACGTCTGGATTATAACCGGCGACAAAAAAATAATTCTTTCAAAAAGGCAGAAGGGAAGAAATTTCGGTGGCGTTTGGGAATGTACCGGCGGCTGTGTGCTTATGGGAGAAAATTCGCTTGAAGCGGCTCTGAGAGAGGTTAGGGAAGAGCTGGGGCTGCTTCTCAAGCCCGAAAACGGCGAGCATTTTAAACGCTATCTTCGCGCCTACCCCATCGGGGCAAAGGCCATATGCGACGTGTGGGTGTTCAGACAGGACTTCGACGAAGGCGATTTGAAGCTTCAAACCGAGGAAGTGAGCGAGGCGAGGTTTGTTAAAACCGAAGAGCTTATGACCTACTTTCGCGCCGGCGAGTTTATACAACGCTATCCGTATATCAACAAGCTTCTTGAAAAATATTGCAAATGACAGAGCTAAAATTCTCTGTCATTTACTTTTAAAAACCCCCTCTCTTTCATATATTGTATTAGCTTGTATTAGCGCAAAAGGCGGCTGACCTGCCTTGGTCACCGTAAAAAATGGGAGAGGTTAAATGAAGCTTATAAAAGAAAACGAGTTTTTTGAAATAAAGCTTAGGCATATTGCGGTAATGACCTGCAGGGTGGATTATCTTGAAATTCTTGAAGCGCCGGCAAGCGAGGAGATAAACGCCTTTCTTAAAGAGATTTCGGACAACGTGAAAGAATATGTAAAAGGACGACTTGCTGAAACAGAAACAAAGCTTTACAAATCAGATACAAGCCGTCAAAGGAGACTTTATGAAAAGGCGGTACCCTTTGTTTTTTCAATGAGAGGGGAGATTGTGTCGGACAAATATTTGAGCGTGGAAACAATAACTCTCTATCGGGAAACAAATTTTAAAAAACATATCGTTTTTTCTTTGGAGGACGGGAAGATCGAACGCATTGAACGCTTTGTAAATAGAAAAAAGGTCAAAAGGTACCGCGGTGATGATTTTAAGCTACAGAGCACTCAAATTAGCGTTTGGCACAAAGGAAAAACCATAAAACTTAACCGAGAAGACCTTCCCGAATAGTTTTTTGACCTTGTTCTGTACAAAATCATATTTTTCTGTTATAATTAATAATAAGTCGGCTGTACTTTTTTATAAATCGGTAAATGAGAATATTTTTCCTTGTCGGGCAATATATTGTAGCAAGCAATCAAAGAACTTGGAGGAGAGTATGTTCATCTATTCGGTTAAAGCATCAAGCATAAAATTTTTTGGCATCTGTTTTCTTTCGGTGGCGCTTCTTGTGGCGCTTATAATCCTTGTGCCGGCATATGAGCCTGTGGGCGCCGAAGCCCTGGGAAGCGTGAGCTTTGACAAAATTAAAACAAACGAGGACAGGGTAAATTTCCTTTCCCAGTTCGGGTGGGAAGTGGACGAAACGCCGCTTGAAAGCGAAAAAGTGACTATCCCGAGCGAGTTTGACGCGGTTTTTGTCGAGTATAACAAAATGCAGAAATCGCAGGGACTTGATCTTTCGAAATACAAACGCAAGGACGTTATGAGATACACCTATGAGGTTGAAAATTATCCGGAATACGAAGGCAGAGTTTTGGCAAATCTTCTTGTGTACAAAAATCGCGTGATAGGGGGAGACATCTGCTCGGCGTCAGCCGACGGGTTCGTTCAGACCTTTGAAGGAAAATAGATTATAACCGACATAAAAAGAAAGGGACGTTATGGAATATACTTATGTTGCAACCTGCCTGTTCGGGCTTGAAAAGCTCTTGGGCGAGGAAATAAACGCTTTGGGATATAAAAGAATAGAGACTATTGACGGACGCGTTACATTTACGGGAGACGATAGGGCAGCGGCGCGCTGTAATGTCGGACTGCGCTTTGCAGAGAGACTGTTTATAAGAATCGGTCAATTTGAAAGCGACAGCTTCGAAAAGCTCTTTGAGGGCACTAAGGCATTGCGCTGGGAAAGCTTTATCGGCTCCCGCGACGCTTTTCCGGTCAAGGGACATGCTGTAAAAAGCAAGCTGTTCAGCATCCCCGACTGTCAGTCAATTGTCAAAAAAGCGGTGGTGGAACGGCTTAAAAAGGCATACAATATCTCATGGTTTGAAGAGAGCGGAACAAAATATCAAATCGAATTTTTCATTTTAAACGACGTTGCAAGCCTCATGATAGATACAAGCGGCGTTGCACTCCACAAAAGAGGCTACAGACCCTTATCAAGCGCGGCTCCGCTTCGTGAAACGCTTGCCGCCGCCCTTGCAAAGCTTTCAAGACCTCGAGAGGACGTGCTTTTTTGGGACCCTATGTGCGGTAGCGGCACGATACCAATTGAGGCGGCAATGCTTGCAAACAATATCGCGCCCGGCATTAATCGGCGCTTTGACGGCGAAAATTTTGCCTTTCTGCCTCAAAGCTTGTGGAAAGAGGCGAGAGATGAGGCAAAGGATAATATCAAAACCGACAGCAAATTTGAGGCTTACGCTTCGGATATTGACAGCGAGTGTGTAAATCTTGCGCTTGAAAACTGTCGCAAAGCGGGAGTTAATAACTGCGTTAAGGTTTTTATAAAGGACGCGCTTGAAATTACCACCGGCGGAAGAAGAGGGACGATAGTTTGCAATCCGCCATACGGCGAGAGACTTATGAGCATTCCCGAGGTCGAAGCGCTTTATGTAAAAATGGGGCGGCACTTTGCCACCCTTGATAATTGGCAGATTTATATTCTTACCTCTCACGAGGAATTTGAAAAGCTTTACGGCAGAAGAGCGGACAAGATAAGAAAGCTTTACAACGGGATGATAAGGTGTAATTATTATCAGTTTTTTAAAAAGAAATGAGGAAACACAAATATGGGCAAGGAAGTCAAGACAAACGCAATGCGAATACTCGACAGCGCCAAAGTCGAATATGAAATAAATCTTTACGAGTGCGATGAATTTGTGGACGGCGTGCAAATTGCAAATATGCTGTCTCAGCCTTACGATATGTCCTTTAAAACTCTTGTATGTCAGGGAAAAAGCGGAGAATACTACGTTTTCGTTATTGCCGTTGATAAAGAGCTTGATCTTAAAAAATGCGCCGCCGCAGTCGGAGAAAAGTCGGTGGAGCTTATACACGTTAAGGATATAACCAAGGTCACCGGCTATATTAGAGGAGGCTGCTCGCCGCTTGGAATGAAGAAAAAATACCAAACCGTAATTGACATGTCGGCAAAGAACAAAGACAAAATAATCATCAGCGGCGGACGTATCGGCGCGCAGATTCTCATTTCTTCGACGGACCTGCAAAGGGTGACAAATGCAATATTTTGCAGTGTAATAAGATAAAAAAGCGCCGCTTTTAGTACAAAAATAAGCAAAGCCGCCTTGCTTTTAGGTTGAGCTTTGCTTTTTTGCGCCGATATATATAAAACAATTTA
Organism: uncultured Clostridia bacterium; assembly: GCA_947631765.1. Classification (GTDB taxonomy): domain Bacteria; phylum Bacillota; class Clostridia; order Oscillospirales; family CAG-272; genus CAKSQF01. Next base: position 6,202 of record CANRMP010000001.1, read on the forward strand.
AAGCATACTGAGCGGAGTTTCCATCATATCGCACATAAGGCGCGCCATATGATCTACAGTCTCTTTTTTGCCTTTTTTCAGCCACTCGATAAGCACGTTGTAGACCGCGCCGGCATAATAATGCCGCTTGTATATCTTGTCGCCGTCATCGCTTGAAGGCGGAAAGGTGAGGAGCATATTGCGATTTATGGCGTCAAGAATAAGATCGCCCATATGGGCGTTATAGGCGACAATGGCAATATCGCTCAGGACTCCGAGATTTTCAAAAAGGATTTTAAAATATGCAAAGTTGTCGTTGCTGACGCCGCTTGCGGCAATAAGCTCATGAACGCTTGCGGCGATATCGTTTACATACTGAACTATTATATCGTCTTTGGATTTGTAGTTTCGGTAATAGGTCATGCGCGACATACCGGATTTATTTGCAATATCGGTAATGGTTATGGAATTGTATTCCTTAACCTTCATAAGTTCAACAAGGGCGGTTACAATACATTCTTTGGCGAGGCTGTTATACGGCGTCATATACAATTTCCGCGCCTATTATAAGGCTCCCTTTCTTCAAATTTCGATTTGCGCGCTTTCTCGGTGCTTTTAGCGTAATATGAATATGCAAAGGATGAAACACTTGTCACATTTATTATACAATAAAACTTTTTTATTGTCAAGCAGAAGAGAAAAATAACTAAGGCAGGGCGCAAAATACTCCCAAGGCAGCGGGCAGTTTTTTCGGCTCGGCGCAAATTCTGCTTTTTTTGCTTTTTTACAGTTGAAAAGCGGCTGAATATATGATATAATTTTATAAAACATAATGGGGGGAATCAGTTAGGGTATGAAATATGATTTTAAGTTTTCGGCGTTTGCCGATGAAGCGTCCTCGCTTTTTACAAGTCAGATAGAGGCGATGAAGAAAAACGGCGTTCATTATCTTGAAATGAGGGGAGTTAACGGTCGAAACGTTTCTGATATGACCGCAGACGAGGTAAGGTGCGCTGCGGTGATGTTAAAAAGAGAGGGACTTGAGGTGTGGTCGATAGGCTCTCCGATAGGCAAAATAAAAATCGGCGATAAATTCGAGCCTCATTTTGAAAGCTTTAAGCGGGTACTTGAGGCGGCGACTATTTCAGAGGCAAAATGCATAAGGCTGTTCAGCTTTTACGACGTAAAGAGCGAAGAGGGGGCAGACGAGGCGCTTGAAAGGCTGTCAAAAATGGCGGAATATGCGAAGGACAGCGGCGTTACACTCTGTCACGAGAATGAAAAGGGCATATATGGGGACAATGAAAAAACCTGTTTGAGAATACTTAAAGAGCTGCCGTCAATTAAGGCGGTATTTGATCCGGCAAACTTTATCCAGTGCGGAGTTGACACCAAAAAAGCGTGGGAGGTTCTCGCGCCCTACGTTTACTATCTGCACATTAAGGACGCCGATAAGAACGGCAGGGTAGTTCCCGCCGGTAAGGGTATCGGCAATCTGCCGTATATAATTGACAAGTTCGGCGAAAAAGGCGGAAAGGTGCTTTCTCTTGAACCGCATCTTACAATTTTCAAGGGCTTTAAAGAGCTTGAAACGGACGGAAAGAGCATTGACGCGCAAAGCTTTAGTTATCCCGACTCGGAAAGTGCGTTTGAGGCTGCCGCCTCGGCGCTAAGGGACGTTATTTGCGGTCTTTGATACTTTGATACATAAAATTTGACACTAAATATCACAAAAGTAATAAGGTGAAAAGCGATGAAAAAACTCTTGGCGTTGTCGGCGCTTGCCGCTATGCTGCTTTCTGCGGCGGCTTTTGCGTTTAGCGGCGTTTTTTCCTTTGCCGAGGAAGAGAGCGGCGCTGTGACCTACATTAAAAGCGTAAATGATCTAAAAAATCTTGCTGGCAATCTGAACGCTCACGCAATATTGCAAAACGATATAACGATATCGGGCGCAAATTGGGAGCCTATCGGAAATAAAAACAGCCCTTTTTCGGGTACATTTGACGGAAACGGCTATAAGATAACCTACAACCTCAAATACTCAAAGGGAACCCAGACGGGCATTGAGGCAGGACTGTTCGGCTGTGTGTCGGGAAGCGTAAAGCGCCTTACCGTTGAGGGCAAGATGAATGTAACTCTCGGAAGCGGGAATATTGGCGCTGTTGCGGCATGCCTTACAAACGGCGGCTCTGTATTCAACTGTTATTCGAATGTGGATATCACGGTTAAAAGCTCAATGTCAAGCGCTATCGGCGGAGTTGTCGGCACAGTGCTTAAAAGCTCGCTCTATTTTGACCCCGACGCAAGTATAGTTCGCTGTATAAACAACGGAAAAATAAAGGCAAACGTTACGACAAACGGAGTCGGCGACGGGAGCGCGCTTTCAAGAGGAACTACCGGAGCGCTCGGCGGTATTCTCGGATTTGTGGCGGATACCGCAAAGGTATTTGTAAATAAGTGCGCAAATAACGGCGCGATAACCGTTGACGGCGGGCAGTACAACATAGGAGGTATTGTGGGGCAGACCTCCACGGATTCAAACACGACAATGGCTGTGATAACCGAGTGCGCCAACAAGGCGGACATCACCGTAAATAACATCAAGGGAGAGCGAGCCGCGGGCATTATTGCCTATGTGAAGTCGGGAAATATCGACTACTGCTACAATATAGGAAACGTGCTTGCATACACCGATTCGGGAAAAAGGCTTGCAAGCCTCGGATACGGAACCCATTTCGGGATTTTCGGATACGCTAACTTAGGCTCCTCGAACACTCTTTCGGTAAAATACTGCTACAGCGCCTCTGAAAAAGAGCTTGAAGCCGAGATATGCACAGTCAGAAATCCCTCGTATGCCTCGTTTGACAATTTCTATTTTGATGGCAGAACCGAGTATGAAACGGCGCTTAACAGTAACGCCACCGCCGGCAAGGCGGGAACGACCTTCAAGGATGCGGCAGACCTTACAGCCAAAATTACCGCCAAGACCTCAAAATACAAGGCGTCTTCAAATGAGAATTCATATCCCGTGCTTTCATGGGAGGAGGCAAATGTTTTGCCTTCAGACAAAGAATTCGGCTTTTATCTGTCCCTAAAGGAGAAGGACGACAGCTTTGATTTGAGATTTGTGATACACGCCGAGGCGTCTCACAAGGGTGCGACCTTTGAGGCGGTCTTTGCGCTCTCAAACGGGGGAACCAAGACCGCGCGAGGGGCACTGGGTCAGGAAATCGGCATTGTCGATTCGGTTTATGCGGATAATGTTGCATATGTTCCCGCGCAAGGATATAAAATATTTTCGCTTGCCCTTAACGGCATAGAGTACGGCGAGTGGACGAAGGTGGATATTAAGATTTATTCAAGAAGCAATACCTATTTTAACGCAACCGTAAATTACAGTGACCTGTTTGAGGAGAAGACTCCCTCAAAGCTTTCGATAGGAAACCTCCCCGATTTTCCGGAGGGAAATGTGAGCCAAGTATACAACGCGGGACCGGGGCTTGAAAACGACAGTACCTCAACGGTTGCAAGCGACTCGCAAATGGTCGTAATCAGCGGTGTGAAGTCCGCTTCGTTTTTAGAGTATATAAGCCTCGTGGAAAAGAGCGGCTACGAGCGCTTGTTTTCAAATGAGATCGAGAGCAACCTCTATTACAGCTACTCCAAGGACGGCAAAAATTACTATATTTATTATACCGCTTCAACTAAGGAAGCAAGAATTATTCTTGACAACACAAGCAGTGTTCAAATAGGTGAGACAGGCGGCGCCTTAGGCTCAGAAGACGTTGAAATATACCAATACGCCATAGATTACACCAAAGGCACGGGGCAGACCTCCGGACGGGACTATTGGGCAATCGACTGCGGAATGTGCTATGTTATTAAGCTTGCCGACAATTCGGTATTTATGATTGACGGCGGGCATGAGAGACAGACAAGCGTTTCCGCTCTTGAAGTGCTTAATGATTTTCTCCATGAAATAACCGGCACGCCCGAAGGGGAGAAGGTGAAAATTGCCGGATGGTTCTTTTCCCACGCGCACGGAGACCACGTTTTTCTATGCCACAGCTTTCTTGAAAAGTATCACGAGCTTTACAATCTTGAGGCTGCCTATATGAATTTTCCCTCATACAAGACGCTGACCGGCGGTTATGACGGCGGCACCTTCCTTATGAGGGATACGATAAATAAATACTATCCGGACGCAAAGGACATTAAGCTTCATACCGGTGAGGAGTTCGACTTGCAGGGAGCGCATTTTGAGGTCCTTTATACACATGAGGATGCGGTGAACCCGGTAAGCGGAACCTCCCGTATTTCTGATTTTAACGATTCCTCAACTGTTATAAGAGTGACGGTAAACGGAAAATCTACCATGTTCTTAGGCGACGTCGGAAGCGTTGCCGAAAGCGCAATTTGCAACATGTTCGGCGGCTCTGTGCTGAAAAGCGACGCCGTACAGCTCTCGCACCACTGCTTTAACAACCTTCCAAACCTCTATTCCCGTATCGGAGCAAAGCTGCTTCTTTGCCCGAATTCGGTCGAAAACGCCAACGGCAACGACGCCAAGCGACAGGCGGCAATTAACGCCGCGGGCAGTGATTATCAGGGCATACTTTACGCGGGGGACGCCACCTATAAGCTCACTTTTAACGACCAAAAAATCAAATATGAGAGAATAGCCCCGTATTGGGACGGCTTCTTTGTGAACTATCCCGCCTCCCTTGGCACATTTGGCGGAGAGAGCAACGAAGAAAGACCCCTTGACCCTTCGGCGGTTTTGGGAATGAAGGACGTCTCCTCCCTTGTCTACGACAAATCGGCGACAGGTACCATGGGTTCAAAGGCGGACGAGGCGCCGCAAACCATCTTTGACGGCGATACCGCCACGAAGTGGTGCGTTACCGATTCTTCGGTTTCTCACGTGACCTTTAAGACCAAAGCTCCGATAAAGGTCGCCGCATATCAGATTTTTACGGGCAATGACACTTCAAAGTTTAACGGCAGAAACCCGAAGTGCTGGACTCTCTACGGTTCGGTTGACGGGCAAAGCTGGGAGGTCATTGACTCCGTTTATAACGGAAATATGAAAACGGGCAATTTTGAGGAGAACACATACCTTGTTGACTCTCCCGCAGAGTATCAATATTTTACGCTTGTCATTCACAGCACGGTTGACGGCGGAAGAACCATGCAGCTTTCAGAGCTGAGACTTTTCGAGAATTGACCCCAAAGCGGTATCGCAATATCAAAAGTGATCTGCCGCGGCATTATTACCTGCGGCAGACGCTTTGTGTTAAAATCCATATAAAACGAAACTTATTTTTCCAATATGCTGCTATATTCGGACAATTAATTTAAAACTTGACTTTTTACCATAAGTTATATCTTGTAAATTTACAAAATCGCAAAAAACGGCGCCTCTAAAGGGTGTAAAATATATAGGCAATCTCATAAAGTAACGAGTAGACGTATTATGTTTAAAAAATTATCGGCAATATTGTGCCTTTTATCTATTTTAGCCTCGTTAATATCCTGCAGCGACACTGACGTCAATAATAACGACGGTACCTTAAGCTTTACGGAATCGGCAGATAAAAATTACACGTTTGACGCCTCTGAAAGCCCGGACATCCTGACAACTACATATATCGGCACAACAATGAACAGCCCCGAGCTCCCGATGCCCGAAAAAGACGAAAACGGTATATTTATTCTTTCTTGCGCCGACGACTTCGTTTGGCTGTCGGACTATGTTAATAATCACAACGACCTTTTGGACTCCTCGTTTTCCGCAAGGCTTGCAAATGACGTTGATCTTTCAAATATTAAAAGCTGGACGCCTGTCGGAGCAAATCGCTCTTGTGTATTCAAAGGAACCTTTGACGGCGGCAATTTCACGGTAAGCGGACTTAAAATGGGTAGCGCAGACGTCGGCGCCGGCGACTATGCGGGGCTTTTCGGAATCACCCTTGACGGCGTGATAAAAAACCTTAACGTGCGCGACTTTGAGATTTACGGAGACAATTTCGTTTCGGGAATCTGCGCTTCAAGCGGCGGGGTTATACAAAACTGCACCGCTGATGTGAAGCTGTACGGCAAAACAAACCTTGGCGCAATATGCGGCTTTTGCAGTGGCAGTATAGAGGAATGTACCTCTCTCGGTACCATTGAAGGAAGCGACAATATGATAGGAGGGATATGCGGTTATCTGTTTAACGGAAGCGCAAAATACTGCAAAAACTCCTCCTATGTCGGCGGTCAGAACTGCGTCGGCGGCATTTTGGGGTATTGTGAAAAGGGCGTTGTTGAAAATTGCGATAACTCAGCCGATATAAGTGCCGTTTCCTATGCGGGAGGTATCTGCGGAAGAAGCGACAGCGACAATGTTTACGCGTATTTTGATGAGCTGCAAGCGGTTAAATATATCGGAGAGGGAAGCGACGAAAGCGGAAAGATAATACATTGCAGCAATTTCGGCAATGTGGACGCTTCTTCAATGCACGCCGGCGGAATATGCGGCTACTCTAATTCGTATATTGCCCACTCGCAAAACAGCGCCGAAATAACTGCCGTCTCGCACGCCGCAGGAATTGCGGCTGAGTCTCATAACGGAGCGTTCTTTGATATCTCAAATACGGGTAGTATATCCGCTAAGGAGGGATACGCCGCGGGAATTGTGGCTGTGACCTATTCTCCGGTGGTGCTGGCTATGAATATCGGAGAAACGACAAGCGACGGCGGCAGAGCCGCGGGAATCGCTGTCGACGTTTCAAACACCGATATTGTTTCCTGTATGAGCGCCGGTAAGGTCGACGGATTTGATGTCGCCTCGGGAATATGCTGTCTTATTCAGGGCAGGCTTATCGGATGCGCAATTCTTTCCTTGGTATCATGTGATAATAAAGGCGGCGCGTTTTCGCTCTTTGCAGAGGCAGGTCAGAATGTGGAAGGGGTCGGTTTGTTCTGCCTTAATAACACGGCTCCAAACGTCGTACCCGCTACGAAGGACGGTATTAAGTATACGAAAATCACCGAAAACGACATTAAAAACGGAAGCCTCGCTTTTAATCTTTCTCAATATGTAAGCGGGGAGGAAACGCCGTTTTGGGGCTATAATATCGAAGAAAAAGCCGATTACCCGATTCTCACCTACGATATTTCAATAAAAGTTTACAAGGTGACAAAATACAGCCGATGCGATAAATCGGGCAGTACCTCATCCGCTTTTTCAAATGTAGATGAGGATATTGTTCCCGAGCATAATTTCAGAAACGGAATATGCAGAGTCTGCGGCGCGGCGGAGTAAGCTCGCTTTAAAATATAATTTACAATAAGTAATTTTGCCGCTCTGCCCGAGAGGGCAGAGCGGCAATACGTTTAAGCGTTTTGTTTATAATCGCGGTACTTTTTTGCAATTACTTTCATATCCTCAAGCATTTCTTCTTTATATTGGAGGTTACCGCGCAAAAGCAGAGAAGGATGATATACGGCGGTCATTTCAAAGCCACCCTTTTTGACCCAAATTCCGTGTTCTTTTGTGATTTTAAAATCGGGTTTAATGAGTCGCATGGCGGATATTCTGCCAAGGCAGACTATCATTTTTGGCTGAACGAGGCGCACCTGTTCACGAAGATAGCTTATACATTTATCCTGTTCATCCTCTTGCGGGTCGCGGTTTTTGGGCGGTCTGCATTTAAGCATATTTGCAATATACACGTCGTCTCGTGGTATCTCCACCACCTCGAGGTACTTATCAAGCAGCTTGCCGGCTCTGCCGACAAAGGGCACGCCCGAGAGGTCCTCGCTCTCCCCCGGCGCTTCGCCCACAAACATCAGCACGGCGTTTTTATTGCCCGCGCCGAAAACGGTATTTGTTTTTGTCTGTCCGAGCGGGCAAAGGGTACAGTTTATGCATTTTTGTTCGAGTTCTTCCCAAGTCATGTTATATATCCTTTCAGCCGCATAACCTCCCCTTGGCAAAGACGTCATTTACGGCATATATTATTTTCTGCCACCCGAAAGGGAGGCGAGTTTTTTTGTCGCGGGAGAGCTGCAAAAGCAGGTGCAATGTTCATTTATGTAGTACGGCGCCATTTCGTCCCTGACAAGCGTTCCGAATTCGCAAAGAACATCCGAATATGAAATGTCATGATATGTATCGCGCTCGCCTGTATTTTCCGGGCAGGAGAGCAAAAGGTAATAAGCTCCGTCCTTGTAAAAAGCGGCGCTGTCGTGAGAATATCCGAGATCGCAAAGCACGCGGCAAGCGCGTATCAGTGACAGCAGTCCTTCAAAGGAGTATACCGAAGAGCAAATACCCGCAAGCGGGTCTTTAACGCACACCACGCTGTCCTCGCCCTCGGTAAGAATACGGCTGACAAACATCTCGCATCCTCCGGCGGGTGAAGAGAAAACCTGAATAAAGACGCGGCTCTTTGCGGCGTCAAAGCCCGAGGTGTGCTTGGCGTCGTCAAGAATGCTCCAAAACGCGCGCCTGGTCTCGGTGTTGTCATAGCTGAGATCATTGCAGCTGAGCGAATATTTTTCAAGATCTTCATATGTAAGTGATATTTTAATTTTCGAACTGCTTATAGTTATGATTTCCATGGTCTGCCCCTCAAATAATTGATTTAATATCAATATATACATTTTAAAAGAATTGTTGCAGAACAGCCAAGGTTATTTGCGCCGATTCCGTAACAGGTCAAGTATATTATAAATCAATTATACGCCAAATTAAATATAAATTTTAAGGCAGAGGGTATGTAAATTGACAAACGCTCTTGAAATAGGAAACGGCATATGGTATAATTAAACCAATGTATTAAGAAGAGAACTTTTTCGCGGCATAAATGTCTGTGTTTAACACCGTGACAATTATAGCACAAGTTCTTCTCTTTTTCAATACTTTAAATGCCGTAAGGGCTGTAAGGAGGTGACTTGCATGAAAATAATTCGTTTTTTGATAGGTGTTGTTTTGGCATTTTCCTGCGCCTCGCTCAATATTGTGCCCTTAATAGGTGACGCCCACTTCACAAACGCCCCGGATGTTTTAAGCAGCGGCAGTGCCGTTACCGAAGGAAGCGACCGCGACCTTTCTTCTTCCTCTTCATCATCCTCCTCTTCCACTTGGTATACCGACAGAAAGGTTCCGCAAACAGAGACGTCCGGCTCCTTGCCACTTACAGACGGTAAGGATAAAGAACCGGAAAAGACCGAAGATGTTGAAAGCAACTCTTCTACGACAAAAAAAGCGCCGCCCTCAACGTCAAAAGAGAAACCGACTACTCCGACAACCGAAGGGACAACGGCGCCGATACCCCCTTCAACCACCAAGCCGCCAAAGCAGACTACACCGAAAACAGAGAGCACGTCAAAAACCGTGGTTCCGGATACCTCAATACCCGAAAAAGCGCCCGAAACAGAACCTGACGTTGATATACCCGACACGCCCGATACCTCGGTGACAAGTCCCGTAACCGAGCCCGAACCGGAGCCCGAGCCAGAACCCGAGAAATATGAAAGGACGCCTATAAGAGAGGAAATTCGCGGAGTTTGGGTCGCAACTGTATACAGGCTTGATTACCCGTCGGACAAGAATCTTTCGTCCGAGGCGCTAAAAAACGAGCTTCGGGAGCTTGTTGATACGGTTGAGAGTCTCGGAATGAACGCAATATTCTTTCAGGTGAGACCGACAGGCGACGCGCTCTATCATTCCGACATATTCCCGTCCTCGCATTGGGTGACCGGTACGCAGGGCGCCGCTTTCCCCGACGATATCGACATTTTGCAATATCTTCTTGAATACGCCCATTCAAAAAATATCGCGGTTCACGCTTGGATAAATCCGTACCGCGTCACAAACACCTCTTCAATGGTGCTTTCGGATAACAACCCGGCAAAAATGAACACCGACTTAACTATGAAGGTCGACGGTAATATATATTATAATCCCGCTCTGCCCGAGGTTATTGACCTTGTGTGTCGCGGTATTGCAGAAATAGTTGAAAATTACGATGTGGACGGTATCATATTTGACGATTATTTCTATCCGAGCAGTAAAGCCTTCAAAAATGCCGACCCGAAGGACGATATCGATTATGAAACGTATCTGAAATATAAGGGCAATTTTGATAATATCGCCGATTGGCGGCGCAATAATGTGAATACGCTTGTGAGATCGGCTTTTGAAACAATTAAGAAAATTGACCCCGACTGCCTTTTCGGCATTTCTCCCGCAGGTATATGGAATAATAAAAGCGAAGAGTTCCCGACGGGTAGCGATACAAACGGTTCGTGCGCTTATCAGAGTATCTTCTGCGACGCTCTTGCATGGGCAAACGGGAAATATGTTGATTATATCTCGCCGCAGCTGTATTGGCAAACAACCAAAAAGAACGCTTCCTTTACAGTGCTCGCCATTTGGTGGCAGAACGCCCTCGCGCCCTCCGGAACGCCCCTTGTTATCAGCATGTCGGCAAATAATATGCCAGTCTCTCAAACCTTTGAGCAAATTAATATCGCAAGAGAACAAAATAATTACGGCGGCTACATAATGTACCGCTCAGCCCTCCTCTTTGAGGCTAAGGAAACAACAGACGTCATTAAAGAGCTCGGCGCATATTATAAAAAAGAAGAGGATCCGCTTACGTAGCTTTGGTGAAAAGGGAATTTCGCGCTCCGCGCCGCTTTTCTCGATTCGCTTTGCTCCGAGAACTTCACTCGCTCTGAATATGCGCCGATTCAAGCAAGCTTGTCCGGCGATATTCAGAAGTGAGCTACAAACCTTCGGTTTGCCAAGCGGCGCGCCGCATGGAGTGTGCGGAGCATTTCGCTTCGCCGTAAGCTCTGCGCGGATAATAATATTCGGCTACAGCAAAACGCCCCCTGCAAAAGTATTGCAAGGGGCAAAAATTTTTGGGGCTTTAATCGATAAAGTATTTTGTTTTAAATTCTTCTTTGATTTTGACTACTAAAATTATCATAATTGCGATAAAGAGAATTCGTGCCAAGGATTCGACAAGCCAAAAGTCGGGAAGCAGAACGCTGAGCGCTACGCGGACGGGCACGCAAAGTGCGGCAATGGCTCCGGATATGACGGTGGCGTAAAGCAGAATGTTAAGTGCCTTCACAGGTTGGAAAATATCACCGTTTGCCGTGCCGGTGTGGTCTTTTATGATATTTTTAAGCAGCTTTGCGACCGACACAAGCAGAGGTATCATAAACACCGCCTCAACGGCACTTAGCAATACCGAGCCGTAGAAGAGGTAAAGGGTGTCGAATGATTTATTGATTTGCGTATCAAGCACCTCGGCAAAGGAGGCGGCAAGCCCCTCATCGGTATTTGTAAGGTGAGTTTTGAAGAAGGAGAGCACAAAAATCAGGTCATACACCCAAACGACAAAGGATACGATGCTGTAAATCACAGACAGCTTAAAAGCTTTTTTTGCGATATTTTGATACAGGGGAATGAGCGAATAGCAGGCAAGGGCGAACATAACGCCGCACAAGGCTCTTGGCAGATAGCTTATTCCGTCGAAGGTGAGCGAGAGGCAGAACACCGCGCCGAGAATAAAGAATGTAAAGGCAAAATACAGCTTTTTTCTCGCAACACTGAAAGGATCGTCCTCAATCAGCTTTTCGTAGTCATGCTCAAGCGCGGGAATATAATCGGCGTCTTTTTGGAGGTCTCTAAAGTATTTTGTCAGCATGACAAACCAGTATATTCCAAGCGCCAAGGTTATTATAAAGGCGAAAATGGTAAACAGATCCCGATAATCAGCCCACGCCACTATCCCGCTTTCCGTCACCTCGCCGTAAGAGCCGGTGGAAAGCAAAGTCAGATCGGGAAGAACGCATAGGACGATTTTGGCGATAAGAAAAACAAAAGTGATTATTCTGACAAAGTCCACACTGCCTTTGGCGGGAAGGGAAAAGGCTTTATTTTTTTGACTCTCGACAGGACTTGTAAGCGGGTCGTCCTCCGAGCTCTCAAGAGGCGATATCGAGGAGTAAACTATTCCGTCAAAGAGCTTGGAAAACGCCATAAGCGAAAAGTATATTTCAAAAACGCCGAAGGAAAAAGACAAAAGCAGATACCAAACCATATCGTTTGAACCTATGATAAAGTACAAAATAAGGCAGGGCATCTTGGCAATTTCCAGCCAAAGCAGTCGTTTAAAATATCCGTAGGAGTCCTTGAAATTGTAGTTTAATGAGGAGCATTTCATCATACCCCTGATTATAAAAGCACAGCCGATAAAATCGGGAAGAATATCAATAATATTGATATTCGGGTTGAGCAGAAAGAACAAACCGATAATAATGTATTTGATATTCATATAAAAACCTCCTTTTTATTGCAAACTGCAATTAACTGCCGCTTTTTCGATTTTTCGTTTTTCGGTTCAATCGGGCTTGTTTTTTATCTTTTTAATAAACTTTTCTATTATTGATTCCTTGGTTTCGGGGTCTTCCTCGCCTTCATAGCATATTCGCACATGGCAGTTAAACAAGACATATACGCTGAAAAGAAGCGCAATATAAAAGAAAATTGAGTACAAAGTGCTTACAAAGCTCTTTTGCGCGTCTGTGTAGTTCACAATGAATATTGATATTCTCGGTATGAGGTAGAGCGCCCAAAGCACTGTTGCCGTCACCGCTTTTGAGGCGATCTTCGGCAAATCAACGTCTTTTGCAAGCTCCCTTATTCCGGCAAAGACAAAAACGCTGAATATGAACACGAATATATCTCTTGTAAAATAGCAATATTGAAGGGCAGTCGAGATAATCGGCAGTCCTTTTTGAAAGAGCGCCGCAATTGGCAAAATCAGAGTAGCCGCTCCGAGTACCATCATCAGAATACTCATAAACCTTGCGTTTTTGAAGCCCTGAGAGTACGGAGAAAGCTTTCTTGTCGCATAGAACATGAGAAAATATCCGAGGATATCCGGAAAAATATCGATACCTATATTAAATTTACTGCTGACCGTTATACCGTATTCGATAAGCATGGTATAACCGAACAAAAGAATCCCGAATCCCATTTTAATTTGCCTTTCTTAGCGTTTGATACCGCTCAAAGCTGTTTTTATTCATTCGTACCCGAAGAAATTCCACAGCATTTTTTGTATTTTTTGCCGCTTCCGCAGGGGCACGGCTCATTCGGACCGACCTTCTTTACCACTCTCGGAGAGGGCTTCGTGGGAGTTTTATTTTGAGAGGAGGTTCCCGCCTGTCCCGAACCGGTTATTCTTGCGACCGAGGTGCGCTCCATTGCCTTTTCGCGCTTGAATACCGACAGCACCGAACGCACGGTGTCACGACGAATAGAATCGATCATCTCGTCAAACATATCCGCGCCCAGTATTCTGTATTCGTTAAGAGGGTCTCGTTGAGCGTAGGAATTGAGTCCCACCGAGCCTTTAAGGTCGTCCATTGCGTCAATATGCTCCATCCAGTGTGTATCGACACTGCGAAGCAGCAGAACACGCTCGACCTCTCTCATGTCCTCTTTGAACATCTCCTCCTTGGAGGCGTATACCTCTTTGGCTCTTTCCTTTATGAAGCTTATAATATCGTCGGAGTCAATGTTTTTAAGCTCCTCTTCGGTGTATTTTAAGTCCTCATCCTTAAGAAGATATCCGTAAAAATAAGCTCTAAGCTCATCAAGCTGCCATTCCTTTTTATCATTTGAGTGACAGTAGGTCTCAACAGCCTGCGTTATGGTATCGTCAACCATTTCGAGAATCTTGTCGTGCATGTCCATGCCGTCAAGCACCTCGCGGCGCTGAGCATATATGAGGTTTCTCTGTTGGTTCATGACGTCGTCGTATGCAAGCACGTTGCGGCGCCTTGAGAAGTTAGTAGATTCAAGTCGCTTTTGCGCGTTTTCTATCTGATTTGACAATAGCTTTGCATCTATCGGCTGATTGTCCGGCAGTCCCAGCTTTTCCACAAGTCCCATTATTCTTTCGCTTCCGAACAGCCTCATAAGGTCGTCCTCAAGTGAAAGATAGAAGCGCGACTCGCCGGGGTCTCCCTGACGTCCCGAACGACCTCTTAACTGGTTGTCTATACGCCTTGACTCGTGCCGCTCGGTGCCGATAATGAACAGTCCTCCGGCGGCTTTGACCTGCTCCGCCTCGGGCGCGATTTCGTTTTTGTGCTTTTCAAAGAGCTCGCGGTATACCTTTCTTGCCGCAAGCACCTCCTCGTCGACCGTCATTGAGGAGCCCACCGCAAGACCGATTATCTCGTCCTCATATCCGAGCTTTTTCATCTCCTGCTTTGCAAGAAATTCTGGGTTGCCTCCGAGCATGATATCTGTTCCGCGCCCTGCCATATTGGTGGCTATGGTGACAGTGCCGAGCTTTCCCGCCTGCGCCACGATTTCCGCTTCTTTTTCATGATACTTGGCGTTTAGCACCGTGTGCTTTATGCCGTTCATCTTCAAAAGCTTGGATATTTCCTCGGATTTTTCAACCGACACCGTACCTATAAGCACAGGCTGACCTTTTTCGTGGCAGATTTTGACCTGCTCTAAGATGGCGTTGTATTTTCCCTTTTTGTTTTTGAAGACTACATCGTTGTAATCTTTTCTTATCATCGGCATATTTGTGGGAATTTCCACAACGTCCAAATAGTATATTTCTCTGAATTCGTCTTCCTCGGTCTTTGCGGTACCCGTCATTCCGGAAAGCTTTTTGAACATTCTGAAATAGTTCTGGAAGGTTATTGTGGCAAGAGTTTTGTTTTCCTTTTCGATTTTGACGTGCTCTTTTGCCTCAATTGCCTGATGCAGACCATCGCTCCAGCGCCTTCCGGGCATAATTCTTCCGGTGAAGGTGTCGACGATAAGCACCTGATTGTCCTTTATCACATAGTCGACGTCAAGCTTGAAAACTCCGTGCGCCTTTAAAGCCTCGTTGACGTGGTGAGCAATTTCCGAGTTTTCGGGATCGGCAAGGTTGTCAAGCTTAAAATACTTTTCGACTTCGCTTATACCTTTTGCGGTGAGGACTGCGGTGCGCGCCTTTTCGTCAATGATATAGTCGGCAAGCGGGTCAACCTCAACCTCGTCGGTCTGTTGCTTTTCATCGATTTCCTTAATCTTAAATGGGCGCATTTTTGCAACAAGCCTGTCCGTTATCTCATAAAGCTCGGTGGATTTTTCTCCCTCGCCCGAAATTATAAGCGGAGTTCTCGCCTCATCTATGAGTATAGAGTCAACCTCGTCCACAATTGCAAAGACGTGTCCGCGTTGGCAGAGCTGAGATTTATAAAGCACCATGTTGTCTCTGAGATAGTCAAAGCCGAATTCATTGTTTGTGCCGTATGTGATATCGCAGTTGTAAGCTCTCTGCTTTTCCTCGCGTGACTGATCGTGTATGATAAGTCCGGTGGTAAGTCCGAGAAAGCCGTAAACTCTGCCCATTTCCTCGGCTCCGAGCCGAGCGAGATATTCGTTGACCGTAACAATATGCACGCCCTCTCCGGTGAGCGCGTTAAGGTATGCGGGCATGGTTGCCACAAGTGTTTTACCTTCACCCGTCTTCATTTCGGCTATTCTGCCTTGATGCAGGATAATTCCGCCCATTATTTGCACTCTGAAAGGACGTTTGCCAAGCACTCGGTCAGCCGCCTCACGGACAAGAGCGAACGCGTCGGGAAGAATGTCGTCAAGCGTCTCACCCGCTTGCAATCTGCCTTTTAAGATATCGGTTGTTCCGCGAAGCTCGGCGTCTGTCATTTCTTTGTACTTATCGGCAAGCTTCTCGGTTGCCGTTACATATTTTTCTATTTTTTTAAGCTCTCTTGCGCTTGTTGTTCCGAATATTGCGTTAATTAGTCCCATATATTTTACCTCATGATATATATTCATTCAATTATACTACATTATTTATTAAATTACTATATCAATTTGTAAAAAATCTTGAAAAACAGGAAATATACTGATATAATATTTAAAAAGTATAAGGCGGCGTCAAGAACAGCCCGACCCGAGCCGCGAAAAAGCCAAAAGACACCGAGGCAGTTATATGTCAAATATTAATATTGTACTCTTTGAACCTCAAATTCACGCAAACACGGGAAATATTGCACGAAGCTGTGCCGTTACCGGAGCCTCCCTACACCTTGTAAAGCCGCTCGGCTTTTCACTTGACGACCGCCATTTAAAAAGAGCGGGGCTTGACTATTGGAACAAGCTTGACATACATTATTACGAAAATACAAATGAATTTTTGTCTTTGCATGAAAAAGACGAGCTTTATTTTTTCTCGTCCAAGGGCAGGCGCTCTTTTTCAGATGTGCGCTATCCCGAGAATGTATATTTGATATTCGGCAAAGAGGACACCGGGCTTTCGGATAAAATAATAGAAAAATACAGCGATCGGTGCTTAAGAATACCCATGAGGGAGGGCGTTCGCTGTCTCAATCTTTCAAATTCGGCGGCAATTGCGCTTTATGAGGTTTTAAGACAGAGAGGTTACACGGGACTTGTTTAGAATAAATAAAGGAAATGAAAAATGATATACCGCTCAAAAGGATGCGACAGCAGTACAGTACACTATATCGGCAACGGCAGAATGATAGTATGCGAAAACGGTGCCGACATTCAAAGCATACGCGGCTCGGCTTATTCGTCGCCTATTTTCGGCTCGCTTAAAATCAAGGATGTTATGGAGAGTGAAACCTATCGTGAAAAGGACAGACTGTCCTACCTCCACTATATCTGTTTCGAAAGGCAAGAGAGCCTTGCCTTAGATGCGTTCGACTGGGATGCCGAAATAACCGATTTCATACATCCCGAAAAGCAGGTGTTTTGCAGATACCTTTGTTGCAGGGACGAGTGCGTAATGCACCTTGAAACGCCGGGCTATGTGAAAAAGTTCAGATATCCCGAGAGCAGAAAAAACAAAACGCCCGAGCTGTTTTTATATATAATTCCCTCAGGTACCGAATATTATGAAGGGCTGTTTTGCCAAAAGGAAATAAGGATGCTAATTGCCGCTCTCGGTGAGGTTGAATGTGACGGAGAGTATTTTAAATTCGGAGTGGGAGACTCATGTCTCTTAATTGCCGCCGGCGACCCCGAGGAATGTGCCGCCGGTATGAAATACGCCTTAAAATGCGCTTCAAGGGATTGCAGCGCTGAGGATAACGAAATATACAAAGCCTCCCTTGAGCATTTTGAAAAGCTTGCAAAGAACTGCCCCGACGAGGCAAGCGAAACGCTTTTCTCCCTTCTTGCAAGGCAGTCCTCGGACGGCGGGATTATGGCAAGCGACAGGCAACCGTTGTCGGATATCAACTGCTTTTACTATGCCATAAGGGCGTTTGAGTCTTTGTCGCTTTATGAAAACAGCGAAAGGCTTGTAAACTATTACATAAACGCAGTCAATAAGAGCGAAAACACATATAATACCTACAACGGGCTGAACACAAACGCTTATATACCCGATATTTCGGGCGGCGGGGCGGCGGCTTGCCTTATGCTCGGCCTTATCGCATATTATGAAAATCACGGCATGAAGCGCGAAGACGATATTTTTCTTCGCAAGCTCTTTTACTTTTTGATGTCAGACAGGGCGATTGAAAAAGGAGTTTCCTCCTTTACAGGGCGGGAGGCTGAATTTGACGCAGGTATAATCGAGAGGCTCAATATTTTAGTATCGGGCAGTGCCGAGGTGAGCGCCCGAGTAATTGCCGCATGTCGCAAATATATTGAGCTTGCAAATGAGAAGAAGCTTAAAGTACGTTCGCTTTTTGGAGCTACCGTGCAAAGGCTTGAGGAAAGCGCCGAAAAATTCCGCGAAAGATTCATATTTGAAGGAAAGCTTTATTCAAGCTGTCTTATGCCTAACGGAAAAATGAAAAAGCAAAGCTTTATTTATTCAAGATGTCCAGAATGTGAAAGGGAAGGGAGAAGCGCGCCGCTTACATGGCTTGAAAAGCACTCCTCGGGCAGATATTTGTGCAGTTTTTGCATTTTGACGGCGGATTCACTGTCGCCGCGTATTGTAAATAGGTCATTCCAACTTTCAAGCGTATGCGTGAGTCTGCTTTGCGGCTTGGTTTTCGGAAAAACCGAGCATGACATGCTTGAGCTTGTTAAAGCGCGGGCAGAGCAATACGTCAAGGACATTTCGGCAATTCCGATGCGATGCGCAAGGGAGGATATGCTTGTTTCAACGGTGCTTGAAAAATACGGTATTGAATCCGAAAGGTATAATGAAGTGCTGTGCGATATTGCCGACGAGGCGGGCTGTTTTTCAACCTATCTTTGCGGCGAAAAGGGGCTTGGAAGTCTGGGGGACAGCTATCCCACGGCGATGTATCTTTGCAGATTACTCTCATTTCAACAAAAGAAAAAAGAATAATCTGAAAAAGACATAAAAACAGACAAAAGCAGAAAAACCCGAAAACGGCTTTTCTGCTTTTTCAGTTCGCTTTATAAAGCGGGATATGCGGCAAAAGGGAATTTAAGTGCGGCGGAAAGCTCTTTTTACAAGATGCCAAGCGCGGCAAAACAGGGCGCGTACGGGACGGCTTGCCACTCGCAATCTGGAATAGATAACAATCGAAGTCGAGTCCATACGGATATATTTTTCACCTTTAAAAAAGCCGTCAAGCTTTCCGAGAATCATATCCCGTCTGACTCCGTATTCCTTGACGTACTGACCGTCGCCGCAAAGCACAAAGCTGTTCTTTTGCTTTTTTATGACCCTGTGCAGTACGTACTGCCCGTTATCTCTTTTGTAGAAAATAACGTCGTATTTTTTGATTTTTTGCCCCTCGGACACAGGCAGAATGACAACCGTGTTTTTTCTGTCCCCAAGCATCGGGACCATGCTTTTTCCGCCGGGCGTGAAGATGAGCTTTTTTTGAGTTTTCAGCAGCTCCTCATACCTGTTTTCATTCATCTTCTTCCTCGGCGGGCATATCGGAATCTTCCTCGTCAATAACGTCCGCCAAAATCAGCTTGTTTAAAAATGCGTCCACGTCACGCGATGCTATGTCCCTTTCAACGTCATAGGTTGCAAGCATGAGTGAAATAAGCTCTTCTTTTGTGGCTCCCTTTGAGAGAGCTTCCCAAAGCAGCTTTCCCGAACCGTTAAGGGTTATGTAGCCGTTGAACTTTTCGGCTGCCTTACCTACGGCAATGATTACTTCCTGTCCGCCTATCTCTTTGGCAACGAAGCCGGGTTTAACTATCATAAATTATTATTACCTTCCTTTGTAAGTGTATTGTAAGACAGAATCGCCGCCTCGTCGGAAATATCACAGCCTATTCTGTACAGAGGAACATTTTTAAGCATAATATTCAAAAGGTCAATCGTTAAAAACATGAGTTCGGAGTTTTTCGGTCTGTAAATCTGATTGAGCATCATGGCAATTTCATCCTTGGGAGCGACCCTTTTGACGTACAGCTCCTTTGAGCGGGTTATAATGCCAATTCCCCCAAGCGGGAGAACCACATTGCTTGAAAGCTCGTGCTTTCCGCACCACGGAGTGCCGCAGGCATAAACCTTCCCGTCGGATATTTTAATAATCGGTTTGTCGTCGTTTACCATAAAGGTGTTTGGAAAATTTCCGCGCCAGAGAGCGGCGTGAGTGCTTTTGCCCGTACCGCTCGGGGCGGTGAAGGCGTATGCAGAGCCGTTTGCGGCAATAACCGAGGCGTGCATTAAAAAGCAGTCATGCTTTATCAGCTTTTCGCAAAGGCTGCGATAGATTGCAAGGTATTCGCTCTGCTCTGTCGGCAGATCAAGCTTTTGCTCCCTTTCGGCGGCAATTTCGTCTTCAAGGTACTTTTCGTCAAAATCTATGACAATATCGGGCTCCCTGTCGTCCTTGCAGCCGTACTTGTCGGTATGGGAGCTAAGAATTATATTGTCTTTTTGCACTTTGACAACAAAGCCCGCAATAGAAAGCATGGTACTCATAAAGACCCCTTTTTATTATAATATATTATTTCTCATTTTGCAATATAAAATTTACATTATTATTTATTTATAAATTCAAGCAATATCGCAAGGCTGTCATCCTTTGAGCTTACCGTGTAGATCATTTCGCTGTCATTGACAAGAAGATATATTATGTCCTCTTCCTCGCCCTCGGCAAATCTCAGCCTGTCGGTTTTATTTATGACCGCGATTGCAGGAGAGAGGAGAAAATAAGTGCCGTATTTATCACTGCCGTAATCGATAAATCGATCTATTTCAAGGCTTTTCAGTGCGTCCCAAAGCCTCTTTTCCTCTTTTGTCAGGCTCTCGGTATCAAAAGAGTAGGACGCGCCGTTAAGGCTTGTAAAGTCGATATGGGTGGCTGAGGATATATCTGGAAGAGTGTCATTTTCAAGCAGTTCTTCAAATTCAAAATTAAAGGTCTCGACATAGCTTGAAGAAACTATATACACTTTGGAATTGTCCTTGGCGCAAAAATAATAGCCGTCGTAGTACTTGCTGTACTCGCCAAAGTAAAAAACATGCTCCTTTGAATGGGCGGTGACTTTAAGTGTGTACACCGGGGTGTCCAGTCGGTATTCGGAAAGGTCTTTTGCATCCTCGTCTATAACTCGAATTGCCGTAATAATTTCAATTTCGTCAATAAGCGTTTTAACCGTGTCGGCATTTACAGGAAGATTCTCGTTTTCGGGCAGTATCCATCTTCCGTTTCGCCGCCTCAGCGTTATCTCCCTGCCCGACATGTTAAAGCTGAGTCCGGAAATATCCGAGGAGGTAAAGCGCGTTACAAGGGTTCTTGCGGTTTGATCTTTTTCGGCATTTTCTTTTGCCGAGTTGTGAATCAAAAAGGCAAAATATATTCCAAAAAGCAAAATGCAAAGGGCTATTGCAAGAGTTAGGATCAGCGCTTGCTTTTTCATTATCTGCGTCTCCTTGAAATTACAATATACCCTCCCGCCGCAAGCGCCGCGACAGGAATTATAACGCACAGCACCGCAGTCCAGAAAATCTGTTGGGCAAAATTTATCACAAGTGACTCCTCAACCATCATTTTTGAAATTATCGACAGGGAGGTCGATTTGTTTGTAAGTCTTTCGCTCAAGGATAAAAAATACAGATAGTTTCCTCCGGTTGAGTAGCTGTTTATCTCGTCGGTTGCAAAGCCGGGGCAGGATATCCACATTATGTGGGAAATCTCCCCTTGGGTTTCTATAGTAGCAAGAACGCCCATGGTGTACTGATCTTTTACAAGATCGTCCTCACCGTTATTTTCCTCATCTTCAATCTCGTCTTTTATATAAGCCTCGGTTGAGCTTTGAAAAAGCTTGAGATAGGAGGCGGAGTGCTCCTCGTCTTCATTTATTTTTATCGGGTGCGCCAAGGGAGCTACAACCGAATAGCCGCCGATTCCGAGCATTGAGGAGGCAACGCTTATATCGGGAAGCACCATATAGGTCTGCCCCATATAATTTGAGCTTTCGCAAATATATCCCTTTTCGGGTGAGAGCCCGTAGCTTTCCATCACTCCGAACAGGAGCGGAAGCTCCAAAAACTCGGGGTCTGTAAACAAAATGACATTTCCGCCGTTTGTGAGGTATAATTCGAGCGCATCCGCCTCGCTTTCCGAAAAATCGGTCATGGGAGAATTAATTAGCAGGCAGTCGGCATCCTCCGGAATACCCGAAGCGATAATCGAAAGCTCACCGCTGTCTATATTGTCAAGAGCCAAGTTGGAAAGCAGAGCGTCGGAAAGGGGACTTTCGCCGTGACCTGTTACAAAATACATCTTCGGAAGCTTGTCTGTTGTCACGTAGTCAATGGCAGAGGTAATGGCGCTCTCTCCGGCAAAAAGGGTGTCATATGAATAGTAGGTGCCAAAATAACTGCTGTAATATTGGTAAAAGGTCTGGAAATCACCGTATGACATCTCGCCTTGGAAAATGGTGTTCCCCTGCTCGTCGGTATAGTAAAGCGCGAAGGTGAACATGTTATAATAGTTTACCGCCTTTGCCCGCTTGTCGCCAATAACAATAACGCTGTTGCTGTCAAGAGAGTCGTCGGTGTATTTTGAAACAAAGGTCGGTCTTACCGCCGGGTCTACGTCGACAATTTTTATTTTGTCCGAACACTCGGCGTATTTGTCAAGCATGTCGCCGACGGTGTCATCCTCCTCGCCCGTAATGCATAACCTTGCAATTGTTATATCCTCGGTAAGCGTATTTAAATATTCCTTTGTGACGTCCGAAAGCTCGGAAAGCTTAAGCTCGGTAAGGTCTATGCGCTTGTAGCTCGGGGGAAGAAGGGAGACAAGCAGATTTATTGCAACGGCTATAAGTATCACGGTTACCGAAAGAATAATGCTGTAGGAGCCGTATTTTAATTTTCTTTTGCTGCTATCGTTCATAATCTCACCTTTAACTCCAACGTCTTTTTTCCAATGAGCGGTGAGCTAAAAACAAAAAGACTGCGGATACGCTCAGATAATATACGACCGAGGAAATATCAAAAACGCCGTATGTGGAAAAAGAGGAAAAGCGGTCTGTCAGCGAGAGGGATGAAACTAATTTTGCCGCCGCTCCCTCGAGCATTTCGTGGTTTATGCAGAAAACGGCGATCAGCACGCTCTCGCAAAAGAGAATGACAGCGCCGCAGGCGATGCGGTTTGAGGTTAAGTATCCCGCTATCAGTCCGAAGGCTATTATAAGAACGGTTATAATCAAAAATGAAGCGAAGGCGGTCGCGGGAAGCATAAGTACGATTGTCGGGAGAAAATAAATTGCAAGCAGGCAGGTAAAGCTTATGACGGCAGCCACAATTTGACTGTCGGTAAGGCAGGAAATATAAAGTCCTATTGCAAGCATGGCGGCTCCGCAGAGAATAAAAGCCAAGGTCGCCGCGGCGGAGCTTAAAACGTTCACCTTTCCGTAAAGAGAGAGAATAAATGTGTACAAAAACGTTACAAACAGAGGTATGGATATCACAGTAATCATCGCAAGATATTTTCCGATAAGCAAGTCAACCGTTTTTATCGGAAGCGAACCGAGAAGAAGATATGTGCCCGAGCCCCTCTCTCCGGCAAATGCTCTCATTGAGAGCACCGGAACCGCAATAAGCAGGACAAACAGTGTGTTTGAGTAAGAGGTTTCAATTGAGGAGGCAAAATTAAAAAGTGAGTTAAGAGAGACAAAAAATCCGGAAAAGAGCAGAATAAATGCGATAAGCGCGGGGGCTATCATGCTGTACATTGCCGATTTTAACTCTTTTTTATAAATTGCAAGCATATTATCCTTTCCTCCTTTCAGCCGAACAAGGGACGGTAGTCGTCCCCGTCGTCTTCATCATCTTCCGCTTTGCGGAGCCTTTTTGGCTTTTTTTCTTTTATCGGCGGGACAAAGGTATCAAGAGCTTCTTCGCTCGGAGTCGAATCCTTTGGTAAAGCGTCCTTTGGCAGGTTTTCGGTGGCCTTCAGGAAGACGTCCTCAAGGGTGATTATTTTATAGTTCATTGAGATAATCGGTATTCCCGCCTTGGCAAATGCAAAGAAAACGCTCTCTCGGGGGTCCTTTTTCTTTTGGCAGGTTATCACAATATCACTGCCCGCTTTTTGTCCGGGTGATACCTTGTACTCAGCGTTGCCTCTCAAAAAAGAGAGAATTTCGCCCGCGCGCTCGACTCCGCATTTTACGGTGAGAGTCAGAATGTTATTGTCCGCATACTGCTTTTGCAGTCTTTCAAGAGTATCGCTTGCCACAAGCGTGCCTTTTGTCATTATCATTATTCGGTCGCAAAGCTCCTCTACCTCGGAGAGTATGTGACTTGAAAGTATGACGGTGCCTTTTTTGGAAAGCGACTTTATAAGCTCCCTTACCTGAATTACCTGCTTGGGGTCAAGTCCAACTGTCGGCTCGTCAAGAATTATCACGTCGGGGGAACCGATTGTCGCCTGAGCTATACCCACCCTTTGACAGTAGCCCTTTGAAAGATTTTTTATAAGCCGCGCGGAAACGTCGGTAAGTCCGGTCTCTTTAAGCGCACCGTTTACCTCGTTTTGAAGCTTTGCGCCGCGCAGTCCCTTTGCCTCTCCCACAAAGCAGAGATATTCGTAAGGGGTAAATTCGGGGTAAAGCGGAGGATGCTCGGGAAGATAGCCGATGTGGCGTTTGGCTTCTTCCGGATTTTTGAAAATATCCGCCCCCGCTATGACAACACTCCCGCTTGTGGCGGCAAGGTTGCCGGTAAGCATATTCATCGTGGTTGTCTTTCCGGCGCCGTTCGGACCGAGAAAGCCGTATATATGACCTTGTTCTATTGTAAAGCTAAGGTCCTTTACGGCACAGAAGCTGCCGTAGTACTTTGTGAGACTTGAAGCCTTTATCACGTGACCTCCGAAAGCATGTGAAAAAGCGTTTCGCTTTTTACACCCGCTTTTTTGTGTTTTGGTGTATTTATGGATATTATAAAGTACAATTATGAATATTGTGTGTTTTCCGAAGGGAAAATTTTGACCTTTGCAAATATTTTTGCCATACGGCATTAAATTTTATCTAAACTATTGAAAAAAAGTCTTGTATAAAGTATAATATAGTTATTAATTTTGGCGTAGGAAATACGGAGAACGCAATGAATAAAATATTAAAAAGGAAAGTGCTGAACCCCACGGTCATTTTAATGGAGGTGGACGCTCCTCTTGTTGCGAAAAAAGCGGAGCCGGGGCAGTTTATAATTTTAAGAGCAGACAAGGACGGAGAGAGGATTCCTCTGACCGTTGCCGATTATGACAGGAAAAAGGGAAGCGTCACCATCATTTTTCAGGTGGTCGGCGCAACCACAAAACAGCTTTCAACTCTTAATGAGGGCGATTACATACACGATTTTGTGGGACCGCTCGGCAAGGCTACAAAAGTCGATGGACTTAAAAAGGTGGCAGTCGTCGGCGGAGGCGTCGGATGCGCCATCGCTTACCCCGTCGCAAAAAAGCTTCATTCCATGGGAGCCGACGTACACTCCGTGGTGGGATTCAGAAACAAGGAGCTTATAATTCTTGAGGATGAATTCAGGGCGGCAAGCGGCAAGTTTGTTCTTATGACCGACGACGGAAGCGCCGGAGAAAAGGGGCTTGTGACAAACGCACTTGAGAAGCTTATCGAGAGCGGAGAAAATTATGACGAGGTCATAACCATAGGACCGCTTATCATGATGAAATTCGTCTGTAGCCTCACTAAAAAA
The DNA here is from genome assembly GCA_947631765.1 of uncultured Clostridia bacterium. Lineage (GTDB taxonomy): Bacteria > Bacillota > Clostridia > Oscillospirales > CAG-272 > CAKSQF01. The sequence goes on from CANRMP010000001.1 coordinate 31,380, forward strand.
TACGGGATAAAGACGGTTGCCAGTATGAACCCGATAATGATAGACGGCACGGGAATGTGCGGAGGATGCCGCCTCACAGTCGGCGGCAAGACTGTGTTCGCCTGCGTGGACGGTCCGGAGTTTGACGGTCACGAAATAGATTTCGACGAGGCGATAAATCGCTCCTCAATGTACAAGCCCTTCGAGAAAGCCGCATATGAAAAGGCGTGCAATCTCTATAAAGACCTTTGAAAGGAAAATGTAAAATGCCGAATATGCCAAAAAATAAAAATCCCATGCCCACACAAGACCCGAAAATCAGAAAAAACAATTTTCTTGAGGTCGCTATGGGCTACACTGAAAAGTTAGCTCTTGACGAGGCGGAGCGCTGTCTTAACTGCAAAAATATGCCCTGCGTTGAGGGCTGTCCGGTTAACGTGCATATTCCCGCTTTTATCGCAAAGGTGAGAGAGGGCAAATTCGAGGAGGCTTATAAAATCATTTCCGAGTCGAGCTCTCTGCCCGCGGTTTGCGGAAGAGTCTGCCCGCAAGAGAGCCAGTGCGAGGCAAAATGCGTGCGCGGAATTAAAACAGAGCCCGTGGCAATAGGCAGACTTGAACGCTTTGTTGCGGACTATCACAATGATAATTCAAAAGAAGCTCCCAAAAAAGTAAAATCAAACACTCACAAGGTGGCAATAGTCGGCTCGGGTCCTTCCGGACTTACCTGCGCGGGAGATCTTGCAAAAAGGGGATACGAGGTCACGGTGTTTGAAGCCCTTCACCTTGCGGGAGGCGTGCTGATGTACGGTATACCCGAATTCAGACTCCCGAAATCAATCGTTCAAAAGGAAATCGATTCGCTAAAGGAAATGGGCGTTGATTTTAAGGTCAACACCGTTATAGGCAAAACTCTCTCTATTGACGAGCTTTTTGAGGAATACGGCTTTGAAGCCGTGTTTATAGGCTCGGGAGCGGGACTTCCGAGATTTATGAATATCCCCGGCGAGAATTTAAAGTGCGTGTACAGCGCCAATGAATTTCTCACAAGAGTGAATCTTATGAAGGCTTATAAAGAAGACAGCGCAACTCCGGTTATTAAAGCTTCAAGGGTGGCGGTTGTCGGCGGCGGAAACGTTGCAATAGACGCCGCAAGGTGCGCTTTAAGGCTCGGAGCGAAAGAGGTTTACATAGTTTACCGCCGCGGCGAGGAGGAGCTTCCCGCAAGAAAGGAAGAAATCGAGCACGCAAAAGAGGAAGGCGTTGTTTTCAAACTGCTTACAAATCCCACGTGTATAATGGGCGATGAAAACGGATTTGTGAAGAGCATCAAATGCGTTGAAATGGAGCTTGGCGAGCCTGACGCCTCAGGCAGAAGAAAACCTGTCGAAAAGCCGGACAGCGAATTTACAATCGACGTCGACTGTGTTATTATGTCTATCGGAACATCTCCGAATCCGCTTATCAAATCGACAACCGAGGGTCTTGAAATTTCAAAGCACGGCGGCATTGTCACAAATGAGGAAGGGCTTACCTCCAGAGAGGGCATATACGCCGGAGGGGACGCGGTAACGGGAGCCGCAACGGTTATACTTGCCATGGGCGCCGGAAAGAAAGCCGCCGCCGCGATCGACGAGTATATTAAAAACAAGTAAAACGTATTAATACAGCTCAGAAAAAACAGCCAAGGACAAGCGAGTTTTCCTGTCTTTGGCTGATTTTTGTCTTAAATTTGCATGTCGGAAAATAACCCGTCGGCTTTTTTAATCGTCACTTGTAACCGACAAGCCGAGCTCTGCCAAAGCTTTTTCCTCCATCGGAGCGGGGCATTTTGACATGGGCTCCGAGGCGTTTTGCACCTTCGGGAAGGCGATAACGTCACGCAGGGAGTCGGCTCCGAGCATGACCATGGCAAGTCGGTCAAGCCCCATTCCGCTTCCGCCGTGAGGGGGCGCGCCGTACTTATAAGCCTCAACAAGGAAGCCGAATTTTGCCTCGATTTCCTCGGGGGTAAGTCCGAGAGCCTTGAACATTTTTTCCTGGAGCTCCCAGTCGGTTATTCTAATTGAGCCGGAGAGCAGCTCCGTGCCGTTGAGAACCAGATCATAGGCTCTGGCGCGCACCGAGCCCGGGTCGCTTTCGAGGTAGGGCAGGCACTCTTCAAAGGGCATGGTGAAGGGGTGATGCATGGCGTCCCAGCTGTTTGTCTCTTCGTTCCATTCAAAGAAGGGAAATTCGGTTATCCAAAGGAAATTGTAACCTTCGGGGATAAGGTCAAGCTGTTTTGCGATTTTAAGGCGAAGAGCGCCGAGAGTGGGCAGGGTCACGCGGTCATTGTCGGCGACAAAGAGAGCTACGTCGCCCTTGCTGCAGTCTATCTTGTCCATGATTTGCGTGAGTTCTTCGGGGGTCATGAATTTCGCAAAGGAGCAATTCGGGGTGTCTTCGGAAAATCTTATATAGGCAAGACCTTTTGCGCCGATACCCTTTGCGTGCTCGGCAAGCTTGTCTATATCCTTTCTTGAAATTCTTGCCGCCATATTTTTAACAACTATGGCGCGCACGCTTCCTCCGTTTTGCACTGCGCCGGAAAAGACGGAAAATCCGCAATTTTTGACTATGTTCGAGATATCCTGAATCTCCATGCCGAATCTTGTATCCGGCTTGTCCGAGCCGAACCTTGTCATTGCCTCTTTATATGTCATGCGCGGTATGGGAAGGCTTATATTAACACCGAGTACCTCCTTAAAGAGGCGCTGCATCAGCCCTTCGTTCATTTCCATTATATCTTCCTGGGTTGCAAAGGACATTTCAAGGTCGATTTGAGTGAACTCGGGCTGGCGGTCGGCTCTGAGGTCCTCGTCACGAAAACAGCGCGCAATCTGAATATAGCGATCATACCCCGAAAGCATCAGAAGCTGTTTGTATATCTGCGGGGACTGAGGCAGTGCGTATGCACAGCCTTTATGAATACGCGAGGGGACAAGGTAGTCTCTGGCTCCTTCGGGAGTGGGCTTTATCATCATGGGAGTTTCTATTTCAACAAAGCCGTTTTCATAAAAATATTCTCTTGCTATTTTTGCAATAATGTGCCTTGTCATGATATTTTTTTGCAGAGAGGGACGTCTTAGGTCAAGATATCTGTACTTTAAGGAGGTATCCTCCCCGATCTTGACGTTGTCGCTTATTTCAAAAGGAGGCGTCAGTGATCTTGAGAGAATTTTCATGCTCTCAACAAATATTTCAATGTCTCCCGTCGCCATATTCGGATTTATCGCGCCCTCTCCTCTTTTTCGCACTGTTCCCTTGACAGAAAGGACCCATTCGCTCCTTACGGCAAACGCCGCTTTAAAAAGCTCCTCATCGCTATTTGTGTCAAAGGCAAGCTGAACTATGCCGCTTCTGTCCCGAAGGTCAATAAAGATAAGCGAGCCGAGGTCTCTTTGCTTTTGCACCCAACCGCATACGGTAACTTTTTTACCGATATCGGAGGCGCCAAGCGTCCCGCAATAATTTGTTCTTTTATCCGAGTTGTTAAAAAATTCAGCCATTTTTTTGATAGTCCTTTCGTAATTTACCGCTTATAAAGCTTTGATATGTTTTCGGCAAGGTCGCAAAGAGAAATTTCAAGTGCGCCGCCGTCCGACATGTTTTTAAGCGTCGCTTTGCCGCTTTGCAGCTCGTTGTCGCCAAGGACAAGGGTGAAGGCGGCGCCTATTTTATCGGCGTATTTCATTTGAGCCTTAAGACTTCTGCCTACCGTGTCGGTCTCGGCGTAAAGTCCCATGTTTCTAAGCTTTTGTATTTCTCCGATAGAGTATTTTGTCGCATTTTCTCCCATCGGTGCAATATAAAGCGCCGGTCCTTTTGCCTTTTCGGGAAGGACGACTGTCGGAAGCAGTCGGGTAATGCCGAGCGCAAAGCCGCAGGCGGGAAGATGATTTCCGCCTATCTCCTCCATAAGCCCGTCATACCGTCCGCCGCCGCATATTGTTGACTGCGCCCCGATATCGTCGCATATAAACTCAAATACCGTCCTTGTGTAGTAGTCAAGTCCTCTTACAATAGAGGTGTCGATTGTATAACTGATATTCAGAGCTTCAAGATACTGCTTGAGCTTTTTAAAGTGATCTGCGCAGTCGGGGCAGAGGTTGTCTATTGCCTTTGGCGCGCCTTTTGAGATTTCTTTGCATATCGGCGACTTGCAGTCAAGTATTCTCATAGGGTTGCTTTCAAGACGGGAAAGGCAGGTGGGGCAGAGCTCTTCTTTTCTTGATGAAAAATATTCCTTTAGCTTGCCGTGATAGGTCGGTCGGCAGCTCGGACAGCCTATGGTGTTTATGTGAAGGCGGACATTTTCGATTTTCAGCTCGCGTATCACTGCATCGGCAAGAGAAATGACCGTCGCGTCGGCTGCGGGTGAGGTTGAGCCGTACATTTCAACGCCGAACTGGGAAAATTCCCGAAATCTACCCGCCTGGGGTTTTTCATGGCGGAAGCAGTTTATGATGTAGTAGTATTTAAGGGGCATGGCGTCTCCGTATTTTCCGTTTTCGATGATAGCTCTTGCAACTCCCGCCGTACCCTCGGGTCTTAATGTGAAAGACGGACCGTCGCGGTCGATAAAGGTATACATTTCCTTTTGAACCACATCGGTGGTGCCGCCGACTCCTCTTGCAAATACCTCGGTGCTTTCAAAGGTCGGCGTTCTGATTTCGCCGAATCCGAAACGGTCGGCGACCTTTCGCACGGTGTTTTCAATATACTGTAATTTTTCTGTTATGTCGGGAAAAAAGTCTCCTGTTCCCTTGGGCTTTTGTATCATGATAATAACATCCTTGATTCTTATTTGATTTTATATTATAGCAAATATTTCATCCGATTTCAACACTTTTTTGTGTTTATCGGCGAGATATATATGAATTTTAAATATATTTTTTATATTTGTATGTACAAAAGGTTTTTCGTGTGATATAATTATGCTTGTCTATTAAAATTCAAGTCGGGTAGAAGGATGGCAAACAACTTTAAAATATCTGAAAGTGAAATACAAACGCAGTGCGAATACATGAAAAGGGTTGCCGCAATTGTCTCTCCTTTTTCGCCAAAGGCGCATATTCGCACTTACGGCTGTCAGCAGAACGAGGCGGATTCGGAGCGTATTGCCGGCATGGCGGCAGAAATGGGCTACACTCTCACCGAAAACGTCGAAGAGGCTGATTTGATAATTGTCAACACCTGCGCGGTGCGGGAACACGCGGAGCTAAAAGCTCTGTCGGTAACCGGTCAATTCAAGCACCTCAAAGAAAAAAAGAAGTCTCTTGTTATCGGCATGTGCGGCTGTATGGTCTCTCAGGAGCATCGAAAAGAGGACATAAAGCAAAAATACCCCTATGTGGATTTCAGCTTCGGCACAAGTATGCTGTACCGTTTTCCGGAAATACTCTATACATGCCTTACAAAAAATAAGCGAGCCTTTTATTTGGATACTGCAAGCAGCGGAAATATTGCGGAAGGACTTCCGGTAGTTCGCGGCAGTGCGTTTAAGGCATGGGTGAGCGTGATGTACGGCTGCAACAACTTTTGTACATACTGTGTGGTGCCCTATGTGCGAGGCAGGGAACGAAGTCGGGAAAAAGAGAAAATTCTTCGTGAGGTTTCCTCACTTGCGGCAAGCGGCTACAGGGAAATAACTCTTTTGGGGCAGAACGTCAACTCCTATGGCAAGGATTTGTACGGGGATTCATACGACTTTGCCGACCTGCTAAGCGATGTGTGCAAAATTGACGGAGAGTTCATGGTGCGCTTTATGACAAGCCACCCGAAGGACGCCTCAAAAAAGCTGATAGATACTATGGCTGAAAATGATAAGGTTGCAAAACAGTTTCACCTTCCGCTCCAGTCGGGCAGTAACAAAATCTTAAAAGCCATGAATCGGGTCTATACGAAAGAAAAGTATCTTGAGCTTGTGGAGTATATGAGGCGCAAAATGCCCGATATCTCAATAACAACAGATATCATAGTCGGCTTTCCGGGCGAGAGCGAGGAGGATTTTCTTGAAACGCTTGACGCACTTGAAAAGGTCAGGTACGACAATATTTTCTCATTTCTCTATTCTCCGAGAAAGGGAACGCCGGCGGCAGGCATGGAAAACACCGTGCCTTCGGATGTGAAAAACGAGCGGTTTGAGAGGATGCTCAAATTGCAGAACGAAATATCAAACGGCAAAAATCAGGCATATGTGAACACAGTGCAAAGGGTGCTTGTCGAGGGCAGAAGCAAGACGGATACCACAAGACTCACAGGCAGAAACGAAAAGAACCGTCTTATCCACTTTGAGGGCGACGACTCGCTTATCGGAAATATGGCGGACATACTTGTTGAAAGAGCGGACACCTATGCTCTTTACGGAAAACTTGTAAAATAAGAGGTACGAAAGGAAATAAAAATGGAAATACTTGAAATGGCAGCAGCTATCGGGCTGAGAATTAAGGAAACGCCCGAGGCGGTAAGATACGAAAAGGCAAAAAAAGAATATGAGGGCTGTAAGGAGATAAACATGGCTCTCATGGAATACGAGATACAACAGCAGGTGATAGAGCATCAGAAAAACGCCGAGGAATTTGACCCTCAGCTTATTGAAAACGTCAACGCACGTATTGACGCCCTTTATAAGACAATTACCGAGCATCCGCTCTTTATCGAGTTCGAGCAGGCGCAAGCGGCGCTCAACGATATTATAAAGAGCGTAAATCAGACGATAGTCGAGCAGATATCGGGCAAAAAGCCCGCCTCCTGCACTCATGACTGCTCAAGCTGTAAGGGATGCGGCTGAAAAAGCGCAAAATATTAAAATAATAAATAAGGTACAAATAAAATCAAAAGCGGCGGCAGGGAGAAATCCTTGCCGCCGCGGCTTGTGACTTTTGCACTTTGAGTTTATCTTTTTGGAACTTGGTAGTTTTCGGACATTTCCACGTCGACGTTTTTCACACGAATAGACCTTCCGGTCTTTCCGAACACCCTGACGCTGAAATTCACAAAGCCGCGCCGTTTTTTTGCGGTAGTGCCATAGGAGGAGACAGACTCCATCATACTGTTGCGTATGAGCGTGCTTTTGTGAAAATAACCGCCGTTTGAAATGTACGTTATGTCTTTTGTATAGCACATTTGCGAGTTTTTATAAAGCAGCAGGGCGTTAAGAAGCAGAACTGCCCAAAAAATCAGGGCGACAATTATCCAGCCGTAGCCGAAAAACGGGGAGAGTGCAAGAGGAATAAGGGGAATAAGCATCGTCCAGTGCAGGAGAAAATAGCAAAGAGTCCTTTTGCCTCTTTCGAGATTTTTCAGGGAAAACTCGGGCAAAAGTACCGATATCACCTTTTCTATTTTTGAATTTGTGACAAAGGGAAGAATCGTGTCGCTCTTCATGAAAAAAGCGTTGTACCCGACGGCATATATGCGAAGCAGTCCGCATCCGAAAAGCTGCATAAGAGGCGTTTGAGAGTATTCGGCAATTGCTATTCTTTCAACCGGAATGTAGATTTTTCTCTGAGTCAGTATCCCGTATTCAAAGCATATGGCGTCTTTGTTTCGGGTTGCGGTGTACCTGTAATACTTGATAAACTGCACAAGCACGCCTCCGGTTATTGCCCAAAGCCATATTATCGCCTGCGGCAGGGCAAGGGACATTATAAGCGCGCTGAAAACCAGCGTTTTTCTGAATGCATAGTCGCGTATTTGTTCCGTGGTCTCGGGAGTTAAATATTTATTTCCGAAAAGTATGGCAAGCGCCCATACGGCGACAAGCAGAACAAAATACCATATAACCCGCGTTTGAAGCAGGGATTTTTTTAAAAGCTCTTTGTTTGTGACGCGTACTTTTGTCCGCTCGTTTCCGCTTTTTGTGAAGCCCTTGCACAGCTTTTCGGCAAAGGATTTGGGTATTCCGAGAAGAGTGAAGGCGTTGCTTGAGGATATGACCGTCAGATTGCATCTTTTGAAGGCTGAGAGAATTATATTTGAGTTGATTGAGGCGCACTCTATTCTCTGCGTGCTGACACTCATGCACTTTTCAAAAAAGAAATTGCGTATAATTTCTATTCTGTTTTCATAAAAACGGTATTTCCATATCAAAAACGATGTTTCAGTCATATTTTTTTCCTTGGATAATTAGTTATTTGAGCTCGACCACAGTAACTCCGCCGTCTCCCTCGCCGAACGCTCCGATTCTGAATGAGGCGATTCTGTTATCGGTGCGGAAGACTTCCCAAAGGTAGCGCCTTAGCGCTCCTGTACCCTTGCCGTGAATCACCCTTACAGTGTGCATTCCTGCAAGAATTGCATTGTCAAAATACCTGTCAAGCATAAAAGCGGCTTCCTCTCCGGTCTTTCCCCGAAGGTCGATTTCGGGTGAGAAGTGCTGAACCGTTCCCGTGGCTGAGGCGGAATAAGCCTCTTTTGCCTTTTTCTTTTGACTGCTGTCCTTTTTTGTCTCGATATCGCACAAGAGCATGAGATTTGAAAGGCTTGTCTTCATGCGGATATTTCCGGTTCTTATCATGACAAAGCCGTCTTTGTCCGGTTCGGTCGTCACTGTCCCTTTTTTGTTTATGTTAATAAGGCGTACCTCGTCCCCTTTGACTATAGGCCGTGAGGGAGTGTAATTTATCGCCGCTTTTTCGTCTACAGGGTCGATGTCATCATAGCTTTCCGAAAGTGTTCGTCTTATGTTTCGTCTTGCCTCTTCAAGCTCCTTTGCGTAATTTTCGCTGTCCTTTGCCTTTTTCGCTCTCTCCAGCTCGCCCATTACAAAGTCGCTTGCGGCTCGTGCGCTTTCTATCATGCGGCGCGCCTGTTCTGCCGCCTTGTCCCTCTCTTTTATCGCTTTTTCAATATCCGACTTGTATTCAAGCTCAGCCTTTTTGTAAAGCTCCTCGCGGCTCTGCCTGAGCTTTTCCGCCTCAGCAAGCTTCTTTTCCGCTTCCTGACGCTGTTTTTCAAGAGTGTCAATGACCTCTTCAAAACGCTTGCTCTCGGGAGATACAAGCTTTGCGGCGCGGTCGATTACAAGGCGTGAGAGCCCGAGCCTTTCGGAAATGGCAAAGGCATTTGACTTTCCTGGAGCGCCGATTATAAGTCGGTATGTGGGGGAGAGGGTGTCAATGTCAAATTCACACGCGGCGTTTGACACGCCCGGGGTGTCAATTGCATACATCTTCACCTCGGCGTAATGGGTGGTGGCGGCGCACAACGCCCCCTTTTCTCTGGTGCTTTCTATAATTGCCACGGCAAGAGCCGCGCCCTCCACGGGGTCTGTGCCGGCTCCGAGCTCGTCATAGAGCACCAAGGAATTTTTGTCCGCCTTATCGAGAATTTTTACAATATTCGTCATATGTGCCGAGAAGGTGGAAAGAGACTGCTCGATTGACTGCTCGTCCCCGATATCGGGCAGTACCTTCTCAAATATTCTGATTTTCGAACCGTCGCCGGCGGGAATGTGAAGTCCCGACTGCGCCATAAGTGTGAAAAGTCCGAGCGTTTTGAGTGCAACCGTCTTGCCTCCGGTGTTGGGACCGGTTATAATAAGCGTGTCAAAGCTTCCTCCCAGTCGTATGTCAACCGGGACTACCTTGTCTGACCTTAACAGCGGGTGCCTTGCCGCTTTTATGTCAATTAAAGAGTCGCAGGTGACCATAGGCTCAACGCCCTTCATTTTCCAAGAAAGCTCCGACCTTGCGAATATATAGGCGATAAGGGTCACATTTCGGTAATTTGAAATGAGAGTGTTTGCAAAGCGGGCAACGCTGTCGGAAAGAGTGTAGAGTATTCTTTCGATTTCTTTCTTTTCGGCAACCTCAAGCTCCCTCAGCTCATTGTTTGCCTCTACAACGGCAAGCGGCTCGATAAACATTGTGGCGCCCGTGGAGGAGGTGTCGTGAACAAGTCCTTTTATCTCGTTTTTGTGTTCTGCCTTAACGGGAATCACATACCGACCTTCTCTTATTGTCACTATGTTTTCCTGAAGATATTTTGAATATTGCTCGGCGGTGATGTACTTTTGAAGGGTTTCGCGTATTTTGTTGTTTGTAAGTCTTATGGCGCGCCTTGTCTGTGCAAGAGCGGGACTTGCGTCGTCCGCAATGATGTCCTCGGAAATTATTATCCTTCTTATCTCGCTTGAAAGCGCTTTGTTTGGCGTCAGTCTTTGAAATATCTCTTCAAGAGAGCCGAGGTCTGTGTTCTTTCCCGAGGAATAATCGATAAGCGTCGATACGCTCTCAAGCAGCGATGCCACGTCAAGTAGCTCGCCTGTGGTGAGCATTGCGCCCTTTTCGGCTCTGTCGACAGAGCCGGTTATATCCTTCACGTTTCCGAAAAAGGGCGCGCCCTTTTCGGCGCTGAGCCGTTTTGCGGTTGTGGTTTGAGATAGCTTTGTCCTTATGTGCGTCTCGTCGTCGTCGGGAAGGGTGGCAAGAGCCATTTCCTTGGCTCCCTCCGTCATGGCGCACTCGGCAAGCATTTCAAGTATTTTGTTGTATTCAAGTGTTTTTATTGCTTTATCGTAATCATGCATAATATTGTACCTTAAATTTTAAACTCCGGTTTGTTAAAAGTTGTTTGTCAAAGACCGAGAGAACGGTAAAATTTCAGTGAGTCAAAATCGGTTTTTTCAAGGTGGGAAAGCAGGTATCTCTCGCATACCGAGGAAAATTCGGCGGTGTTTTTTTCATCAAGCGAAAAGGAAAATATTCTTTTTGGCGGCGCGCTTATTACATAGCGCATCGCGGCAAGCACATTTTCGCAAAGCTCAATATAAATTGCGTTCTCTGTTGTCGGAAATTCCGCAAGGCAGCTTTTGCAAATAAGCCTGCCTCCGGTAAGGTCGATAAAGGCGGCGGCTGTTTCCCTGCCGCAGACCTCACATTCCGAAAGATCTGGCATAAATCCGATTATAGAGGCAAGCCGAAGCTCAAAACAGCCCTTTATGTGGCTGTTTTCCCTTTGGGAACGCGCGAGCATAAAAAGAGTGTTGAGGGCAAGGGACAGCACGCTGTTGTCGTATTCCCCCTCAATGCTCACTTCCTCTGTAACCTCGGTTACATATTGGGCAAGCACGAGCTTTTCTATATTCTCCCGTATGCCGTAGAAGCTCTCGATAAGCTCGGCTTCTTTTAGATAGTATTTGCCGTTTCTGACACTTACCGTAAACTCAACATAGCAAAAAAGCTGTGTGGACGCCAAGCGGCGGCTTTTAATATTTCTCACACCCTTGCAGGAAACAAGAACCTTTCCGATGTTTTCGGCAAGGACTGTAAGGAGCTTGTCGTTTTCACCGAGCAGTGTTTCGCGCAGAACCAGCGCCTTAAAGGTCGCCTCTTCGTTCATTTTGCCCTTTCTACCTTGCCTTTCTTTCTTTTTGCATTTGTCTCGCCTTAGTCTTCTTCGTCGTTTATTCCGAAATCGTTTATTATAAAATCGCTTTCACGCCAATTTTCCTTAACCTTTACCCAAAGGTCAAGAAACACCTTTGTGCCGAAAAAGGCTTCCATGTCTTCTCTGGCGTAGCTGCCGATTTTTTTGAGCATCTCTCCGCCTTTTCCGATTATAATGCGCTTGTGCGAGGCTCTTTCGCAAAAGATTTCAGCTCTGATGCGAAGCATTTTTCCTTCGTCCTTAAATTCCTCGATAACAACAGCGCAGCCGTGGGGTATCTCGTTATCAAGAAGGCGCAGCAGCTTTTCTCTGATTATTTCGGAGGCTATTTTTCTTTCGGGCTGATCTGTCAGCTCGTCCTCGGAGAATATCCAATCTCCCTCGTAAAGCAGCTTTTCCGCTTCCTCAAGGAGAATATCGCATCCCTCGTTTTTTATGGCGCAGATGGGAACAACAGCAAAATAATCGGCAAGAGAGGCGTATTCGTTAACCGTTTTTGCCACTCCCGCAAAGCTTGTGTTGTCGGTCTTGTTGAGCGCGAGAATCATCGGCATTCCGCTTTTTTTGAAGCTCTCGATGAAGTTTTTCTCAATGTCACCGGGAGGATATGATGCGTCCGCCACAAGTATGACGGCGTCAACTCCGGCAATTGCGGAGTTTATTGATTTTATCATATGGCGCCCGAGCCTCGTTTTGGGCTTGTGCATTCCCGGAGTGTCAAGAAAGACAAACTGGTTATCGCCTTTTGTGAGTATACCCGTTATTTTGGTCCTTGTGGTTTGCGGCTTCTTTGAGACAATTGCCACCTTTTCACCCAAAAGCGCATTGAGAAGCGTGGACTTTCCGGCGTTTGGGCGCCCGACTATTGCTATAAATCCTGTTTTTTTCATAATTACCGTTCCTGTTTTTTATCTGTCAGCGCACAAGCCCGATAAGGCTTAGAATTTGCTCCTGCTTTTCAAACATTTCGCGCTCCTTCTCTTGTCCTTCTTCGTGATCGTAGCCCAAAAGGTGGAGCACCGAATGGACGCACAAAAAGGCGACCTCACGTTCAAAAGAGTGGGTGTATTCTTCGGCTTGGCTTTTCGCCTTTTCGAGGGAGAGAACAATATCTCCCAGCACGCAAAGCTCGTCATCTCCGAATTCTTCGTCAAAAATGGGGAAGGAGAGCACGTCTGTGGGGCGATCTATGCCGCGGTGCGCAAGATTGAGCCTTTGTATTTCTTCATTGTCGACAAGAGTTACCGAGACCTCCGAAGAGCGCTCAAATTTCTCAGCTTTAAGGCTTGCGTTTATCGCTTTGCGAATAAGAGAGTAAAGCGCTCTGTCGGTTTTTATTTTGTCCTGATTGTTTGTTATATAGATTTTGTTTTTCATAATCATTTAAATTTATATGTTTTTCCTTTACTTTCATCCTTGCCCGCCTTTTCACGGTCGTGTTTTTCATAGGCGAGTATTATTTTTTGCACTAATTTGTGTCTGACAACGTCCCTGTCGGTGAAACGGTGTACCTTGATATCGTCAATTCCTTCAAGAATGCTCACCGCCTGCGCCAGTCCGCTTTTTTGACCTCGCGGCAGGTCGGTTTGGGTAAGGTCGCCTGTGATTATTGCTTTTGAGGAAAAGCCGAGCCTTGTTAAAAACATTTTCATCTGTTCGGGAGTGGTATTTTGCGCTTCATCAAGGATAATAAAGCTGTCGTCAAGCGTTCTGCCGCGCATATAGGCAAGGGGAGCTATCTCAATTACCCCTTTTTCCACATTTCGCGCATACGCTTCACTGCCCATTGTCTCATAAAGTGCATCGTAAAGAGGACGAAGATACGGGTCTATCTTGCTTTGGAGATCCCCGGGAAGATACCCGAGCCTTTCTCCCGCCTCAACTGCGGGACGGGTGAGAATTATTCGGCTCACCTCTTTTTTTCTGAGCGCGGAAACTGCCATTGCCACAGCAAGAAAGGTCTTTCCCGTACCTGCGGGACCGATACCGAACACCACGGTGTTTTCCTTTATATACTCAACGTATTTTTTCTGCCCCACGGTCTTTGCCTTTATCGGCTTGCCCTTTGAGGTTATGCACACGCAGCTGTCGTCAAGGGCGGAAAGCTCTGTGTCCATTCCGTCAACGCACATGTTCATGGCGTAAAGGGTAATCTGCTCGTTGACCCCGTCGCCGGAAAGGGCGCACTTTTTTAAGTAACTTACCGTTTTTGCGGCAAATTCAACGTTTTCCTCATCGTTTCCGCTTATAACTATCGAATTTCCGTTATCGTTTCTGTTGTATATTCGAACCTCAAAGCGGTCCTCTATAAGCTTTATGTTTGAATCATAGCTCCCGAATATTTCCGAAACTATGAGAGAATTTTCAACTGCTATTGCTCTTTCAGCCATTGCGACTATTCCTTTCGGCACTTGCCTTTTTATACCTTAAATAATATGTTTTCAGATGTGTTTTTTATATCAAGCCTCAGTGCGCTTTATTTTGCTTGCTCTTCCCATTTAAAATCCTTGCCGACAATCTTTTGCTCAAGCGCTATATTTTCAATGCAATACACTGTGACCTCAAGGTGATAGGTACTGTCGTCTGTCGTCTCATTCAAGGATATGGCAAGGATGTCCGCGCCCGCAAATTCTGCGGCGGTTTTTGCGGCAAGCTCGGCTCTTGCAAGCTTTGCCGCTTCTTTTTCGGTTATTTTTTGACTCCTGTTTTCAAGATAATAATATGTTTTTGTCACAAGCCCCACCGGAAGGGTTATATTTCCAAAAAGAGTGAGATACTCGGTGCCTACCCTTGAAATAAGGTTGTCGCCTTGCGGGGCTTTTGAAGGGAGAGCAAAGAGCTTTGAAAAAAACAAAAGCGATTTACTGCTTTGCGGATATTCCTTTTCAACCGTGAAAACCGTCTCAAGGGGAATGTCGATGCAAAAGCTGTGAGTGGTCTTTGCGTACACCTCAGCCTCGGAACGCACCAGCCGAAAAGTGCCGTCGGGGGATTCCACAATGCCGCTTATAATTGTGTCGCCCTTTCGTACAGCGGAGCCCACGTTTTGTATTATCTCACCGTTTTTTAGGACAATTCGCTCTATAAAGCCGTCGGAGGCGGCAATTATCACCGAGGGAGTGCCGTCAGGGGGCGTTTCGTCCTTCTTTCCGAGCGTCTCCCTCACCCTCACGTCCACGCAGTTGCCGACAATGTTTATCCCGACCCAGGACAGCTTGTCGTTTTGGAGCAGGTATTTGTTGCACAGCAGCTTCACATTAACAGAGGGAATAAAGGAGCCGACTCCAAAGCCCATTTCATTAAGGTCGCTTATAATTTCTCCGTCTCTTATCGTCTCATTGCCGATAATATTTATCCGCCACACAAAAACCGATGAAAGATAAACTATTGCAAACAGTGCAAGCACCCCGACAAATAGCCCCCAGCGCTTTTTGTAGCGTGGCAGGTAGCTCGGTATTCCACAAGGCTCGGGCATTGGAAAGGGCAGAGAATACTTTGAAAATAAGCCTTTTAGCCTCCTGTAGCCAAAAAGCGGGATATCAAAAACAAGAATATCTCCTTCTTTGTGCATACCGTAAGTGTTGATATTTTCACGAATCAGCATATTAAGGGTATTTGCGGTGAACTGACTTACGCGAAAGCGTAGCGACCCGAAAATAAACAAAAACAGTCTGTAGATCATCTGCCCTCCTCCAAAATCACCGAGGTAATTTTTCCGCTTATGCACAGCTCGTGACTTGAATAGGATTTTAAAAACAGATCGCACCCGTTTACGGTCAGATGACGTCTGCTCAGCCTCAAAACAACCCTGTCCCTTTCGTAAACGAGTATTGCAAGGCATCCGTCAATCCATACGTTTCTGTCACATTCTAACGTGACGGTGAAATTTTCATATGTAAACCTTTGTCGGCTGTTCTGCCTCATGAATATTCCTCCGTAATTTTCAATACATTTGTACAAATTATTCTATTCGAAGGAAGGGTGATTAATTCGTGAAGCGAAGAGGGTATATAAGATTTATAAGCTCTGCGAGTGTTTGGGTACTGCTTATGTGCTGTATATTACTGCTTGTCAAAAATCCCGCGCTCTCATCTTCTCTTGTCAAAAAAGGCTTTGACATATGCGCAAGGTCGGTGATACCCGCCATATTTCCTTTTGCGGTAATAGGCGCTCTGCTTTGCAGACTTGAGGCTCCGAAAGCGGTCTCAAGGCTTGTTTCATGGCTGTTCGGAGTGGGCAAAGAGGCGTCAGGCGCGGTAATATCCGGACTTCTCTCGGGTTTTCCCGTCGGAGGCATGTGCGCTTTCGAGCTGTATGGAAAAAGCAAAATAAGCAAGGAGGAAACGGAAAGGATAATATGCTTTACGAATAACCCCTCCGCCGCCTTTGTCATAGGATATGTGGGTCTTGCGGTGCTTGGAAGCGTTAAACGCGGCGTTATACTTTATATTATCTTACTTTTGGTCTCTCTTGTTGTTGCAAACCTGCAAAGGCGGAAAAAGAAGGACGACTCCTTTGTCCCGCTGCTTTCGGTAGACGGGAACAGCTTGAGCCTTGCCGAGGTTGTCGCGGCGGTAAAAAACTCTGCGCTGACAATGCTTACCGTTTCGGCTTTTATCATTGCTTTTTCGGTGATAGGGGGATATATAAATATAATCTCGTCTTTCCTTCCCGACACTGTCAGATGCCTGCTTTGCGGCGCCGTCGAGATAAGTAACGGCATAAATACGGTAAAATCAAGCTCTCTTTCGGGAAATATTTCGTTTATACTGTCCGGGGCAATATGCGCTTTTTCGGGAATGTCGGTGCATATGCAGGTGGCGTCCCTTAACGTTTACCCCGAAATCAGCATGAAAAAATACTATATTTCAAAGGCTTTTGCCTCTTTTTTGACGGCGCTTTTGTGCGCTTTGGTTTGCCGCTTTATTTAGCTCTGCCTTCTCTTATAAGCTTTTGGGCAAATTCCGCCAATTTATCTATCGCCTCGCCGATATGCTTTACCGAATAGGCGTATGAAATTCTCGCATATCCTTCTCCGCATTTGCCGAACGCCGTTCCGGGGACTATGGCGAGCCGGTCCTCGTAAAGCAGGCGAGTGCAAAATTCTTCGCTGGTAAGTCCGAATTTGCCGATGTTCGGAAAAACGTAAAAGGCTCCGAGAGGCTCATAGCACTCAAATCCCGCGTTTTTAAGGCGGTTTACTATGTAAAGCCTCCTACGGTCGTACTCGTCCTTCATGTACTCTATGTCCTCGTCACCGAATTTAAGCGCCTCAATACCCGCGTATTGACTGGTGGTGGGAGAGCACATTATTGCGTATTGATGGATTTTAAGCATCTGCTTTGTGATTTCCTTTGGAGCAAGGGTGTATCCGAGCCTCCAGCCGGTCATGGCGTACGCCTTTGAAAAGCCGCTGGCAATTACCGTTCTTTCCCTCATTCCTTCAAGCGAGGCTATGGATACATGGCGGTCCTTATAGGTAAGCTCTGCGTATATTTCATCCGATAGCACGAATATATCCCTGCCGCGAAGCACCTCGGCAATTTTTTCAAGCTCATCACGCCCCATTATAGAGCCTGTGGGGTTGTTTGGAAAGGGAAGCACAAGGAGCTTTGTTTTGGGAGTTATCGCCCTTTCAAGCTTTTCGGGAGTAAGCGTGAAATTGTCCTTCTCTTCAAGCTCAACATATACGGGAACTCCGCCCGCAAGACTTGCAATGGGTCCGTAGCACACAAACGAAGGTACCGGCACTATAACCTCATCCCCCGGATCAATAAGTGCGCGCATTGCAAGATCAATTGCCTCGCTCCCGCCGACGGTTGATATTATTTCGCTTGCCCCGTTGTAGTCAAGGGAGAATCGCCTCTTTTGGTATTTTGCTATTTCCTCGCGCAAAGCGGCAAGTCCCGCGTTTGAGGTGTAATATGTCTTTCCTGCGCTCAGCGAGTCGATTGCGGCTTCGCGTATGTGCCAGGGAGTTGCAAAGTCGGGCTGTCCCACAGTCAGTGAGGTCACGTTTTCCATAACGTCCAGTATATCGAAAAATTTTCTGATTCCCGAGGGACTAATATTTTGAACTGTCTTTGAGAGATGTTTGTCGTAATCGATCATATCGTGTTAACTCGCTCGTCTTTCTCGGGTGTTTTGAATATGCAGCCGTTGTTTTTGTATTTTTTAAGCACAAAATGAGTTGCCGTGGAAATAACTCCGTCGATAGTGGCAAGACGGTCAGCCACAAAGCTTGCCACCTCTCTTAGGGTCCTTCCTTCGATAATCACCTGAAAATCATATGCGCCTGACATAAGATAAAGGTCTCTTACCTCGGGATAGTTGTATATCTTTTCCGCAATTTTTTCAAAGCCGCGCTCTTTTTGCGGGGTGACTTTAAGCTCGATAACTGCGCTTATATATTCCCGCTCGGTTTTGTCCCAGTTGACAAGCGCTTTATATCCGAGTATTATCCCGTCTTTTTCATAAGCGTCTATTGCCGCTTTAATATCGCCCTTGTCCTTCTTTGTCATAATTGCTATTTGCTCCGGCGTGAGTCTTGCGTCCTTTTCAAGCATTTCAAGTAAAATATCCATAATTATAAATTCTCCGTCTGTATTTTTTGCTTATAAATTTCTTTGTTTTTTATGAAGTGAACCTCGCTAAAGCCGCATTTTTTTAAATACCTTGCGGCGTTTGCATATGAGGCGCCGATGTTTCGGGGAATATGCGCGTCAGAGCCGAGTGAGATAAGCCTTCCTCCGCAGTCTCTGTAAATTCCGAGAATATGACTGTCCGGAAGCGGCTCCCCGAGCCCCTGATAATAGCCCGAGGTGTTGACCTCAAGGAGCATTTGCGCTTTTATAACCTTCTTTAGTATTCTTTCAAGAATATCATCAGAAAAGGAAATATCAAGCTCCTTTCCGGCAAGCCTTACATATCTTATCGGATATGTGAGGTGGCAAAGCACGTCAGAGCGTCCGAACTCCACCGTTTCCTCAAGGTCCTTTAAGTAGAGCAGCCACATATTTTCAAGAGACTGCGTATTTAGACTTTTCATGTCCCAGTTGTAAAAATCGTCGTGCCCTCTCATATAGTGAACCGAGGCAAGCACCGTTTCAAATTCATACTTTTCAAGAAAGCTTAACGCCTCTTTTTTATACTGTATTGCCGAACCGAGCTCAATTCCGAAAGACACGACAAGCCTGTCGCGGTATTTCTTTTTCGCAGCCTCGATTTCTTCTTTCAGTTTTTCAATATCGGGGGCAGTGTACAGCCCTTCAAGAACCGCGTTTATATCATAATGGTCGGTGATTGCAAGGTGCGTTATGCCTTTTGAGATTGCCGCGCGGCACATGTCGTCAACCGAATATCCTCCGGCGGAATCAAACGAATAGGCGGAATGAGTGTGTGAGTCATAAGTCATCATATGCAAAGCTTCGCTTTTTTTGATTTTAAATTATAATAAACCAATATATTATAACATACAATTTTTATCTTTTCAACAAATTTTCTTGATATTTCGTTTAAGTTGTGATAATATCAATGTATAATTCGAAAGAAGGCGGCAATATGAGCAAAATATACGTTTCCACCGGCACTATGGTCGGCAGAATAAATGACTATAATTATAAAATATTTACAGACAACGCGCCGTACATAGACTGTGACGGCTTTGAGTTCATGGTCTTTCCCACGTTTTTTGACAGATACGAAGAGGTGACCTCGGCGCTTGAAAGGTCGGGGCGGCGTTTTCCGGTGACCCATGCCGATAAGGATATCGGCAAATACCTTTCCTGCTTTGAAACGGGATATCGGGAAAAGGCAATGACTGAATTTGAAAAAAATTGCCGCGCGGCGGCACGGCTTGGAAGTCAAAGAATAGTGCTTCATTTGTGGGGGGACATGCCGAGCGATAAATATATAGATAATAATATTTCATGTCTTGATTGCCTGCTTGAAATCTCGGGAAAATATTCCTTGCGTCTGCTTGTTGAAAACGTGCCCTGCGTAATGCATGACCCGTATTCGAACCTTCTGAAAATAGAGCGAAAATATCCCGATATTACATTTGTCTATGACACCCGTTTTTCCGCCTTTCATTCCCAGCATGAAGTATTTTTAAATTCCGGCTGGTTTGAAAACGGCAGGATTGAACACATCCACGTCAGCGACTTTGCGGGACCGGAGCTTAATTTCGGTTCCCTTCGCCCGATACCGCATCTTGGAAAGGGTATTGCAAAGCTTTCCGAGCTTCTTCCCAAAATCAGCCGCGTATATAACGGCACATACACTCTCGAATCGCCCGAAATGCATCCGGATTGCACCTACCCCGACTTAATTAATAAGGACGTGGAATTTATAAGAAAAACCTTCAAATCCGACAAAGCGTAAGGCTGTAACGCTACGAAAAGTAAGAGGGGCTGTTGCATTTTTTTGCAACAGCCCAAAAGCTTGTTTAAAAATGGGTTTTAGTCTTGTGTAGGAAGAGACTCATTCGACTTGACTGGACTGCTCTATTTTGTCCAGAATTTTTTCAAGTCCTTCATCCCACATCCTTTGATTTCTCTTAATAGCGGATGAGATGTTCGGAGATGCAACCTTTCTGCGAAGGAAGAATCCGAGATCCTGCATATCTTCGGAGAACTGCCAGATATACACGAAGTCTGTGTAAACGTTGTCGTGCATAAGGTCTATCATTTCAGCCGCCTCGTTGTCACGGGTGTACTTGTACTTTAAGAAGCTGTCGTAGTAAATCGGACGTACGTCTTTGTAGCTGTAGTACTCCATAGCCTCAAGGGTTGCTGCCGCGGCGACTATTCTTTCCTCCTCGATATGATAGTTGATACCGTAGATATTTATAGCGTCGTGAACGCCGGTGTAGTACTGCTCCTGCTCCGCATTAAGCTTCGGACAGGGAATAACGTAGTATCTGTCCATTTCCTGGAGATACATCTCGGCGTGGTTGAGTCGTCCTGAAACAAACACAACCGTTCCTGCCGCAAATTGATTCATTGCCGTTGCGTATTGCTCATATGTGCAGGGGTCGGGGAAGTTATAAACTCCGGGGCTGCTGAGAAGAGTGTTGGCTTTTTCCATGAAGCTTATAAGAGTGGAGTTGTTGGCGTTAACGTTGTTGGTCGGTACGCCGTCCACATATTTTGTGAACTCAACGCCGGCGGAAATTGCAAGACCGTTGGTGTTGTCATTGACCGGGTACATGAAACCGATTTGGTCGTCAATGTCCAGCTCATCGTCACCGTCGTCCACATAGCACCTTGCCGCCATTTCCATAAGGGTATCGAGAGTCCAATTTCCCGATCTTACAACGTCATATATACTGCCGTATGTACCGCGCAATATGCTGTCGTACAAATCGGAGTTTACGAATATTGAGAAATATCCGCCCGTGTAACGCAGGCAAAGGTCGCCTGTGAGCCAGAAGGTCTTGCCTCCGAATGAAAGGGCGTCAATATACGAGGTAGCCCAATATTCCTTATCCCACAGGAGGTATTTATCAGCGCCGAATTGGTCAAGAGTGTTAAGGTCAAGAATATAGCCGTCAAGAGCGACTTGAATATCGTCATACTGACGTGCGGCGATAATATCATATGTCTGGTCGCCGCCCAAAAGAACCGAGCCGACCCAGCTCTTTATGTTTTGATCCTTGTATTCCGGAATGGTTATGTTGACGTTGAGCAGGTCTTGAACCTTTTTGTTTCTTTCAAGAATCGCGATGTTGACAGCGTCATCAGCCTCTTCTTCGTCCACCCAGATCGATCTTAAATGGTAATCATCAGCGTCCGCTCCCGCTATGATGAAGTTGACATCCGCACCGCCGAAATCAAGATCTTTCAGATGCTCAAGTCCGTCCTCATTTACGTTTGTCCCTTGGTTTTCTTCACCGTTTGCACAGGACGTCAGCGTTAAAACCGAAGCAACAAGACAAACGAGGGCCATCAGAAGGGCTAAAATCTTTTTGTTCATATTCTTCCTTTTCTCCTTTACAGGTATTTGTAAGACAATTATATCACATAAATTACGAATTGTCAAATATCCGAATTTATTTTTTTGTGCATATATCACAAAAAAGCTTTGCACAAAACCTTCAACTGTCAAATGATTTTAGTGCAATATAACGAAATTGAAAAATCCCGAAAATATTTTTTTAATTTATTACAATATATCGGGCAAAGCTGTGACTATTTTGATATTTTGTACCCGACGCCGCGTATGGTCTCGATAATATCTCCCGCCTTTCCGAGCTTTTGCCTCAGAGTCTTTACATGCACGTCCACCGTTCGGCTTTCGCCGTCAAAGGAATACCCCCATACGCGGCTGAGAAGCTGTTCTCTTGTCAGCACAATATTTCGGTTTTCAAGCAGAATTTTAAGCAGCTCGAACTCCTTGTGCGTCAGAGTTATTTCTGTATTTTGCACCCTTACTACATGAGAGGCGGTGTTGACGTAAAGAGAACCTATGGTATATTCGGTTAACGGGTAGATATCCTCTGTGCGCCTTAGCAGCGCTTTTACTCTTGCCACAAGCTCCATCATGCCGAAGGGCTTTGGTATATAGTCGTCGGCTCCAAGGTCAAACCCTTTCACTTTGTCGTATTCTTCCGCTTTTGCGGTAAGCATTATCACAGGCACCTTTGCCGTTTCGGGCGCATTTCTCAGCTTTTGCAATATATGCAAACCGTCTTGCTCGGGAAGCATTATGTCAAGAAGCACAAGCGCGGGTCTTTCCTTTTCGACCTCCTTCCAAAAAAGAGAGGGCAGGGCAAAACCGCGGGCAGGCAGTCCCATGCTGTTTAGAGTATAGGTGACAAGCTCGCGTATGTTGGTGTCGTCTTCAACAAGGTATATCATATTCATCCTCGCGTTTGAGTCTTGGCAAAAAGCCGTCGGCAGTATGAGCGCTCCCCACGGCTTTTTGTTACTTTATTCCTTTATTTCGATAAGGGAAGCATCCCACATGTCGGGGGCTTTGTAGCCAAGCAGATTCACGGTTGTCGCCGCGACGTTTGAAAGTCCGAAGGTGCCGTCGTTTTCCTTTATCTTGTAATGATCCTTTGAAAAATTGTCGTAAATAATGCAGGGAACCGGGTTTAAGGTGTGGCTGGTCTTTGCCTTGGGCTTGCCGTTCTTGCCGTAAACTATGTTGCCTTTTTTATCAAGCTCAAACATTTCGTCGGCGTTTCCGTGGTCGGCGGTGATAATTGCCGCGCCCTTTGCCGCGTCAATTACGGGCAAAATTCTTGCAAGCTGTAAATCAAGGGCTTCAACCGATATTTTTGTCGCCATAAGATTGCCGGTGTGCCCCACCATATCGCCGTTCGGATAGTTAACCCTGATGTATTTGTATTTTCCGCAGGAAATAAGATCAATAAGCTTGTCGGTAATTTCCGCGCACTGCATCCACGGGCGCTGTTCAAAGGGAACCTTGTCGGAGGGCTTTTCGATATAGTCCTCAAGCTCCTCGGAAAATTTGCCCGAGCGGTTTCCGTTCCAGAAGTAGGTCACATGCCCGTATTTCTGCGTTTCGGAAATAGCGGCGATTTTTATATTTGTTCCGGTCATGTATTCGCTCATCGTGTTTGTGATTTCGGGGGGATTTACAAGGTATTTTGAAGGAATGTGCAAATCTCCGTCGTATTCGAGCATTCCCGCGTAAATTACTTTGGGTGAGCGCACCTTGTCGAATTTGTCAAATTCGATTCCGCTGTCAAAAGCGCGGGAAATCTCAATTGCGCGGTCGCCTCTGAAATTGTAAAACACAACGCTGTCGTTGTCCTCAATTGTGCCGACAGGTTTGCCGTTTTTGGCAATTACAAACGGGTCAAGATCCTGGTCAATTGCTCCTGTTTCGGCTCTGAGCGTTTCATACGCTTCTTTTGCCGAGCCGAAATATCTGCCCTCTCCCAAAACGTGAGTCTTCCAGCCGAGCTCCACCATTGCCCAGTTTGCCTCGTATCTGTCCATGGTGATTTTCATTCTTCCTCCGCCCGAGGCGATGCAGACATCAAAATCATCGCTGCGAAGAGAGTCAAGGAAGGCTTCAAAGGGAACAATATAGTCAAGTCCCGAGGTTTCGCCCACGTCTCTGCCGTCAAGCAGAATGTGAATACGGACTCTCTTCACGTTGTCTTTTTTTGCGCGCTCCACCATGGCTTTTAGGTGGTTTATGTGCGAATGAACGTTTCCGTCGGAAAACAGTCCGATAAAATGAAGGGTGGACTGATTTTCCGTAACATTTGAAACAAGAGCCTTCCAGGTCTCGTTTTCAAACATTTTTCCGCTTTCTATCGAGTTTGACACAAGCTTTGCGCCCTGAGCGAAAACCTGCCCCGCGCCGAGCGCGTTGTGACCGACCTCCGAGTTTCCCATGTCGTCGTCCGTGGGAAGACCGACAGCCGTGCCGTGCGCTCTGAGTTTGGTGTTCGGGTAGTCCGACATCAGCATGTCAAGGGTAGGTGTGCTTGCAAGAAAAACGGCGTTTCCTTCGTTTTGCCTGCCGATGCCGACTCCGTCCATGACTATCGTAACAAGCGGTCCTTCAATACCGCCGAAGTTTTTGAGCTTTTCTAATTTTTTCATATAAGTGTTCCGTCCTTTACCGCCTTTGCGGTTTAATTTATTTGCTCGGTATAGTAAACATCCGTATAATTATAAACTATAATTGTGAACAAATAATGTAGAAAACGGCAAAAGGATAAAAATATCGCAATAAGAACGCTGACTGCCCTTGTTGCGATATTGTATCTATATTAAATTTAAATCGGCGTTTGCCGCCCACGGTTTTCTATTTACTTTGCAGTCCCTTGATAATAGCCTTCATTTCGGCGCTGCTTTGCACGGCGTACGCACGCGTGATTATCTGCTGCTGTTCGTTTTGACTCAGCCTTAAAAACGCGTTGAACGCCTCGGCGTTCTCGGCAAAAGCCATTGTGAGCCCTACCGGCAATTCATTGTTGTACATATATCCGTCCGTAATATCACCTCCCGTACAAATAAAGTTTTGTTTGCCAAAATAAAAAATATACATAAAAATCAAAAATTCCGCGTCTGTTATAATCGCTTGACGCGTCAAAGGGAAATTGTAATGACTTGATAAGGCAAAACAAAACATGCGCCCTCGGTGTGAGGACGCATGATGAGCTTTTAATAATACCCGTCTTAAAAAGAGGGGACTACGCGGGTCAACTGTACAATGTTTTCCAGAGCGACTCGAAGTCAGGCAATTCCTGCCCCGCTTCGGAGGCACTTGTGAATTCCACAACAAAATTTAAAAAATCTTTTCTGTTTTGGCGCAATTCGGCATTATTCACCGCCGCGTCGGTTTTTGAAACGCTCAGCTTGTCTATTATTCCGGTGTAAAATTCAATAAGCTTGTCGCTTGTCTTCTGATACCCGGTCGCAATGGAAGTAATGGACTCGGCTCTTGCATTTCCCCCGGGTCTTTCAAAATCGATTTGTTTTATTTCATCAATGGTTTTCTCTGTCAGGGTCTGCAAGCTGCTTTGAATCTTTTCAAGCTGCATGAGCGCATAGTCGAGCGTGTACTTCTTTTCGTCGGGCGCCGCGTTTATTTCTTCTTCGGCGTTTTGAATTTCTTCATTTATTACTTCAATATTTTCGTTCATTATTTTGTCCTCCAAGATTTTATTCGGAGGGCACGCAAGGCATATTGTACTTTCGTCAATGAAGCGTGCCCTGCCGTTTTTTACAAGACCTCTTGCTCGTTTTATGTAGGTCGCTTCGTATTCATGTCCTTGCTCATCTACAACGCGCACGTTTTTTTCGATGGGTGTCATCCCCTTTGCAAATGATTTGGTACTTCGGAACTGTGTTTTTTGTAATGGGTGTCCTCCCCGATTCCAAAATGATTATACCATTTAACTGTAAAAAAGTCAATAGGAAAAAGAAAAAAATAAAGGCTTAGGCGCGAAAAGCCGCAAGAAACGTACTGCCGCAAAAATTGCGGCAGTACGAAATATGAATATTTGAGTTATTATTGCTCCTCTGCGGGCTCTGATGTCTCGGGAGCTTCGACAGCTTCGGAAGCCTCTGACGTCTCGGGCGCCTCGGCAGTCTCGGGCGCCGCACTGTCATTGCCGGCGTCCTCGGATGCGTTAAGCAGTGCGCGAACCGAAAGGCTGACCTTCTTTTTCTCGTAGTCGATAGCGGTGATTTTTGCGTTGACTACGTCTCCGACGTGAAGTACCTCGCCGGGAGAGGCGAGCTTTCTGTCGGCAATCTGAGAAATGTGGATAAGACCGTCAACCTCGGGCTCGATTTCGGCAAATGCGCCGAAGGGTGTGATATTTACAACTCTAACGCTTACTACATCGCCCTCATTGTATTTTGCCGTAAACATGACCCAGGGATTTGTCTCCTCGGTCTTGTATCCCAGAGAGATTTTTTTCTTTTCCTTATCGACAGCCTTGACGTAAACGTCGATAACGTCGCCTACCGAAACAACCTCGGAAGGATTTTTGATGCGCTTCCACGAAAGCTCGCCGATATGTACGAGCCCGTCAACGCCTCCGATGTCGACGAATGCGCCGAAGCTTGCAATTGATTTAACGGTTCCTTTGAACTTTTGCCCTTCTTCGATGGTTTCCCAAAGCTTTGCCGCGGCTTCCTTGCGCTGTTTGCGAAGAACGCTCTTAATAGAGGCGACCGCGCGGTTTCTGTTGTTCTCAACGTCGATGACAATGAACTTGACGGTTGTGCCCGCTAAAGTCGCAAGGTCGGTTTCCTTGTCAAGTCCTGTCTGGGATGCGGGGATGAAGATCTTTACGGTTCTGTACTGAACCATAACTCCGCCCTTGACGACGTCGGTGATTTTGCCTTCAAGAATGTCTCCGCTCTCTTTTGCGGCGACAACCGCCTGCCAATCCTCGATTTTCTCGATGCGCTTTCTTGAAAGTCCCGCAACGCCTTCGATGTCGCTGACTCTTGTCACAAGAGCCGTGATCTCTTCGCCGACTTTATACTTGTCCTCCGCTTTTTCGGATGCGCCGAGAACGACCTCGCTTATGGGCAGTATGCCCGTAACGTTTGCCGAAAGGTCTACATGAATTTCAGTTGATGAAATAGATGTTATAACACCCGTAACAATGTCACCTGTATTTAAAGTCCTGAGAGAATCCTCAAGCATCTCTTCAAATGATTCGTTAATTGATTCGTTGGGTGAAATGATTTCGCTCATGGTAGTTTTTACCTCCTCTATAATATCGCCGGGAGTTGATGCGCCGGCGGTAATACCTATTGTTTTCGCTTTCTTTATTATTTTCGGTTCAAGGTCCGAGGCTCCCTCAATCATGAAGGAGTTCGGCTGAACCTTTTTTGAGACTGTAAGCAGCTTGTTTGAGTTTGAACTGTCGCGGCTTCCGATGATGTACATAAGGTCAACCTTTGCCGCAAGCTCCAAAGCTTCGGTCTGCCTGTTTTCGGTCATAGAACATATTGTATCAAAAATTTCGGCATTTGTACAGTGCTTTTTAATAAAATTCTGACATTTTTGCCATTCTGACAGATTTTGGGTTGTTTGAGAGACCATTATGAGCCTTTTATTGTGCAGTTTGCACAAATTGAGCTCTTTTTCAGACGACGCGACAATCACATCGGAGGCGGCGTAGCTGACAATGGAGCATACCTCGGGGTGGCTGATGTCGCCTATGACAAGCAGGGTTGAGCCGTCCGACGTCCGGTCACTTACAATGCGGTGTATCTTTTTTACGTACTTGCAGGTGCAGTCGTAAACTTTAAAATGCTCATTATTCTTTGCGTATTCCAAAAGCTTGTTGTCGATATCCTTCGGAATACCGTGAGCGCGGACAACCACGATTGTTTCGTTTTCGGCATGGGACTTTTCGTACAGCTTGTCTATTTGCTCCTCGGTTATGACCTTGACGCCGTTTTCTTCAAGCGAGCTTATGACTCTTGAGTTGTGAATGAGTTTTCCGAGAGTGTAGATATGCTGACTCGGCTTTTTTTCTTTTATGAGCCTTTCAACCGTGTCAACGGCGTTTTGCACTCCCGGGCAAAATCCCGCGTGCTTTGCAACGACTATTTCCACTTTGTTATTTGCCACGAAGGGAACTCCTTATTATTTTACAATATCCGATTCGATTTGTCAATCCCTAACAAGCGCTTTTATTCTTGAAAAAATCAAAGTTGCGGCGGCTCCGAATTCGGAGGTGTTGCCTTGGCTGAAAGAAAACTCGTCAAATTCAATGACCTTTCCAATATTTACATAGGTTCGTCTGAAGGGCTTGACTTTCCAGCCCTTTGTCTGAATACAAACAGGAAGCACTCTGCATTTCGCATGGTAGACTATCATTCCGACTCCGGTCTGATATTTGGATGAGGCGGGGTCAATACCCGGATATCTCTTGCCTTGGGGGAAAATACTCACCACCTGACCGTCTTTTAAAAGCTCAATGCTCTTTTTTATCGCGGAATAGCTTGAGGATACCGTGGATTTATCCACGGGAAAGGCTCCGAGAAGCTTTACTATCGATTTAAGGACGGGTACCTTAAAAAGCGAGGCTTTGGCAAAATACCTCATTTGGCTTTTGACCGCCGCGCCCAAGACAACCACGTCATGATTTGAGGTGTGGTTGGCGCATATTATAAGAGGTCCCTTTCCCGGGTCGTTTTCAACGCCGCTTACCTTTATGCGATATATCAGTTTTATAAACCACGAAAACGTAGCTTTTAAGAAGCCGTAAATCTTCATACAGAAACTGCTGTTCCTTCCTTTTGCCAAACGGCGGCGATGAATTTAAATGTCCTTTATCTTCTCTTTGACAACCATAAGAATCGCGTCGAGCGTTTCTTTTATGCCAAGCTCCGAATTATCTATTGTCACGGCGTCGGGTGCGGCAACGGCGGGAGCCGTTTTTCTTGTCGTATCGTTGTTGTCGCGCTCTATCGTCGCTTTTAAAACTTCCTCGTAGCTGACATTCTCGCCTTTTTGCACAAGCTCCTTAAAGCGGCGCATCGCCCGTGCCTTCGGTGATGAAACAAGAAAAATTTTCACCGCGGCACCGGGAAAGATAACCGTTCCGATGTCCCTGCCGTCCATTACGACGTTATCGCTTTTTGCAAAATCGCGCTGGAGGTCGATAAGAAAGCTTCTGACCTCGGGAATGGCTGAGACCTTTGAGGCGTACATTGATATTTCCTGAGTTCTTATATAATCGGTCACGTCCTCGCCGTTAAGGAACATCCGCTGGACTCCGTCTTTGTAAGCTATGCTTATGCTTATGTCGGCAAGGCACTTTTTTATGGCTTCGCTGTCGTCCTTGTCAATGCACTTTCTTGATACGTAAAGCCCTATTGTGCGGTACATGGCTCCCGTGTCGACATAAATGCAGGAAAGCTCTTTGGCAAGAGCCTTTGCAACCGTGCTTTTTCCGGCACCCGAGGGACCGTCAATTGCTATCTGATACATTTTTATATTTCCTTTTTACATTGTGCTACCTTATTGTTCTTTCGGTCTGACGCCTATAGAGCCGACGCCGCGTCTGCGGCGCATACCGCGGTGGCAAATGCAACCTGAAGGTTGAACCCTCCGGTATACGCGTCTACGTCTATGACCTCGCCCGCAAAGTAAAGTCCGCGTATTTTCTTGCATTCCATAGTCCTCGGGTCAAGCTCCTTAACGCTCACTCCGCCCGAGGTGATGATCGCCTCTTCAATGGGACGGGTGCGTTTTATTGTGAGAGTCAGATTTTTAAGAAGGTGAAGAATTTTATATCTCTCCTCTTTTGTCAGGGCGTTAACCTTCTTTTCGGCGGGTACGCCGCAAAG
The DNA here is from genome assembly GCA_947631765.1 of uncultured Clostridia bacterium. Lineage (GTDB taxonomy): Bacteria > Bacillota > Clostridia > Oscillospirales > CAG-272 > CAKSQF01. The sequence continues at coordinate 60,608 of CANRMP010000001.1, forward strand.
AGTTACGAAAACTCCGATAAGCTTTGAGGGGAGAAGGTCGCAAAGCGCGTTTGAAAAATTCTTGTTGTGATATTTTTGAAAATCCGTGAGCAGTCTTTTGTCAAGAGTCGCCTCGTCAAGAGCCGGCTTTAAATCTATCACAAAGCGGTACTTTGCGGGTACTATGTCTTTTAAATGCGCCGAGGCGCTCATCACCGTGGGGCCCGTAATCCCGAAATGAGTGAACATAAGCTCGCCGAAATCCTCATATACGGGCTTTGCAATATCGTTTTCGAATACTTTCACCCCGACGTTTTTTAGCGAAAGCCCCTGCAGTGCGGCGCACCATTTTTCAATTGTTTCGAGCGGAACAAGAGAGGGAGAAAGCTTTGTAACCTCTATTCCGAGCCGCCTTGCAAAACGGTACCCGTCGCCGGTCGAGCCTGTCAGTGGATAAGAGGCGCCGCCGGTGGCGACGATTACGCGACTGAATGAGTAATAATCTCTTTCCGTCTCAATTCCGCATATTGCGCCGCTGTTTGCAACAAGCTTTGTAACTCTCTCGTTGACAACCCTGCAGCCCGAGCTTTTGACATAGCCGTAAAGGGCGTTCACAACATCCCGCGACTTGTCGGAGACAGGGAAAACTCTGTTTCCCCGTTCCACCTTAAGCGCAACGCCGAGTCCTTCGAAAAAATCCATTGTGTCGCGCGGGGTAAAACGGTTTACGGCAGCATACAGAAAACGCGGATTTGTCGGCACATTTTCAATAAACTCGCGTACCTCGCAGCAGTTTGTGAGGTTGCATCTGCCCTTTCCGGTAAGCAGCAGTTTTTTTCCGGGCGCACTGTTCTTTTCAAATAACGTAACATCGGCGCCCGCCGCGGCTGCCCGTCCCGCCGCAAGCATTCCGGCGCCTCCGGCGCCTATAACGGCGATTTTCAGCCTTTCCATAAAGCCGCTTTCTTTCGTTTTTATATTCCGGCTCCGCCAATATATCTTTTGGCGGTGAACCATTTAGATATTATAAACCAAAAAAATAACAATGTCAATATTTTTTGTATAATTATTTGTCATTGTTGCGAAATATAATATTATAATCGGAGAGAAAGCCGAGCAAAATAACCAAAAAGGCGCTTTGATACTCGGGGAAAGGTGTTCGACATGAAGGAAGAAAATTACAAAAAACATGTGATAATATTCTTTTACGCGTCAGTGAGCGTGCTTATTGCCGTTGCCGCGTTTTACATTCTCACAAGGCTGATGATGCCCTTTGTTTTGGCATGGCTTGTGGCGCTTGTGTTTCAGCCGCTTATAAATAAATGCGTAAAACGCACGGGAATACCCAAAAAAATAATAAGCACAATTATGCTTATGATAGTGCTTGCCCTTGTGGCGTACTGCGCCGTAGCGCTTGTAAATCGCGGGTACGGTGAGATGAAAAAGCTTGTGGATTACCTTGCCGAAAATTCCGAAAGCATCGTCGGCTCTGTTACGAAAACGGGTGAAAAAATTATAAATAAATTCCGCTTCGGCTCGGATATAGACGTGGAATATATAAACGGAATGGCAAAAAACGTGCTTGAGGACGCGGCGTCCTCGCTCTCCTCAAAGCTTACCTCGGGGCTTGCAGCCTTTTTTATGATGCTACCCGAAATAATATTCGTAACGGTAATATTCATAATGGCGTCCTTTTATATCAGCGCGGATTTCGAAAGAGTCAACAAATATATTTCCTCGTTTTTTCCGGCAAGATTTGCGCGCAGATTTTCAAACTTTAAAAATAAAATATTAAGCACGGCGGCAAAGTATTTTCGCGCCTATCTTATACTGCTCGGCATAACCTTTACCGAGCTGCTCATTTCCTTTCTTATACTCAAAATCGACTACGCGCTATTGCTTGCCGCAATTATCGCCCTGCTTGACATTCTGCCGGCAATAGGAGTCGGCACCGTGCTTATCCCGTGGGCTGTGATACTTATGTTCAAGGGTGATATGAAAATGGCGATAGCGCTTATTGTGGTATACGTTATTATAACGGTAATAAGACAGGCGGCGGAAAGCTTTGTGCTGGGTGCGCAGCTCGGTCTTCCTGCGCTTGCAACATTGTTTGCGGTTTATGTCGGACTGAAAATTGCCGGAATACTCGGCATGATAATAGCGCCTTTGGCGGCGCTTCTTGTCAAAAACGCTGTGAATGTATATCTTAATGCAAAAAAGGTGTCCGACCCCGCCGATATACAAAGTGAGGCGAAAAAAGAGTGAGCCAAACAGGAAATAACTGAAATTAAACTAATTAGTGCTTGACAATGGTACTTTTATGTGCTATACTGGCGACTGCAAACCCAAAAACAACGCAAAACCACTTATTTTTTAAAGAAAGGAGCATTATGGAAAATTGAAAAATCAACAAAAAAACAAAAAGCGTGAAGAAAAGCAAAAGGGCCTAAGTATCAGGCGAACGCTGTCAAACAATTTATTTGTGCTCGGAATTATTCAGAAAACCGCGCCCTTCTACCTTGTTACATATTTTTTGTGGTCGGTTCTCGGTGGACTGTCAAATTTCTTCAGTTCCACATATCTGCTGCGCTACAGCATAAATTCCTATCAAAGCGGGAAGGGTATAACGCATGTACTTTTGTTTGTCGGCATTGTTACGTCGGAGATTTTTATTTTTTATGCCGCTGTCAATTTTTTAAACTTTTTGCTCTATCCGCGCTACAGAAGAAGAATCGTAGCCAAAATCGAAAAACTGCTTTTTAACAAGGCAAAGGACGTGGAGCTTTCCTGCTATGAGGATCCGACCTTTTACGACAAGTACGTTCGCTCGATGACCGACTGCTACGGCAAGTGCATGAACACGGTGTATAACGTCGACAGCTTTGTGTGGTCGCTTACCACCATTACGGCAAACGGCATAATGCTCTTTGTCATAGATCCGCTGCTTATTGTGTTCGCACTCTTTCCCTTGCTTTTGGGACTGGTCGAGAAAAAGCGGAACACGGTGTTGCACGATTTCGACTGCAAGAGAAACCCTATAGACCGCAAGATAGGCTACGTTCAGCGTACCTTCTATCTTGGGGAATACGCCAAGGAAATGCGGCTCGGCTCAATGTACAAAAATATGTTCGGGCAACAAAAGGAAGGCTGGCTGGCGTATAAAAAGCTAATTGCCGATTACGGCTTTCCCAAAGCGGCACTGAAATTCATAATCAATTTCGGGCGAGACGGGGTTGTGGTGCTCGGCGCCATGCTTTACGCCACCTTCCGCACTCTTGTCACAAAGGATATGATGCTCGGAGACTGCATTGTCGTTCTGACCTCAATCGCCGCGCTTTCAAACATCATTACGGGACTTGTAACCGATATCACGGATTTTTACAAAAATGCGCTTTATATCGAGGATATGAGATATTTTCTTGACTATGAGCCGAAAATCGTCGGAAAGGGAGAAAAGGTACCAAGGAAGGGAAAAATTCACTTTGAAAAGGTCGGATTTTCTTATACGGGTGCCGCAGCCCCCTCTCTTACCGATATCACCTTTGATGTAAATCCCGGGGAAAAGATAGCCCTTGTGGGCAAAAACGGTTCGGGAAAAAGCACGCTTGTAAAGCTGATGCTCAGACTTTACGACCCCACCGAGGGAGAAATATCCTGCGGGGGAAGGCCTGTGTCGGAGCTTGATTTGAAGGAATACAGAGAGCGCTTTGCGGTGGTCTTTCAGGACTTCAAGCTCTTTTCGATGTCCGTGGCGGAAAACGTGCTTATGCGCCCGCTTGACGGCACGGAAAGCGAAAGAGAGCTTGTAAAAAGAGCGCTTATGCTGAGCGGCGGATATGAGAGAGTCGAAAAGATGCCAAAGGGTATTGATACAACCCTGACAAGGGAATTTGACGACGAGGGAGTGAATCTCTCGGGCGGCGAAGGACAGAAGGTGGCGCTGGCGAGGATCTTCGCAAAGCCGTCGGAAATAGTGATCGTCGACGAGCCGTCGGCGGCTCTTGACCCGATAGCAGAGTACAAGCTTTTTGAAAACCTGCTTTTGGAGTGCAAGGATAAGAGCATGATTTTCATCTCCCACCGCCTTTCCTCAGCGGTACTTGCCGATAAGGTTATATACCTTGAGGACGGTCACCTCACCGAGATGGGAAGCCACTCGGAGCTTATGAAAAAGGGCGGCGCCTACGCCACTCTCTTTTCAAAGCAAGCGGAAAATTATCTTGAGGACTCCGACGCCGAGGGCAACTCTTTACTCTATGAGAAAGGAGGAAGCATATGAGAAAAAATAAGGAGAAGAAAAAAGAAGCAAAGATAAAACAAAAGCCGACAAAAATATTAAAAAATGTCTGGCTTATGATTAAAACGGTCACAAAATATCTGCCTCAATACCCGTTTGTCATGATATCCGAGGGAGTTATATGGGGGCTTCTCAACGCGGCGAGCACTCTTTTTACAATCGAGCTTTTCAACCGCCTTGACAGAAGCGAAGTTACTTTTTCCGAAATTGCGATACTTATAGGGATAATGGCGCTTTTCTATATCGGGGCGTACATATTCGACGGCTGGTACTGGGACTATTACAATACGACCCTTTTTCAAAAGCTACAGTACAATATGCAAAAGGACCTTTATGAAAAGGCGCTTTCGCTTGACCTTGAGTGCTACGACGACCCCAAATTTTTCAACGACTACCTTTTTGCCATGGACCAGGCAAGGGACAGGGCATGGGAGGTGACCGAAAACATCGGAAAGGTCATAAACCGCGCGGTGGCGCTCTTTGCGATAATGGGCGTGATACTGAGCATAAGTCCGATTATCGCCGCTATTATTTTTGTTTTCTGCGTGCTTGAAATCGTCATAAGGCAGGTCTCATTTAAGCTCGGCTACAAGATGCAAGTCGAGCAGGTTCCGATGCACCGAAGGGCGTCATACGTTAACCGACAGTTTCATCTCTCGGACGGAGCCAAGGAAATAAGGGTGAGCGACGCTTCGCAAAACCTTACCGGAATTTACGACGACGTCACAAAGGAAATACTTGACAGCGATATTAAGTATGGAAAAAAGCTTTTCCCCGTCGACTTTTTATGGAATGCTCTTGATACGCTTATTCCTGCGGTTCTGATGTTCGTTTCCTTCATCTTTCTTTCACAGGGCAAGCTTCAGCTCGGCGGATTTGCGGCGGCGGTTACCTCAACCTGGAATGCAAGCTGGGCACTTTCCAACCTTTTTGAAAGGATTCAAAAGTTTTCAGAGCAGTCGCTCTATATCGAAAAATACCTCACGTTTCTCGACAGAAAGCCCACGATTATCGGAGGAGACCTGATACCCGGTGATTTTGAAAGTCTTGAATTTAAGGACGTATCCTTTTCTTACCCCTTCGGGGAAAAGAACGAGGTGCTTTCAAATATCAACTTTGTTGTAAAAAGGGGAGAGAAGGTTGCCCTTGTCGGGTATAACGGCGCGGGAAAGACCACATTTACAAAGCTTGTTATGCGGCTTTACGACGTGACAAAGGGCGAGATACTCTATAACGGAGTCAATATTAAAAGACTTGACCTTGCCTCTTACAGAGAGAAAATAGGAACCGTTTTTCAGGATTTCAAAATCTTTTCCGCCTCTATTGCGGAAAACGTAATGAACGGTCCGTATGACCCCGAAAGGGATAGGGAAAGGGTGCAAAGCGCGCTTAAAAAGGCAACCTTTGAGACCGAGCTTGATAAGCTCCCGCGCGGTATCGACACTCCGCTCACCAAGGAATTTTATGACGAGGGAGTGAACCTTTCTGGAGGAGAGGCGCAAAAGGTCGCCATAGCCCGCATATTTGTCAAGGATTACGGACTTATAATTATGGACGAGCCGTCCTCAGCCCTTGACCCTGCCGCCGAGTACGAACTCAATCACACCATTTTGAGCGGCGCCGCACAGGATGACAGAACGGTGATATTTATCTCTCACAGGCTTTCTACCACAAGAATGGCGGACAAGATTTACATGTTCGACATGGGCAGAATAATCGAGTCGGGAAGCCATGACGAGCTTATGGCAAAGGAGGGAAAGTACGCCGAAATGTTCACTCTCCAGGCAAAAAAGTACCGTGAAAAACAGGGCAAATGAGTATAATAAAAACAAAATCGCGGGAGTTGCCTCCTGCGATATACCTGAAGTTAATATAAAAATAAGTGAATGACAAAATATTTGCTTGTTAAAGGTTTGAAGAACCCGCAAAAGAAAAATCCTTTGCGGGTTTGAATTTTTTTAATTTTTAAAGCTTTCGGTAGACGCTCATCCACATTGTAATAAAGCAGGCAAGCCCGCCGACGGCGTTTGAAATGGGCTCTGCAAGGAACACGCCGTTGACTCCGAGCCCTATGTAGGGAAGAAGCAGAGTGAGCGGAACGACAATGATAACCTTTCGAAAAAGCGAGAAAAAGACTGCGTTTTTTGCCCGCCCGAGCGACTGAAAGACCATCTGCCCCGAAAATTGGAACGCCATGAAGAAAAAGCCGAAGAAATAGACGTTAAGCATTTTCGCGCCGGTGCTTATAATTGCGGAGTCGTTTGTAAACACCCTCATAATAAAGGTCGGCACAAGCATTATAACAAGCCATGCTGTAAGAGTGTAGGCGACTCCGAGAATCGAGGTAAAGCGAATGCCCTGCTTTACGCGTTTGTTTTCTCCCGCGCCGTAGTTGTATCCGAGCACAGGCTGAGCGCCGCTCGTTATTCCCGAAACGGGCATTGAAAGCACCTCTCTTACCGAATTCAGCACCGTGAAAATCCCGACGTAAAGGTCGCCTCCGTAAAACTGGAGACGGTTGTTGCAGACAATCTGCACAAGGCTGTTCGTCCCCTGAACCACAAAGCCCGAAATGCCGAGAGTGACAATGCGTTTTGTTCGCGCCGGGTCTATTCTTATTTTGTCGGGTGTAAGGCGTATTATTGCCCTTTTGCCGCTGATAAATTTAAGCACCCAGACAGCCGAAACACCCTGACTTATCACAGTGGCAAGCGCCGCTCCCGAAACTCCCATATCAAACAGAAAAATAAAGAGAGGGTCAAGGGCGATGTTTATAACCGCTCCTATAACAGTTGTAAGCATTCCGACCCTCGGAAAGCCCTGTGCGTTTATTAAGCCGTTCATTCCCGTGCTTATCATTGAAAAGGCGGTTCCGAAAAGGTAGATTTTAAGATATTTGTCGGCATAAACGTAGGAATTTTCGCTCGCTCCGAAGAGAAAGAGAATGGGACGGCGGAAAAGGTAGCATACGCCGAAAAGTACAACCGAGGATACCAAAAGAAGCGCGAAGACGTTTCCCATTATTCTGCCCGCTTCGTCCTCCTCGTGCTTTCCCCTTGAAATTGAAAAAAGCACGTTTCCACCTGTGCCGAAAAGGCTTGTGAAGGCGGCAATGAGCACGATTACGGGAAAGGTGATGCCAAGTCCGGTGAGGGCGATATCACCTATATCCCGCAGATGCCCGATATAGATTCGGTCAACGATATTGTAAAGAAGCTGAACGATTTGCGCCAGCGTCAGCGGTATCGCCTGGGCGATTATAAGCCGCTTTATCGATCCTTTTGAAAAATCATTGCTTTGTGTAGTCATGGTCTGATGCAGTCAAAAAGCTTTGACGCCTTACCTTTGTGTTTTTGTTTTATAAGAGGGCTGCCCTTGAAACTCTCGGTCAAAAGTACGAATAAGTGAAAAATCGACAAGACCTTTTATGAGCCTTGTCGATTTTTGGTGCTCCTGTGGAGATTCGAACTCCAGACCCTTTGATTAAAAGTCAAATGCTCTACCTGCTGAGCTACAGGGGCAGGGCGCCGTATTGCCGTATTATTTACACAGCGCCTATTATAATATCATATCGAACTCCTTTTGTCAATGACTTTTTTTAAAAAATTTCTTTTTATTTACCGAATTTAAATTGCAATATCAAATAGGACAGTTATGAAAAAAGAATCAGCTGAGCGGTAATTGAAGATTTTACGGGGTAAATGGTTGATCCAGTGTTCAACGAAAGCGACCTGTTCATCGGTAATAAGATCAAAAGATTTTCCTTTAGGGAAGAAGCGGCGGACAAGAGAATTTTGCTTTTCATTAGTACCTCTTTCGAAAGAGGAATAAGGATGCGCATAGTATACCTTTGTAGATTTGGGCAGGTACCTGCCCAAATCTACAAATTCGCTGCCGTTGTCGCTTGTGACCGATTTGAAAACAGATTCAAAGCTTTCACCGTAGCATTTTGCAATTTTTTCAAGACCAAGACGTACAGCTTCACTGGTTCGGGACGGAATTTTCACAAGATGACGTTTACGAGTCATCCGTTCGTCAAGTGACAGCAATACTGCTGAAGAATCCTTTTTACCTACGATGGTATCTATCTCCCAGTGTCCGAACGTGGTGCGGCTGTTGATTTCCTCTGGTCTTTCCTCTATACTCGTACCAAAAATCCTTTTGTTTTGTTTAGCCTTTTGGACTTTTCCGGTCTTTCGCTTTACCTTCAGTAAAAGGTCTATGTTCCTGACTTTCAGAAGACATTGGTCGATGTAGTTGTACAGCGTCTTAGTACATACCATCTTTTCAAACTTCCCGCTCAACTTTGCTTGTCCACAGACCGCATCTGGCGACAACTTATCTTCTAAAATTCGTTTTTGCGCATATTGGATAAAGTCAAGGCACCCCATGAGTTTCAAAGGCGGGCGGCTATTCTTCCTATTCTCTTCATACACTCGCTGTCCGGCATCCCAAAAGTATTTGTGATATGAACGCAATTCGCTGTCCAACTGCTCTACCGTACCTCGAGCAAGTTCATGGTACAGGGTGGAACGTGAAATACCCACCTCTCTTGCGATTCGCGCCTTTGGCAGTCCTTGTCGCAGCAATATTTCGATTTGCGCCCGTTTTTCTCTCGTTAGGTGTTGGAATTTGCGTCCCTTTGTGGTATACTGTTGTTGAGTCATAGCGGACCTCCGTGGTTTTTTGGTTTGGTCAATTTCAATTATACCACGTCTGCTATGACTCTTTCTATCTGTCCTATTTCATTTTACAATGAACCTTTATTTACCGAAATATTTGTCAAAGGTCGCGGCTTTTTTTGTTTATTATTACAAAATCGGCGGCACCTTGGTCATAGTCGACAAGAATTTTGTCTCCCTCGCGGATGCTTTCGGCAAGCAGCTCGTCGGAGATTTTTTTCTTTATACTTGAGTTTATAAAGTGTTCGACGGTGCGCGCGCCCTGCTTTTTTCCGTATCCGAGGGCGCATACGGCGTCTATTGCAGCTTTACTTACCTCGGCTTCAATTCCGAAGTCCCGAAGCTCAAAGCAGAGCTTTTCAAGCTCTCTTTTTGATATTTCACGGGCGGCGTCGCTTGAAAGAGGTTCAAACACTATTATTTCATCCACTCTGTTAATAAGCTCGCTCTTAAAATGCTTTCTAAGCTCATCTCCGATTTTAGCGCTTTGGGTATTTGTCGTGCTTTCGGTTTGCGAAAAGCCGGTTATTTTTTCTCTCTCCCCTATGAAGTTCTGACCTATATTTGTGGTCATTATAATTATTGTGTTGGTAAAATCCACTCTTCTGCCCGAAGAATCGGTGAGCCTTCCCTCGTCCAAAATTTGAAGCAGCAGACTGCAAACATCAGGATGGGCTTTTTCTATTTCGTCAAAAAGCACTATTGAGTGCGGGCGTTTTCTCACCTTCTCGGTAAGTCTGCCCCCTTCGTCGTATCCTATATATCCCGGAGGGGAGCCGATAAGCGAGGAAACGCTGTGCTTTTCCATATATTCGGACATATCAAGACAGATAAGGGCGTTCTTGTCGCAATATATGAGCTTTGAAAGCTCCTTTGCGCTCTCTGTTTTGCCCACCCCCGAGGGTCCCGCAAAAATAAAGCTTGCCACCGGACGTTCGGGGTCTCTCAGCCCTAATCTGCCACGCCTGACGGCTCCCGCCAAGATATGCATTGCCGCCTTCTGACCGAATATCCTGCTGCAGAGCTCGGTTTCGAGATTTCTCAGCCTGTTCTTTTCATCACCCTCAATGCGACTTACCGGTATACCGGTCCACTCGGTGACAATTTGCGCAATATCCGTTTCGGTTACCTCAAGAGGACTGCGCTCAAGACTGCTCTTCCATTCCTCCTTTTCGCCCTTTATTTCATTGTTTATCTGCTCGTACTTGCCACGAAGCCGAGCAGCGCGCGAAAAATCCTCAAGCTTAATCGAGTCCTCAAGCTCGGCGGATACTCTTTGCAGACTGCTTTCATGGCTGATGATATAATCCGGATAAGTCAGGCGGCTTATTCTTACCTTTGCCGCCGCCTCGTCGATAAGGTCTATTGCTTTGTCCGGAAGAAATCTGTCGTTTATATACCGTGCGGAAAGCTTTGCCGCCGCCTTTATTGCATTTTCGGTGATTTTCAGTCTGTGATGCGCCTCGTACCTGTCTTTAAGCCCTTCAAGTATGGCTACAGTCTCGCCGACCGACGGCTCCTCCACAAGCAGGGACTGAAAGCGGCGTTCAAGGGCGGCGTCCTTTTCGATTTTTCGGTATTCGTTTACAGTTGTTGCGCCTATTATCTGAATTTCACCGCGGGCGAGCATCGGTTTTAGTATGTTTGCCCCGTCTATTGCTCCTTCCGCGGCTCCCGCACCGATAAGGTTGTGTATTTCATCTATAAACAGGATTATATTCGCATCTCCCGTTACCTCGTCGATAACCTGCTTTAAACGCTCCTCAAACTCTCCTCTGTATTTTGCTCCGGCAATAAGGGCGGCAAGGTCAAGTGCGTAAATCTGTTTTCCGATAAGATTTTCCGGTACTCGCTCTTCGGCGATTTTAAGCGCAAGTCCCTCGACGACCGCCGTCTTGCCCACTCCCGGCTCACCGATAAGGACAGGGTTGTTTTTGCTTCTTCGTGAAAGTATCTGAATTATACGTCCGGTTTCCTCATCCCTCCCGATGACCGGATCTATACGCCCCTTTGCTGCAAGCTCGGTAAGGTTCTTTCCGAACGCCCCGCTGCCAAGTCCCCGGGTCTTGGCTTTTTGAGCTTGAGCTTCGGTTGCCGGCGAAATATAGCCCGAGCAATAGCTTGTAAGCTGTGCATTCAGACTTTCAAGAAAACAGCCCTGAGCGGCTATTATCTTTGCCCCCACGCACTCTTCTTCCTTAATGAGGGAAAGCAGAATGTGTTCGGTTGCCGCAAGTCTGCTTTTATACAGACCGGCAAGCTTATAGGAATTTTCGATTATGCTCTTGGTTTTGGGAGTCATATCCGAGGGAGAAATATCGGTTTTCACACCCTTTCCGGTGCTTTTTAGTATCATATCCCGACTTTTTTCAAAGTTCACTCCCGACATTGTCAGAAATTTATTTGCGGCGGTATCCGCTTGTGAAAGCAGACCGAGAAGAATATGCTCCGAGCCGATATAGGTGTGTCCCATTTCTTTTGCGTACGTGAGGGCGTTTGTAAGCGCATTGCAGGCGGACGTTGTAAATCTGTTCATAAATGTAATTTCACCTTAAATTTATGAGAAAGTTTTGCTTTTTAGATTATTGCCTGTATTTTTTCTCCCGATTCATTTTTTGGACGAGACATATTTGTTGTATGAGGAGGCTATTGCATTCCAGGTGTCTTTATCGACTCTGCCGTCGCTTGGCAGACCGTGTATTTCCTGAATGGCTTTAACGGCGTTTTCGGTGTTCTTGTCAAAGAACCCGTTAAGCTGCAAAGGGGCAAGGTCATAGGCGTCAAGCTCGTTTATCAGTATCTGAAGAAGAAGCACAAGGTCGCTGGTTTCTCCAAGGCAAACCGCATCCTCTGCCAAAAGTCTTTCAAAAGGATAAATTGGGGTGGTCTTTTCAAGCTTTTTAAGGCACGACTCTGCCATTTCGCTAAGCGCCGTCCATGTTTCAAAGTCGACAATTGCGCTTTCGGTGAGCCCCGCCATTTTCTGAAATTCCTTTACCGCCTCTTTTGTTTCAGTTCCGTATACTCCGTCCGGAATTATACTTTTGTTTATGTAGCCGTTCTGATACAGAGTTCGAAGATTTTTCTGTATCTCCATGATGCTTTCTTTCCTGTCACTTGTATTCATAAGCGATTTATTAACGGTATCGGCAACCGTTTCCGACTCCTTTCGTTTGATTATAAATTTATAAATTATTACAGATATTTGCGCCGCTACTCGATGTTATATCCGGGATACTGACCGACGCTTCTTTCCAGCCCCGCCACGATATCGTTATATACGTCCGCTATTTTGTTCCAGGTGGAAGCGGCGACTATACCGCTTACGTCAAGACCGAAATATTCCTGAAACGCTCTTACCGCCTCGGCGGTGTTTGCATCGAACACGCCGTTGGGGTTTACCGAGGGGAGAAAGGGATAAGCTGTAGTTATGACGTTAAGATATCCTTGAAGCAGTCTGACGTTTTCGTTTTCCGCGCCTTCGCTGAGTACGGTCCCGGGGAATGGTATCGCCTGACCTTCAGTGGTGGAGGAAATAATTGTCCGAATAAAATCCGCGTATCGGTCATGAAGCGCATCCCATGTGACAAGATCCACCGCACCGGTCACCGGCAGACCGTACGTCTGCTGAAAGGATGTCACCGAATTTTGCGTCTCGGGTCCGAAATATCCGTCAATAAGGGGCGGAGTGACGCTTCCTACAAATTCTGAAATAAGAGAGAGAAAATACTGAATTGTCAACACATCCGCTCCCGTGCTTCCAAGCTCCACCTTGTCGGTGAACTGCTTTGAAATCTCATCATAACCGAGACTTTCGGAATAAAGCTCGTTTAGTCGCTTGACGCCGTTATAATAATACTGTATTCTGTACCATGTGGCGTTTCCCACAATGCCGTCCTGCGTGAGATTGAATATCTCCTGAAATTTTTTGACCGCGCGCTCCGTTTCCTCTCCGAAAACTCCGTCTATGGGGTAAATTTTCGGTATGGCGGGGAAGTTTTGAGATATTCTGTTAAGGCGAATCTGCAAGGTGCGAACCTCGTTTCCTACCGAACCGAGCGAGAGCAGCACGGGCGGCAGGCTTGCCTGAGGCGAGTTTACCGGAACGTTGGTTACCAAGTCAATATCATCTCCGTAATAGTTTGTGAGTATGTCATATGCGCCAAGCCCCTTGTTTGCAAGCTCCACCGAGCCCCATTGGGAAAGACCGTCGCAGGTGGTGTTTATTCCGTCGCAGTAGACGGCGTAAAGGGGAATTACCGTGTCGCGGCGGCTGATATAGCTGTTGAATATTTCATCGACTATCTGAGAAATGTTTTCAAACACCTCTCTGCCGTATACAAAGGACTGATCGTACGCCGTGACGTTGGTTATATCAAAATCATAGCCCTGAGAGCGGTAGAATTCGGTGTATATTTTGTTGAGCGCAAAGCTTATCTGGGCGTAAATGTTTGCGCGTATGGCGCTTTCAGGCCAAGTCGGGTATATCTCGCTCGAGGCAACGTTTTTTATGTAGTCGGGAAAGCTCACCGTGACGTTTTGCGCGTTTGAATCGGGCGCGCCGAGATGTACCGTGATAAATTCGGGGATATACGGAAGATAAGCCTGCTCGTTCATAGGTCGCTCGGCTCGCTTTCGTAAAAGATTGTGTCGTTGTCCTGAATTTGCGCTCTTTCGTCTGAGGGAATAAGAGCCATCTGCTGTAGTGTCACAACTCCCGGAAATATCGGCACGTTAATGTATTCATTGCTGTAATATCCCTCTTTTTCACCTTCTATCACAACCGTTGCATACGGCGTTTGCTCCGAGGGCGAGAGGGAAAGACTGATGTTTGGCGTCGCAACGGGAATCTTTTCCGTTCTTCCGCTCCTGTCCGTGCGAGCCACTTTGTAAAGAGTCGTGTTATTACCGTCGGTAACGCTTATTGTTATAAGGGCGTTTTCAATGGGAATAAGTCCGTCCGCCGTTACGGCGTTTACAATAAGATATCCGACGCTTGACTGACTGTCGTTCATTTATAAGTATTCCTCCAAAGGCTTTTTAACATTATATGAACCAGGCCCGCACTTGATACAAATTCGGTAAAGACTAAAGGCGGAAGATCTATTAGGCAAGCATGGTAAAAATATGATATATCAAAATGCGTACGGGAAGAAAGCTATGCGTTGGCGATAGATTTCTTCATATTCATTAATAAAAAAGCAAAATACGCATAAGGAATTTTACGTCTTTAGCCGTATAATAAGTGAAGGGAACAGACATGTTCCCGAAATTCGGAGGAAAAACATGGATAACGGCGCCTGTAGCTAACGCCGTTTCCTTGACGGTGACGAAAGTGCTTTTGACGAACTCATGAAGGCATATTTTCAAAGCTTGGTTTTCTTTATTGACCGCTATGTGCATGATACCTACGCCGCGGCGGATTTTGCTGTCCGACTCTTTAAAGCTTGCGCCAAAAAAAGGAGAAAACACACTTCTTTCGCCGCTGACCGTGCTTTCGGCACTTGCAATGACGGCAAACGGCGCCGTGGGCGAGACGCGCTCTCAAATGGAAGCGGCGCTCGGAATGTCGGTCGAGGAACTGAATTTGTATCTCTACACCTATATAAAAAATCTTCCGCAACAGGAAAAGGCAAAGCTCAGTCTTGCAAATTCCATTTGGTTTACCGACGACGAGGGCTTTACCGTGAACCGAGATCTTTTGCAGATAAACGCGAATTATTACGGCGCGGATATCTACAAGGCGCCCTTTAACAGCCGGACCTGCAAGGACATAAATAACTGGGTCAAGCAGAAAACAAATCAAATGATCCCCAAAATTCTCAAAGATATTTCACCGGATGCCGTAATGTATCTTGTAAACGCTTTGCGTTTGAGGGCGAATGGTATGAAGCTTATGAAAAGACTCAAGTAAAAGACGGCGTCTTCAAAAAAGAGGACGGAAGCGAACAAAATGTTGAGTTCATGTACGGCACCGAATCAAGCTATCATGAAAATGAAAATGCAACAGGTTTTATTAAATATTACAAGGGAAGAGAATACGCTTTTGCCGCACTTCTGCCCAAGGACGGCGTCACTTTGACGGAGCTTACTGAGTCTCTGAGCGGGGAAAGCTTGCATAAGCTCCTGCAAAATCCGGTCGACCTCTCGTTTTATACGTCTATCCCGAAATTCGAAACCGGATATGACGTGGAAATGTCGGATATTTTGAAGGGAATGGGAATGACAGATGCATTTTATCCCGATTTGGTGAATTTTAAGGATATCGGCTCCTCAACGGGAGAAAATTTTTTTATAAGTAGTGTTTTGCACAAGACCTTTCTAACAATGGGTGAAAAAGGGACAAAAGCGGGAGCCGCAACCGTAATTGGAATGAGCAATGGAGGAGCCGAGCCGGAGGAAGCAAAAGAGGTTCATCTTGACAGACCGTTTGTCTATATGCTGATCGATACAAAAAACTGTGTGCCGCTTTTTATCGGTTCCATGACCGACCCCTCGGCGTAAATTTTATAAATTCAAGAGTCGGCGTCGGCGCCTGTTTTCGACATTAGAAAACAGGCGCTTTGTGTTTTTTATTTTAAAGCGCGTAAAAAAGAAAAAAGCCGCCGCGCTTTACGCGCGGCGACCTGTAGAGCCTGTTTAAAATTACTTAAGCTCTGCGAAGTATTTGATGGTGCGAACCATCTGGCTTGTGTAGCTGTTCTCGTTGTCGTACCAGGAAACGACCTGTACCTGATATGTGTCGTCGTCAATCTTTGCGACCATTGTCTGGGTTGCGTCAAAGAGTGAGCCGTAGGTCATGCCGATAACGTCGGAGGAAACAATCTCGTCGGTGTTGTAGCCGAAGGATTCGTTTGAAGCTGCCTTCATTGCGGCGTTGATTCCCTCAACGGTGATGTCCTTGCCGGAGACAACTGCGACAAGAATCGTTGTTGAGCCTGTGCATGTGGGAACTCTCTGAGCGGAGCCGATAAGCTTCTTGTTAAGCTCGGGGATAACAAGGCCTATTGCCTTTGCGGCGCCTGTCGAGTTGGGGACAATGTTCTGAGCGCCTGCGCGCGCACGTCTGAGATCGCCCTTTCTGTGGGGACCGTCAAGAATCATCTGGTCGCCTGTGTAAGCGTGGACTGTGGTCATAATTCCGCTCTTTATCGGTGCATAGTCGTTAAGAGCCTTTGCCATGGGAGCGAGGCAGTTTGTTGTGCAGGATGCGGCGGAAATGATTTGATCCTCGGGTGTAAGGGTCTTTTCGTTTACGCTGTAAACAATGGTCTTGAGGTCATTTCCGGCGGGAGCGGAAATAACAACCTTCTTTGCGCCGGCGTTAATGTGAGCCATTGACTTCTCCTTTGAGGTGTAGAAGCCTGTGCACTCAAGAACAACGTCGACGTCAAGAGCCTTCCAGGGGCAGTTTGCGGCGTCCTTTTCGGCATAGATCTTAATTGTCTTGCCGTTAACCGTGATGCTGTCCTCTCCGGCGCTTACCGTGTCCGCAAGAGCGTACTTACCCTGAGCGGAGTCGTATTTGAGAAGGTGAGCGAGCATTTTGGGGCTTGTGAGGTCGTTGATGGCGACGACTTCGTAGCCCTCGGCGCCAAACATCTGTCTGAATGCGAGGCGACCGATACGACCGAAGCCGTTAATTGCAACTTTAACTGACATTTTGAATTCCTCCGAAAACAAATAAAATTTTTACTCCTATATTTTACAACAAAACTTGCAAATATTCAAGAGCTTTTGGCGATTTTTTTAAACTTGTTGCATTTCTGACAAAAATATTTCCTCATATTAACCTTTTGGTATGTACATTTACTTAATAATTAACAGAAAATTAACAAACATGTGTTATAATTATAGTATCAAAACGAAAAAAGGTAAGAACGATGAACTATTTGTCAAGCCTTGGATCACTGGACGACCTTTCAACTCCCGTCATAATATGCGACAACAGGGGAATTGTCACCTACAAAAACAAAATGGCAATGAGGGAGATACGTCTGCCAAGAAGGAACACTCATATAGAAAGGCATGTTCTGCAAGCCGATAAAGCCGCCTTTTTAAGTATCGGCAAGAGCCGCAACGCATGTGTTGTGGGTATCGACACCGGCGACCGCCCCGCACGGGCATTTGTCGTGCCCTATTTGCGGTCGGGTACGCCGTGCACTCTTTGGGTATTTGTCTCGGTAATTCAAGTTTTCTCAACAAACAGATATACGTATCTTATCGAAAACGATATCACCTGCGTGGCAAGCCAGATTTGCAAGCTTGTCAAAAGCATTGACGAAAATTCCACGGCTGTTAAGAGCAAAAGCAGCAATACCTTCGGTATACGGATGCTTGAAAAAATCAAAAAGGTAATTTCGTATATCTTTTACAACAGCGACGATATTTACATTTCACTCGAAAAATGCGTAAACATGCTTGTCAAAGCGACAGACCTGACCTTTAAAAAATTCGGCTACAATATAAATTACAGCATTGCCGGAGGCCTCGAAATCGGCGCGAATTATATTGATATGCGTTCCCTTTCTCTGGTGTTTTTTCATCTCATGGCGTTCTTTGCGGAATGCGGTGCCGAAAGGAGTATGAACGTTGTAATCTCCTCTTTTGAAAGCAAGATGGATATAAAGCTCACCTTAACTCTGCCTTATCCGCCCTTTTACGGAGAGGGCAACGACCCCATGGTGCTTGCCGGGCTTTCTCCGAAGAACACCGTCGACGTTATTATTTTCAGCCGCCTGTGCGAGGTGAAAAATTACCAATTCTCATACTGTATAAATGAGGATCACCTCAACAACATGACGGTCTATATCGACGTTCCGCTGAAAAAAAGAGCAAAGCTGCGCGATCTTTATTTCGCAAAACAGCTTTCCTCTTTGGACGAAACCGTGCTTTTCGGCGATATCGTTGCGCATTACCTCAATATGCTTAAATACAGAAATTTTAATCCGGAGGATATCAGTCTTGAATGAAACAAAAATAATTCTGTTTTAAATAAAAGAGAACATGAAACGCATATTAACATATTAATATTACTGCTGATTGCCGTAATGTGTACGGCACTTTTGCCCTGCCTGTGGCGGCAACCTCGGACGACTCACTGCAGGTAAGCTCAAAAGAAAAGTCGTATTTAAATGTATCTGCCGGTGATACGGTTGTGAAATTGTTCAACGGCGCTTTTATGCATAGCTTTGCAGAACAAAAAGATATCGCAAGCATGGTAGAAGAAGCGATAGAAACAGAATATTTGGTAGTTACGCTATCGGAGAGGTCTGTTATTTTCATTATTATGACGGAAAAATGACTCAAATAGAGTACGGAATATCGGATTGGAGCGATTTTTACAAATACGCGGTATCTCAAAATAAAGTTTTCGGTTCATTTGTGAAAGTCAACGCAGTATACTGCTTGTACGGAGAGCCCTCTCACGACGGAGTGTATATTTACTATGATACCGACGATGGACAATATGTCTTATACAAAAGCCATTTAAGTGCCGAAAAAACTTATCTATTCCCCATTTCGGATTTTTATGAGTTTTCAGAGGAAGTAAATAACGAACGCCGAGCGAAAAAAGATCTTATTATCGGATTCCCTTCTTCGATTGAAGAACTGTGTGATGTGGAAGATTACGTATTAAAACCGAAAATCGACTTTTATTTTATGACTATTGCAATTATTGTTGCTTTTGTGCTTGGCGCAGTCGGGGGAGTGTTGTTATTACGTCGACGCAAAACAAGGAAGTCCTTGTAATTCCCGCGTTGACTTTTTGAGAGAGATTTTCACTTACGAAGCTTGAATCAATCGGGCTTCGTAAGTGCTTTTTGACGAATAGGGAAAAATGTCCGCAAAAACGAGCGAAAAAATAAAAATCACCCTTTCGGGTGACAAAATTAAAAAATTGTCCGCGGAGCGGACACAACGCAATAATTGGGCGCGGCCCATATCATTTGCCAAGCCGCGCTACGCGCGGCGGGCAAACATCGTTGAACAAGGCGTTTGCAAAAGCAAACGCCTTGTTCTGGCTGGGGAATAGGGATTCGAACCCCAACAAACAGATTCAGAATCTGTCGTGCTGCCGTTACACAATTCCCCAAAAGTATCACGCGCTTTGAATTATAGCAGATATAAATCGTTTTGTCAACAGTTTTGGAAAAGTTTTTTTAATTTCCGAAATATATTTTTTTCGCGCTAAGGAAAAATATTCGTGAAATTTAAAAAAAGTGTTGATATATTCGCCTTTTCAATATATAATTATACTGTTACCGCTCGGCGTTTGCCGAGCAAAGGTTCTTATTCTAAGCTTATATAAGCTTTATTATTTTCGGCAGGTGTTTTATGGTGTATTCCGATAAACTTAAAAACATGGTATGTAATAAAAGGGTCGCGGTGCTGGGAGTGGGCGTTTCCAACAGACCGCTAATAGATATGCTGCTTAAATTTAACGCCGATGTTGTAGTTCACGATATGAAAAGCGCCGAGAAGCTCGGAAAAACGTATTCCGAGCTTACCGATAAGGGCGTAAAATTCAGCCTCGGTCCCGATTATCTTGAAAATATCGAGGCGGACGTGATTTTCCGCTCTCCCGGCATAAGACCCGACTCGGCGGGAATTTTAAGGGCAGTCGGTAAGGGCGCTAATATCACCTCCGAAATGCAGGTGTTTTTCGAGCTTTGTCCGGCAACAATTATTGCAATTACCGGAAGCGACGGAAAGACTACTACCACAACGCTTGTTTCAAAGCTGCTTGAAGAGGCGGGGAAAAAGGTATATCTCGGCGGAAACATCGGAAGACCCCTTCTCCCTCTTGCAGACGAAATGACAAAAGACGATTTTGCGGTTGTTGAGCTTTCTTCATTCCAGCTTCAAACCATGACAAAATCACCGCATGTGGCGATTATTACAAATATTTCACCCAACCACCTTGATTGGCATATCGGCATGGAGGAGTATATCCTTGCAAAGAAAAACATATTGCGCTATCAAACAAAAAACGATATCGCGGTGCTGAACGCCGAAAACGAGATAACAAGTCGGCTTGCAAAGGACGCCAAGGGCGGTGTGCTCCTTTTCTCTTCCAAAAATGAGGCAAACGTCTGCATAAAGGACGGATATATCTGCTTTAATGACGAAAGGGTAATAGAAGTCGGGGATATAATTCTTCCGGGACGTCACAATGTTGAAAATTATATGGCGGCTATTGCGGCGACAAGAAGCTATGTAAATTCCGACGCAGTAAAAAAGGTGGCTGAAAGCTTTAAGGGAGTCGAGCATCGGTGCGAATTTGTAAGAGAGCTTGACATGGTTAAGTATTACAACAGCTCCATCGATTCGAGCCCCACAAGAACAATGGCAGCGCTTGGTAATTTTAGGGAGAGGGTCATTCTGCTTTGCGGAGGTTATGACAAGCACCTTGACTACACGCCGCTCGGACCGTCAATGTGCCGCGGCGCAAAGGCGGTGATAGTCACCGGCGCGACTAAGGAAAAAATAAAGACCGCGCTTTTGACCTGCCCCGAATACGACAAAAACAAAACCGCGCTTTACGAGGCGGCAGATTACGGGGAAGCGGTCATTTTAGCTCACAAAATCGCAAAGCCGGGAGACATAGTTCTGCTTTCTCCCGCAAGCGCCAGCTTTGACTGCTTTGAGAATTTTACGGAGCGGGGAAATTTCTTTAAGAAGAAAGTAAACGAGCTTTGAAATTAAAAAAAATAAACGTTTTATGCGGCAAAACCGCCGACCTAACATTTCAGGAGATATAAAATGAATTTTTCCGAAAAAATAATAAATCTAACGGAAAGCGCCGAAAAACAGCTTTCCTCCCGTTTTGAGGAGATAGGCAAAACAGCCTTCTTAAACACAAAAAAAGTACTTTCGGCTTTTGCCGACAACCGCGTGTCAGAGGCGATGTTTGCCGGAACCACAGGCTACGGCTATGACGATCGGGGCAGGGACACCCTTGACAAAATATATGCGCAGGTGTTTTCGGCTGAGGACGCATTTGTAAGGCACAGTATAGTAAACGGTACCCATGCGCTGACAATAGCGCTTTTCGGGCTTTTGCGCCCGGGCGACGTGATGCTCTCAGTCACGGGCAAGCCTTATGACACTCTTGACAAGGTTATAGGAATTGAGAAAAAGACGGGAGAGGGCTCGCTTGCCGATTTCGGAATAGCTTACAGGCAAATTGACTTTACCCCGGAGGGGGATATAGACTTTGAGGGAATAGAAAAGGCGCTCACCCCCGAGGTTAGGGTTGTGTTTATTCAGCGCTCAAAGGGATATGCAAACAGAAAAACCCTTTCGGTTGACGAGATAGGGAGAGTAGTGAAGCTTGTGCGCCGCCTTTCCGACGCCTTTGTAATGGTGGATAACTGTTATGGGGAATTTTGCGAGGAAAGGGAACCCACCGCCGTGGGCGCCGATCTTATCGTCGGCTCGCTTATCAAAAATCCGGGCGGCGGAATGGCGGAGAGCGGCGGTTATGTTGCAGGAACCAAGGAAGCGGTAAGGCTTGCGTCCTATCGTCTGACAAGCGTGGGAACAGGGCTTGAGGTCGGAGCAAGTCTGAATCAGAACAGAAATCTTTACAAAGGCTTTTTCTACGCTCCTCACACAGTAGCGGAGGCGCAAAAAACCGCACTGCTTGCTGCATATATTTTCGAAAAGCTCGGATATGACGTGGAGCCTTCGTACACCGATAAAAGATACGATATAATTCAGGCGGTAAGGCTCGGGAGCGAGGAGGCAATGCGCGCCTTCTGCAAGGGAATACAGAGCGGCTCGCCGGTCGATTCCTTTGTCACACCCGAGCCATGGGACATGCCCGGATATTCGGATAAAGTGATAATGGCGGCGGGAGCCTTTGTGCAGGGAGCTTCAATAGAGCTTTCCGCAGACGGTCCCATTCGCCCGCCTTATACAATATTCTTCCAGGGCGGACTGACTTATGAAAGCGGAAAAATAGGAATAATGAGCGCGGCGGAGCAGGTCGCCGCCCTGAAAAGGTGAATTTGTCCCGTTTTGCGGCAGGCTTTAAGCGCTCTTATTCGAGCCCGAAATAATTAAGTATTCCTTCGTAAATACCGGTTGCAAAAAGCTCCGGCTGCTCGGACATGAGCGTTGCCTCCGCGGCGTTTGTTATAAATCCGAGCTCTACAAGGGTTGCGGGCATTGCGGTTCTGCGAAGTACATAAAGCGTGGGTCGCTCAAACACGCCTCTTGAGGGTATTTTGGTGTACTCGACAAGCCCTTCGAGAATATTTTCCGCAAGTCCGTAAGCCTTGCTGTCAAAGCTGTAAACGTACGCTTCGCTGCCGGTTGCCGTGGGAATTGTGGAAGCGTTTGTGTGAAGGCTTATAAAGTAATCTGCACCCCAGCTGTTTGCGGCGTTTACCCTTGCGGCAAGGCTTTCGCTGTTGCTGTTTCCGAGTATTTCATTCGGGTCGTTTCTTGACAGCCTGACCTCAAAATTCGGGTTTTGTCGCAAAAGCTCCGCGGTCTGCACCCCTATTTCGTACACAATATCCTGTTCACGCAGTCCGTTGCCCTCCGCTCCCGCATTGGGATTGCCGGGATTGTGTCCCTGATCGATAAATATTTTTATAGCCATAAAAAATGTACCTCTCTTTTTTATTATAATTTTATGTTGACCTTTTAAAATTGTCAGTGATATTTTAAGGTCGAATATTTTTGAGGATGTAACGTGGATATTATTAACGCCCGCAGAATGCTTTCGTTTATCAGAAGAGCAGTCGACGAATATTGTATGATTGAAGAAGGAGATAAAATTGCCGTCGGAGTATCCGGAGGCAAGGATTCGCTTGCCCTGCTTACGGGACTTTGGAATCTTCAGATGTTTTATCCGAAAAGCTTTGAGCTATGCGCCATTACTGTCGATATGGGCTTTGAAGGCACGGATTTTTCGACGATTGAGGCTTTTTGCGGGGAGCTTGAAATAGAATATAAAATAGTGAAAACCGATCTTGCAAGGATTATTTTCGACGTAAGAAAGGAGTCCAATCCCTGCTCCCTGTGCGCAAAAATGCGGCGAGGGATACTTCATGACAACATTAAGCAAATGGGGTGCAACAAAATTGCACTCGGGCATCACTTTGATGACGTTGTCGACACCTTCATGTTAAATCTTTTTAATGAAGGAAGGCTCGGTACCTTCAGTCCGGTCACCTACCTTTCCCGCAAGGATATCACCCTGATAAGACCGCTTATTTTTGCTCCCGAGAAGGATATTGAATATTTTGCGCGGCAAAATCGCCTGCCGGTTGTAAAAAGTCCTTGCCCCGAGGATAAGCATACCGACAGGGAAAATATAAAGCGGCTGTTGTCGACTCTTGAAAGAAACAACAAAGGGCTCCGCCACAGAATATTTGTGGCGATTAAAAAAGAGGGACTTAACGGTTACAAGCTGTAAAACGGCAAAGCGCAAAACAGCGACCGCGCGTTAAATACTTGAATTTTCGAAGATTTTGCCCGCACGGCATTAATTGTCAACAAAAGAAAAATAAAAAATTAAAAAAATATCACAAAAACATTGACAAAATATTAATAGTGTGCTATCATATGCTCATTAAAAACGGGGATGTGATTATTTGACGGGAATTTTTATCTCATATATTCTTTCGGATACCTTTGTCTTAATAATGCTTATTCTTTCGGCGTCGGTGCTTGCGGTTATCTCTTTTGTGGTCGGCTTGCTGATAAAGAGAAAAAGGCGGGAATTATTCTTTGCGAAGGAGCAAAGCTGATTTTTTGTCCGCATCATGCCTAAAACAAGGTTTTATGAGCTTGAGCCTTTATTTGCTTTTGTCCGAAAAGTGACTTTTATGTAAATTCGACACATGCGAGGCGGTTTATTGCCCGACTCTTATTGACAAAAATAAAATCTTGTGATAAAATATTTCATATGTATAATTCGTGTGCGCTTATTGTTTGTAAAATACTAAAAGGCTGATAATATGAAAAAAATTATTTTGATTATACTTGCACTCTCACTTATCCTTGCGTGTTCCTGCAAGGATGCAGAGCAAAACGAAAATACCACCGAAAGCACCACGGAGTCTTCAAATATGGGTGAAGCGCTCGATCCTGACCCCTCGGTGACAACCTCAACCGATAATACACCTACCGACCCCGACAAGGAGGGCGAAAACCTGCCGACTCCCGAAGAGCGGGCAAATGCATACGGTCTTCTTTTGACGGCGCTGATTAACGCAATCTCGGGGAACGCCGCAAATGTCGGGCTTGAGGCAAACTACGGCGCCGCAGATTCCGAAGGATACAGTGAAAATTACAGGTACAGCGAGCTTGCGAAAGGCAATATTGCGATTCTTTCCGATAATGAAGGTTTTGAGTTTGAGATTGTCGGCAATTCGGGCAGCTCTTCCTCCGAGGAGGTCGAGAATGTTGAGTATATTTACAAAGACGGCTGGCTGTACAGCTCTGCAAGCAAGGCGGGCAACACAACGCTGAAAAAGACAGAGGTAAGCCCCGAAGACTTGGGATTTACTCCGAGCAGTGACACGACGATAAATCCCGGGGAGATTTTAGGATTTCTTCCCGACCTTTCACAGATAACTCTGTTTTCTTCGATTAGTGTAACGCAAGACGAAAACGGCACCCTGCTTGTCTTTACCGATGTGGATTCCGACGCGATAAACGGATTTCTGCTCACCCTTCTTGACCTTGCGAGTCAGCAGGACGGCTCATTGACCGAAGGAGCGCTTGATACCGAGGTTTTGAGTATGCTTCGAACCTTGATTGAGTCGGGTGTGGCAACCTATGACCTTACTTTGACCGCGCAAATTGACAGTGAAGAGAATATCCAAAGTCTGAGCATTGATTTTGCGCTTAAAGTATCCGAGGCTGCTCTTATGGGCTGTGCGGTATCGATTAGCTTCAATGATACCGAGTCTTTGCAAATAGAAGTGCCCTCAAACGCGGATGAATATACCGAATATCCGTATGAAGAATTTATGGAGGACTTTGCCGGTCTGCCCGTGCTCGGCTGACAAAGGCGGCTTTCTCCTTTTGCAAATCCCATTACCGAAGGGAATGAACGTGTAAATTGGCAGCAATTTCTGTATTTAAACGCTATGAGAAAAAATTTCTCCTTGACACTTTTCAATACCGCAAGGTTGTTGACTTTGTAAACGACTATATGGTTTTTGACAAGTACTGTGTCGGAGAACAGGTCTACGGACTTCTCAATATATATTTTGACACGCCCGACAATCTTCTTATCGGTCGCTCCACGGATAAGCCGCTGTACAAAGAAAAGCTGAGGCTCAGATCCTATTTTCCGCCTGAAAACAAAGACAGCAAGGTGTTTTTTGAAATCAAGCAGAAATACAAGGAGTGCGTCACTAAGAGGCGGGTCGTCATGCGGTACGGCGAGGCGCTTGAGCTTATCGACACTCACAAGATGCCGCACCTTGCCGACGACAGTTATATCAATGTGCAGGTGACAAAAGAAATTTGCGCGATGTTTGAAAGATACCAAGGGCTTGCTCCCTCGGTGTTTATCGCGTATGACCGCATAGCAATGTTCGGAAAAGACAATCCCGAGCTGCGAGTCACCTTTGACCGCAACATAAGAACAAGGCGGAAAAATCCGACCTTTGACTTCGGAACCGACGGGGAACAGCTGCTTCCCGAAGGAAAATACCTCATGGAAATAAAAATTCCCAATGCCATGCCCCTGTGGCTTGCAAGATTCCTTTCCGAAAATCGAATATTCAGCACGAGCTTTTCAAAATACGGCAAGGAATATGAATATATGGTCACAAACAATCAAAACAACATAACCAAGCTAACGGAGGATTAACAATTATGGATGTTATCATATACAACATTTTCGACTCAAATCTTCAAGTCTCGCTGATGATGCTGCTTGAAGTGCTTATCGCCACCTTTATAATGGGCGTTTTCATGAGCCTTATTTACATATTCACCAACAGAAACGGCGATTGCTCAAGGGGACTTGCGATAACTCTTGTCGTGCTCCCGGTGGTTATTTCAATTGTTATCTTCCTTGTTCAGGACAACTGGGCAAGAGCCTTCAGCTTGGCAGGCGCATTTTCAATAATCAGATTCAGAAGCACCCAAGGCAACCCCCGCGATCTTGCGCTTATTTTCACAACTCTTGCCGTGGGTCTTGCCTGCGGAACCGGCTACATACTTGTTGGCGTTGTGCTTGTTATATTTGTTGCGATTATTCTTGTGCTTATCGAGCTTATCCATTTCGGCGAGCCCAAAAAGGAAAGAATGCTGCTCAGTATCACAGTTCCTGAGGATTTAAATTATGTGGGCGTTTTTGAGGAGTCGTTTAAGAAATATACGGTAAAACACAAGCTCGCAAAGGTCAAGTCAAGCAATTTCGGCACCATGTTTGTGCTCACCTTTGATATTGTAATTAAAAAAGACGTCAATCAAAAGGAATTTCTTGACGACCTGCGCTGTCAGAACGGCAATCTCAACATTGTTTTAAGAGATTACGTGTATAATCCGGAAATTCTCGAATAATTTTCCGCGCATTTCTTTTATAACCATATAAGAGGTACAAAAGGGCGGCGCAAAAAAGCCGATATTCAAAAAGCTTTTTTCGCGCCCGTTTTTGTTCGTTTTTTCGGCATATTACATATTTTATTTAAAAAACAAACTAAAGAAAGGTTCCCCGCCAAGGGAAAAAGTGCAGGAGTTTATGGTTGTACTTGAGGTTAAGGATTACGGCAAAATAAAGTATGAGCTTCGCCCTGACTGTGCGCCGCTGACATGCGCGCATATTGAAGAGCTGATAAAGGGTGGGTTCTATGACGGGCTTGTTTTTCACAGAGTTATAAGCGGCTTTATGATTCAGGGAGGCGATCCCACAGGCACGGGCTTCGGCGATCCCAAGCAGGTCAAAATTAAAGGAGAATTTGCGGCAAACGGTGTTGCCAATCCTTTAAAGCACAAAAGAGGTGTGCTTTCAATGGCGCGCTCTCAAATGATGGACAGCGCTTCCTCGCAATTCTTTATCTGTCAGGTGGACTGTGCTTACCTTGACGGTCAGTATGCGGCGTTCGGTGAGGTATGCGAAGGTATGGACGTGGTCGACAAAATAGCAAATACGCGCACCGACATGCGCGACAGACCGCTTGTACCAGTTGTTATCGACAAGATGTATATTGAATAGAGAAATAAAAGAAAACAAGAAATCCCCGACCGTGTCAAACAGTCTTTTTGATGCGGTCGGTTTTATATATTTATTTTTAAATTTAAAATTTTAAATCGTTGCTGAGTCGCGTTATTGCACTCTCTCGGGAATGTATTTTACCGAGAGCAGAGAGAGATTTTGGGCAAACGGGCGCATAAGATTCCAGTAGCCGAAGCCGCGCAGTCCGAAATTCTCCCTTATATCAAGCTTTGCCTGAATACTGCGCACGTCCTCAAACCATACAACGTGTTCTATATCCGATGCGCTGTAATAAAAGAATGGCGCCATAGACTCATTATCAAATTGTATCTCGGCGTTATACCTTCCGGCAATTGTGACCGCGTATTGATTTCCGATAGTCGTCGCCTTGGTTATCCCCTTTTCAAACGGCAATGGCCAGTCGTACCCGTAGTTCGGTATGCCGAGCAGTATTTTGTCGGGAGGAATTTCGCTCACCCCGTATGAAACTATCCTTTCAACCTGATTTGCGGGCGCCACGGCAAGCGGCGGTCCGTATGTGTAACCCCATTCATAGGTCATTAAAAATACCGTATCGGCAATGCTCCCTATTACCGGATAGTCGTGAGCGGAATAAAGCAGACCGCTTTGCCCTCTTGAGCTTTTCGGCGCAAGATCGACGTTCACAAAAAAGCCGTTTTCATGCATAATTGAAGCTGCGTTTTCTATAAAGGAAATAAAAGCGTTCCTGTCGTTAGGGTCGACAAATTCGAAATCTATGTCAAGTCCCCTGTAACCCTTTTGCTCCATGACATCCGCTATATTGTTTAAAACCGTGTTCTGAAGCATCAGGTCATTAAAAAGTCTGGAAGAACGTTCGGTGCTGAAATTTCCGTTTTCTATAATCGAGGTGAGCAGTAATATCGGCGTTACCGAAAATGCCCGCGCTTCCTCAAGAATCATTTCGTCCTCCGGCGCCAGCAGCTCCCCCGTCTCGGTAAATCCGTATCCGAAAACGGTTATTGTACTTAAAAACGGCAAAGAACGTCTTAGCAGGGGAAGCGAAATAAACGGATAAGCGTAGCCGTTTATTCTTGCAGTGCGGTCGGGCGTGTCCGTGTACGCTATTACCACCACCTGACCGGGATTAATGCTTTTGCTTGAAGCTAAATACGGATTGTTTCTTTGAAGCTGTGCAACGCTCGTGCCAAAACGCTCGGCAATTAAAAAAAGTGTGTCCCCCGCCTGCGCCGTATAGGTGACCTCCGGCTCAAGAATTATAAGCGTCTGCCCGACAACAAGCGTGTCTACCATTTCAAGCCCGTTGTCAAATACTATCCGGTCGGACGAAACGTTAAAGCTCCTTGCCACAGACGACAGCGTGTCGCCCGATTTTACGGTGTATAAAATCATACGTATGTGTCTCCCTTTGCGTTAATATCAGTAATATAATATGCCAGAGGAAGAAAAATTGCATTATAAAAAAGAATTTCGCGCTCTGCAAAGCGCGACGGGGATATGGGTATTTCGCCGCTATGGCGGCGACGGGGATATGGGTATTTCGCCGCTATGGCGGCGACGGGGATATGGGTGTTTCGCCACTATGGCGGCGACGGGGATATGGGTGTTTCGCCGCTGCGGCGGCGACGGGGGCTCTGCCCCTCGACCCCGCCGGCTTTGGCAAAGCCGGAGAAACATACGGATGCTCGCATAGTGCACACATGCGCTTTGCGCCGCGTGACTGCCTCACTGCGTTCGGCAGGTTACGGTCGGAATATGTATGCGTCTTTGCAAGTAAACTTGCAAGCCTCATACACATTCCTCCCTGCAAACCTTTCATGTTTGCCACGCGACGCAAGGCTTGGTTTTGCAATAATTGAAAAAGCTTCGTTAGGTAAAGTTGGGTTAGATTGTTTGCGCGCAAGTTACGCCATATTTTCGCTCAGTTGCTTGCCGCCGAGTATATGAAAGTGCAGGTGCTTTACGCTTTGGCAGGCGTTATCTCCGCAGTTTGATATGACGCGATATCCGCCGTCAAGCTTGTTTTCCTTTGCAATTTGGGGTATTTTGGTGAAAATGTGCGAGACAATGCCGCAATTTTCTTCATTTATAGCGTCAACCGAGGGGATATGCGCTTTTGGAATAACCAAAACATGTACCGGAGCTTGCGGGTTGATGTCGTAAAACGCTAAAATTTTGTCGTCCTCATAGGCTTTTTTTGAGGGAATCTCTCCCTTTATGATTTTACAGAATATGCAGTCCGTGATAAACACCGCCTTTGTTATTTGATATATTCAATTTTACCACGCAAAACGCACATTTTCAAGTGCGAAAAGT
Organism: uncultured Clostridia bacterium; assembly: GCA_947631765.1. GTDB lineage: Bacteria > Bacillota > Clostridia > Oscillospirales > CAG-272 > CAKSQF01. The sequence continues at coordinate 90,078 of CANRMP010000001.1, forward strand.
TTATTTTCGGAATTATTTATGAAAAATTCATTGACACAAGGGTACTTTTGAGTTATAATATTTTAATAGTGAATAAAAGCTTCGGTCATTTTCAAAAATAATTACGCCGAGCTATGAAAGGAAGGCATAATAATGAAAGTAACAAAGGAAAGCATTATTGGAGACGTTCTTGATTTTGACATGGGAACCGCAGAGTTTTTCCTTGAAATCGGAATGCACTGTCTCGGCTGCCCCGCTTCAAGAGGGGAGTCGATTGAGCAGGCTTGCGAGGTTCACGGCACCGATGCCGACGAGCTTGTCGAAAAAATCAACGAATATCTTGAGTCAAAAGCGTGAAGGATAAAATTCCTTCACCTTTTGTGTGCGGGAGAAATACAAAATGAGCGGTATAATACTGACTCCAAGACTTGCCAAGGTCTGTGAATTTGTAAGACAGGGAGCCTTTCTTGCCGACGTCGGTACCGACCACGCCCACCTCCCTTTATTCCTTCTTGAAAAGGAAAAAATAGTCGGCGCCGTGGCGTCAGATATTGCAAAAGGTCCGATAGACAGGGCAAGAGAGCATATAAAAAAGTATCCCGCGCTTGAAGAAAAAATACATGCAGTCATATGCGACGGGCTCACCTCTCTTGAAGAATACCCGATAACCGATATTGCAATATGCGGCATGGGCGGCGAGCTTATTGCATATATAATCGACCGTTCCGACCTTGCGAAAAAAAGCGGAGTACGGCTTATTCTCCAGCCGATGACGCGGGCGCACAAGCTCAGGTTTTATCTTGCAAAACGGGGCTTTATGATTGTCGGCGAGGGCTATGCGAAGGAAAAGAATAGAATATATCAAATAATATGCGCCGAGTACACCGGAACACCGTATGATATAAGCGCTCTTAACGCGTATATCGGCAATGGTGGAGGCGGGGAAAATTACAAGCTCTTGGCGCAAAACGAAGTAAAACGGCTTGAAAGGGAAATAAGGGCGCTTGAGCTATGCGGGTACGAGTGCTCTTTTCAAAAAGAGCTTCTTGAAAAACTAAGGGGAGAGACACAATGAAAAGCATAAATGAGCTTTACTTATATCTTGACAATAAAATACCCTCATTTCTTTCGCTTGACTGGGACAATGACGGGCTTATGGTCTGCCCCGACAAGGGCGCTCCGTGCCACAGGGTTCTGCTTTCGCTTGACGTGACAAGGGAGGTTGTCTCATACGCAAAAAAGAACAATTTTTCGCTTATTGTCTCTCACCATCCGCTTATTTTCCGTCCGCTCAAAGGGGTGAGCGACCAAAAAATTATAACTCTGATTGAGGCGGGAATTTCGGTATTCTCCTTTCACACAAGGCTTGACAGGCTTGACGGCGGTGTAAACTTTGCGCTCGGCAAGGCGCTCGGAATAAAAAACGCCAAAGCTTTGGGAGAGGAAAATATTTGCCGCATAGGAGACATTGACGAGCTCTCTCCCGCAGATTTTGCAAAAAATGTAAAGGCGGCGCTTGGCTCGAAAAGTATTCGCTTTGTTGTCGGAAACAGAAATATAAAAAGAGTGGCGTTTGCGGGGGGCGACGGAAAGGATTTTCTTATGGATGTGATAAACTCAGGAGCCGACGCGTACGTTACGGGGTCAATTTCATACAACAGTATGCTTGACGCCTATGACGCGGGTATCACCGTAATTGAGGCGGGACATTTTGAAACGGAAAATCCCGTTCTTTCAGTTCTTTGCGGGCTGATACATGATTTTGATTCCGAAATATATACAGAGCTTTATAATTCAAGCCCCGAGGAGTTCTTGTAGAAGGCTAAAAGTACATACGCTGGACAAAAATTCATTTTTACATTAATAGATTTAATAGATAAAAGGAGAACATACCTTGATTATACAACTTGACGAAGCAAGGCAGAGGCTAAGGGCAAGGCGCGACGAATGTGACGATCTTTCCGAAGCGCTTAAAATCAAAGACGCCGCCGAACGCGCCGCCGAGCTTGAACAGATGACCTTACAGCCCGATTTTTGGGCTGATTCACAGAAATCCTCAAAGATTTTACAGGAAATAAAGCAGTTAAAAACAAAGGTTGAGCTATTTAACAAGCTTGTAGGCTCAATTGACGACACCTTGGCTCTTTGCGACATGGCGATAGAGGAAGAGGACGAGACCTTTACCGATGAAATTTTAAGCGAGCTTGACAAAATAGACGAGGATGCGCAGCAGATGAGAATCGGCGCTCTGCTTACCGGCGAGTACGATGCAAACAGCGCGATTTTGTCTTTCCACCCCGGCGCGGGCGGAACAGAGGCTCAGGACTGGGCGCAGATGCTCTACCGTATGTATACCCGCTGGGGCGAGAAGCACGGCTACAACGTAAAGCTTATCGACTGGCTTGACGGGGACGAGGCGGGGCTTAAAAGCGCCACAGTCATGATAGAGGGACTCAATGCATACGGATATCTCAAAAGCGAGAACGGAGTACACCGTCTTGTGAGAATATCTCCATTTGACGCATCCGGGCGGCGGCACACCTCATTTGCCTCGGTTGAAGTCATGCCCGAGCTTGAAGACGACGGCTCGGTGGTTATTAAGGACGAGGATCTTGAAATCACCGCTCACCGTTCGAGTGGCGCCGGCGGACAGCATATCAACAAAACCGACTCCGCGATACGCATTCTCCACAAGCCCACGGGAATTGTGGTGGGATGTCAGACCGAGCGAAGCCAGCTCCAAAACAAGGAGACGGCAATGAAAATGCTTATAAGCAAGCTTCTTGAAATAAAAATGCGTGAAAAGCTCGAAAAAATCGACGACATCAAGGGAGTGAAGGCAAACATAGAGTGGGGCGCTCAGATACGCTCGTATGTCTTCATGCCCTACACCCTTGCAAAGGATGCGAGAACCGGCTATGAAGAGGCAAATATTCAGGCTGTCATGGACGGAGAAATCGACGGATTTATAAACGCATATCTTAAAATGCAGGCAAAATAATCTGTAAATAAATTTTTAATATTTCAAAGGCACTTGTCAAACAGCGTTATTTATGCTATAATAAAAACGTGTTGCCGGGGCAATATAAAATGTGCCTTCGGCAAAATACAAGTTTAATAATTTAATATCAGCAGGATATGAAATAAGGCCATACCAGCCGGGGGATTAGCGGTACCCTGAACCTGAAATCCGCTGTAGCAGGGGTAGCTTCCGTAATTGAGGGCAGTTTGTGTATGGTCTGCAATTGCTTTTGGTGCGTTGAGGGATGGGTCCTGTGCAATTGGATACCGTGAACCATGTCAGGTGGGGGACCAAGCAGCATTAAGCGGATAATTCAATGTGCCACAGGAGCGCCTGTTCTGAGTGCCGGAGCATTTTTCCGCATATACAGGCTGTTCGAATTTGCGGTGTATGGTCTTATTTGATATCCTGCTGAATTTTTTATCCGGGGGTGAAATATATGCATCAGGCGCTGTATAGAAAATGGAGACCCACAAGCTTTGAGTCGGTGGTAGGTCAGGAGCATATCACTTCCGTGCTTTCTTACGAGGTAAAAAACAAAAAGCTCAGTCACGCCTATCTTTTTTGCGGCTCACGGGGAACCGGAAAGACTACCTGTGCAAAGATACTCGCCAAGGCGGCAAACTGCGCTCACACGGTAAACGGCAGTCCCTGCAATGTTTGCGACAGCTGTCGCGCTATCGATTCGGGAAGCTCGGTGGACGTTCTTGAAATGGACGCCGCAAGCAACACCGGAGTCGATTACATCAGGGATATCCGCGAGGAGGTCATGTTTGCGCCCGGTGAAATGTCAACGAGAGTTTATATTATCGACGAGGTTCACATGCTCTCCGAGGGCGCCTTCAACGCGCTTCTTAAAACCTTGGAGGAGCCTCCGACAAACGTTATTTTCATTCTCGCCACAACCGAGCTGCAAAAAATTCCCGCAACCATTCTTTCAAGGTGTCAGCGCTTTGATTTCAGACGTATACCCGTAAAAGAGCTTATGAGCCGTCTTGACTTTATCGCAAAGGAAGAGGGAATAGAGCTTGAAGAGGACGCTTCAAGGCTTATTGCCAAGCTTTCGCAGGGCGGTATGCGGGATGCTATCAGTCTTCTTGAGCTGTGCGCATGTGACAAGAACAAGGTAACCTCGGCGCTTGTAAGCGAAAAAGCCGGCGTATGCGGCAGAGAAACGGTTATTGGCGTTGTTCAAATGGTTGCATGTCGGGACTACAAAGGTATATTTACCGCAATTTCCGATATATACCGCTCCTCAAAGGATCTTGCCGTTTTCTTTTCAGACCTGCTTGCCGTCTACCGTGACATGATGGTTATTCGCGCCATGCGCCTTACCGAAAAATCCGAGGCAGACCCCGAAATACTGGATGTCAGCGACAGCGAGTTTAACGGTCTTGCCGCTGTAGCAAAGGATTTTAAATATCCGACAATGGTCTATCACACAAAGCTGTTAAAAGAGGCGATAAGCGCGATGAGCCGTCAAAGCGACAAGCGCATTATTGCCGAAATGACACTTATAAAAATGGCTTCAAAGGCTGAGGGAGACTCTAATGAGGCTCTGTCCGCGCGTATCGGCGAGCTTGAGGACAAGCTTGCAAGAGGCGCCTTTGCGGCAAGGGCTCCCGAGGTTGTCGAAAAGTCGGTTGATACATCGGATGCCCCAAATCTCCCGAAGGGTGACAACGGCAAAGCTTTCGAAAAGGTCGAAAAGGATGATGACAGTGAGGTCGAATACGAAAGCTGGATTGAGGTCGTTTCCGAATACGAAAAGGCTGATGCCGGCGGCGCGCCTTTTTTAAGAGGCGCCACGGCGTTTAAAAACTCCAAGGGAGATTTGATAGTAAAGCTGTCCGACAAGTTTGCGCTCTCGCTTCTTGAAAGCGGCAACGCAAAGGACAATCTCCTAAGAGCTGCCCTTGAAGTCGGTGACGAGTTTAAAAAGGTTATTTTCCTTTTGACCGAGGGCAAAAAGGCAAAGGGCTCAGACCTTCTTGACGAGCTGTAAGGCGAGCCGAAAGTAAAAACATAACGTCAAATTTGAAAATTGACATAGAAAGGACAAGATAAAATGAAATCAAGATTACCTCAGGGGTTCGGCGGCGGACCTTCAAACATGCAGGGAATGATTCGTCAGGCACAGAAAATTCAGGAAGAAATGGAAGCGCTCAGAGCCGAGCTTGACGCCAGAGAGTACGAAGTTGCGGCGGGCGGCGGAATGGTAAACGTCAAAATAAACGGGAAAAAGCAGATACTTTCCCTTGACATCAAGCCGGAAATAGTCGATCCCGACGACGTTGAAACTCTATCGGATATCATTATTGCCGCCGTAAATCAGGCGATAAAAACCGTCGAGGATACAAATGAGCAGGAAATGAGCAAAATAACCGGCAATGCAATGCCCGGGCTTTTCTGAGAGAGCTATGAGCGAATATATTCTTCCCCTTGAAAGACTTATCGAGCAGTTCGCAAAGCTCCCGGGAGTGGGCAGGAAAACCGCCACAAGATACGCCATGGCGTATCTTGATTGGTCAAAGGAAAGCGTCGATACCTTTTCCGATGTCCTTAATGAAGCTAAAACCAAAATTAAACGGTGCGTGGTCTGCAATAATTTCAGCGAAAATGATCTTTGTCCAATTTGTATGGACGCCACTCGTGAAGCCGTGCTTTGCGTTGTCGAGGACCCTCGGGCTGTAATGAGCCTCGAAAGAGTCAGGGAATATAAAGGCAGATATCACGTCCTTGGCGGCGTCCTCTCACCTATGAACGGTATCGGTCCCGAACAGCTTAAAATCAAAGAATTGCTCTCAAGACTCGATAAAGAAAATATAACAGAGGTTATAGTCGCAACAAATCCCACGGTAGAGGGCGAAACCACCGCTATGTATTTAATGAGGCTCCTTAAACCTTTAGGCGTTAAGGTAACAAGACTCGCATACGGAGTGCCGGTCGGCGCCGATCTTGAATACGCCGACGAGGTTACCCTTTCAAGAGCAATTGAAGGGCGTAGAGAGCTAATGTGAGCTCTGCCGAAGGAGCGTTTCGCCGCTGCGGCGGCGACGGGAGCTTTGCCCCTCGACCCCACCGGCTTTAAAAAGCCGGAGAAATATACGGATGTTTGTATGGCGCGGCCTTGGGAGTTAATGCCGAAGGCGTTTATCGGAGTTAATGCCGAAGGCGTTTATCGGAGTTAATGCCGAAGGCATTTATCGGAGTTAATGCCGAAGGCATTTACTCCATCCGGCATATTTTTTAATAGATATAAGATATAAAAGGTACAAATAAATCTTGCGGGTTTACCGTCACGCCGATGTGAAGGTTAAACCGCAAGATTTAATTTTAAACCGGTATTATTTTTTTGTTCTTTTTCAGTATGTCGCTCGGCTGCCAAATGGCGCTTGTGAGCTTTAAATAATTGTCTTTTGCCAAAGCCGCAGCCTCACTGCTTTTTGAAGTATCGCCCTCGCCGTTTATATATTTTTCAAGCGCTGCGATGCATTTTTCAAAATTAACGCTTAAAACGCTCATGCCGTTGATTCTCGCGTAGTTCCATGCGCCGTTAACCGGCATACGGTAGGATTTAACCTCGTATTTTGCGTAGCTCGGCGCGTTAAAGAGTATTCCCGTTATCTCGCTTTGAGTGAGGTTTGTCGCCACCTGCGGCAAAAACTCTTTGAGAAGCGCGTCAAGAGTGGAAAAGTTCATATTCTTGACCTTGTTAAATACAATTGTTAAAACTTCGCGCTGGCGCAAGGTACGGGCAAAATCCGAACCCTGACCCGACTTTGAGACATAGCGGCAACGTGCGTATTTGAGCGCCAAAGCGCCGTCAAGGTGCACCACTCCGGGCTTGGCGGTATCCTGAATTTTGAGATAATCTATCTCCTTCTGCGAAAGCTCAACGTCTATTCCGCCGATACCGTTTATAACGTTGGTAAATCCGGTAAAGTTTATTCTGACGTACTTGTCAATATGAAGCTTGAAGTTTTCTTCGATTGTATCAAGCAGCATGGACACGCCGCCCCAGGAATACGCGGCGTTTATGCGGTTGTATCTGTCAACTGTAGGAATATGCAAATAGATATCGCGCATAAGTGAGGTCAAAACAAGCTGTTTTGTGGTTTTATTTATGGTAAGTATTATCATCGTATCCGACCTGCCGCGGCTGGTAAGATTACGCGAGTCGCTTCCGATAAGCAGAATATTTGTGACGTCATCTTCGAAATCCATCACATAGTCGTCATCGACGTTGTCTTTTATATCGTCCTCAAGCTTGCCCTGCTCCTCGGGAGTTAATTCGGGCGGAGGGGAGGTTGTAACGTCGGGATTATTCGGATCAACCCACACATAACCGTTATCGTCTTTTTCCTCGGTATAATCGGGATCGTCCGGCGGGAGAATAATCTCGGTGTCGTCTTCAATGGGCGTATAGCTCATCATGTTGTAATAATGACTGATTATTGCGTTTATCGTTATGGCGGCGGCAATAATGAGAAGCAGCAGTACCGTAACTATTATAAGCAATACCTTGCACCAAACCTTCATTTTTTTCTTAGGCTGCTTTGGAGTATTCATAAAAAGCTCCTTTCATGCATAAATACTATATTTGATATCTGCTTCGGCAAAAAAAGTCCCGAAAAATATTAACCTTCATGCGATATGATAAGATTATATCATGTAATTGTGAATAAATCAATACAGAACACTCTTATATTTTTTAATTGTTAGGCGATACATTATTTGGAGGGTTTTGTAAATGACATTGAATTTTTTTGAGCGATCTATGAAATTTAACGCTTAGCTTTTCGGCAATCGTCAAGTCAGACTGCCATTAATGCGCTTAGTATGCGCAAATTCTGTACGTCTGATTCTCAAAAGAGGAAAAATGATATCGAATTTTAGCACTACGCAGAGTGCACTGCTAATTTTAACAAAAAGTTCATGAAATAAGCCAAATTTCTTCACACTTAAATGCTATATTACTAACAGCAAATTTAGCACTCCGCCGAATCGAATGCTAAACACTATATGCGATAAAGGGAGGTGCGACTGTTATGCCGCAGTTGAGCGAGAGAAAAAAGCAGATATTAAAAGCTGTAATCGACGAGCATATTTCTGCGGGCGAGCCTGTCGGTTCCAAGCTTATATCGCAGAATCGGCAGATTGCGCTTTCCTCTGCCACAATTCGAAACGAGCTTGCGGAGCTTACCGAAATGGGCTATCTTATACAGCCCCACGCTTCGGCAGGAAGGGTACCCTCCGAAAAGGGATATCGCTTTTATGTGGATATGCTGATGCAGGAGTACCACGTGACCTCAATGGAGATCAAGGGGCTAAACGAGATGTTAAAGGAGCGCACCTCGCGCCTTGACAAGATAATAGACGACGCAGGAAAGCTTATTTCCTCCCTCACTCATTATCCCGCAATTTCGGTAAAGTCACTAAGAGGAAAAGATACGATAAAGCAGTATAATCTGATGTATCTTGATGAAAACTCCTTTATGATGGTAATGCTCATAAATGAAGCAAACATCAGGACAAAGCACATTATTACCGATCTTACGCTTGACGAAGAGGGGCTTGCCTTTGTGCAGAAGGTGCTCAATACTTATCTTGTAAACGTCATGCCCGACCTTCTCACATACGCGCAGATAATGGAATTTGAAAACGCGCTCGGAGCTTACGGCTCTCTTTCCTCGCTACTTCTAAAGAACGTATACGAAGCGCTCAGCGAGGGCGAAACCTCGGATATGAGAGTTGAGGGAGTGGACAGATTCCTTGAATATCCGGAGTACACCTCTGTTGAAAAGATGCGTTCCATGCTCGAAATGCTCTCAAGCAGGGAAGGAATATTAAAGCTTGTTGAAAACTCGGACACCGAAGGCGTTAACGTATATATAGGTTCGGAAAATCCGGCTGACGCCTCGGGAGGCTCCACAATAGTTTTTAAGACCATAACGGTTGGGGGCAGACCGATAGGAGCAATAGGAGTTGTGGGCCCCTGCCGGATGGATTATTCAAAGGTGATATCGACGGTGGAACAGCTCTCTCAGAGCGTTGCCGATATGATAGAAAGCAGGCGGTCACTGCCTGAGGGAAAAAAGAAAGAAGATCACGGAGGTAGTTAGACAATATGGCAGATGAAAAAAACACAAACGAAGCCGCACCCGCCGAAGAGGAACCCGTTTTAACAAATGAAGCGGAATCGGAGCAAAAGGAAAACGACATCGACTCGGAAAAGGACGGCTCCAAAAAGAAAAAAGAAGAAAAAAAGCTTAAAAAGGAAAACGCGGAGCTCTGTGAAAGGGTCGCCTCTCTTGAAAAAGAAAACAAGGAGCTTGGCGACAAGTACATGCGCCTTATGGCGGAGTACGACAATTTCAGAAAGCGCTCGCAAAAGGAAAAAGAAGGTATTTACAGCGACGCTTATTCTGACGCTTTGACCTCGATTTTGCCGGTTGCGGACAATCTTGAGCGCGCGCTGAAATTCAGCGATGGAGCAAGCGTTACAGACGGAGTTAAAATGACTCTTTCACAGCTTAAATCCTCTCTTGAAAAGATGGGAATAAGCGAGATAGAGACAAAGGTTTTCGATCCCAAATTGCACAACGCCGTAATCCATATCGAGGATGAGGCGTACGGTGAAGGTGAAATAGTCGAGGTTTTTCAGAAGGGCTACATCAAAGGCGATAAGGTTATAAGATTCGCAATGGTTAAAGTCGCAAATTAAGACAAGCATAAAAACAAACAAAAAACAATAGAATTTATTATATTGATAAAATTATCGGAGGAATGAATCATGAGCAAAATTATAGGAATAGACCTTGGTACAACAAACAGCTGCGTTGCGGTATTTGAGGGCGGCGAACCCGTTGTTATCCCGAATCCCGAAGGCGCAAGAACCACACCTTCCGTTGTAGGCTTTGCCAAGAACGGCGAAAGAATGGTGGGACAGGTGGCAAAGAGACAGGCGATCACCAATCCCGAAAGAACTGTCATCTCAATTAAGAGAGAGATGGGCACAAACTACAAAGTCAGAATAGACGACAAGAATTACACTCCTCAGGAAATCTCGGCAATGATACTCACCAAATTAAAATCGGATGCCGAGGCATATCTCGGAAGCCCTGTGACTCAGGCGGTTATAACCGTTCCGGCATACTTTACCGACGCTCAGAGACAGGCGACAAAGGATGCGGGCAAAATTGCTGGTCTTGAGGTGCTGAGAATTATAAACGAGCCTACCGCTGCGGCTCTCGCTTACGGTATGGATAAAGAGGTCGATCAGAAGATCATGGTATTTGACCTTGGCGGCGGTACGTTTGACGTATCTCTGCTTGAAATATCCGACGGAGTTTTCGAGGTACTTGCAACCGCAGGCAACAACCGTCTCGGCGGCGACGACTTTGATAAGAGAGTTATAGACTGGATTGCCGAGGAATTTATGAAGGAAAATCCCGGAATTGACCTGCGCCGCGACAAGACCTCGCATCAGAGACTTAAGGAAGCGGCTGAGAAAGCGAAAATCGAGCTTTCCGGCATGAACTCCACTCAAATCAGCCTTCCCTTCATCACAGCAGACGCTTCAGGCCCCAAGCATTTTGAGTCAACTCTTACAAGAGCAAAGTTTGACGCTCTGACAAAGGATCTTGTCGACGCTACAATGGGTCCTGTAAGACAGGTCATGAGCGACGCGGGACTTAAAGCCTCGGATATAGGCAAGGTGCTTTTGGTCGGCGGTTCGACAAGAATCCCCGCAGTTCAGAATGCGGTCAAGGAATTTATGGGCAAGGATCCCTTCAAGGGCATCAACCCCGACGAGTGCGTTGCAATCGGCGCGGCTGTTCAGGCAGGTGTGCTTGGCGGCGAGGTTAAGGATCTGCTCCTTCTTGACGTAACTCCCCTTTCGCTCGGTATCGAGACTCTTGGCGGAGTATTCAGCAGAATTATCGACAGAAACACCACCATACCGACAAAGAAAAGCCAGATATACTCCACGGCAGCCAACGGACAGACCTCGGTTGAGATACACGTCCTTCAGGGTGAGCGTGAAATGGCAAGCGGCAATACGACCCTCGGGCGCTTCATTCTTGACGGTATCGCTCCCGCTCCTCGCGGAGTACCTCAAATAGAGGTCACATTCGACATCGATGCAAACGGCATTGTTAACGTTTACGCTACCGATAAGGGAACCGGAAGAGAACAGCACATCACCATAACATCTTCAACCAACATGTCCAAGGAAGATATCGACCGCGCCGTAAAAGACGCCGAAAAGTATGCCGAGGAAGATAAGAAGATAAAAGAGGCGGTTGAGGTCAAGAACCGTGCCGACAGCCTGATTTTCCAGATGGAAAAGACTCTTGAAGAGCTTGGCGACAAGGTGGACGCCTCGGATAAAGCTGATGTTAACGCCGCAATTGACAAGCTCAAGGAGACCATGAAGGGCAATAACACCGAGGCTATCAAGGCGGATACCGAGGCGCTTGAAAAGGCTTTCTACAAGGTTTCCGAAAAGATGTATCAGTCAAGCGGTGCGGGACAGCAGTCGGGCAACGATTATAATTCCTACAACGGCGGTCAAAACAGCGGCTCCGACGGTCAGAGCAACGGATACTACGATGCCGACTTTGAGGATAAGACAAACGGTTAAGCTGCTATGACGCGGCGCTTTAAGTATCGGGCTGTGACTTTCAGCACAGCCCGATAAAGGCGTATTCAGCTGTTTTTACTGAGAAAGGAAGCAAAAAGGTTATTAAAGGATCATGGCAGAGCAAAAAAGAGATTATTACGAGGTTTTGGGAATATCCAAAAACGCTTCTGACGATGAAATAAAAAAGGCGTACAGGTCACTGGCAAAGAAATATCATCCGGATATGAATCCCGGTGACAAAGAGGCGGAGGTTAAGTTCAAGGAGGTCAACGAGGCTTACTCCGTGCTTTCCGACGCCGAAAAAAAGGCAAGATACGATCAGTACGGATTTGCGGGTATCGATCCCAATATGGGCGGCGGCGCCGGAGGATTCGGCGGTTTTGGCGGAGCCGATTTTTCGGATATCGGCGACATTTTCTCCTCATTTTTCGGGGGAGGATTCGGAAGTACGCAGAGCGGTCGAAGAAACGGACCGGTTGCCGGAGATGATCTCAGCGTCAGAGCGAATCTTACGTTTGAAGAAGCGGTTTTCGGCTGTAAAAAGAATATAGAATACAACAGGATCGAAAAATGCTCCGAATGCTCGGGTACAGGTGCGGCAAAAGGAACCTTTCCCGAGACCTGCCCCACCTGTCGGGGAAGCGGGCAGATAAGAGTCACTCAACGCACAATGCTCGGAATGATGCAGACCACAAAAACCTGCGACACCTGCCGCGGAAGCGGAAAAATAATCAAAAAGCCCTGCCCGAATTGCAGCGGCAAGGGCGCTGTGAGACTGCGCAAAAAGATTGAGGTGTCAATACCCGCAGGTATTGACGACGGGCAAAAGGTCTTTCTCCAAGGGCAGGGAAACGAAGGAAGAAACGGAGGTCCCTCGGGAGATCTCATAATATACGTTTCGGTTGCAAAGCACCGCGTGTTCGAACGCGACGGGCTCAACCTCTATTGCGAGATACCGCTTACCTTTTCTCAGGCGGCGCTCGGAGCGGAGATTGACGTTCCGACTCTTGACGGAAATGCAAAATACAGCATTCCCGAAGGCACGCAGTCAGGAACTTCATTTACGCTTAAAGGCAAAGGTGTAAAGCAGGTTAAGGGCAGGCAGTACGGCGATATTATTTTTACCGTCACGGTAAGAACGCCGAGAAACCTCACCGAGGCGCAGAAGGAGCTGCTTCGACAGCTTGACGGCATATCCGACGAGGACAAAAAAACGCACAAGAAGAAAAAATAAGGAACATATAAGTCTATGGAATGGACCCAAATCAAGGTAAGCTGCAAAAGGGAAGACCTTGAAGCTCTGTCGGCGGTCATGTGTATGCTTGACAACGGGCTGATGATTGAGGATTACAGCGATATTGAAGAAAATCTCATGCCAATTTACGGCGAGCTTATTGACGACAAGATTTTAAACGCCGATAAAAACGCCGTAAGTGTGAGCATATTCGTTCCCGAAGAGAGGTCTTACACCGATTATGTCGCATACATTAGGGAAAGGCTTACATATCTCGGGCTTAAGGATTACAATATTACCCTTGAAGGCTTTGATGAGGAAGACTGGGCAAACGCTTGGAGAGAGTATTACAAGCCGATTCATATCGGAAAAAGCCTTGTGGTGGTTCCCGCATGGCAGGAATATGACGCAAAAGCCAATGAAGTGACCATAAAAATGGACCCCGGCATGGCGTTCGGCACCGGGACTCATGAGACCACAAGACTGTGCGCCGCCATGGTGGAAAAGCACATGAAAAAGGGCGACAGAGTGCTTGATATCGGGACAGGAAGCGGCATTCTCTCAATGTTTGCCGTAAAGCTCGGGGCAAAGGGCGCCGACGCTTACGATATCGACCCGGTCGCTGTCAGGGTGGCAAAGGAGAACGCAAAGGAGAACGGCATCACGTCATTTAAGTGCGGTGTGTCCGACCTGCTGCGGGACGTTGACCTTTCGGAAGGTCCCTTTGACTTTGCCATGGCAAATATTGTTGCCGATATACTTATAAGAATGTCAGAGGATATTGCGCCTTATTTAAAAGACGGCGCAAAAATCGTCTGCTCCGGCATAATCGAGGGCAGGTGCGACGAGGTTATAAATGCCATGAACGCGCACGGCTTTGAGCTTGTCGACTCGGACAGCGAAAATGATTGGAAGGTACTTGTTTTTTGCAAAAAGGTGTGATATAATATCACAAACGGCAATGCGGCGTCATCTGCCGCCTGTTAGTAAAAAAGGGAGAGCGTATTAATTATGAAAAAGCTTCTGATAATTACTCTTGCGGCTCTTTTTGTAACTATGCTGTTTGCATGTAGGGATAAAAACACAACCGACGCCGAGGAGATAAGCACGCAGTCCACATCGCTAAACACGGTTGTGACAAATGAAATAATTCCTGACCAAGAGGAGCAGTGGGGAGAGCTTATTCCCATTGAGTCTAATGAATAAAGAACGAAATAATCCGTAAAACCGCCGTCCGCATTGAGCGCGCTTTGCCGCTTTTTCGGTCGGGCGGTTGTTTTTTGCGTTTTTTTGCTCTGCGGCGTACTTTTATCTAATAAAAAGATTGACAAAAGCGAAAAATTCATTTATAATTATATAAGCGCGTGTAATATCTTTTTGCACCGAGATATTTTACGGCTTTTTGCCATAAGCTTTAAAGAAAGGAAAAATCAAATGAAAAGAACAATACTTGTCATGCTCACGGTCGGACTGCTTGTCGCTTTTGCGGTCTCGTGCAATAATGATGACGACAAATCCGACTCCACAACCGAAAGTTCGGCAGTGACGACAACCGAAATAACAACATCACAGCCCACAGAGAGCAGCAGCGCTTCAACCTCCGACGCAGGGGATGATAATCCCGACAAAGGCGACGAGGGCGAAAGCGGCGAAGAGCCGAGCGATGAGTGGGGCCCTCCCATTGAGATTCCTTCGTGAAAAAACCGATAAAAAGATAAAGCGGATAAATAAATGGCAAAAAAATCAACGGTTGTTGAAGATTACGGCAATAACAGTATAACCCAGCTCAAAGGAGCAGACAGAGTCAGAAAAAAGCCCGCGGTTATCTTCGGTTCGGACGATATCGTGGGCTGCGAGCACTCCTATTTTGAGATACTTGCAAATGCTGTCGATGAGGCGAGAGAGGGATACGGCAACGTCATTGTGACGACCTATTATCTGGATAACTCCATTGAGGTGGAGGATTCGGGCAGAGGCGTGCCGCTCGGGTACAACGAAAAGGAAAAAAAGTTCAACTGGGAGCTTATTTTCTGCGAAATGTACGCCGGCGGAAAGTACAAAAACAACGAGGACGGAGCCTTTTATCAATATTCTCTCGGAACCAACGGGCTCGGCGCCTGCGCAACCCAGTACAGCAGTGAGTATATGAAGGTCACCTCTTTTGACGACAAGCGCATGTCGGAGATTAATTTCGAAAAAGGAAACGTCAAAGGAGAGCTTATCGTCACAGATCTGCCGAGAAACGCAAAGAAAAAGCGGGGGACTATTGTCAAATGGCGCCCCGACCTTTCGGTATTCAAGGAAATTGCAATACCGAAGGACTATTTTGTCGAGGTGTTCAAGCGACAGGCCGTGGTGAACGCCGGTATTAAATTCGTCCTTAAATACGAGACGGAAAACGGTTTTGACCAAAGCGAATACCTTTATGAAAAGGGAATTGTGGACAGGCTGTCCGAGCTTGGAGGGGACACTCTGCTCATGGAGCCTTACTTTATAAAAACCGAAACAAGCGGCAAGGACAGGGAAGACCTCAAGGAGTATAAACTGAAAATAGAAGCGGCTTTCAGCTTTTCAAAGACGGGTGCCGTCATTGAATATTACCACAACTCAAGCTGGCTTGAACACGGAGGCTCTCCCGACAGAGCGACAAGAACCGCCTTTGTATACGCCTTTGACAAGTATTTAAAAAACAACAACAAATACAAGAAAAACGAGGCTAAAATCACCTTTGCCGACATAGAAGACTCTCTGATGCTTGTGACAAACAGCTTTTCGACCGATACAAGCTATGCCAATCAGACGAAAAAGGCGATAACAAACAGCTTTATTGCAAGCGCCATGACCGAGTTTTTCAAAAATTCTCTTGAGGTTTTTTTCGCTGAAAATCCGATAGACGCCGAAAGAGCGGCTGATACCATACTCGTTAACAGGCGCAGTCGTGAGGCGGCTGACAACGCAAGGCTTGATATAAAAAAGAAGCTTGCGGGAAACACAGATGTCGGCAACAGGGTTGAAAAGTTTGTTGGCTGTCGCTCAAAGGACCCCGAAAAAAGAGAGCTTTATATAGTCGAGGGCGACAGCGCGATGACCTCGGTTAAGCTGGCAAGAAATTCGGAATTTCAGGCGATAATTCCGGTCAGGGGCAAGACTCTTAACTGCCTTAAATCAAGCTATGCTCAGATACTGAAAAACGATATAATTACCGACCTTTTAAAGGTCATAGGGTGCGGAATAGAAATAAAGAGCAACGGAAAGACGGATTCCGCCTTTGATATTTCAAGCCTTAAATGGAGCAAAATAATCATATGCACCGATGCGGACGAGGACGGCTATCAGATAAGAACGTTGCTTTTGACACTGTTTTATTCTCTGCTTCCCACACTGCTCAAAATGGGCAAGGTGTATATTGCCGAGTCTCCTCTCTATGAGATAACCGCAAAGGGCGACTCCTATTTTGCTTACAACGAGGAAGAAAAAACCAAAATCACCTCAATGCTTGACGAGAAGAACCAAAAGTACTCATTAATGCGCTCCAAGGGACTTGGCGAAAACGAACCCGACATGATGTCAAAAACCACCATGAACCCCGCAACGCGCAGGCTTATCAGAGTTTGCGAGGCGGACGCCAAAGAAACAGCGGAGATACTTGAGCTGCTGCTTGGAAACAATCTGCCCGAGAGAAAGGAATTTATCGCAAAATACGGCGCGGAATATGCGGCGGGCGTTGATACAGCGTACGTCGAATAGAATTACGCCATGCAGGACAGGCAACAGGGTAAAGAAGAATAACCAAAGCGCGGGGCTGTTGCAAATCTTTTGCAACAGCCCACAGATTATTTTCGGTGCAAAAACATGAACAAAAGGTTCAAAAAGGGGACAAAATGCTAAAGATTTTATACGGGCGAAACCGAAGCAAAAAGACCGAATATATTTATTCCATGATAGATACCGATTTAAAAAGCGGGGAAAAGGTCATATTGCTTGTGCCCGAGCAGACCGTGCTTGAAGCGGAAAAAGCGCTTTGCGAGCTTGATATATATTCGCTTGACTGCGAGGTCATGAGCTTTCGCAGACTGTGCAACAGTATTTTCAGAAAATACGGTGGATTGTGCTATAACTACATAACAAAGGCGGGGAAACACGCGGTCATTTGGAAGGCGCTGAAGCTTCTTTCTCCGATGTTAAAAAAGTATTCCGACTCTGCGATATATGACAAAAATTTGCCCTCAATGCTCCTTTCTGCCGTTGAGGAGTTCCACACGTACAAGCTTTCGCCAAATACCGTCATGGAAGCCTCGTCTGCCTTTAAGGATGACGCCGATTTTTCGAACACTCTTTTCGATCTTTCGCAAATCTACGCTCTTTATACCGATATTCTCCATGAAAAATACGACGACCCCTCCGACGACCTGACAGCCGCCGAAATAAAGCTTAGGGAAAATAACTTTTTCAGGGGAATAAAGGTGTATATAGACGGCTTTTCGGGCTTTACAAAGGAGGAGCTTTCTCTGCTTGCCCACATTTTCGGCGAGAGTTATGAGACTACCCTCACGCTCGGATACGAAAAGCACGAAAAAAGCGAGGCTTTTGAAAGACTTGTAAACACCGACAGGGTTATAAGAAGGGCGGCTGACACAAGGCATGTGCAGGTTATTGACGAATATTTCGACGCGCCTATGGAATCGGCCGAAATTGATTTTCTTTCAAAAGAGATATGGAGGTTTTCGGGCAGAAGGTATACCGAAAAGGTGCAGGACATAAGCATAATTTCCTGCCGAGACAGAAACGAAGAGGCAAAGGCGACCGCCCTTGACATAAAAAAGAATGTGCTTGCGGGCGGGCGGTACCGCGACTTTACAGTGGTTGTCGGAAATTGTGACAACTATCGCACAATAATAGAGGCGGCTTTTGAAAAATACGGTATACCGTATTTTCTTTCAAAAAGAACAGACGCAAAAACCAAATCGCAGGTGCGCCTTATACTCTCCGCGCTGATGATTAAGGTGTACGGTTGGCAGACTGAACACGTGATATCGTATATTCAAAGCGGACTTACCTCTCTTGAAGAAAATGATATAGACGTGCTTTCGGAGTACGCCGCAATGTGGAAAATACGGGGTAAGCGCTGGTATGACGAAAACGAATGGCGAATGAACCCCAAAGGATTTGGCTTCGAATACGACGACGAGGTTCGAGAAGAGCTATGCAAAATAAATAAGCTTCGCAAAGAGGTTGCCGACCCGCTTGTCGAATTTTTCGAGGCTTTTGAGGGGGAGAGCACCGTAAGAAAAGTAAGCGGCGCGCTTTTTAAATATCTTGAAAGACTTGACCTGCTGAACAAAATAAACGAGGGCGCCGCCAAAAAGCGCTCCGAAAACAGAAATGCAGAGGCTGACGAGGATGCTCAGCTTTGGAACAGCATAATAAATATACTTGACACGTTTGTAAACATTGCGGGAGATATGGTTGTCACGCCCGCTGAATATACCGAGGTGCTCTCCTCTATGTTTGAAAACACCGATATAGGCAGAATCCCTTCCGGGGTGGATGAGGTGCAGGTTACCTCAGCCGGGCTTTATCGCAGAGCCGGAACCGAAAAAGTGTATCTTCTCGGTGCAAACGAGAAGATGTTTCCAGCCGCTGTGGAAGAAACAGGAATACTCGGAGAAGAGGAGCGCGAAAGGCTTGCGGAATACGGAATTGAGCTTGATAAAAAGGGAGAGAGTGCCTTTTGTGATGAGCTTTTGCATTTTTACAACGCGCTGACAAGCGGCAAAAAGGGCGCTTGTATTCTTTATAACGAAAATGACGGCGCTTCCTTTGCCGTAAAGGCGGTAAGCGACCTCTTTTCACAGCTTGAAAAAACCGATATGTCAAGAGTGGACGCCATAGATAAAATAGCATCGCCTATAACCGCGGTCGAGTATGCGGCAACATGCAAGGACCGACAGCTTTCGGAAAGGATTTTTGACCTTGCGGTAAAGAAGGATACCAGCCTTATAAAGATAAAGGACGCTTTGAATATTCCGCTTATGACAGAGCAGTGCAGGGTAGGCGAGAATATAACCGACAAAATAAGCGAAAAAGGGCTTTCCCTCTCACAATCGAAGGCTCAAAAATACATCGAATGTCCTTTCTCGTTTTTCTGCCGGTATGTGGTAAAGATGAAACCTGTGGGAAGCGGAGATATTGAACAGCGCGATATCGGAAACTACGTTCACAAGGTGCTTGAAATGTTCTTTTTGCGGGTAAAGGACAGGGATATTTCAAATATTTCGGACAAAGAATGTGATAGCATTACAAGAGAGGTCATAGAAGAATACAAAGGCTCGGTTATAAAGTACGACATTGACAAGCGTACAATGTGCCTTTTTGACAGGCTTGAGGAGCTTTCAAAGCTTCTTATAAAAAATCTTGTAAATGAATTTCGCGTATCGAAATTCACTCCAAAGCTTTTTGAGTATCCTATAGGGGGAAGGGACGGGATACCGAGTCTTCCCATTGAGCTTGAAGACGGAACGAAAATTTATATGAACGGCTTTATTGACCGGGTCGATATATATAAAAATTCGGATAAACTGTACATACGGATTGTCGATTACAAGACGGGCAAAAAGGTTTTTAAGCTTGAGGATATTGAAAAGGGTGTAAATCTTCAAATGTTTATATATCTTTTTACACTCTGTTTTTCAAGTAGCGACAAGTTCTTAAAGGAGGTCGGAGCGCCCGAAAACTGCTCGCTTCATCCGGCGGGAGCGCTATATTTTCTTGCCGGAATGCCAAATATCTCCTCGGATGACGGAGAGCCTGAGGATGTTGCGGCGGCAATGGATGAGGTTATGAAGAGCATAAAAAGAAACGGGCTTCTTATTAGTGATATTGACGTGCTTTCGGCTATGGAGCCCGGTCTTAACGGACTTTTCATACCCGTAAGGCTTGACAAAAGCGGAAGCCTTGCCGGGCGGGATTTGAAAAATCTTGCAAGCGAGGATGATTTTCAAAAAATAAAGGAACGGGTTATTTCAAAGATTGTCGAAATAGGTCAAAACATAAAAAGCGGAATTGCAGACGCCTTGCCGCTTGATGAGAGCGAGGTTTGCAAATACTGCGACGTAAGGGCAATATGCCGAAGAGCAAAAGCGGGGGAGGATGAATAAATGTCCGATATTAAATTTACAGACAGACAAAGGGCTGCAATATCCGCTCCGGTGTCAAATATTTTAGTAAGCGCCGCGGCAGGCTCCGGCAAAACCGCCGTTCTTACAAGGAGAATTATTGAAAGCCTTCTTGATCCCGAAAAAAACGTCGGAATAGACGACATGTTAGTCGTCACCTTCACAAAAGCCGCGGCGGGCGAGCTTAAGGACAGGATATCGGCGGCGCTTAGCAAAGCGTACGCTTCGGACATTTCAAACAAAAAGCTCAGAAAACAGCTTACGGAGATAGAAAACGCTCATATTTCCACAATACACAGCTTTTGTCTCGACCTTATAAAAGAGTTCCACGAAAGTCTTTCTCTGCCTTCTTCAATGAAGGTTATAAGCTCTTCCGAGTGCGCGCAGTTATACCAAAATATAATGGAAAACGTCATAGAGGCGCGTTATGAGAAGGACACCGAGGAATTTAATCGCTTTGTCGAAAACTTTATTTCACTTCGGGACGGCAAAATTGCCGAAATGCTTCTTGAATATTATCAAAAGCTCCTCTCTTATCCCGACGGGGTGGAATACGTGGAAAAGAGCGAGGAAAGGCTTTTGCAGGTCGCGGAGCGTGGAATTGACGGCTCGGAGTATTTATCTAAAGTAAAGTCAATGCTTGTTTCGATGTGCGCTTACTTTATTTCGTGCTGTGAGAGGGCAATAAGGTTTTTAAGAGAGTACGGCGAGCCGTACTCTGTTCAGGCGCAGGTTTTTGAAAGCGACGCAGAGTATTTCAAAACGCTTGCAAATACTGAAAATTTAAAGTATTGTGAAATTTCCTCGCTTCTTACAAATTATAAATTCATGAGAATGTTCTCTATGAAGGAAAAAAACGAAGAGTATATTTATTATGAAAAAATAAGAAACGATTACAAAGCGAGTCTGCAAAAATTCTGCAAGAATTTCTTTTCCCAAAGTGAAGAAGGTATCAAAAAAAGCGCTAAAAAGAGCGCTGTATTCTGCCGCGAGCTTTATAAAACGCTAAAGCTTTTTGACACGGAAATAACAAAAGAAAAGGTGAGACGGTCGATACTTGACTATAGCGACCTTGAAAGATACGCCTACAAGCTGCTTTGCGAAAACGCGGGCAAAAACGAGGCGGCAGAAAAAATCAAGCGTCGCTTTGCCGAGATTTATATTGACGAATATCAGGACATAAACCGCACGCAGGACGCGCTCTTTTCCGCTATAGCAAATAAAAATCTGTTTATGGTGGGGGATATAAAGCAGAGTATATACGGTTTTCGCGGCTCGGCGCCCGAGCTTTTTGCAAAATACAGAGAGGAGTACTCCGACTACGACCCCGAGGTTAAACAGGATAATATAAGAATATTTCTGACCGAAAATTTCAGATGCGATAAAAATATAATTGATTTTTCAAACATGGTTTTCGGTTCTCTTTTCAGGCACGACAGGGCAAGGGTCAAGTACCTGCCGGAAGACGCCTTGGTATTTAAGAAAAACAGCAATTTTGAAAAAAGCGAAAAGGTCACGATTTCCCTTGTAAATTCGGGCGACTCGAAGGTAAGAGAGCAAAACGAGGCAAGATATGTCGCCCTGGAAATAGAAAAGCTGATAAAGAGCGGCACAAATCCCGGGGATATTGCAATACTGCTTCGCAAAACCAAAAAAATTGCCGAGATTTACGGCGCGGAGCTTAAAAAACGCGGTATAAAATACAAATCCGACACCAAAAAAGAGCTTTTTGAACAGCCGGAGATTATGCTGCTTTCCTCAATGCTCGAATGTCTTGACAATCCGAGAAACGACATAGCCCTTAGTGCATGGCTCACAAGTCCCTTTTTCGGCTTTACCCTTGAAAATCTCTCTCTTCTCTCCTTTTCGGGTGAAAAAGGCGTGTACAAATGCCTTGTAAAATATCTCGAAACAGAGAAAGAAGGTGCTCTTTATGACAAATGCAAGGGCTTTTTAAGCCTGCTTAACGATTTTCGAAAACGGTCAAGGGAAATGTCGGTCTGCGATTTTATAAGGTATATTTTGAGTGAGCTTTCCTTTGAGGCAATTCTTATTGCGTCAAGCGGGCGCTCCTTTGAGATTTCAGAAAACATAGAAAGCTTTTTGTCACTTGCCGCCACCTTTGAGGCAAATTCCTTCTGCTGCCTTTCGGATTTTGTCAAGTACATCGGCAAATTAAGGTCGGGAAAAATTGAAATAGAGACAGCAAGATCCAAAAGCGAAAAGGAAAATGCGGTAAAAATAACGTCAGTTCACCTCTCAAAGGGGCTTGAATATCCGGTGTGCTTTGTTTGCGACCTTTCAAGAACGATTAATAATCCCGATGCAAAAGACAATCTTATAGTTGACAGAGAGCTCGGTATAACGCTGCGTATGCACGACGAGAGCGGGTATATAAAATACGATACCTTTATGCGCAGAGCAAGCGCGCGAAGCGTCACCGAAAAGCTGATAGATGAGGAAATGCGGGTTTTATACGTTGCCCTAACGCGTGCAAAGCAAAAGCTTTACCTTACCGCATCCGCGGAAAACCCCGAAGAATTGTTTAATAAGTGCAAGAGGGAGAGAGGCGGCACGCCGTCATACTTTGCCTACAGCGAAAATCCGCGCTTCATTGAATGGATTCTTTCCTCCCTTGACATGGACGACTGCTATGAGATAAAATACATAGATAAGGACGACCCGACCTTGGCAAAAAATGCCACCATTCAAAGTGAGAGCGAGGATGAAAAAGCGGTCGAAAAAATTGACCTTGAAAAGCTTGAAAAAATAAAATCGGCGATAGAATTTGAATACCCTTGGAAGGCGGAGATGGGGCTTCCCTCAAAGCTTGCTGTCTCGGCGCTTTATCCCGAAATACTTGATGAAGAGCAGGACGTGATGAAAAGAAGCGTCAAGGATACTCCCGACTTTTTGCAGGGCGAAAAAAAGGCGACCGGAGCCGAAAGAGGAACCGCCACGCACGTTTTTATGCAGTTTTGCGATTTTGACAGAGTGGAAAGGTACGGCGTTGAAAGCGAAATTCAAAGACTTACAGAGGAAAAATACATTGACCAAAGGCACGCCGCGCTGATTTATCTTGATAAAGTTAAAGCGTTTTTTAAATCGGAGCTTTACAATGAGATTAAAAACTCAAAAAGAGTTTGCAGGGAATATCGCTTTAACGTTCAGATGAAGGCGGAGGAGCTCTCCGAAAAGAACCGCGAGCTTTATAAAAGCGCCGACAGCAAGGTGCTTGTGCAGGGGGTTATAGACTGCTTTTTCGAGACAAAAAACGGCTCGTACAAGATAATCGACTATAAAACCGACCGCGCTTACGGCGAAAACGCCGAAAAAGATATTGTGTCCGAGTACAAATATCAGCTTATGTATTATAAAGCCTCGGTTGAAAAAATAACCGGAAAAAAGGTTGAAAGCACAAGCATTTACGCTTTCGACCTCGGAAAGGAAATACCGGTCGACTTGTAATAAGTTACAGCGCTTTTCCCTTAGCTCAATTATTCAAAAGCTGGCAAAAAAGCGCGGGGCTGTCGCAAATCGGCTTTTGCGGCAGCCCCGAATCTATAATTCTTTAATCCATTATTTCGCTTCCGTTAACCTGAAGCTCAATCCATGCGCACCAAACGCCGGTGCTTGCGGCGGCTTTGTTGAAATTTGTGAAGGTGAGGGAAGAGGTCACCTTGCCGCCGTCGATTGTGATTTTCTGAGCTCTCGGTGAATTTGTCATTGTTATGTCCTGCGTAGTTCCGTCGGAGAACTGGATCGTGCAGCTGTCCCAGTATCCGTCATGAGGGAAGTCGGCGCGTATGTAAAGCACAAGCTGTTCTACAGACACATCGTGACCGAAGTCGATTTTGATATAGTCCTTTTTCGTGACGTTATCGTTGGGACCCCATGACTGCAGAGGATACGTGCCGTGACCGTTGTTCTGTACAAATCCGTCGATTATGTTTCTTGCCATCCATTCGGCGTCGGCGCTGTTTGTATTGCTTGTCACCGCGTGAGGATAAGTATTTTTTGCAGTAGTAAGGTCGCATGTGTTAAGTGCGATGTTGTGAGTTGCGGTAAGCTCGCTTACTGTCGGTATACGGGCGCTTATAATGCATCCTTTTTGCCTCATTTCGGTGGGATAGCTTCTTGTAAAGTCGGGAATTTTGTATGTAAGCACGCTGTTTTTAAGATATACTATCGATTCTTCGAGCACATCCTTCGCAATGGTAACCGCAAGATAATGCTGTGTTTCGGGAATGGTTATCTTAATGGTCTTTGAGGTGCTGTAAGCCTTTGATACGGTGAGCTCTGCGGAGCCTTCTCCGGTGGCGGTCTCACCGTCATATTCAATGGTTATCTCGGCGTTTTCGTCATAGACCGCCGGCGTATTGGCGTTATCCTCGCCCGAGGTTGTCGTATCGACTTTATTGTTGCTTGTGCCGCAGCCGACAAGCATAAGAGCCGCAAGCAGGGCAATTAAGAGAGATTTTATGAATTTTTTCATTGTTACCTCCAAGTTCTTTTCTTTTTGCCGTAAATTTGTAAGTAAATTATATCACAATATTCTTTATCTGTCAATGATAAAAAATGCAATTGACATTACACCTTTTTGGCGTTATAATATCAAATATAAACACCCGAAAGGAAATGTAAAATGGGAATAGAAAATGAAGTGCTTCGGGCATACGGTATAGCTACGCCCGCGCTTACTTACGGCAACGGGCATATAAACGACACGTATATATCCGGAGATTATATCATACAAAGGATAAATACAAATGTTTTCAAAGAGCCCGAAAAGCTCATGAGCAACATCTTGAAGGTCACAAATTTTCTTAAAGTCAAGCTGAAAAAAGAAGGCAGAGACCCCGAGCGCGAAACCCTGAGCGTGGTTCTCACCGAAGACGGGCGCAGCTTTTATAAAACCGGGGATGGGGAATATTTCAGAGTTTGCAAGCTTATAAAGAACTCAATTTCCTATGACGCCGTTACCCCGAAGCTTTTATACGGCGCGGCGTACGGCTTCGGAGATTTTCAAAGACTGCTGTCCGATTTTGACGGAAGGGAGCTTTATGAGACCATTCCGGATTTTCATAACACGCCAAAAAGGTACGCCGATCTTTTGAGTGCATACAAAGCCGATATCTGCGGCAGAGCATATAAGGTCAAAAAAGAGATGGAATACATAAACTCTTTGTCAAAAGAGCTGTCGATTGTCACAGACGCCCTTGAAAGCAAAGAAATACCGTGCAGGGTGACACACAACGACACAAAAATAAACAACGTGCTTTTTGACAGAGAGAGCGGAAAGCTGCTTGCCGTTATTGACCTTGACACCGTGATGCCCGGCTCTCTTCTTTACGATTTCGGAGACGCTTTGAGAAGCGCCGCGAACACCGCCGCCGAGGACGAAAAAGATTTGTTGCTCGTGGGGCTGAATTTTGAGAACGCCGAGGCGTTTATAAAAGGCTTTATGCTTTCTGCAAAAGATTTTATAACCGAGAGGGAAAAGGAGCTTTTGCCTTTTTCGGTAAAGCTTATCGCGCTCGAGCTCGGGATGCGTTTTCTTGCCGATTATCTTGCCGGCGACGTATACTTTAAAACTTCAAGAGAGGGGCAAAACCTCGACAGAGCGAGATGTCAACTCGAATTTGCCCGAATAGTCGGCGAAAATCTTAAGGCTCTTGCAAAAATTGTAAATATGTGCGTCAGTGGTGATAGTCTTTCATCATAACTGTGTACTCTTCGTAAATTTTTATATATTTTTTATATGTATTTTCCGATATTTCGCCCGCCTTGTACAGATTTTCCGCTCTATCTTTAAGCTTCATTCTCGCCTTGTGAGCGGGCTCCTTGTAGTTGTTTGAGAGGTTGATTTTGATATCGCCTATGATATTTTCAAGCTCTTTTTCCGCTTTTGATTTAAATAATTTCATAAAAACTCCTTAAAGAAAGGTAAAAATAATGGATATAAATATCAAAAAGCTCGCCCCTGACGCAATAATACCCACATACGGCACCAAGCTTTCCGCGGGAGCAGACCTTTATGCCCTCACAAGTGAAAATATAGAAATAGACCCCGACAGCACCGTATTTGTAAGAACCGGAATAGCCGTCGAGATACCCGAGGGGTACGTCGGACTTGTGTTTGCAAGAAGCGGACTTGCCTGCAAACGCGACCTTGCTCCCGCAAACAAGGTGGGAGTCATTGACAGCGACTATCGGGGTGAAATAATGGTCGCAATGCACAATCACGGCAAGGAAAGACGATACATTGAGCCGCGTGAAAGGATAGCGCAGCTTGTGATAACGCCCTGCGTTTTTGCAAGCTTTAATGAGGTCGAAGAGCTTAACGAGACGTCAAGGGGTAACAAAGGTTTCGGCTCAACGGGAAGAAAATAATAATACAATATTATGTGATTATATAGCGGCGCTGAGTGAAAATTACATCTCGGCGCCCTTTATCGTGCGCCGCTGTTTTGCGGCGCGTTTCGGGCGCCGAGGGTTTGATTTACGGATACGGCGTTTTGATATTTGTCGGCTTATATTTTAAGAAGCAGCGCCACAAGAGGCATTGTGACAACCGAAAGAATTGTGCTTACCGAGACTAATTTGCCTGCGGTCACAGCGTCGCCCGAGAATTTTTCCGCAAACATGGAGGTCGCTGTTGCGGCGGGCGTTGCCGCGCAGATTAGAACCACCGACATTGCGGTGACGTCAGAGTAAAGTCCTGCAAGCGCCACGCCCTTCATGACAAGCCATGCTATTATCGGGAAGACAATAAGGCGCAGTCCTATTGAAAGAAAGAACCTGGTGTCGCTGAACGCACCCCGAAGCTTCATGTCAGCAAGCCGCATTCCGACAAGCATCATTGACATAGGAGCCACACATTCGCGCAGCATTTCAAGCGCTTCCACCACTACCGAGGGTACGTATGAGTCAATGGGCAACAGGAATATAAGCAAGCCGATATAGGTCGGAACTGTCGCCGCGTTAATAAACATTTTTTTGGGCGATACATACGATTTGTCCCCGCTGTATATCATACATCCCACCGACCAGCAGTAAAAATTGAAGCCGATTATGTACACCGAAGCATAAATTGCCGCGTCGTCTCCGAGAATCGCCATAATCAGCGGGATTCCCATGTATCCCGCATTTGAAAAGATTGCTCCGAAGCGGTAAACTTTTTTCAAAGACTCTTGGCATTTTCTGAAAAAGAGAAGCGAGAGAAGGCAAAACAGCCCGTGAAGCGCAAATGAAAATACAAGAACTCCGAGCGCGGTTTTTATAACGCTGCCGTCATACGGTCTGATAAAGGCAACTACTATCATTGCGGGCTGAAGCACGTAAAGCACCGTGTTTGAAAGCCCCTGCGGCAGAGTATTCGGAGCAAGTCTCGCTTTTCTTAATAGAAAGCCCGGGATAATCAGAATAAAGAGCAGCAGAACGCTTATAAACAGTCGTGTTATATCAACCATTTTGCACGCCCTTAAAACCCTACTTTAAGAGTAACAATTTCAAACTTGCCGATGTCGGCGCAAAGGGAATCGCCTTTTACGCACACCTGCTTACTGACAGCCCTGTCAAGGTAGTCTACGGCGCTGGCGGTCTTAATTCCTTTTTCAAATTTTATCTCAAAGGAGCCGTCTGTCTCACCGACAGAGAATACGCGAAGCAGGAGCGAGCTGTTGTCGTCGGCAATAGTCGCGGCAGAGAGAACCGCGCTGTCCGAGGTGAACTCAAGGAGCGAGCCGGATGCGGGAAGAGAACCTTTGTGGGAGGTTGTCGAAATATAGCTCAGCTTTCTGCATATTGAGGTTGCGGTGTCACACATAAGCTTGGGGTTGCTTTCAAAAATACCTACGCTCAAAGCAAATTTGTGAATACCTCTTTCGGGATAGCTGTCGGGAGAGGTGGCGCTGTTAATAAGAGTTGAGATAAGAGTTCCGTCCTTTCTTGCCCTATAGCCGTACTTGCAGTCGTTCACAAATCCCGCGCTTCTTCCCGAGTCCGCAAGAGCTATTGCAAAGGAAAGAGCGGGAACGTCAAGATCCATTGCTTTACGCTTTATTGTGCCTGCCGGTATGTCGTAAAGGTAGTCATTCGCGCGGTATGAGAGGGGAAGCGCATATCCGAGCACCGGAACGCTTTCTCCACCGACCTCTTTCCAGTCGACGGTCGAATTAATTGTAAAGTGGCGCGCGCCTTTGTCAAGGCAAATTTCCGCCCTTATTTTACTGCTCATTACCGAGGCTTCGAAGTAAAGCGTGCTTCTAAGATTTCCGCCGCCGCCGTTTATCTTAGTAATATGCGTTACCGGCGTGATTTTCTGATATTTTCCTATGTTCCATGCGTTTGAGGTGGAGGACTCGGTGTCGATAAGAACAAAGGAGGCGCTCTTGCCGCTCTCGATGTATTCTTTTCCGCTTTCAAGGTCGATAAGCGAGACAAGGGAAGCGTTCATATAGTCAAATTCGGCGCGAATTATGCCGTTGTCAAGGATTATGTTTTCATTTGGCTTGTTGCTTGAGGTATGAGTGCGAATGTAGACAGGATACGACTCGATTTCTTTCGGTCTTATAACAAGAGTTATATATCCCAATGCCGGAGCTTTAACGTTGGCAAGCAGTTTAAAGTACCTGTGGTCCCAATACGCTTCAGGACGGTGGCTAAGAAGCTGAAATTCAACAACATCGCCGTTTTCATTTGTCAGCTCTATGTTGTGCATGTCAGCAGGGTAGTCCCAGACTGTGAGTTCAACATTCTCATTTTTGTCAACCGAGGTGGGATTAAAGACCGTGTAGATTCTAACAGGTCCGTTTCCGCTCTCCGAGGCGGGCTTTCCGCCGAAATTGTTAAGACCGTATCCGGCGCCCGCTCCTTCTGACTGAGACCTTATATCATGCTCGGTGACTATCATTGAGGTGTCGGTAGCCTCCGATATTTTCGACATAGCGCCCAGATACTCGTTATTTGCAAGGGCAAGAGCTTCGGAGTAAAGTCCCATTGCGTGCTCACGGCTGTCCTGAACGCAGGAGCCTGTTAAAATGTCGTGAAAATGAGTAAAGAGGACGTTGCGGTATGACCTTTCAAGCGCTTTTGTGCGAGCCTCTCTTTTTACGGCAAGCTTTGCCAGAGCGGAAAGTGCCTCGGCGTCGGCAAATGCCGCCTCGCTTTTTCTGTTTCCGAGCTTTATGCGGCTTTGAGTGGTATAACAGCCGGGGAACATCATGTTCATTTCATGGTCAACAACAGGCAGCATATCCCGTACAGCCTCGGCTTCATGGAAAAATTCTCTCACGGTTCCGAATTTTATTGTCGGAAATACCCGCCAGCTCATCATCTCAAGCGCCGTCTCAACGTCGCGCCTTGTGGGTCCGCCGCCGTGGTCGCCCACACCGTAGACCACAAGTCCGGTTTTAAAGCCCGCACAGCGACTTGAAATGTCAAATACCGCAAGTCCGATTTTCGGCGTGATACCGCTGTTGTACCAGTGCTGTTCGCGGTAGCAAAGCATTTCCTTGCCGGAAGGTCCCTTCCAGCGATACAGTGCCTGATTGCCGTCAAGGGCGCGGCAGTGATAATAGTATTTTACGCCGCCGTCAATATCTATTTCGGGCAGGTTTGCGCTGTGACCGAAGGTGTCGGGAGAAAAGTCAACCTCAAGCGAATCGGGATCAACGCCCCATTTTTCCGCCATGTAATTTTTTGTGTATTTAATGTGCTTTATAAGAGACTCGGTTGAGGGCATATTTTTGTCCGTCTCTACCCATGCGCTTGCCGTTACCTCCCATCTGCCTTCTTTTATGCGCTCCTTTATTTTCTCCATCATCTCAGGCTCGAAGTCCTCGACGATTTTATAAACCGCCGCCTGAGACTGTGAGAAGCAGAAATCCGGGTACTCGTCCATAATTTTAAGCATGGTACGGAATGTGGCAAGAGTGGCGGCGACAGTTTCGTGCCAGCTCCACATCCAGTTCATGTCAATATGAGCGTGTCCGGCAAGGATCAGCTTGTATTCCTTTGCCTCTTGCGACATGGGAAGAAGTATTTCTTCCGCCTCGGTGCAGACCGCGTTGGTCAGCACGCCCTCTTTTTCCATCGCATTTTCAAGAAAGTCAAGAGCCTTTTCCACGAGTGAGTCGTATTTGCCCTCAAGACTTTTGGAAAGGGAAATTGCAAATTCCACCTGTGAGAGAATACGCCTGTTCATCTTGTTAATAGGTGTAATGTTCATCTGCTCTTCAAAGGGCTGACCGAAGGTGTCTTCATATCGCCCTATCTCTCTGTTGCCGCCGACTTTTTTCTTCAGAGCGGCATATCTTGCGCTTAATGTCATATTTCCTCCAAAATATATTTAAACTGTTTTATTTTCGGTTCAAAAAACGCACCTGTATGATTATAGCACAATCATCGATTAAAAACAACACATATTTTAAAGGAATTGTCGTATTTTGTGCATTCTTTTTTTTGTGAATAAAATTTGCCGCCATGTGAGTTATGTTCATACGGCTTTAACAAATATGTTATACAATTACTATATCATTTTGATAATATGCAGTATTGCGGAAACGGAGAATGCAATGAAAAAGAAAAAGATAAATAAAATGTCAATAGATACAACCGGAGATGGAAAAAAGGACACCCTGCTTGTGGATACGAACGGAGACGGAAAATTCGATAAAATATTTGCCGATACCAACGGCAACGGCAAGGCGGACACCATCTATGTCGATAAAGATCATAACGGCAGTTTTGAAACCGTGCTTACAGACGTTTCGGGTAACGGAAAAATAGACACGGTTCTTGTGGACACAAACGACGACGGCGTTGTGGATACAGTCTACATGGACACCGACGGAAACGGCACCTTTGAGACGGAAGTCTCAAAGGGCGATATCGCAATAGTCGATATAGACGGAGACGGCGCTTTGGATACCGTTATCGAAAAGTAAAAAGTGCGCCGCACCCTACACATCCTGTACATACTAAAAACAGCCAAATATCGACAGAATTGTCGCTTTTGGCTGCTTTTTAGTTGCTATTTTACGGCTTTTGCACACTACTCCCGCATACCCTCTTTTAGCGCTTTAAGCAGCTTTCTTGTGCTGTCGCAGGAATGCTCCCAATACATTATCCCGAGCAGGTTGTAATTTTTGACAAAGCGGCATTTTTCCTTAATCGAGTGTTCATTGTCGTAAGAAATGAAATCCGAACCGTTAAAAAGGTAGGGCGCGCCGGCTGTTTTGTCGTAATACTCAATATAGCCGTTTTTGTTTATAAAGGAGGCTTTAAGCTCACCGTAACCCGGACCGTAATTCCCGGGCTCTGCGGGACAGCAAAGCCCGTGTTTGCTACCGTTGTCCTTGACGTTTTTCCACATTCTTGAGTAAAACGCCGCGCCGATAACTATCTTATCAAGAGGCACACCGGCTTTGCTGTATATTTCCACTGAGTGCAAAACGCTTCGTATTCCTCTATGCGCTACGGCGTCGTCGTAGGGGAAGATATTTGTGTGGTGTCCCGTGAAGGAGTCGCCGCAGCCGCGCATATCATAAGTCATAATTGAAACGTAGTCAAGATATTTTTGAACCTTATCCATCTCGGTATTATCAATAAAATATCTGTCGTTTCCGACGGCAATAGTCAGCATAAGCGAGGGTATTCCCGAATTGTCGAAAACCTCTCTTATCTGCGCGAGCATGAGGGTGAAATTATGCTTGTCATCGGGAGAAGCTTCGATATTTGCCCAGTCTATACAGGGATATTCCCAGTCGATATCAATCCCGTCAAGAGAATGTTTTTTGACAAAATCGAGGCAGGAAAGGGCGAAGGAAAGACGGCTTTTGCCGCTTGCCGCCATGGGTGAAAATCCGCCGCTCCCCCAGCCGCCGACAGAAAGGAGGATTTTAATCTTCGGGTTCATAGCGCGAATATTTTTTGTATATTCAAGGTCGATTTCGTTATTAAAGCTTATTTTGCCGTCTTTGCAGTGACCGAAAGCGATATTTATTATATCAAGCGAGCGCGCGTCCTCAAGGCTTACATTTTTAAGCTCTGACTGCACCACGTATCCGGCAATAATATTATTTTTCTCCATCACAACACTCCTCCTTGTTTTTTACCTCGCGCGCCATTGAAAATTCACAGCCGCAGTAGCTCTGTCTGTAAAGATTATATTTTTTCGAAAGCTCGACCGAGCGTTTGTAGCCCTCTTTTTTCTTAAAATCCGAGGGCAGGTGAGAAACTCCGAAGCGCTCCCCGACCTTTTCTGCAATGCTGTTTAAAAGCTCGGCGTTTTTGTGCGGACTGACTGTGAGAGTGGTTGCAAAATAGTCAAAGTTGTTCTCTGCGGCTCTTTTTGCCGTGGCGACAAGCCGCTGATAAAAGCATATTTCACACCTTTTTCCGCCCTCCGGCTGATGTTCAAATCCCCTGACAAGCTTAAGAAAGCTTTCATGGTCATATTCACCCTCATCAAGTCGCGCAAGACCGGTGATGTCAAGCAGGCGCTTTTGGGTGTCAAGCCGTCTTATATACTCGCTCTCGGGGTAAATACATGGGTTGAAATAATAGAGCGTTATGTCAAAATAATTTGCAAGGTACTCTGTAACATAGCTGCTGCAAGGACCGCAGCAGCTATGCAAAAGCAGACTCGGCTTACCTTCAAGTGAAGAAATAAGCCTGTCAAGCTCTGTTTGATAATTTTTCATCTAAGTTCACTGTCGGCAATTTTCAGCATTTCGGGAATTTGTATCGACTGCGGGCATTTTTCCATGCATTTTCCGCAGGATACGCATTTGTCCTGACCGTGCCCGTCGTTTACAATACGCCTGTAATGACCGTTTTGTGCAATATCGTCTCTGAACTTATAAGACTCGTTCCAAGTGCCGAAAATTCCGGGAATATCCACTCCCACAGGGCAGGGCATACAGTATCTGCAGCCGGTACATCCCACCTTTATTCTGTGCATATATTCTTCTCTTGCCTTATCGACAATTGCAAGCTCTTCGGGAGTCATGATATTAACTCCGGTTTTGTCAAAGGTTTCAAGATTCTGATAGGTTTGCTCCAAGTTTGTGACGCCCGAAAGCACCGTTCCCACCTGAGGGAAGTTGCACAGCCAACGAAACGCCCATTCTGCGGGAGTGTGCTTTACGGGATAGCTGTCAAACACCGCTTTTACCGAGGCGGGGACGTTTGCAAGGCGACCGCCCTGGAGCCCCTCCATTATGACTATCGGAATATTCTTCTTTCCCGCAAGCTCGACCCCTTTTATAGTTGCCTGATTGTGGATATCCATATAGTTAAACTGTATTTGACACATGTCCCAATCGTAGTCGTTCAAAATCTCCTCAAACGCTTCGTAGTTGTCGTGGAAGGAAAAGCAGGCGTAAGAAATCTTATTTTGAGCTTTCAGGTCGTCAAGAAATTCCCGAACGCCGAGGGAGCGCATTCTGCGCCATTGGTCGCGGTTAAGAGCGTGGATGAGATAAAAATCTATGCGGTCGGTTTGCAGATTGGTGCGCTGAATTTCATACAGCCTGTACATGTCCTCCTTGCTGTTAACGTCCCATATAGGAAGCTTTGTGGCAATTCTCACCTTTTCCCGATATCCGCCCTGAAGCGCGATACCCACCGCCTTTTCATTCTGCCTGTCAGAATAAACATAGGCTGTGTCTATGTAGTTTACGCCGTTATCAATGGCTGTATGGAGGATTTCATTTGCAATTTTCTGATTGACAACATTTTCACCCTTTTCGTTTTTCTCCATGGGAAAGCGCATACAGCCGATACCGAAGGCTGAACATTCTATTCCCAGCTTGCCGAATTTCCTGTACTTCATATAAAGTACCTCCAAAAACAGTTTTTTATTATTATACACGATGAGATGTTCTTTTTCAATATAAATTTTGTTAAAATCGCCCGAAATAATCTTTTTCTTTGCGGCTTGTGAGCTAAATCGGGCTTGACTAACTCACCTCAAAATGATATAATGGAATAAAAGAGATTATTTTTAAAGAGAAATTTCGAAAAACCGACGGTTTTTTCGGACAATTTACAGAAAGGCATTGTCGCAAGTATGAAAAAATTCCTGCTTTTTATTATCACCGCCGCAATACTTTTTTCCTCCTTTCCCTCCTTTTTAACCGCAAACGCCGAAAAAAGCGACGATTTTATAGAATCTCTGCTGCTTTTGGAGGATATCGACCTGCCCTACAAGGTAAACGAGGTCGTGTATCAGGCGATAAAGGCGGATACCGGACAGGATGATTTGTATAAAACTTACATAGTCACGGGCAAGCCCACCTCTTCATACTTGTCGGGAAAGCAGTATTTTGAAAACGGCAGATATGAAAAGGAAAAATGGATACCGGACAGCGATGCGGCGGCGTCTTTTATAGAGCGGGCGATTGAAATTTATCTTTCGCTTGAAAGGACGCTTACAAACGATAAAAGCGCGGCTGCCCGCGCGATAATCTCTTACGGCTTTGAGGCGCTGCCTGCAATGAGCCGTATAAGAGTAGAAAACGCACCAAATTGGCTTGTCGGAAAATACCTTGAAAACCGGTCTGTTATTTCATACGCCGAGAAAAACGTCATAACCTCTACGGTTACAGACGGCAGTTTTTCAAAAAGAATACGAAACGACAGGGATATTTGCAATCACAGCGTATGCTTTAACGCCAAAAACGGCGGCTTTTGTACAGTTAATATTCCGAAGGGCTCGGAGTATTTTACAGCATACGTTTCAACTGACTTTTCTTTTTCTTCTTCGTTTTCGGACGCTCTTTTAAAAGTATACCTTGTTGACGGCAATAACAACAAAAGGGAGGTCGGAATATACTGTATTTACAGGGGCTATGAAAACAGAGTTGAAATAAAGCTTGAAGGCGCCGAGAAAATAAGGTTTGAAATAAGCTTTGTATCAAACGAAAACACAATAAAAATAATTCTTGCCGACGCGTCCTTTATTTCCTTTGAGCTTGACAGAGCGCCTGTGAAAATAAATGAAGGCAGCATAACGCCGCTTGGCGACTGCAACCGCGACGGGATAGTAAACGCTCTCGATACAGAAGCGCTTATTGACACCTTGCTTTTAAAGCTGTCGCCGGACAGCGTTTGCGATGTAAATCAAGACGGGGATATAGACTTTATTGACCTGCTCTGTCTTGAAAATTATATCATATATGTAAGGAATATGAATCGCATATACGACAGTGAAAATCAAAAGCTGAGCGTTGTGGTTTTAGGTGATTCAATTGCAAGAGGCTACGGACTTGAGGGCTCGGAAAACGGCGTACCTTCTCCCCTTGCCTACGGAGCCTTGGTTGCCCGTGCGCTTGAAGAGCAGACAAAGTATAGTATTGACTATGCAAATTACGGACATGACGGAGATACCGTATCCGATCTTATGAGAAAGCTCAAAACAAGCGGTTCGAGAGAGCAAAAAGGGGCAAAGAGCGCAGATCTTATAATGCTGAGCATCGGGGGAAACAATTTTCTGCAAGCTCTGAAAAAGGTGTTTGAGGATTACTTTGATATTGATACAAGTAATCCGCAAGCTGTGCTTTCACAGCTGTCAAATATAAGCTATACCGAAATTATTAAGTTTCTTGTCAGCGACACTATTGACAGCGCCGTGGACGAGGCGGCAAAGGTATATTCAAAAGAGGCAAAGGAGCTGATAACGTATATTTCAAGCCTCAACCCCGACGCCGAGATACTGCTTACCACTATACCTAATACCGCGCCCGACGCCGATTTTGTGTACAAACTGACGGTACCCCTTCTTGGTCAGCATGATATTTTAATAGGGAATCTCCATACGCTTGCAAACGAATGGCTTTGCTATTTTAACGAGGTTATAGAGCTTGAGCTTGCCGAGTATCCGGTGGACAATTTCGGCGTGGTGAATGTCGACAGCTATTTTGACGGCTCCTTTGAGCTTACTCTTATGGATATTTCCGAAAAGGTATATGTAAACGACCTTGCCTCGGGAAATTTCAAAGACGTGCGGCACCTTGACGTTCACCCCTCGGCAAAAGGACACGAAATCATCGCAAGCGAGCATGTCAGCGCGCTTGGCAATAAGATAAAAGCGTGGAATAATGAATATACCGGAACAATAGTGCAAAAGGATGAATATTTTTATTCAAAAAGCAGTAAGGCGACTCTCGGTCAAATGGTAACCGAGACCGAGAGTACAAACGAGGGTAAAATACTTTTTAGGGCAAAAATTGAAAATGCAAATAAGCTTTGCGATCTGTTTGTTAATATCGGATTTGACAGTGAGCTTTTAAAGCTTGCGGGGGTCGATATAAATTCGGATACAGGCGTTCTTTACAACACGACGGGCGGCGTTTTCAGACTGCTTTCAAGGGATGCAAGCATTCTTCCCAAAACGCTTGATATCACTCTTACCTTCGAGAATATATCAAAAAGCGACAAGGAGAGCGTTATATCCGCTGTTGCAAAGGAAAGCCTTTTGCTCTTTGACGGCGCTTTAAGCGAGACATCCGAGGTCGAAAATGAAATAACGCTTGCCGCCGTAGACAATAAAGGAGAAGAATCGGGCGAGGACTCTGACACAGACGACAAAAAAGACGATTCCCAAAACAACACCGAGGACGGGGAACAGGACGGCTCGCAATCGGGAGATAATAACAACAATAACAACGATAGCAATAACAACAATAATAACGGCAACAATAATAGTAACGGCGGCTCAAACGGCGAAAACAATGAAACAAGTAATAACGCCGTAATGAACAGTCAGCCGCTTTACGGAAAAATTATTATATATGTTGTGTTTATCGCGGCAATTTTGGCAATAGTTATATCTCTTGCCATTGCGGCGGTGCATATAAAGAAAAAAGACGATAAATAACCGATTGCTGTTGAATTCTTTATAAGCATGAAAACCCGACCGATGGAAAGCCCAAAAGCTTGTCTTTTCGGTCGGGTTTTAGGTTAAAAATTTAGGTTAAAAATAAATTATTGCACTGCTTTTCTCGGGACTGTTTGCCGCTTTATTGGAGCAGCTCGAACTTGTATCCGACTCCCCAAACGGTTTTAAGCACCCATTTGTCTGAAACGCCCTCAAGCTTTTCACGCAGTCTCTTTACATGTACGTCCACCGTTCTTGAATCGCCGAGGTAGTCAAAGCCCCACACCTTGTCAAGAAGCTGATCTCTTGAGAAAACATGGTTGTAGTTTGAGGCAAGGAAGTAAAGCAGTTCAAGCTCTTTGGGAGGAATATCAACGCTCTTGCCCCTGAGCTTGAGCTCATACTTTTGGTGGCTTATTTCGATGTTGTCGAATTTAACGACCTCATCGTCGGTGTCATTGTCTCGGGAATTGTACCGGCGAAGCACCGCCTTGATTCTTGCGGAAAGCTCTTTGGAATCAAAGGGCTTGACCATGAAGTCGTCGGCGCCAAGCTCAAGTCCGAGCACCTTGTCAAAAACCTCGCCCTTTGCGGTAAGCATTATGATGGGTTTTGAGGAGACCTCACGAATTTCCCGACAGACCTGCCAGCCGTCCTTGCGGGGAAGCATAATATCAAGAAGAACAAGATCCGGCTCGTACATTTTGAAGTAATTTACGCCTTCAAAGCCGTCTGAGGCGCATTTTACCTCATACCCCTCGTTTTCAAGGTAAAGTTTAAGTGATTCGCAGATGTTGACGTCGTCGTCGATAACAAGCAGTTTGGTTCCCATTGTTTGATCCTCCTGTAATGTGTATTTGTTCCTTGTATATATTGTACCATATATATTGCGTTCTGTCAACTATAAATGTTAAGTTCGTTAAGTTGTAAACTATGTTCATAATTATTATAGAGGAAATGTATGTCAAAGTCATGATGTATTTGTGAAATTTATGTGATAGACGTAAATATTTGATGACTTAAAAAAACTATTGTAATATTTTCAAAAATGTATTATAATTAATTGAAAGAATAAAAGTCATAAATATATGCCGCGCTGTTGCGGCGGGAGGTTTAAATTATGAAGCTTGGGATTGTGGGACTGCCCAACGTGGGAAAAAGCACCCTTTTTAACGCAATAACAAACGCGGGAGCCGAATCGGCAAATTATCCTTTCTGCACCATCGACCCGAATATCGGGGTGGTTGCGGTGCCCGACGAAAGGCTCGACTGGCTTGCGGGGCTGTATAATCCCGAAAAATACACTCCCGCGGTAATTGAGTTTGTAGATATTGCGGGGCTTGTCAAGGGCGCTTCAAAGGGAGAGGGACTCGGAAACAAATTTCTCGGTCACATCAGAGAGGTCGACGCGATAGTTCACGTTGTGCGCTGCTTTGAGGACCCGAATATTGTGCACGTTGACGGCGATATCGACCCGCTACGTGACCTTGACACAATAAATACAGAGCTTATACTTTCCGACCTTGAGGTCGTGGAAAAGCGCCTTGAAAGAGTCAGAAAAGCTTCAAGGACTGACAAAACCCTTGCAGGCGAGCTTGATTTATTAGAGAGGATATACTCGGTTCTCGGTGAGGGAAAAAGCGCAAGAACGCTTGCGGGAATGACCGAAGAAGAGGAGGCGCTTGCCTCTTCCTTCGGGCTGCTTACATTAAAGCCCGTCATATACGTTGCCAATATATCGGAGGATGAGGCAGACGGAAGCTATGAAAATAACAAGGCGTATCTTGACGTAAAGAATTTCGCGGACAGCGAAAACGCCGAGGTTGTCGCTATTTGCGCCGGAATCGAGGCGGAAATAGCGCTTCTTGACGATGAAGAGAAAAAGGTGTTCCTTGAGGACATGGGCATTGCCGAAAGCGGACTTACAAAGCTTATTAAAGCGGGGTACTCACTGCTCGGTCTTATAAGCTTTTTGACGGCGGGACCCAAAGAGGTCAGAGCGTGGACAATAAAAAAAGGCACAAAAGCGCCTCAGGCAGCCGGGAAAATCCATTCGGATTTTGAAAGAGGATTTATCAGGGCTGAGATTGTAGCGTATGATGACCTTGTCGCGTCGGGAAGCATAAATGCCGCAAAAGAAAAGGGACTTTACCGAAGTGAAGGCAAGGACTATGTAATGAAGGACGGAGACGTTGTTCTCTTCAGGTTCAATCTCTGACGCGTTTAATTTCGAAAACAAAAACCGGCGTAAAGGAGTGAGAAAAAATGCTTTTTAAGAGTGTGTTTTCAAGGTATATGGTAGCGTTCGGTATGATTATTCTTATCAGCTTTGTCATACTTGCAATAATTCTTTCCGCCATGATACAGAGCTACAACGAACAAATGACAAGGGACGACCTGTCGCAAGCGGCAAATTCGGTAAGCGATATCATAGAAAGCGAGCTTGCCGACAGCACCACCGACATTTACGACCATGTGCTCAACAATTATTCCTCGGTTCAAGCGGATATATCGGCACTTACAAGACACATCAGCGAGCTTCACGTTCTGATAACCGACACTAACGGAAGAAGGGTAATATCAAACGAGGGCGCCACCGAGACTTATTTTCACGGTAATCTTTCGCCCGAAATTGCAAGCAGTATTATAGACGGCGGGGAAAGAAGCTTTGAAGGCGACCTTGGCGGCATTCTTGACGGCAAGCATTATATATTCGCACAGCCAATAGGTTCAAAGTCGGGTGAAGCGGAAGGAATAGTTATTGCCTGCCTGTCGGCGGATTATGCCGTATCATACGTTACAAGGACAATACAGACGATAATGATGGTGTCCATGTGGGTCATGATTGCCGCAATAATTGCAAGCTATTTTATAAGCGAGAAAATAGCCAAGCCCTTGCGCGAAATGAGCAAAGCGGCAAAGGAATTTGCGGCGGGGCATTTTGACGTTAGGGTTCCTGTTACCGGAAACGACGAGATATCAGCCCTTGCGGTGGCGTTTAACAATATGGCAGCCGATCTTGAAACTCTCGAACAGACAAGAAGAACCTTTCTTGCCAACGTTTCGCACGACCTCAGGACTCCTATGACGGCAATCGGAGGCTTTGTGGACGGAATGCTTGCCGGAGCGATACCTCCGGATAAATACGAGCATTATTTAGGCATTATCGGCAACGAGGTCAGAAGACTTGCAAGGCTTGTAAACGCGCTTCTTGACCTTTCACGTATTCAGGCGGGCGAGAGAAAATTCAGCATGGCCCCTTTTGATATATGTGAGCTCGCCCGTCAGACGCTCTTCTCATTCGAGCAAAAAATCGATGACAAAAAGCTTGAGGTGGAGTTCGACTTCGACGAGGACAACATGATAGCAATTGCCGATAAGGACGCGATAAATCAGATAGTTTACAATATTGTTGACAATGCGATAAAGTTTTCAAAGGAAGGCGGTCTTTTGAAAATCGGTTCTCACGTCAAGGACAAAAAAATACATTTTTCGGTTTACAATGAGGGAATCGGCATCCCGCCCGAGGATCTCCCATTCGTTTTCGAGCGCTTCTATAAAGCGGATAAGAGCCGAGGCATGGATAAAACGGGCGTCGGACTAGGGATGTTTATAGCGCGCACAATAATCGAAGCGCACGGAGAAACAATATCGGTAAGCAGTGTTCAAAACGAATATTGCAGGTTTGAATTTACACTCAAAAGGGACGCTTCAAGAACCGGTATCCATGAGCATAAAAGAATCCCACAGACAGACCATCGCGCGTGAAGCGCGACGGTATGCTCCTGTGGGACTTTCATATTGCCAAAAGTGAAGGGACGGCGGGATTTATCAAAAGCTCGGCTTATCTGAGTGCGTCAATGGCAGCTTTATAATCCTTGGCTTTAAAAACCGAGGAGCCGGCAACCAAGACGTCTGCTCCCGCGGCGCTGACAACTTTGGCGTTTTCGGGAGTTATTCCGCCGTCGGCTTCGATAAGAAATTTGCTTTTCGTTCGCTCTCT
The DNA here is from genome assembly GCA_947631765.1 of uncultured Clostridia bacterium. GTDB lineage: Bacteria > Bacillota > Clostridia > Oscillospirales > CAG-272 > CAKSQF01. The sequence continues at coordinate 131,026 of CANRMP010000001.1, forward strand.
TAGAGAGGAGGCGTATTTTATGTTATCAACGGTTTCGGGAATCAGCTTTTGCCCGCCGAAACCGGGCTCGACCGTCATTATCAGTATCATGTCGCAAAGATCTGCAAATTCGTCAAGGACCAAGGGCGATGTTTTCGGCTTTATGGCAAGCGAGGCGCTTATCCCCTTCGATTTTATATATTCGAGCGTGCCGCGAACATTTGAGGCCGCTTCATAGTGAACGGTTATAATATTCGCTCCGGCGGCAACAAAGTCGTCAATATATCTTATCGGCTCGTTTATCATAAGATGAACGTCAAAGACCATGTCGCAAAGTCCCCGAAGGCAGCGATAAACCGGCGCACCGAAGGAAATGTTGGGGACAAAAGCGCCGTCCATAACGTCGATGTGAAGATATTCTGCGCCCGCACTTTTAACGGCGGCGACCTCTTCACCGAGCCTTGAGAAATTTGCCGAAAGAATCGAGGGGGAAATGACAGTCATAATTTTTCCTTTCATATAAGAGCTTTTCGGGCGGTAACAAGATTATTTTGTGTTCATATTATAACATCAGGGCAGACAGCAAAATGAAAATCCGGTAAGTCGTCCGATAATTGAATTTGAAAATAAAGGATGTGTACTAAGTATAGTGTTGGATTGTCTTGCCTTGATATAGATCTCAGCTTCGCCGCAAAGCGGCGAAGCTGTTATCGCTACTCTTGGCATTTACATATCAAGGATACCGCGTGTGAGGCGATACCCTGCATATTTCCGGTAAATCCGAGTCCTTCTTCCGTGGTAGCCTTGACGTTTACTCTTGAAATATCTGTTTTAAGGTCGCTTGCGATATTTTCTCTCATTTTATCTATGTAGGGCGAAATTTTCGGTCTTTGTGCTATAATTGTGCAGTCGATATTCGAAACACATAGACTATTTTCTGCAAGAAGGGAGCAAACGTGTCTTAGCAGTACGCGGCTGTCGATATCCTTATAAGCGTTATCGCTGTCCGGAAAGTGATGTCCGATGTCATAAAGCGCCGCCGCGCCGAGCAGGGAATCCATGACGGCGTGAAGAAGCACGTCCGCGTCGGAATGACCCTCAAGTCCCATTTCATACGGGATATCAACCCCGCCGAGTATCAATTTTCTGCCTTTTACAAGGCGATGAACATCATAGCCGTGGCCGATTCGAAGGTCAGTCATTTATCATTTTCCTTCTTTCTTTCGGTAAGAATCGCCTCTGCTATCTTAATATCAACAGGCGTTGTTATTTTTATGTTTTCATAGCCGCAGTCAACGACTTTTACCGGAAAGCCCGCAAATTCGGCAAGGGTGCAGTCATCCGTACCCTCGAATTTTTTCTCAACGGCGTTCAGCAGAGCGGCTCTGTAAAGATCTGCGTGAAAAATTTGAGGAGTCTGCATCAGCCACAGCTTGTCCCGCTCAACTGTCTTTTCTATAAAATGATTTTCCGATATCATTTTCGGGGTGTCCTTTGAAGGCGCCGCGGCGCTTGCCGCCTTGAATTTATAGGCGTTAAGAATTACCGATTTTATTATCTCTTGTGTAACAAGCGGTCTTGCGCCGTCGTGGATTGCCACAAAATCGGATTTTGCGGATATCGCCTCCATGCCGTTCATAACTGAGTCCTGCCGTGTTTGTCCTCCTTTTACCACCGAGGAGACTTTTTTTATGCCGTATTTATTGAGAAGCGGTTGATATTTTGAAATTTCGTCCTCTTTTGCGACAATCACAATTTCATCGATGTAGTCGCTTTTTTCAAACGCAAGCGCCGAGCGTATTACGACAGGTATACCGCAAAGAGGCATAAACTGCTTTGTCACATTCTGCTCTCCCATTCTGCTGCCGCTGCCGGCGGCAACTATTATGGCGCTCACTCTGTGGAAGGATTTTTTTGAGGCGGCTCTCAGTATTCCGGTAAATCTTTCAATGATTCCCATTTTGATTTTTCCTTTCAAATTCAATATTACAGTATTTCATAGCTGCCGTCACACAGGCAGCCTATCCTTGTCATAAAGAACTGTCTTAAGCAGTCGACAATATACTTTGTGTCCTTAACTCCTGCGCTCTCATACGGCGAGTGCATTGCAAGCTGAGGCATTCCGATATCCGCAGATAGCACGGGCAGGGTTGAGGTAAGAATGTTTCCGAGCGTTGAGCCTCCGGCAACGTCCGAGCGGTTTGCAAAGCTTTGAGTGGGGACGTTTGCCCTTTTGCAGATTTCTTTTGTCAGAGACTCGCTTACAGAATCCGTGGTATATTTTTGAGCGGCGTTAAATTTTATGACGACTCCGCCGTTAAGACACGGCGCATTCAGCGGGTCGTGGTATTCGGGATGACTTGGATGCAGTGCGTGCGCGTTATCTGCGGAGAGCATAAATGAGGAGAAAAGCATTTTTCTAAAATCAGACGCCGATATATTGCACTTGTCGCATATAATATTTATCACGTCGGAAAGAAAAGTGGAGGCGGCGCCCTGTCTTGACATGCTTCCTGTTTCCTCGTTGTCAAAGGCTACGCAGATTTGAATGCATTCAGAAGGCTTTGCAAAGGCAAAAGCCTTAAAGGACGAATAAGCGCAGCTTAAATTGTCAATCCTTCCCGAGGAGAAGAACTGATTGTCCGAGCCCCAAATACACCCGGGCGTGCGGTCGTAAAGGTAGAGGTCATGGCTGACAATATCATTTTCGTTTACCCCCGCTTCAGCTGCAAGCAGCTTCATAAGGGATGAATAAGAGGTCCCTTGTGCAAACAGGGGAGAGAGGTCGGACTGCGGATTGTACTTATACCCCTCGTTTATCGAGCGGTTAAAATGGATGCAAACATTCGGAATGACAAGCAGGTCACGGTCTATCATAACGTTTTTAGATATGATTTTGTTTTGCTCCCTGACGCTTATCCTGCCTGCCACCGAAAGAGGTCGGTCAAGCCATGCGGAATTAATTGTTCCTCCGTATTTTTCAACGTCTAAAGTGATATAGTCGCCGCTCTTTTTCTCAAAGCTCGGCTTGAGCTTAAAGCCGGGAGAGTCGATATGAGAGGCGACAATCATCATGCCTTTCGGCTCTTTTGGCGCTCTGAAGGCGATAAGGGAGGTCATTGAGCGCGTGAGAAAATAAGCTTTGCCGTATTCAAACTCAAAATCATGCGCTTCACTTACTTTTACCGCACCGCATTTTTCAAGCATTTTGCACAGGTGCTCGGTTGCCTGATACTTAACGGGCGAGCCTTTGATAAAGCTCAGCAGCTCTTCGGTTTCTTCTATATAACATTTTTCCATACTTTTTACCCTTCCTTGTATATGAGTTTACACGATTTTTGACTTAAAATCAAGGGTTATTTTGTTTTCGCGGCGGGTATTGTGCCAACTGTTATAATGATATCACAAAGTGAGACAATATTCAATAATAATATTTCAATATTGTAACGCCATATTTACAAGAATTTAAAATATGTTATTTTTGGTGGTTGATTTATTTACAATTATGGAGTATAATACTTAAATGATACGGCAGACATAAGCGGCAGTTTGGGCTCCGCTCACAGCATTATGCGATAAAGAAAGGATTTTTTATGAAGAGAATTTGTTTTTTCATGTGCCTGCTCATGGCTTTATCGATTTTTGTTTCCTGCGGCGGCAATGGGACAGAACCCATTACAACTCCGAAAACCACCACAGGCGGTGACACCCCCGAAGAGGGAATAGTTCTTGACAACACAGAGGGACTTATAATTGCAGTAGGTGAAACAAAAAAGCTTTCAGCCATAAATATAGCAACAAACACCCAGACTCTGACGGTACTGTGGTCTTCAAGCGGCCCCGCGGTTGCGGTGGTCGATACGCAAGGAAACGTGACGGGCGTTGCCGATGGGGAAGCGCTCATAACCGCCTCCACAATTGACGGCAAATACAACGCTTCCTGCCCGGTGAAGGTGAGCTCGTCGGTCAGCGGCGTCACCCTTGACAAAAATACACTCGAGCTTGAGGTCGGAAGCAGCTATGCGCTAAACGCCACGGTTCTTCCAGAGGGTATACCCAATAACGGCGTGACATGGTATTCAAGCGTTGAGACCGTCGCCACGGTGACAAATTCCGGAGTTGTAACAGCCGTTGCAAACGGAACGACAAGCATCGGTGTTAAAACCGTTGACGGCGAATATACGGCGTTTTGTACCGTGACTGTTGTCACCTCGGTAAGAAGCATTGAGCTTTCAAGCACCGTGCTTGAACTAAACAAAGGAGTGTCGGGCAAGCTGACCTATACAATAACTCCGATAACCGCCTCGGATAAGAGCGTCACATGGAGCAGCTCGGATGAAGGAATTGCAATGGTGAGCGGACAGGGAATGGTTACGGCGGTAGGCGCAGGAACGGCTGTAATTACCGTACAGGCGTCAAACGGCACAAAGGCAAGCTGTGTTGTGACGGTCAAATCGCCCGTAACGGGGGTTACAATCAATCCTTCGTCACTGCGCCTCAGCGTCAATAACGGCTCACAGCTTTCGGCAATAATCAACCCCGCAGACGCGGATATACAGGACGTGAGATGGTCTACAAACAACCCGAGTGTCGCAACTGTAGGAGAACTTACGGGCGTTGTTACCGCACACTCTCCGGGCGTTGCCATAATTACGGTTACAACGGTTGACGGGCTTTATTCCGACACTTGCGAGGTGACGGTGTACAGACCTCTCAGCTCAATGAGCTTTGAGCAAAACAGATATGAAATGGATATAAATACCACCATAGACCTGGTGCTTAACACCTTCCCCGCGGACGCGGAAAAGGGAACTATAACCTTCCGGTCTTCAAACGATGACGTGGCAACGGTTGACCCTGACGGAAAGGTGCACGGCATATCGCACGGAGAGGTCACAATTACGGCATCTTCGGAATACGGAATAACCGCTACCTGCACGGTTAACGTAATTGACCCCGAACAGCTTAAGGTTAAGGTTGACTCTATAGAGATTGAAAACGACGAGCTCTTGATGATGCATGAGGGCGAGAAGGTCGAGCTTAAGGTCAAAATCCTGCCTGAGGACGCCACAGACAAGAGCTATAGTATCAAGCTTTCAAACGATTTGTTTGTAAAGATCATCAATAACAATATTATCTTGGCAGTCGCGCCGGGCACGGTGAGAATCACGGTAACAAGTACCGACGGCGGCTATACCGCCGAAATAACCGTCAATGTCACGGCTCTGTCGCAGGAAGAAATACAAAATGCGATAGATGACTACAACAGCGAGATAAACGCCGAAAATAAGAGACATGACGACGAGGTGGCAAGGCTTGAAAAGGAGCTTGCCGACAAGACCGCAAATCACAACACTACAATTTCCGGCATCGACAAGAGCATTGAAGAATACACCTTGGAGCAAAATCAGCTGGACGCTCAAATTCAGGAATACCGCGATAAGTACAACCAAGCGATCGACGAGAGCGACCAGACGGCGGCGGATGAGTATTCGGGTCTGATTTCAACCGCAATGGCAAGAGTTAACGAGCTGACTGCCCTTATTGAGGATCAAAAAATAACTCGGAAGACTATTGCCGATCAGTTGGCGCAGATTCAGGCGGCAAATTCCGCAGAGAGGGTGAAGGAGGACAACGCTCACACTCAGAACATGGAGCAAATACGCGCCAAATATGAGTACATATTAAAGTACGTTGAAGAATCTTAAAAAAATTATCGGGTCGGTCTGACGTGACCGACCCGATTTTTGGAGGATTTTTGGTGATAAGCCGTGCGGCAAATTTAATCGCATGTCGGGCGGTGCTCCTCACCCCAAGCGCACATCATATCTAAAATCGGCATCAGGGATTTTCCGCGTTCCGTCAAGCTGTATTCAACCTTCGGCGGAATTTGCGGGTATTCTTCACGGTGGACGAGACCGTCGGTTTCCAGCTCTTTTAGCGTTGCGCTGAGCGTTTTATAGGATATACTTCCGATAAATTTTTTCATCTCATTGAAGCGCACAACCCCAAACCACGCCAGAGCATAGAGAATAAACATCTTGTATTTGCCCTGTATCAAGGACATCGTGTAATTAAAGCCGGTGTCCTCTAATTTTGCGTTCTGAATACAGTCAATACTCATATTTTCACACTTTCCTTTTGGTAAGTATCGCACTTTAATGTGCGTACTTGCTTTATTATAAATTTGCGATATAATTATAGTACAAGACGGGAGAAAAGTCAATCCCGAAAAATCGGAGGTAAAAATCATGAGTAAAAAAATTGTTGTCATTACCGGCAGTCCCCGCAAAAACGGAAACAGCTTTGCAATGACTAACGCTTTTATAAAAGCGGCAGAAGCAAAAGGACACACGGTCACCCGATTCGACGCAGCGTTTAAAAAAGTAGGCGGCTGTCACGCCTGTGAAACCTGCTATTCCATAGGAAAAGCCTGCTCCTTTGACGATGACTTTAATGCGGTAGCTCCCGCTATTTTGGATGCCGACGCTATTGTTTTCACCATGCCCGTTTATTGGTATTCTATTCCTGCGCAGATTAAGGGCGTTATCGACCGAATTTACTCTTTGATTGTGGGCGGCAAGGATATTTCCGGCAAGGAATGCGCGCTTATCACTTGCTGTGAGGAAGATGATATGTCTGTAATGGACGGCGTCCGCATTCCGGTGGAGCGTACGTGCGCTTTGAATAAATGGAAGATGGTGGGCGAAGTTCTTATTCCCGGAGTGCTGAACATCGGGGACATTTACAAGACCGACGGATGTAAAAAGGCGGCAGAACTTGCCGACAAAATCTGACATATATTTATTTTTGTTTTTGCAAGGAAAGCGCGTCCTATTTAATATCAGCCTTTGCAAAGGCGCATAGGGAGCGCAAATAACAAATTACGCCAAAGCGGGGAAGGCGCAACTTTAATAGCTGCGCCTTCCTCGCTTGTTACTTGATATTGTATTCGGTCGAATTGATTATCAGGTGTTCATCATCTCTCCAATAGATTTGCATATTATCAAACTCATCCCAATCACCGGTGTAAACTCTTTGCGGCTTCTTTTCTATTTTGAAAATAATTGTGTTGATTTTGCTTTTTTCATACACATCCACAAAAGTATTTCCGGCGAGCGCACCTTGGTCGCTGTCGATTACTTTGGCATAATACTCGCCGCTTGGAGATTCTACGGTTTGGACGACCGTATTATGACCGATATCACCGAAAATTAATGATATAAAACTCATATATCCGAGCGGCAATATCATCAGAGCCGACAATATTATGGCAGTTTTTTTCAGAGCCGGCGGCTTGCTGTATTTGACAGTCAAATAGCAACAACATCCCACAGAGATTAATACACATGCCGCTATCCATATTTTGGAGCAGGCAATAATATAGAAAGCTGCATTAATTAACGAAAAAGGCAGGATGAGTACCGATAAAATCCTCAGCCCTTTAGTTTCGAGCTTGTTCTTAAAAATGCAGTCGTTTACAACGATGCCTATTGATAATGTTGCAATTGCAACAGCGAAAGCGGAAAAGCTTGTCGGTTCAAAACGATATCCGAAACAGGAAGCGCCAAGAACGCCCAAAGGATACAGTATTGTCAGTATGAATAACAACCACACTAAAATAGGAGTAATCTTTTTCACCTCTCACTCTTTTCCGAGCATTTTTGCTCTCTGTGCCGCGTTTTATTTGCCGACGTCGTTAGGCTGCAATCAAATAAAATTTTCAAAATGCATCCTTGTGCGCCGTCAGAAAAATATAAGAGCGATACTAAAATTTAAAGCTTACTCTTCTTCTTCGTATTTGAGCTTTTTAAGGCATGAGGGGCAGATTATCTCTTCGTTGTTTACAAGCTCTTCGGAAAGATATATTTTTTCTCCGCATTCGGGGCATTCAAACTCATAAATTTCCCCTTCTTCATCGTCCTCGTCGTCGTCCTCATCCTCGTCAAAGTCCTCGTCCTCGTCGTCGTAATCGCCGTAGACAGCTTCCTCAACGTATGCGAGATTCTCATCGACCTCCTCGACGTAACTGTCAAGGTATTCTATTTCGTCCTCGGCGTCGCTCAGCGATTTTGCCATGTCGTCAAGGATATCTACAACAGAAGATATGATTTTTTGCTCGGGTGTTACGGCTTCAAAGGACATTCCTTCCATGAGTCCTTTAAGGTAGGCTATTTTTTCGATAATAGTCATGTGCGTTCTCCTTTTTGTAAAAATCAATGCCGAAAATTATGCTCTTGAGAGATATTCTCCGGTTCTTGTGTCGATTTTAAGCTTTTCTCCGACGTTAATAAAGAGAGGAACTTTGATAATCGCGCCGGTTTCGAGAGTGGCGGGTTTCAAGGCGTTTGTTGCGGTATTGCCCGCAAAGCCGGGATCGGTGTCCGTAACCTCAAGCTCAACGAACATGGGAGGTTCAACTCCGAAAACCTTGCCCTTGTAAGAAAGGATTTTGCATATCATCTCTTCTTTGACGAACTTGAAGCCGTCGGGAAGGATGCTCTTTTCGATAGGAATCATCTCATAGGACTCCATATCCATGAAATAGTACAGGTCTCCGTCACTGTAGGAGTACTGCATATCCTTTCTCTCCACATAAGCGTTTTCAAACTTATCTGTGGGGCTGAAAGAAGTCTCGACGACTGCTCCTGTAATTACGTTGCGCATTTTGGTTCTGACAAAAGCGGCTCCTTTTCCGGGCTTGACATGCTGGAATTCAATTACCTGCATGACCTTACCGTCCATTTCGAATGTGACTCCGTTTCTGAAATCGCCTGCGGTGATCATATTAAACTACCTCCAAAAGTGTCTTAAGTGTATATCTGTTATATTGTAATATATTTTTTAGGATTTTTCAATACCTTTTTGATTATTTTCTCATATTTTTTGCAAAATCTCCGCCGGACGCCCTTTTTTTGCCTTCCGAGGGCGAAATATCCTCGATTTTAAGGGCTGCCTCGTGGGGGATCGGCTTCCACTCGACCTTTGAGAAAAGGGCAATTAGAAGCGAATAGCGCCCCATAAGGTCAAATATGGGAAAGGTTATGCAAAACCAGAGCTTTTTTATAAATTTCATGGGCATTATTCGTTTGTGCTCGATAATAAATATATATGCAGCCACAAGAATACTGCCCAAATATGTGTTGAGAGTCCAGCCGACAGTGAACAAAATCAGCAAAAGAAAGGCAATAGGCGCGTTGTTTGCGGCAAGAGTTATGCCAAACGGCTTTAACATATATCGCAAAAACGTGGGCGCGCTTCCGGTTGCAGTGTACGTTGCGGCGCCGAATATAAGTATAGTACGAAGGGTAAAAACCGTAAGACGTTTAAAAATCGAAAAAATCGAGCGGGGATAAATGGTTGTCAGCATGTCAAATGACATAAAGCGCATTCGAATGTTGTTGAAGACGCGCTTTGCGCCTGTCAGCTTGCTTTTATCCTTGACCTGCGCGCTGCTGTTTGCTATACCGTTTGTAAAAAATATGTGATAAAACAGCTTGCCCGCGTTTTCGGTAAACGCTTGCAGATGCCCTTTTGCCCAGCGAATACGCTGTCTCATGGCGATTTTGAAGCTCACGGGCTGTTCGTCATAGAAAACTGCCGCGTTGCAGTAGGATATTTTGTAGCCCTTTGCCACCGCGTCGGCGCAAAACGCTCTGTCCTCGGTGAGGCTGGTATAATTCCAGCCGTCCTTTATTATGTCGTTGACAAAGAGAAAACCGGTACCCTGTATTCTTGTTGCAAGGTGGAAAACAGAGCGCGCCCGATGCTCGTTTCGAATAGTCCTCAGCCAGTGCAGAGCATAGGAGGCGGAAATCCAGTTATCGTCGAAATTTTTTGTGTGGCGATAGGAGGTTATGATTTTTTCTCCCGCGTCGAACGCCTCGTTCATACGGGTGATATAGTCCTCACTGAGCAGATTATCCGCATCAAATATAAAATATCCTTCAAATGAGTCGGTCCTGTAATCCCTTTCTATGCACCGAACAAGATACTGAAGCGCATATCCCTTGGTTCTGTGCTCGGCGTCATGTCGCTCGTAGCATACAGCCCCTCTGTCTCTTGCGATATTTGCCGTATTGTCACTGCAATTGTCAGCAACAACGAAAACGCTCATAAGGTCCTTCGGATAGTCCTGCCCTTCAATGCTGTCAAGCAGGTTCCCGATAACCTTTTCTTCGTTTCTTGCCGCGATGAGAATGGCGTATTTGTGGCAGCGTTTTGCCTTGGGAAATTTACGGGTGAAGAATATTCCGGTTATCGCATAAATCGTTCTGTATGAGAAAAGATCGTCGATAAAGCCGAATATCGTATTGATTATTTTTATTATCTGGTTTAATATCGCGCTCATTTACAGTATACTTCCCGGTTTATCAATATGGGATGTCAAAGGATAATAAGCTCCTTTGGCGCAAGCGTTATGTCCTTTGCGCCGTCCTTGGTGAAAATCACCATGTCCTCAATACGCACTCCGAAGCGCCCTTCAAGATATATGCCCGGCTCGCAGGTGACAACATGCCCGCTTTCAAAGGGTACATCGGAACCCGCGCTTACACCGGGAGCCTCGTGTATATCCATTCCCACGCCGTGACCCAGTCCGTGACCGAAACAGCCCTCGTATCCCGCGGCGTTTATGATGTCCCTTGCAACCTTGTCAATTTCCTTGCCGGTTTTTCCGAGAGCATAGGAGTCAAGGGCTCTTAGCTGTGCCTCAAGCACCGTGTTGTAAACCTTTTTCATCTCGTCGGTGCATTTGCCGACAACGACGGTTCTTGTCATGTCGGAGCAGTATCCCTTGTAAAGCGCTCCGAAATCCATTGTGAGAAATCCGCTCTCAAGCTTTACATTGCGCGGAACGCCGTGCGGGCGGGAGGAGGCGGTGCCGGATACGGCAATCGTGTCAAAGGATACCGACTTTGCCCCGTGCGAGCGCATGTAAAATTCAAGCTCAAGAGCGACGTCGGCTTCGGTTCGCTCGGGAGTTATGTAACCTAAGATGTGGTCGAAGGCCTTTTCGGCAATTCTCTGCGCCGATATGATTTTTTCAATCTCGTCCTCGTCCTTTTTTATTCTCATTCTTGATATGAGGTTGTTTGAAGGACAAAGGGTGTAGCCCTTAAAAATGCCGTCAAGCGCACTTTTTTCGGCGACAGTAACCTTATCCTCCTCAAAGGCTATTTTCCCGACTCCGTTTTCTTCAAGCAAATCGGAAAACATCTTGGCGCGTGGTCCCTTCATTGTCATGACCTCAAAGCCCGCCTCGGTTTCCTCTCTTGCCGCCTCAATATAGCGAAAATCGGTGAGAAGATAGGATTTTTTTCTCGTTATCAGCACATATCCGTCCTGAAAATCAAAGCCTGTCAGATAATATTGATTTTTCTCGCTTGTTACAAGCATTGCGTCAATATCAGGCTCGAGCATTGAAATGAGTCGTTCTCTTTTTGTTGTGTTTGACATATCATCACCCCATTAATTTTTACTGCGAAATAAGCAGACTTTTATAATAATTTTTCATTGTAAGCGCATCCTCAGCCATGGTTCCGTCCGATTCGCATATGATTCTCGGCGAATATCCGTCTTTATATATCGCCTCCATAAGCGGTTCAAAGTCGGGTCCGAAGGTTTTGTCCCCAAAGGTAAGATGCCTCTTTTCTCCTGCCGCCGTGTACTCTATTTTTGAAAAATGGCAGTGAAGGGAGTCGGCGTACTCATATCCGAGCGCTCTTCCGACAGCGTCGAAAACCCTTCTGTAGTCGTCGGAGGATTTAAAAAGATTTCCTAAATTTCGCGCGTTCATATGCCCGAAATCAATAACCGGACACAGCCTTTTGTCGATTTTGCAGATATCTATAACCTCACAAAGCGTGCCGAGCTGTCCGAGCTTGCCCATGGTTTCAAGTCCGAATTTTACGGACGTGTCGGGAAAGGCAACAAGCGCACGGCTCATTGTGTCTTTTGCGAGGCTTACAGCCTCCTCCCGACTGATTTTTGAAGCGCTTCCGGTGTGAATGACTATGATATCTGCGCCCATTGCCTCGCTTGCCCAAAGGGATTTTTTAATATAATCAAGGCTTTTGAGCCGTTTTTCGGGCTCAGTTCCCGACAGGGATATAAAATACGGAGTGTGGAAGGAGAGCTTTATATTGTACGCCGCCGCCTCCTGTCCTATCTTTTGAAAGGTTTCAAGAGAGCCGACAACGCCGTTTCCCGCGCTGTACTCATAGCAGTCAAGTCCCATTTGAGAAAGCCACTCGGGCGCTTCATAGGTGTGCTTTTTGCCCGCGGCATAAAAAGATTTTGAATTTCCGCTCGGTCCGAATATTGCCGACATATTATTATCCTTTCAGCTTTATTTATATTTGTTGCCCGTCTTCTCGTGCCAAAGCCTGCAAAGCTCCCCTTGGTCGGGGTGTTTTTTCCAGTACGGGCGCATAAAATACTTTTCGATTCTTCGCTTGAATTTAAAAAAACTGCCTGTGCGGTCCTTTATGGGCGGCACGTTTACCGAGAGAATACCGAGAGACGCCGCCGCCATGGAATCGGTCAGTATCTGATCGCCAAGCATTGCCGCCTGACTTTTTTTGATCCCGTTTTCCTTAAGCAGACGAAGAGGCGCACAGGGAAGCGGCTTTTTGGCCTTTGCTATATAAGGGTAGCCAAGCTCTCTGTTAAAAGCCTCCACCCGCTCCGGGCAGTTGTTTGAGACAAAGGCAAAGCCTATACCGCTTTTTTTCATGTTCTCAAACCACTCCATAAGTTCTTTCGGAGGCGTGATATCGTCGTATGTAACAAGAGTGTTGTCTATATCGCACAATACAAAGCTCACGCCGTGTTTGATAAAGAAATTCGGCGTTATGTCGTATATACTTGAAAAAAGATAGTCAGGGGTTCCGAACATTCTTGTTACCTCACTTGCGATGCCACTATTTTATCACAAAATCCCGCGCTTGTAAATAGAAAAAATGTTTATGTTGAAAAAAAGACCATTTTGAGCTGCTATAATTGGATATTTGTGCAGAGTTTATGATTTTACCTTGAATTTAATTGTAAACTTGATTATAATGAACAAAAAAAGGAGAGTACCTATGAGAAAACGAATACTCATTTTACTTTTAATTATATCGATTTTGACTTCTACGCTTAGCGTTTTGGCTTTTGCCGACGAATTTGCAAGGCAAACAATAGAGGTCGGAAGCGCGACGGTTGACGGTGAAATATCAAGCGGTGAATGGGACAAAGCCGAAAAAATCGCCGTAAACCGTGCGGCGACTGCGGATTGCAGGGACAAGCAATGCGTCGAGGGCGCTTCTACAGTCTCTTTTCGCGCCATGTGGGACGCAAGTCACCTCTATCTGCTTTTTGAGATAGAGGACGATCAATTGGTTGTGAACGAAAATAAATCGACCTCATACAGAAACGACAGCGTTTTTGTGTATATCGGTGAGGACGATTCGGATTTTTCTTCTTATTCCGACGCGACTTATATGCTGTGTCTGTTCCCGTATTTTGAGGAGACCGACTACGACAGCTATAACGAAAACGGAAAATCCGGCACAATTATCTGCCGTAACGGCGAACACGACGTAACAAAGGATCAATACAAATGCCGCATAACCGGAAACGAGGAGAGCGGATATTCAATAGTAATGGAGGCTGCCATTGCTTTTGGCGCTGTAAATCCGGTGGGGGATATGTCCATTGCCTTTGATATTCAATACAACGATTCAAATAGTGCCAAATACGGCTCCACCGAGAACAACCGTGAAGCGATATGGACCTGGTCGGCAGTAGGCGGGGACAATAAAGGACCCGTTACAAACTTTTCTCTGTGGGGCGCAATGAAGCTGTCCGACCCCGAAGGGAGCATAACGCCGCCCGAGGACCCCGAACCGACTCCCGATAATCCCGAGGTGACAACGACAAAGGCGACGGGTTCCGAAAATACGCCGACAGTTACGGATAAACCTTCATCAAATGTCGAAAATAAAGACGGCTCCTCCTTGGTATTGCCCATTGTAATCGCAATTTTGGCGGTGGTCGTCGTCGGAGCTGTAATTGCAGTGGTTGTTGTCAAGAAAAAGAAAAGCTGAGCTTTAAGTTAACAAATACCGTACATGCAAAGCCAAGACTCGCAGATTGTACGAATTTTGAAATTTTTCACGGAGAAAAATATGAAAGTGTTAAAAACAGCTTCTTCATTGCTGCTGGTTGTCGTTCTTCTGCTGCAATTTACAGCCTGCAAGAATGAGGGAAAAAACGAACGGGAGGAGCCTGATGTGTTCACCTATTCAACAGAAGATGAAAGCGGTTACGATCTGTGGCTTCGCTACCCTACCGTTTCTTCGGCAAACTATCTCAAAAAGGCGAGGGAGCTTATAAGCTACATATTGATGCCTGATACCTCGCGTGAGGTGCTGTACAGCGCATATTCGGAGCTTCAAAGGGGGCTTTCCGGACTGCTCGGAACAGACGAAATTCCGACAAAGGAAGAAATAGACAAGTCGGGAGCGCTGATACTCGGTGTGGCGGATGATCCCATTGTTTCGGAAATTGCCTCAAAAAACAGTCTTTCGGTGACCGATACCGACGGCTATTTAATAAAAAAGGTCAATATTAACGGCAGTGATGCGACGCTGATTTTGGGTCAGAGCGACAGCGGAGTTCTTTACGGGGCTTTCAAGCTCCTTGAAATACTTTCAACACAGGAGGATATTTCCTCACTTAGTGTTTCTGACGCGCCGAAAATCAAGTGGCGTGTTCTTAACCAATGGGATAACTGGGACGGCAGTATTGAGCGAGGGTACTCGGGTAAATCGATATACGACTGGGGAACGCTTCCCAAAATAAAAGACAGCCGCCTAACGGATTTCGCCCGTGCTAACGCCTCTGTCGGAATCAATACCGTTGTGATAAACAACGTCAATACAAGCAACAACTATATAAACAGCAGGTATTTAAGCAAGATTGCCGCCGTTGCCGACGTGTACAGGCGCTACGGCATACGCCTTGCGCTAAGCGTAAATTTTGACGCGCCCTCGGCTTTAGGAAATCTTACTACCAACGACCCGCTAAGTAAAGACGTTATCAAATGGTGGCAGGATAAGACTGCCGAGATATATGCGGCAATTCCGGATTTTGCGGGGTTCCTTATAAAGGCGGATTCCGAGGGGCGCTCCGGTCCCTCAAAGTATCAGCGCACCCACGCCGAGGGAGCTAATATGCTCGCCGACGCGCTTGAGCCGTACGGCGGTATAGTAATGTGGCGCGCTTTCGTTTACGGCGACGTTGCAAAAAAGCTCTCGGACGATATATGCAATCAGTCGTATGAGTTCTTTAAACCGCAGGACGAACAATTTAAGGATAATGTGATAATTCAAAGCAAGAACGGTCCCCGCGATTTTCTGCCCCGTGAGCCTGTTTCACCGCTGTTTGGCGGAATGAAGCAGACAAATATGGGAATTGAGTTTCAGATTACACAGGAATATACGGGGCAAAATACCGATCTTTGCTATCTTGTCTCTCAATGGAAATACTATCTTGATTTTGACCTGATGCTAAATGACAGCCCGAAGGATATTCCCACAACGCTTTCTCAGATTTTGCAGGGAAATATCTATTCAGAGACAAACACGCTGATAGCGGGAGTTTCCAATGTCGGTAGCTGCGAGAGCTGGAATGACGGACTGCTGTCTCAGGCAAACTGGTACGGATTCGGCAGGCTGGCATGGAACCCGGAGCTTACAGAAAAGGAAATCACCGAGACTTGGATCAAAATGACCTTCAATAATCAGGAAGACGTGGTGAATACAATTTCAAAAATTCTCTACGGCTCCTGGGAGCTGTATGAATCGTACACCTCACCCTATGCAATGGGCATGACGGCTGCGGTGAGCAACCATTACGACCCCGACCTGTCCTATCGCAACAGTAACGGCACAATTTGTGTGGATCGCGCGGGGATAGGAAATAATCGCAGCTCTACAAGTAAAGGAAATAAAACCGACGCCACCGCGCAGTACTCCGAGGAGCTTGCGGCAATTTTAAATAACATTGACACCTGCCCCGAGGAGCTTATATGTTGGTTTCACCATGTTTCGCCAAAGCGGGTAATGTCAAACGGCAAAACCCTTATCGACAATATTTACGAGGGGCTTGTAGCTGCGCCTCAGGCGGTTTCGGATATGAAAACGGCGATTTTGTCGCTGAAAGGGGAAATAGATGACAAGCGGTTTGCAATGATTGTTAAGGATTTTGACGAGCAATATAATAACAGTACGCGCTGGTCAGAGGCAATGATAAAGTTTTTTGAACAGCAAACAAAAATTACCTGTACCGCACAGGGCAGCTGAGTTTTTACTAACAAGCGGCAAGAGAGCGGCTTTTGCCGAAAACACTATAAAAAATCCGACCACGGGAATAATCCCGTGGTCAAATTTTTTTAAAGCACATGTGGAATTTGCCGAATATTAAAGAAAGAATATGAAATAATTAATATTGGAAATCACAAAGAAAGGCAGTGCTCGTTTATGAGTGTAAATAAACAAAAGTACAAAAAATATGTCGAAAAGAGCGCGAAAAAGTCTCCGATAGTCAAAAACTGCGTCAAGGCGTTTCTTGTGGGAGGACTTATTTGCGCCATAGGACAGGCGCTGATGCAGCTTTATATGTATCTTGACATTTCAGAGGAGGTTTCGAAAGCCCTCGTTTCGGTGTCGCTTATCTTTATAACCGCGCTTCTTACCGGCTTCGGAATATTCGACAATATAGCAAAGCACGCGGGCGCGGGCACTCTCGTTCCCATAACCGGCTTTGCAAATTCGGTAGTCTCGCCGGCGCTTGACAATAAGTCGGAGGGCTGGATAATGGGGCTCGGGGCTAAGATTTTCATAATTGCGGGACCTGTCATTTTGTACGGAACGACTGCAAGCGTCATATACGGGGTTATATATTACCTGTGTAAAGTACTTCTGTAAAAAAAATACGGGCGCGCCGCGTGAAAGACAAAAAGAAAGGAACAGTCATAAAAATGATAATAAAACTGAAAAGCGCTCCGACAATTACGACCTCTTCCTGTGTCGGAGGGAAAGAAGAGCGGCGGGGACCGCTCGGCGACAAGCTGGATTTTTACGACGAGTCCGACAAATTCGACTGCGACACATGGGAAAAATCCGAAAGCGAGATGCAAAGAAGAGCGTTTAATCACCTTCTTTCTAAAAGAAAATTGCAAATATCGGACATAGACGTGCTTATTGCGGGAGATTTAATCAATCAGTGCACCTCGTCAAGCTATGGGCTTTTAAGCTTTGACATTCCGTATATCGGAATATTCGGGGCGTGCTCCACCGCGGCGCTCGGTCTGGGGCTTTGCGGTATACTCTGCGACGGGGGATATACAAAAAACGCGGCGATAGTCACAAGCTCGCATTTTTGCTCCGCAGAGAGGCAGTTCCGTTTCCCGCTTGAATACGGCTCTCAGCGCCCGCCCACAGCCCAGCATACCGCCACCGCCGCAGGCGCCTTTCTTATCGAAAAAGAGGGAAAAGGGGCGCATATTGACGAGGTGATGTTTGGAATAACGGTTGACGCGGGAATTTCAGACGCCAATAATATGGGAGCGGCAATGGCTCCCGCGGCTGTGGATACGCTTTTAAAATATTTCAGAGAGAGCGGCACGGGACTCGAGGACTATGACCTAATTGTAACCGGCGATCTCGGATACGAGGGACACAGAATTGTTACCGAAATGATGCATACTTTAGGCTACGATATGAGCGGCGTTTACAACGACTGCGGGCTTATGCTGTACGACAGGCAAAAGCAGGATATGCACGCGGGAGCCTCGGGATGCGGATGCAGTGCATTTGCAATGGCGGCGTCTGTTCTTCCGGATATAGTTTCGGGAAAGTACAAAAACGTACTTTTTTTGGGAAGCGGAGCGCTGCTGAGTCAGGCGAGCGTGCTTCAGGGAGAAAATATTCCCGGAGTTGTGCATCTTGTAAAGCTTTCTCACAGGGAGGGATGATAATGGGAATTTTTCTTGATTACGTTTATGCGTTCGCGGTGGGCGGAGCCTTTTGCGTTGTCGCCCAGATATTGATTGATAAAACAAAGCTCACTCCGGCAAGAATCCTTGTCGCCTTTGTTGTGTCGGGAGTTGTGCTCGGAGGAATGGGAATTTACAAATATATAGCCGACTTTGCGGGCGCCGGAGCGAGCGTTCCTCTTACCGGATTCGGATACGCACTTTCCGAAGGGGTAAAAAAAGCCATAGATGAAAAGGGAGCTATAGGTATATTAACCGGCGGACTTTCCGCCACCGCCGCGGGGATTGCTACGTCAATGGTTTTGGCGCTTCTTACGGCGCTTATCTTTAAGAGCAAAAATAAATAAGGATATAAAACGGGGCTTTTTGCAATGCGGCGCAAGGCTCCGCTTTCTTTTGAGAAAAAAAATAATATTATCGGCGGGCATATTCTCGGGATTGACAAATCGATGATTAAAAGGTATAATAATTTGTGAAAGAAAAAAGATAAAAGTACTTTTGAAAGGCAAATAATATGGATAACTCTGTTACATGCACGGACAATCAGGTCGAATACATAATAGGCAAGCAGAAAAACATAGCGCTTATAGCGCACGACAACAAAAAAGCGGAAATTATCGAATGGTGCAAAAAGAATGAGAATATTTTAAAATCCCATTTTCTTTTCGGAACAGGCACCACCGCAAGAATGATATCCGAAAAGACCTCTCTTCCGGTGAAGGGCTTTAACAGCGGGCCGCTCGGAGGCGACCAGCAGATAGGAGCAAGGATTGTTGAAGGGAAAATTGACATTGTGATTTTCTTTTCCGACCCGCTGACAGCCCAACCCCATGACCCTGACGTGAAGGCGCTGCTCAGAATCGCGCAGGTATATGATATACCGATAGCCAATAACAAGGCGACGGCGGATTTTATTATAACCTCCTCGCTTATGAACGGCGAGTACGAGCACAGGCTGATAGATTTTAAGCGCAATATTACCGCAAGAGCCGAGAATCTCGACAAAATGGTTTAATGGCGAGCTTTGCGCCATAAAGTCATTTTTAAGCCGGTATTAATATTTGATTTTTTAATTTAATGAGGCTGTCGCACATTGGCGACAGCCTCATTAAAATACTTGTTTCTTTTGCATCAAGGAAAGATAATTCGAAAATACCAAATCAGTAAAAAAAGTTTAGTCTAAGGAAAAGATATTCGAAAAAACAAAATTAAGAATGAAAACCGCGGCAAGCAGTGCAAGAGAAGCGCCGATTAATGCGATCAAAGTGACTAAAAATCTTTTTCGTCTTACCTTATTTTCTTTCGGAGTTGCAAGGAAAAGAATCAGAAAAACAACAGATGGAACGATTAGAATAATCGACGCCACATCATCGTGATAGCAGAGTAAAATATCAGCATAATTAACACTTCTCAAATATTTTCTATTTACATTTTATCTTAATACAGCGATTTGTCAAGACTTTTGTGCTGTTTCTTTTTGTTTTTTTATGATTTTTTATTATCTTTGCATTTTTTCATTATCTTTTTTATTATTTTTGTTTTTATTTTTCCGGTTTGCGCATGGTAAGAGCTATGCGTTTTTTCTCGATATCAACGCTCAGCACCCAAACGGTGACGATGTCGCCGACGCTCAGTATGTCGGAGGGGTGATTTACCCTCTTTTTGCTTATTTGAGAGATATGAACAAGTCCGTCCTGATGTACGCCTATATCGACAAACGCGCCGAAATCGACCACATTTCGAACCGTGCCCTTAAGCTCCATACCGGGAGTGAGACTTTCAATTCCGAGCACGTCCGAGCGAAGCATGGGAGGCGGAAGCTCGTCGCGTGGGTCTCTTCCGGGCTTTGAGAGCTCTTTTACAATGTCAAGCAGAGTCGGAACGCCGATGCCGAGCTTTTCTGAAAGCTTTTCCGCGCCCTTTTCCTCAATAATTTCGTAAAGCCTTGCGGAGCCCTTGCCCGACACTTCCTTGTCGCCAAGCCCGCACTCTTTAAGCAGAGCCTCGGCGGCGCTGTAGCTTTCGGGATGCACGGAGGTGTTGTCAAGCAGATTTTCGCTTTCGGGAACTCTCATAAAGCCGGCGCATTGCAAGAACGCCTTCGGTCCGAGCTTCGGGACTCTTTTAAGCTCTTCTCTTGACTCAAAACAGCCGTTTTCCTCACGGTAGGTCACAATATTTTTGGCGACTGTGGAGTTAATTCCGGCAACGCGGGAAAGAAGCGGCGCGGAGGCGGTGTTTATATCGACTCCTACCGAGTTGACGCAGTCCTCCACCACCCCGTCAAGCGCTTCGGAAAGCTGATTTTGAGGCATGTCGTGCTGATACTGACCGACTCCTATGGCCTTGGGGTCGATTTTGACAAGCTCCGCCAGAGGGTCTTGAAGTCTTCTTGCAATTGAAACGGCGCTTCGTAGGTTTACGTCAAATTCGGGAAATTCCTCTGCGGCAAGCTTTGAGGCGGAGTATACCGAGGCTCCCGCCTCGCTCACCACCATGTATTTAACCTCGGGAAAATCCTTTATGACGTCAGCCGCAAAGACCTCGGTCTCGTGTGACGCCGTCCCGTTTCCTATGGCGATTATCTGCACCTTGTATTTTTTTATCCAAGCTGCGATAAAGGCTTTTGCCTGCTCGATTTTATTAAAGGGAGGGACAGGATAAATGACCCCGGTGTCAAGCACCTTGCCGGTTTCGTCAACCACCGCCGTTTTACAGCCCATTCTGTATCCCGGGTCAAGTCCGAGAACAATTTTTCCCTTAACGGGTGCCTGCATAAGCAGCTGGCGCAGGTTTTTGGCAAACAGCTTTATGGCGTCGGTGTCTGCCTTTTCGGTCAGCATATTTCTTATCTCGCGTTCAATGGACGGGAAAATAAGACGGCCGTACGCGTCCTCTGCGGCAAGGCGAATGACGTCGGCGCAGGGCGAGCTTTCGTTTTTTAGGTGAACCCCAAGGATTATGTTCATCGCCTTAATCGCGTCAAAATCAATGGAGACCTTTAAAATATCCTCTCTTTCGCCGCGGTTAATAGCAAGAGTTCTGTGACCGGCAACCTTGTTTAAAGGCTCGGTGTATTCCTTGTAGGTCTCGTATACTCCGAGATTTTCGCAATTGCCCCTTGAGGTGAGATTGCCGTTCATATAGCATATGTATCTCAGCCTTTTTCTTATATCCGCGTCATCCGATATCATCTCGGCTATTATATCCATGGCGCCCTGAAGCGCTTCCTCCGCGCTGTTTACGCCGAGCTCTTCATTGATAAAGTCGGCTGCCATTTCGAGCGGAGAAGGGCAGGAGGAGGGCTGCTCGTATATCATATTTGCCAGACCTTCAAGACCTTTTGCCTTTGCCACCGAGGCTCTTGTTTTGCGTTTTGGTCTGTAGGGGCGGTATATATCGTCGATTTCGGTCATTGTCTCGGCGTTTTCAAGAGCCGCGGCTATTTCCTCGGTCATTGCCCCCTGCTCGCTTATAGAGTTAAAAACCTTTTCGCGGTTTTCGTTGAGATTTCTTAAATAGGTGAGCCTTTCGGAAAGCTCGCGCAGAACCTGGTCGTCAAGCGAGCCGGTTATCTCCTTGCGGTATCTTGCAATAAACGGGATTGTGTTTCCCTCGTCGATAAGGTTTACGGTTGCCTCGACTCTGTCGGGCTTTAAATTAAATTCTTGTGAAAGTTTTGAAATAATATCCATATATTTTCCTTATTGTATCAGATTTCCCGCCTATTATAACAAAAATTTAAAAAATTTGCAATAGAAGTTATAAAAATATTTTTTCTTGGCATATAATTATTCATCAAAAGTGGGACAATTAACTCTTTCTTAATAAAGTTTACTTGACAACAAAGATATTATGTGGTAAACTTAAAAAGTATAGTTATACCAATAGGTAAAAACAGGTAATACAAAAAACAAGAAGTATAACAGGCAGGACACAAAAACATAAAAACATGTGGGCATGCGAGGCGGCAAAAAACGCCGCTCCAAGTTCAAGGAAAGGATACTTTCGATATGCGAAAGTAATGGTCTGACTTATGAAAAGACATGTTATTTGTATCATTGTGATTGCCGTAATATTGCTGATTTTCTGTTCTTTTCCCGCAAGCGCCCTCGAAAGCTCTCTTTCGGGTGTTGAAATCACAAAGGAAAAAGACGGGTCGAATGCGACGTCATTTACCGTATATGCAGATCAGTCGATGATAGGAAAGATGAATTTAAGCTCCGAGGGGCTTGCCCTGCTCAAAAGCTTTGAGGGTTATTCAAAATATCCTTATTCCGACTATTCACGCTGGTCTATAGGATACGGCTCGTATGTGTGCTCCATTGACGACGACCCGTATGAGATTTACCCCAACGGCATATCCAAAATCGAAGCCGAGGAGCTTCTGATGTCAAAACTCGGAAGTTACATAAAATCGGTCAACAAACTTGCAAGTGATTACGGCATCGCGCTAAATCAGAATCAGTTTGACGCTCTTGTAAGCTTCACTTACAATTTAGGCGCAAACATCTGGAAAAGGGACGCATCTGATTTTACGGTAAAAAGGCTCCTTATAAGCGGAGAATATACCCCGGAGGAGATGGCGGACGCATTTTATATGTGGCGAAACGCCGGGGGAAAAGAAAACGCTGGGCTTGCAAAGCGCAGACGGCGCGAGGCGGCGCTTTTTAACTCACAAATCAACGTATCCGACCCCGCAAAGGACGGCTACAGCGTAAAATATTACATTGTCAACACAAATCTCCTTACCGTGAGGAGTGAGGAGGATACCTCAAGCTCATCTCTCGGCTCGATAAGAAAAAATAACGTTATCCCTATTCTGTATACCAACGAGGCGGGGAGCCTCGGATTTACCACCTACGCCGCTTATTTCGGCTGGGTATCGATGAAAAATCTCGTGCCTCTTCCGGAAAACTCTGCCATTTCAGTGGCAGGTGAAGACGATATCGACGAACAGGGAATATTCTACACCTTTGACGAAAATAATATGACCGCCATGGTGGGAGATAACGGAGAAGCCAAGAACAACTCCAAATATGACGGAACGTACAGCGGGTACGTGTATCTCACAAAATATATTTTCCGTTCGGGCAAGGTATACACGCTGACTGCAATAGGTGAAAACGCGTTTACCGAATGCTCGACTTTAAAGAAAATTTATATTCCCGCAAGCGTCACGCATATTGCAGACGGCGCCTTCGACCTTTCGGGGCTCGGTGATATTTACTATCCCGGCGGAAGCTATGCGGAGGAATACGCGAAAAGCAGTCCTTTTAAGGGCACAAACTACAATTGCAGAGCCTCTCACACATACGGCGCATGGAAGATTGTCGATTGCGGTAACGACACTACACCCCATTACGAGGAGAGCGTGTGTTCTGTTTGCGGGGAGGTAAGGCAGAGAACGGTTATTTCGATATACGTTTCCTCTGTGCCTGACAAGACCGAATATTATCAGGGAGACAGCTTTGATGTTACGGGCATAAAGGTATCGGCAAAATTCGACGACGGCTCGGACACCGATATCACCTCCTTTGTAAAATACAGCGGCTTTGACAGCTCAAAGCTCGGGAACAAGGAAATTAAGGTTAAATACGGATCCTTTGATACAAGCTTTACAATAAGAGTGAATAAAAAGACTCTTGTCGGGATATCGATATCAAAAACCCCGAAAAAGACCACTTTTATCGAGGGAATACCCGTCGATTACAGCGGTCTTGAGGTGCTTGCGCATTACGACAACAATTCAAGCGAGGTTATAAAGGAATACGATATTTCGGAGTGTGATATAAACCTTGTCGGAAAACAAACCGTAACCGTCACATATAACGGCTTCAAGGCGTCTTTTGCAGTAACCATTAAAGCAAAATCGGTAAAGAGCGTCTCAATTGTTAGCTCTCCGTATAAAACCGAATATTACTGCGGCGAAAGCTTTGACTTTGACGGGCTTACAATGCACGTTATATACGATAACGGTACCGAAGAGACGGTCGAAGAGGGATTTAGCGTTACAGGATTTAACAACAATACGCCCGGAGAAAAAAAGGTTCGCTTGTATTTCGGTGGAAAGTACAGCAATATAAAGGTACTTGTAATTCTTAACCGCTTTGTCAGCGACATCTACAAAATCACAAAGGATAACAAGTGCCTTGTCGGCAAAAACACAACGGTCGGCGCCTTTGTTTCGGCTTTTGAGGCTTCGGACAGAATTGAGATAGTCGGGGCAGACGGAAAAGCGCTTCCAAAACAAAGCCTTGTCGGCAGCGGATGCCGTGCGATACTCTGGTATAACGAGGATAAGCTTGCCGAGTTTATCGTCTCTGTAAAAGGAGATCTTAACGGAGACGGGTGCGTGTCCTTTAGCGATTATCTGATGATGAATCGCCATTTCACCTCTCAAATCAAAGACGTTAACACGATGATATACGATATAAACAGCGACGGACAGTTTACTCTTGCCGATCTTGTCTGCCTGCTGTCTGAGATCAAAATCAACAACAAGGATGAGCAGTCCGCATAAAAGGAAAAAAACAAAATGAATTTATCTTCCGAAAAAACAAAGCTGCTTGAAAGAGCGATAGTTGTCATATTGGCTTGTCTTATACTTTTCGGCGCCTTTTACACTTCGTACGCGGAAGGGGAAAACCCCGACGCGGCGCCGCAGGTCGGCGAAAATGAAGACAGCGGCGGAAATGAGCCTGAAGAAGAGACGGGGGATATTAAAATATCCTTCCCCGAGAAAATATGGCCGGGCTCGGAATTTGAGATAACGCTGTCGGCAAACCTTCCTCTTTCATACGCCGTTTTCGGAAGCATAAGCTTTGAGAGCGACGCTCTGAATTTCATCGAGTGCCGCGGGGCAGTCCCCGAATGGACTCTGACCCACACGGAGGACGGGTCGACAATAACCTATCTCTGTGTTGACACGCTGCTCTCCCATAAGGCGGATGGTATGACAGATATTTTGGTGATAAAATTTGCCGCCCGCTCGGATATTCCCGCCGATTCTCTTATCACTTTTAATGTATCCAACCTGACGGCGTCCGACGGTGCGGGCGAGACTGTTATTGAAGGCGGAGAGTTTTCAAAAAACCTTTCCCCGGCGCTTAGTCACCCAGCAGGGCTTCAAAGCCTGTTTGTCAGGGGAAAAAGAGGGGAAGAGTCGGTTGACTATAACGTGGTTCCCGAATTTGACCCGGCGGTTACCGATTATACCGTTTATGTCGATGATATCGGCGATGAGTTTGAAATGGTATATACCTGCGACGAGTACTCAAGCGCTATTGAAAACAGAATATATACCGACGGCAAGCTCAGCTCATGCGAGCTTAATGTAACGTCGGAGGACGGCTTTGAGGGGAGAAAATACATAATATCTTTTTCGGAAATTCAACCTCCCGCCAAAGACGAGAACGAATCAAACGCAAAAATAAAGGAAATAAGCCTTTCAAACGGTCTGCTCTCACCGAAGTTTTCAGCCTCGGCTTTTGAGTACACGGTTTACATAACCTCAAGTATTGACAGCGTTATAATATCCGCCCTGACGGAAAGTCCGGACGCCGTTGCCTCAAATTTGACTCTTGATATCAAAAGCGGGGAGAGGCAGGTGTTGACTTGCACCGCAAAGGACGGAACTGCTTTGGAATATTATTTTACCGTCAAGGTGATAAGCGAGAGGGCTTACGCTGAGCTTGCGGGAGATAATGTTACCGATACTCCAAACTTAAGCTTAAGTTTGCCGATAATCCTTATTATTCTTTTTGCCGTCGCTTTCACGGGCTTTTTTGTGGGCTTTATAATTGCCGCCGCGGTTAAGAAAAATTCGGGCAAGAGAACAGGAAAAAGCAGTAGAGACCTAAAGCTATACGGCAAAAACAGCCTGTACAAAACCGACGCCGCGCCGCTTGACCTTGAGAAAAAGGAAGAAGCCCCTGTCGACAAGTCGGCAGACAAGGACAAACCGGAGGAGCAATAACTTTTGCGAAGGATAAAATAAATGAGCAAAATGACCAAGGAAGAATATCAGGGCGAATTTGCCTTGATGGTCGATGAGCTGAGCTGTAAGGAAGGCATAAAATACGACGCGCTTTGCAGAATATCCGAAAGCTTTTTAAGACCCTATATCGCAAACCGGTGCTACAGATATTCAAGCTTAAGGCAGTCGGGTATTGAGGACGATATATTTCACGACGTACTTATAAGACTTATAAAATCCTGTATTGACCAGTTTCTCTACAAGGACGGTACGCAAAACTACGATCCCGAGGGCTTTTTAAGGTGGATATATACGGTTGCCCGCAACGTCATAATCGATACCGCCAAGGACTACGGCGCAAAAAGCTGTACCGAGGTCGGCATTGTAAACGATGACGGAGAGATAATTGACATTCCGAGCGTTGATGACCCCTTTATGTCAATAGAAGCCGCCGACACCTTAAAGGATTGCCTTAGAACCGTACTTTCTCTTGATTCTTCGCTCCACATTGTCTTTACATGGATAATAAGAGCCATACTTCTTGCAAGATGCGACCTTTCACTTGAGGAAAAATATATTGCGGATACCAAAATAAATGCGCTTGTGGTAAAAACCTTTAAGGATTTGACACTCAATGAGATTTACGCCGTGATACTGCTTGAGGCAAAAAAGCTTGAATGGCTTAGTATCAGCGAGGCGGACAACAAAAGAATCACCCGCATTCTTGAATCTGAGAATACAAACGGAAAATCAATAGGCAACACGGTATATTCGGAATTTTTTATGAAAAAAGGGGCGAACGCCACAATAAGCGATTGGGTGAACCGCACAAATATGCGCATAATAAAAGCGGCAAACGCCGAAGTGCTTTGAAAGGAGGCAGTATGGAACATCCGAGTCTTGAAAAAATCATACGCTTTATTTCCTTTGATGAGCTAAACGAAGAAAATTTAAGCCTTGCATCCGAGATAAATCTTCACATGATCGAATGTGCCGACTGCCGCAAGAAAATTCAGTCGATACAAAACACCCTGCAAAGCCTTCTGACATATTCACAGGTGAAAAATTTGGACGTTTCGGATATGAGTATTGACGACGATATTCAGTCGGAGCTTAACGATTTTTACAGCGAGTAAAAAATAGCAGAGCAAAGTGGCAACAAGAGGCCGCATTGCTCTGCCGTGTTTTTTCATTTTGCGCATTAAAGAAAAAACAAACAGGGCTGCCGCAAATATTTTGAGGCAGCCCGCATGTTTATAAAAGATGATATTTACCGAAAATTATTCGGCGTAAACACTGACGCACTTTTTGCCGCCGGCAATGTGCTCGAATTTCACCTTGCCGTTTATAAGAGCGTAAAGTGTGTCGTCAGAACCGATACCGACATTCACACCGGGATGAATGTGCGTTCCGCGCTGTCTGACAATGATATTACCGGCGATAACCGACTGTCCGTCCGCCTTTTTGACTCCAAGGCGCTTGGATTCGCTGTCACGACCGTTCTTTGTAGAACCGACGCCCTTTTTGTGAGCGAAGAACTGTAAACTGATTCTAAGCATTGACTTACTCCTTCTTTAATAGATTTACTCTTCGACCTCAGATACCTCAATAAAATCGTAATAATCCTCAAGCATATCGCAAAGCTGAATATAGTAAGCGTAGAAAAGCCCCGCCACGGCAAAACGCTTGTTTTCATCCTCGGAATACTCGGGAAGGGCAGCAAGGCATTTGACCGTTATATCGGTTGTCTCTTCATCGATTTTATAGTCGACGTCCGAAGCGTAGGAAACTTCGACGGCATTTATAATAAGCATCGTCATGGCGCTTATGGCCGCGCAGACGATATCGTCTCCCTCATCTGCAAAGCCTGAGTGACCTGTTTCACGAAAACCGTAATAGATGCCGTTTTTCTTCAAAAATGTAATTTTTGTCATTTTGAATTAAAGTGCGATGGACTGGATTTGAACCTTTGTGTAAGGCTGTCTGTGACCTATTTTCTTCTTTTCGTTCTTCTTTGCTTTGTACTTAAAGACGTAGATCTTCTTAGCCTTGCCGTTCTTCAAGACGTTTGCAGTGACCGACGCGCCTTCAACATAGGGCGCACCGATGGAGGTTTCGCCGTCCTTGTTTACAACAAGAACCTTGTCGAATGTGACAGTGTCGTTTTCGGCAGCCTCGAGCTTCTCAACAAAAACGATATCGCCCTCGGTGACCTTGTACTGCTTACCGCCTGTTACGATAATAGCATACATTTTCGGATAATTCCTTTCATCATCGTACCTCAGAGGGTACAAAACTCGCTAAGTTTGGTCTGAGATACACTCAAGTTAGGCGCCAAACGTTATGCGGCATGATATTATACCATATATAATACCGCTTGTCAAGGGTTTATATTCCGATTTTTTTCTTTTTCGAAGAAAAATTCAAATTATTTTGAGGCAAGCGCCGCCTTTTTTGCCGCTGTAAGCGTGTTTTGAAGCAGCATTGTTATTGTCATGGGACCGACGCCGCCCGGAACCGGCGTTATAGCCGAGGCTATTTTTGAAACGCTTTCAAAATCCACGTCTCCGCAGAGCTTTCCGTTTTCGTCCCTGTCCATTCCGACGTCGATTACAACCGCGCCTTCTTTTACCATGTCAGAGGTGACAAACTTGGCTTTGCCGATTGCCACAATAAGAATGTCAGCCCTTTTTGTGACCTCTTTGAGATTTTGCGTTTTGCTGTGACAAATAGTCACAGTGGCGTTTGCATGGAGCATGAGAAGCGCCATAGGCTTTCCGACTATGTTGCTTCTTCCTACAATCACACATTCCTTGCCGGCAATTTCGATGTTGCTTTCTCTGAGCAGTACCATAATTCCCGCGGGCGTGCAGGGCAAGAAGTCATAATCGCCGAGCACTATTTTTCCGACGTTTTGAACATGGAAGGCGTCAACGTCCTTGTCGGGGTCTATCCTTGCTATGACCTTCTTTTCGTCAAGGTGACGGGGAAGGGGAAGCTGAACCAGTATTCCGTGTATTTCACTGTCGCTATTGAGCGCGTCGATAAGGGAGAGCAGCTCCCTTTCGGTCGTGCTTTCGGTCAGCTCGTATACTCTTGAAAGAAAGCCGACCTCAAGACATGCATTGTGTTTGTTTTTCACATAAACCTTTGACGCGGAGTCATCTCCTACAATGACCACCGCAAGCCCCGGGGCATACCCGTTTTCTTTTATAAAAAGCTCGGTCTCGGATTTTATTTTTGCCCGTTCCAAAGCCGAAACGGCCTTTCCGTCTATAATATTACTCATCTTATTCTCCCTTTTTAGCTGCAATTTTCTATATTATAAAGCAACCAAGCCGATTTGTAAAGAGCTTTTAAAAATAAATACCGCACATAAATATAATTTTTTCACCTCTAACGCCGAAAAATGCCAAAGGTGGCGTAGTTAAGGTATATTTTTTAGTATTTAAAGGCGCTTTTTGCGTGTTTTTTCATCTTGCACAATTATGTATTGCTGCCCGCGACTGTTTTTATCGAATTTCCACAATATTTTTAAATTAATGTGCGTTTTTCCTATCCTTTTAAACCGAATTTTTGATATCATATATATAATCAAAAAACTATGGAGGTATATTAAATGAACAAAATTATCGCGCTCTTTCTGTTGCTGGCGCTGGCGGTGACTACGGTTCCCTTTGTCGCCACGGCGGAAGATACGGCGGCGCAAGCCGAAGAACAGCCCGACGTAATAGAAACGACAATAGCGCTCGGTCCTCACGTCGGTGACTGGACTGTTGACAATAACACCTACAAGGTAGAGGGAAGCTTGCCCAAGGACGACCAACAGCTGTACGTTCTCGGAAACGCAACAGACGGTGAAGCGACCATTTCTTCTACTATCAACTCGAGTCGTGACAGAATCGGCTATATGTTCGGTATCACCAACTCCGTAAACTCAAGCACCAACAACAACAAAGCCGAGGTTGTAAAAAGAGATTCCTATTATCTTATTTGGTTCCGCGGAGACCAAGACAGAAAAGTTCAGATCTATCGCATTGAATCGGAAAATGAACAAAAAAAGGAGGAGATACAGTCCGGAGTAACCGCGGATACGTTTAAGCTCTCCGCAACATACAAGAAAACCGGCGGAAAGGTCGAAATATCGATTTCTATTGACGGCAAACCGCTCGTCACCTACACGGATGACAAGCCATTTGACGGTATGGGTTACGGCTTAGCAACCCGCGCACAAAACGGCGACAGAGTTTGGACAGACGTTCAATACTCGGGTCAGGGCGCAGCGCTCACAGACAACGAGCTTGCCTCTCTTAAAGCAAAGGAGGACAGCAAGCTCACATATGTGAAAGGCTCGGGCTCAACATACAATCTGAAAAACTCTAACGGTAACACCGAAGTATACGGCGCCAATTTCAACCCTGATAACCTATTCGGAGTCGGAACCGAGCCGCGCTTCTTTGCCCAATCCAAAGGCGAGGGCGGCAGCACGCTTTCTACGATCACATGGGAAATGGCTGAGGGTATTCCCGCATATTTCGTTATTAACACCCATACCGGAAGTACCAGCGGTCGCTATGCAAAGTGGTTCAAGCTCTACGCTTCAAATACAAATGACGACAGCAGCTGGGATCTTATCGCCGCGTCCTTCAATATAGGTCTTGATAAAGACAACGCGACGCTTGGAATCAAAACCACCGCCGACAAGGCGTACAGATATTATAAGTTTGAATTTGTACCGGCTACCGGCGGCTTCTACCAGGTAGCAAGCTTTGAGCTTTACACCGATTCCGGAGAGCAAACTCTCAGCCATTCGGATAATTCCGCAAACTGCACGTTCTTCTATCAGGTAAGCAATACCAACGGCTCAAACTACAGAATTATCGGACTTATCAAGGAAGGATACGTTCCCACCTGCAAGGGCGTTACAATTACATTTACAAATGCAGACGGGCAAACCAGATCGAAAACGTTCGGAATTGACGACACGCTGACAGTCTATGAGACAATAGAAGGCACGTCCGGAGGCAAAACGGTTACATACAAAGCATGTAGCGGCTCATACATCTTCGGATGGGTTATAACCGGTGTGGAAGATGGATATTTCCCCACAGCGGCAGTAGTTGTAGAGTAATAGGAGGTATTTGTATAATGAAGCTTGAATACGAAGCCCCCGTCGCCGAAATCGAAGTCTTTGAGACTGAGGATGTTCTTGCAATATCAATCGCTCCGAAGGGTGAAAAAGGAAAACTGACTCCTATCACCTGGGATGACTTTATTCAGTAATTTATAGCATTTCAAACCGCCCTTTTCGGGCGGTTTGTTCTGCTTATATACGAAAAAATGATTATTGGCGCTTGATTTCGCTGATATCTATGGTGTGAAGGCTGTTGTCAAAATAGAATTCGCCCTCATACGGCATTTTGTCAAGGCAGGTAAGATTTTTATCTGACAGCGAAGCCGAAATAATGAATTTTGATGCTCCCTTTGTATAGCTCATTTTAAACGCGGGAAAAGCTGCGCACAATTTAGGTCGGATTGTGAAGCGGTCGCCGCAGTCCTTAAGCCCTATGACAAAGTTAAGATACAGCATATAAAATATTCCGAGAAACGAAGGGTCGCTTTCCGCATAGGAAGGGCATAGCAAGACCAGCTTTGAAACAGCCTTGTTAAAGCTTCCCTCAAAGATGAGGCGGCATATTTCAAGCATCGGGTCGTTTGATGATAAAAAGGACTCTCTATCGATACTCGGGATATCAAGTCGCTCGTTCATTTGTCGGCATACCGGCTCGTACATCTTGCAGACAAGATATTTGATAAGTCTTGATATATCCGAATCATTGCCGTAATTTTCAATTGCCCTTATTCCGTGCATGTAGACGCTTTCTTTTATCGTGCCGTCAAAATAGGGTATTTTTTCTTTGAGAAATTCGACATCTCCGCTTGTCCTGAAATACTCGGCTATTGCGGCGGAAAGGATAATGCCGTCACTGCCGCTCTTTTCAAAAGAGGCGGCGTATTCGATAATTGTTTCTTTGAAGAGCTCGGGGTTTGTGACCGAGAGAACCGGAAAGCCGTATATGCGCTTGTCAACTTCCTCGCAAAGACCCGAGAAAAATTCGGGTATTCTGTGGCAAACCAAGTGGTCACATTCTTTTAAAGGGCTGTATATTATAATGCTCGGTCGGTCTGCCACAGGTCCCTCACAGCCGGAAGGGCAGGAGTATTTTTCGTTTGCCGCGTAGAATATCCGAGGCGACTTGTCATACAGCCCTACAATAATAATTTGCTTGTCTGCGCCCTTACAGGGCTTTGAGACAAATAAGGTGTGCTCTGAGTAAAATCCGCGCCATACCGAGCGATAAAGCAGGGAGCCTTGCTCTTGTATGCATTTGCAAAGTCTCGGGTCGGACTCCATAGAAAAGGGAATAAGGTCAAGCGCGGCTTCAACCCTCTCGCCGCACACCCTTATTACGAGTACTTGAAGCTCATCGTCAATAAAAATCTCGCACCTTATATCGCACCCCTCAATTTGCCCCACAAAGCTTACAAGATTGTCGCTTTTTTCTATTGTGTGGCAGGAGGCTAAAAGGTCGTACTTGTTGCCCTTGACAAGCACGCACAGCCGCATAAAGCATGTCAGCGGGTGTGAGTTTTGATAAAGGGCGATAAGGCGGCTGCTTGAAAGCTTAATTTGCATTTTGCGCCCGAGGCAAAAGTCAATTTCGCACGGCAATAATTCTCTGTAAAAGACCGCCTTTGAGCTTGTCAAACAGCCGTATGCGGTTTTGTGGGAAGAGGGCAAAGCGTTGCGGGAGGGAGGCGCACACCTAACTACAAGAGTCGGCTCTATCTCTCTTATTTGATTTAAAACGCTGCGAAAATAACACTCGGGGGAGAGAAAATCCTTGTCGCTGATAAACATTGCCGAAAACGCTTCAAGGGCGCTTGTACTTTGCTCGTCGTAATCTAAAATAAGGTCGTTTGGCAAAAGCATGGGGCGCACTTTTTCTTTTGTCTCCTCATTTTTGCAAATGACAAAAAGCTTTAGGTGAATTCCCGTCAAAGACAGTTCATTTACCGCACGGGAAAGGGAAGAAACAAGGGTAATATTGCGTAAATCAGAAGGACACAGGGCGCATACATAGCTAAAGGCGGCGCAGTCGAATTTTTGGAGCTCCATAGGGCTTACGTCGGGAAGGTCTCTGACCGCTCCCGCCTTAAAGAGAAGAGCGGCAAGCAGTGCTTCCTTTTCCATTACCCGCCGATAGGTTTTATTATAAGCTTTGCAGCTTTGGAACCGAGAGAGCGCCTCTTTTTCGTTTTCGGCAACGCCGACATAAAACGAGCATCTGAAAATTCCGTCGGGACATTCCTCAAATACACCGATTTTATAATTATCTCCTTCTTTAGATACGGCGGCGCTGTTAAAGGAGGTGAAAATTACGGTTTTATCGGGAGTTTGCAAAATAAAGCGGTCATCTTTTATTTTTATATCCTCCTTTGAGCAAAATTCAAGGCAGGCGTTTATTCTGCAAAACGCACCTTTGACGGTAAGAGATATTTCGCAAAAGGGCGGCCCCTTCGGCTTTATTATTTTGGCGCTTGATACAATATCACTATGATTTGAAAGGTATTCCGTACATTCGTCGCTGTAGTAAAACTCCCCTTCAAAGGCGGCAAAATGCGCCCTTTCGGTGGAAAAGGTCAGCTTTACCGAATTTGCGGTATCTTTCATGTCATATTCTTTAAAGCAGTTTGCTGTCAGCTCTTTACCCTCTGAAAGAAACATGAGATGACCGCATGAGGAGGCAAAAAAAGAGAGCGATTTATCTCCCGTGGCACAAAGGCTCGGGACAGCGTATTTGAGCTTTTTGTCGTCTTTCGGCTTGTCGGTTTTCATAATAAGCTCGGATACCTTGAATTTCGCAAATGACCTTACGCCCTCGGCGCGAAGAAGGTAAAGATACGGGTTTGCATATTTGCTCCGGCAAAATCTCCTGACAAACACATTGTCGCATGAGTAGTTTGCCGTGGCGACCACCGACATACAAAGGTGTAAGAGATTGTAGCACCGCACCACGGTTTTCTCGGCGCAGGTGAAATCCACAGCCTCATAAAAGCCGTATTTTCCGAGTGCTTTTTCCTTTCTGAAGTTAAAAAGAAGAGCCATTGAGGATATTTTAAAGTGCGTCAGGAAAAGAAATGCGGCGTACGGGGAGTATATCTCTTTGCCGATAACTCCCGCATAAGAGAGCTTTTCAATTCCGTTTTCAGAAAAAATATAGTTCATGTTGTTGTCAAGTCTTCCGGTGTGGCAGGAGGTGACTCCCCACAGCCCTCTTTTTGAATAGGCGATATTTTTTCTGAATACCTTGCTTACAGTGCGCGAAAACAACGTGTCGGGGAAAAGAGGCAAAAACAGGAAGGGGAGCATATAGCTCATGGCGCTTCCGGTTTCGGACAGGATTTTAAGCGTCGGGTCAATTTGCAAAAAGTCTTTCTTTTTTGCCGCCGAGGCGAAAAAAGCGGCGGGAAGAGTAGAAATACTCGTCATTTGACCCCTGTCGCAAGCTCTTGTAATATCAAAGCCTTCAATAAGCCTTTCGCACCTTGCAATTAATATGTCGTCCTCGGGCAATACCTCCCTAAGCCCTTCGTAAAGGCATATAAGGCAGGTTAAAAGATTCCCGTTTTCTTCGGCAAGAATTGCTTTTGCCCCCGTGGGCGAAAGGGCTTTGACAAAATAGCGGTCATAATACAGACCGTAAGAGGTCGGGAGGCGCTCAATAAAAGAAAGCGTATCGGCGATTATCGGATAGCAGGCGGCAACCCGCTCTTTTCCGAGGTCGCAAAACGCCAAAAGCGAGGTGAGATACAGTCCAAGCTCAGTAGGAGTTATTTCTCTTTCTGTCTCTTTTAAGGGCAAGGCTACGAGTGCGCCATTGCCCACAATGAAATCATGCGCGCCGTTTATATGTTTTTCAAGCAGTTTTTGGGGAGTCGGCTTATTTTGTCTTTTGTACATTCCGCCAAGATACAGCACAAAAAGAGGAGCTATAAGCCAAGTAAGCGCTATATACGGCAAAATATTAAGTCCTAAAAAGACAATACCGCATCCGAGCGCCGACAGCGTGAAAGCGAAAAAATGCTTTGCGCTGTCTTTTTCCTGCTTTTTCTCGCTTTTTTTCAAAACAATTGCCCCGAAGGCGCAAAACAGACTTTCAAAAAATAAAAAGGGAATAAGAGACACTGCACAGAACGCCGCAATAATAAAGTCGCATGCAAATGCCAAGCCTTTGCGATTTTCACCCTTTGCAAAGGCAAAACAGATATCTTTTATTATGCCGAAATACGGGATAAAGCAGAGCAAAAGGGCAAGAAGGTGACACAGGGCAAAAAGATTTAATGCATTTGAAAAAATCAGCAAAAGAAACGCCATTATAGGCGAAAGAGCCGAAAGTGCCTCGCAAAGCCTTGCCTGTATCAAGCCTTTTTCGCAATTAATAGAGAACTGGGGAAACGAAGGAATACTTTTTCCAAGGTCAAGGGAGGAGGCTTTAACGTATGCCTGCGCATGCTCTGTGTACCCGTAGTTCAGCCGCTCTTCTATTTCATCCTCGGGCATTGAGCGCTTGATAAGCAGTGCAAAGGCGATATTGTCGAAAATGACCGGCGACGATTGTGAATGGCTTTCGTGAAGCGAAATGCGCGAAAATGGCGAGTGCTTTTGCGGAATATAAGCCTTGACTTTTCCGAAAATCATTCCCCTTCCGCCGCAAAGCCGGTCTTTTTCAATAATCGGGCGGTTTTGCTTGTGGCTCATTGCCTTAATAAGAGCTTTTATGCATCCCGCGGACGGCTCACATTCATAGGGAAGAAACAGGGTGTAGGCTGTCACTCCTGTCGCACCTGCGCCTAAAAGGCTGTCAAAAGAGGAGTCGGCGCTTACTATGTCCTGCATGTGCGAATAAATGTCACGCGCACAGCAAAAGCGCTTTTTCTCGGGTATATACTGCCTTTTAGGCAGGTAAAAACAAAATCTGTCCCCGTATTTTTTAACAAGCCTTTCATGCTCGTGCTCAAGCCTTGTAATAATGGCAGAGTCGTCGGGACCTGTAAGACTGCGGCTGTCAGGCAATGTGAGTATTGCCCCATATACAAGGCTTTTGTCGTCATTTTGAGCTATAAGGCGTTCAAAATAGCGGTAGATTTTGTCGACCCTTGAGCTTTCAATTAATGTTACAACAAGGGTTTTCGGCAGGTCCTCTATATTTGAGCAGGGGACAAAGCTTCTGCCGTACACTTTCTCAAAGACTCCGGATATAATTGCAAGAACAGGTAA
Source organism: uncultured Clostridia bacterium (assembly GCA_947631765.1). GTDB lineage: Bacteria > Bacillota > Clostridia > Oscillospirales > CAG-272 > CAKSQF01. Next base: position 167,368 of record CANRMP010000001.1, read on the forward strand.
AAAAGAAACCGCGACCGCCAAAGGAGACCCCAATAAAAGCCCAATCAGCGCACAAATAAAAAGCGCGCTTATCGGAAATACTTTTCGCCTTTTTTTAGAGGTCAGCCCGCAATCGTCTTTGAGCGAAAAAAGCGCGGCGCCGTCTGTGGCGCTTATCTTGTGAAATGCACAATAGCGCATAACCTTGCGCCTGATTTCGCTTCTTGTTTCGGGAGCTGACGTGCGGTATACACTGTTATTTTCAAGTATGCCGCATACCCTTGACAGCAAAGAATAAAGCTCTTCATAGTCGTAGTCAAGGTACAAATTAATGACGTCTCGTACCTGTTTTGTGCAGACAAGACCGCCTTTTATCGCCCTTTTATATATTTTTTCGACAAACTCGCGCGTTTTGAATATTCCCGCCTCGTCGGTGATATTTTCCTTTGCCAAGAGCTTTGCAAGTTCCCGAGGCTCTAAGGTATAATTATTTTCCAAAAGCAGTTTTTCAATTGTTTTGTAATACCTGCCGCGTTTCTCTCCGGAAAAAAACATAAAAATGTTTCTCCTTTCAGCTTTTGGGGAGAACACAAAAACGCCTTCCCCATAATACTTAAAATATTATGAGGAAGGATTTGAAAAATTATGTAAGCTTGCCGCAAAACACAACCGTCTTTTTTAACTTGTCGTATTTTTCGTTGCTGTATGAGTGATTTGAAGCTATGGCAATTATTTTCTCGTCTTTTTTGTTGCCGCTGTCGGGCGAGTATAAAATATCGGCTGCGGTGCTTTCAAAAGAAAGAGATATTAAAGGATGAGAGGCGGCGCCCGAGGCGTCGATTCTCAGCGTGTAATAATACTTGTAAACGCTGTCGCCGTAATTTTGCACGCTCACGTTGACGCCTCTTTTTTCGGCGTTTTCCCTTAGTGCAAATTCAAGGTCGGGCTCGTCAATAAAGAGTACAAGTCTTTCTATTGCGGGATAGTCCTCGATTATCCGACTTATCGAAGACAGTGTGCCCGTGTGAAAATGAGTCAGCACCAGGCAGTCGACCTTTGTCACGCCGTCCTCTTCGGTACGCTCTATGGCATCCGACAAAAAGGAATAGCCCGCAAAGGAGTTTTCGACAAGCGTCGCACGGTTGTGACTTACAAAGGAGAGAGCATCCGAACGCCCGTCGGTAAGATATATTACCTTTAAATCGTTGTAAGACACGGTAAAGGAGACGATATACAGGCACATGAGCGACACAAGGTATAGCCCGAAGGGGATAAAAGCGGTATATTTGCGTTTAAAGCATATAAGGCAGAGCAGAATAAGACAAATTGCGACAATGCCCGCGGCTTTTGCAAAGCTTCCGTCAAAAGAGAGGGTAAAACCGTCCGAAAACGAATAAAATCCCCGACAGAGAAATATTATAAGGGAGGACAGCGCCTTGACGGGAAAGCTTATTGCAAAAGCGATAAAAGGAATAAAGGAAAAAAGCACAATACAGGGTATAAGATATACGCAAAGGGTTATAAGAGGGAGAAAAATAAGGTTTGATATCGGAGAAATAAGCGAAATGTACCCGAAATAATATATGGTATAGGGCAGTGTAAAGAGATTTGCGCACAAGGTCAGAATACATACCGAAAGCACATACACCGAAAAGCGGTTTTTAATCGCTTGGCGTAGGCTTTTTATAATTCGCGCACCTAAGGTTATTATCCCGAGGGTTGAGAAGAAGGAAAGGTGAAGCCCGATATCGAGAATCGATTTCGGAGAGAGAATACATATAACGCTTACCGCGGCGGCAAGAGTTGTCGGAGGATCCTTTCGCCTTCGTGAAAACTCGGAGAGAATGTAAATGGCGTACATGAAATACGCGCGCAGAATTGAGGGAGAAAGACCTGCGACAAAGGAATATACAAGTCCGGATACAAGAACAACTATAAGTCTTGCCGATTTTTTAAGCTTAAAAAGCGAAAGAAGCAGTGTCATAAATCCCATCAGGATTCCAAGATGCAGACCGCTTATTGCAAGCGCGTGAGAAATGCCGAGCGCAGAGAAGGCGTTTTTTATGTTGCTGCTTAGGAAACTCTTGTCGCCATACATCAAAGCCTTTGACAAGGCAAGGCTGTCGCCCTCAAGGTATCTTGCAAGAATATGGGAAATAGAGGCGCGAAGCTTTGCACAATGAGTGTACGGGAATATTGCAACATCACCTTCAGAAAAGGTCACCTTGTTTTCATCGTCAACTTGGGTTTGGCAGAGTATGCCGCGCGAGAGGTTGTAGCTTTCTTTTAGCGAAAGCTTTGTAAAGCTCGGCTCGATTTGCGGCTCGTCAAGGCGTATAAGATCGCCTGTTTCATAATCGCTTGCAAAGCTTGTTGAAAGCCTCACCATTACTCCCGCCTTCTTGTTGTCGACGGATTTAAGGTATGCGGTGTAGCTTACATAGTAGTCATAATCGCCTGTCTTTTCTATTATAACCAGCTCGGCGCTCTTATGAGTGCCCGACGCCGCCTGCAATTTTTTTAGGCATAATAGGTCAAAGGCAGCATAGCTTAAAACAAGGGAGAAAATAATCGGAACAATAATAACGCACGCCAAAGCGGAAATCTGATTTTTTCTGAAAATACAGACAATAAGTGATAAAAACACTAAAAGAAGCAGGGCAAAAGCAAGCTTTAAGGGAGAAAAGAAGAGACTTGAAAGAAAGAGGGAAACAAGAAAAATAAAGAGCGTAACACAAAGCGGACGGCGTGAAAGCTGAAAATCCATATGTACTTTAAATAAAGCGCAAGGCGACCTTATGCCGCCTTGCTCCTAAAATTTCTATGTTACGGGAATATCAGTTCAGCTTTTCACGAAGAGACTTCGTTGCCTTGAACGCGACGGTCTTGCTTTCGGGAATGTCGATAGGCTGCTTTGTTGCGGGGCTGATGCCTTTTCTTGCAGCTCTTGTTCTGATTTCGAATGTGCCGAATCCTGAAATTGACACATTGTCACCCTCAGAAAGCGCGGAATAAATTGTTCCGATGACAGTATCGACCATTGCTTTCGCATCCTTATTCTTTATTCCTGCCTTCTCTGAAATAACGGTAATAAGATCGTTCTTTGTCATTTTTCTTTCTCCTTGTTTTTTTGTGTTTGTTTTGTACTAAAGAATTATAGCACTTTTTTTTACAAATGTAAACGTTTTTATCGATAAATCTGCATTTTTGTTAAATACATATAAATTTCAATGGTAATAACCGACTATTTATTTTCTGTTTTTGTGTAATTATGACAAACAAACCATACTGTCTAAAATATTGTACGCAATCTAAACTGCCTTGAAATTTTTTAAAACATGTATTGAAAAATTATTCGTTTTGTGATAACATATATGTAAGTTTAATGAAAGGCAGCTTTCGACATGAAAAGAGAGAGAAGAGACGATATAGTCGCAAGGGTTGACGACGCTTTTAAGAATCCGGGATACGCCGAGTATTCGGTGGATAAAACCGTTGAGGGAAAATATAAAATGCAAAGAACGCTTATGATTCTTGCTTACATATTCGGGTCAATAATAGTTGCGGGTATTGTTATTGCAATTATCAGCGTTGTAAGCGCTTTGGGTATGTTTGCGGTCGTGCTGGTCGCCTTGGTGCCTCTTGCTTTGTGGATAACGGTGCATTTTACATGGGGCTTTGTATCTATTGAATACAAATACGTCATAGACCACAGCGAGTTCGCCCTTTACACGGTTTACGGCGGAAAAAAGGAAAAGCTAACCTTCAAGTGCAAAATGAAGGAATTTGAGCTTATAGCCCCGTATAACGATTACAAGGGAAGGCTTGAAGGCTTTAAGGCGGACAAAACGATTGAAGCGGTGCCTTCAATGAACGCCGGAGATATTTATATTGCGCTTCACACCGATGAGAATCACGTCAGAACGGCTCTGCTTTTTCAGGTGACAAATTACACCTTAAGGGCGTTTAAGTACTACAACAAGGACGCGCTTGTTATGACCGAAGCCGCAAGATAAACAAAATTATTGACAAAATTCAAATTAAGGTATATAATATTTTCACCTGATATCAGGACTTATGTCCGAAGGCAAGGCGATAAAACTTATTTATTTTATTATTTAAGCTATGCTTTCCGTCTTGCTTTTTGCCGGACGGAAGGCTTATTTTTTATAAAAAGGCAACTTTTAAAGACTGCCGAAGGAAGGGAATATTACAGTCATGGAAAAACGCGTTGCAATTATCGGAATAATAGTGGAGAACACCGACTCGGTCGAAAAGCTCAACTCTATTCTTCACGAATACGGAAGCCTTATAATAGGGAGAATGGGGATCCCGTACAGAGAAAAAAATATAAACATAATAAGTATTGCGCTTGACGCTCCTCAGGACGTTATATCAAATATTTCCGGGAGAATAGGAAATCTGCCGGGAGTAAGCGTCAAGACCGCATTTTCAAATGTGATAACCAATGAATGAAAGACAAAAATATCTTGCCGATAAGCTTGAAAATGAACATTCGCTCAGCCTTGCGGAGTATGAGGAGCTTTTGGTAAGCCGAACGCCCGAGCTTGCAAGCCTTCTTGCAGGTCGGGCAGTCAGCCTCAGAAAAAGCATATATAAAAACCATGTTTATGTGCGCGGGCTTATCGAAATAAGCAATATATGCAAAAACGACTGCTACTATTGCGGTATCAGAAAAAGCAATAAAAACGTGCAAAGGTACAGGCTTGAAAAGGAAGACATTCTGTCCTGCGCCGAAGAGGGCTACCGTCTCGGATTTCGCACCTTTGTCCTTCAAGGCGGCGAGGACGCATTCTTTACAGATGCATATCTTTGCGATATTATCCGTAATATCAAAGAAAGACACCCCGACACTGCGCTGACTCTTTCTTTGGGCGAGCGTAGCCGTGAAAGCTATATTGCGCTTTTTGAGGCAGGCGCCGACAGGTACCTGCTACGCCACGAAACGGCAGACAAAGAGCATTATAAAAAGCTTCACCCTGTCGGCATGTCATATGACAACCGAATGGAATGTCTCAGAATACTGCGCGAGACAGGCTATCAGGTGGGATGCGGCTTTATGGTGGGCTCCCCCTTTCAAACCTACGCGGAAATAGCAAAGGATTTAAAGTTTATTGAGAGGTTTAAGCCGGATATGTGCGGAATAGGTCCTTTTATTCCGCATCACGACACATGCTTTAAGGATATGCCCGCCGGTACGCTCGAGCTTACCTGCTTTTTGCTCTCGGTGATAAGAATAATTTACCCGAGCGTTTTGCTTCCCGCCACCACCGCTTTGGGAACCATAGACCCGCGCGGCAGGGAACGCGGTATACTTGCCGGGGCAAATGTGGTGATGCCGAATCTTTCCCCCGTTTCGGTGCGCAAAAAGTACGAGCTGTACGACAACAAAATCTGCACAGGCGAGGAATCCGCCGAGTGCGTTAAATGTCTTAGTGACAGAATGAAATCAATAGGATATGAAATTGTCACCTCACGCGGTGATATAATAAAGAATAAATAAAAATAAAGTATAACGCCAAATAAGGCGAAAAGGAGAAAAAATGGCAGTATATAATCCGAAATCACTTAAAGCCGAAGAATTTATAAACCATGAAGAAATAGAGGAAACTCTTGAGTACGCCGAGAAAAACAAGAACAACGTAGAGCTAATCGACGAGATTTTAAATAAAGCCCGTCCGAAAAAGGACGGAAAGAGCGTCACCTGCGCGGGTCTTACTCACAGAGAAGCCTCCGTGCTGCTTGCCTGCGATATTCCCGAAAAGGTCGAAGAGATATACAAAATCGCCGAGGAGATAAAGCTTGCCTTTTACGGCAACAGAATCGTGCTTTTTGCGCCCCTCTACCTTTCAAATTACTGCGTGAACGGCTGCTTGTACTGCCCGTATCATTACAAGAACAAGCACATACCTCGCCGCAAGCTCACGCAGGAGGAGGTTGAAAAGGAGGTTATTGCGCTTCAGGATATGGGTCACAAGCGCCTTGCCATTGAGGCGGGCGAGGACCCTGTCAATAACCCCATCGAGTATATTCTTGACTGCATAAAGACAATTTACGGCATAAAGCACAAAAACGGCGCTATACGCCGCGTGAATGTGAATATTGCGGCAACCACGGTTGAAAACTACAGAAAGCTCAAAGAAGCGGGTATCGGCACCTATATTCTCTTTCAGGAAACCTATCACAAGGAAAGCTATGAAAAGCTCCACCCCACGGGTCCAAAGCACAATTACGCCTACCACACCGAGGCAATGGACCGCGCAATGGAAGGCGGTATAGATGACGTCGGACTCGGAGTGCTGTTCGGACTTGAGCTCTATAAATACGAGTTTGCGGGGCTTATCATGCACGCCGAACACCTTGAAGCGGTGCACGGGGTGGGGCCCCACACAATAAGCGTACCCCGCGTCAAAAGAGCGGACGACATCGACCCCGACGCCTTTGACAATTCGATATCCGACGAGACGTTTGCAAAAATTGCCGCCTGCATAAGGCTTGCCGTGCCGTATACCGGAATGATCATTTCAACCCGCGAAAGCGAGGCAGTGCGCACAAAGCTTTTGCGGCTCGGCGTTTCGCAGGTAAGCGGCGGCTCCCGCACCTCTGTGGGAGGCTACGCCGAGAAGGAGCGCCCGCACGACACCGAGCAGTTTGACGTTTCAGACCAGCGCTCGCTTGACGAGGTGGTGTGCTGGCTTATGGAAAACGGTCATATACCCTCATTCTGCACCGCCTGCTACAGAGAGGGCAGAACGGGCGACCGCTTTATGAGTCTATGTAAAAGCGGTCAGATACTCAACTGCTGTCACCCCAACGCGCTTATGACGCTTACCGAGTATCTTGTCGACTACGCCTCCGAAAAGACCAAAAAGGTCGGCTTTGAGCTTATCGAAAAAGAGCTTGAAAAGATACCTAACGAGAAGGTAAAGTCAATAGCAAGGGAAAATATCGAAAACATTAAAAATTCAAACCGCCGCGACTTCAGGTTTTAAGGAGAATGTATGGGTTTAAATGACGTAATATCCGCCGAGCGCCCGCACATAGTTTTTTTCGGTATGCGCAATGCGGGAAAATCGAGCGTTGTTAATGCAGTCACCGGGCAGGAGCTTGCCCTTGTATCCGAGATTAAGGGAACCACAACCGATCCGGTTAAAAAGGCAATGGAGCTTTTGCCGCTCGGACCGGTTGTAATTGTCGACACCCCGGGAATTGACGACGCGGGTTACCTCGGAGAGCTCAGAGTAAAGAAGGCAAAACAGGCGCTGACATATACAAATATCGCGGTTCTTGTGGTTGACGTCTCGGCAGGCTTGAGCGCCGCCGACAGAGAGCTTATCGCCGCGTTTGAGGAAAAAAACATTCCGTATATTACAGCTTTCAACAAGTGCGACCTTCTTGAAGCTGTTCCGGAAAATTCGCAAAACTCAATATACGTCAGTGCCAAGACAGGCTATAATATATATGAGCTCAAGGAAATGCTTGCCCGCGTGATAAAAGAGAGCGGGGAAGAGGACAAAAAGCTTGTTTCGGACATTTTAACTCCGGGCGACATTGCGGTTCTTGTGGTTCCGATTGACAAAGCGGCACCCAAGGGCAGACTGATTTTGCCGCAGCAGCAGACAATACGCGACCTGCTTGACAGCGGCTGTGTTTCGGTGGTCTGTCGTGACAGCGAGCTAAAAGAAACGCTGAATAAGATTCAAAAGCCGAAAATTGTCATAACCGATTCCCAAGCCTTTGAGAGGGTGGCAAAAGAGACGCCCAAGGACATACTTATGACCTCTTTTTCGATTCTTTTTGCCCGCTACAAGGGCGCGCTCCCACAGCTTATAGAGGGCGCTTCAAAGCTTGATAACCTTCATGACGGCGATATAATTCTGATATCCGAGGGCTGCACCCATCACCGCCAGTGCGATGATATCGGCACGGTGAAGCTTCCGGCGTGGATAAAAAAGTACACCGGCAAAGCGCTTGACTTTGAGTTTTCCTCGGGAAAGGGCTTTCCGGAGGACCTCTCGAAATATTCGCTTGTTGTCCATTGCGGAGCCTGTATGCTGAGCGTTAAGGAGCTTGCCGCCCGCACGGAGCTTGCAAAAAAGCAGAAAATACCCATGACTAATTACGGCATGACGATAGCTCACGTGCACGGCGTGCTCCGCCGCGCACTTGCCCCTTTTCCCGACGTTTTGAAAATACTTGATAAAAACTGAAAGACGACATATGGAGCGTTTATCCCGAGGAAAAATCCAAGGGATGAACGCTTTTTCGTTTTCTTTGCGCCTTTGCGGCAAAAGCGCACAAAATATTCGGCGCTCTCAAAGGAGGCGCCGCAAGAGCGCCGAGAAAGGAAAGATTTGAAGCCTTTTCGGAGGCAAAAAAGAAAAATTAAAAAGCCGAAATATTTTTTTGCCAAAAGGTTTGCAATATTTGCGGGAATATGTTATAATAACTGTGCTAAAATAAAAACGGTCAAAATGACCAAAAAGGAGAGAAAAATGAAAAAAATTATCTCAATCATTCTGACCCTTACCACCGCGGCGGTGTTCGCGTCGTGCGGGGGGGGGTAATACCGGAAATACCTCTGACCTGTCAGGCGTAACGGGGACGACTGCTCCGACAGTAACGACAGATCCCACTCAATCACAAGAGCCGATTCCCGACAGCCAAGGCTTGCTGTACGAGTTGAACGAAGCAGGCGATGCGTACACGGTTGTCGGAATTGCGGAATCCGCAAATTCCGATATTGAAATTCCGGCAACGCACGAGGGACTGCCGGTGACGGCAATTGGTAAAGATGCCTTCAATGGTTACCTCTTCCATAAATATATTGAAATCATTACAATTCCTGCCAGCGTGACATTGATTGGTGAGCGTGCCTTTGCTTATTGCGCAAGGCTTACAAGTATTACTGTTGATAAAGGAAATCCCGTATATCACAGTTCCGGGAACTGTTTAATTGAAACAGAAGGAAAAGTGCTTATCGCCGGATGCAAAACCAGTGAAATTCCGAGTGACGGTAGTGTGACGACAATCGGAGAGGAGGCCTTTGAGGGTTGCGCAAGTTTGACAAGTATCACGATTCCTGACAGCGTGACGGAGATTGGCATGCAAGCCTTCTCAAACTGCATCGGTCTTGCGAGTATTACCATACCGGGCAGTGTGAAGACAATCGGCGAATCTGCCTTTGAAGGTTGCACAGGTTTGACAAGTATCACGGTTGCCGAAGGAAATCCCGTATATCACAGTGCGGGTAACTGCCTTATTGAAACAGAAGCAAAAGTCCTGATTTTGGGTTGCAAAACCAGTGAGATCCCAAGTGACGGAAGTGTGACGAAAATTGGCGATGCTGCTTTTGGTAGATGTGAAGGTTTGACAAACATCACAATTCCGGATGGAGTGATGGTAATTGGAGAAGCTGCCTTTTGGAGTTGCTCAGGTCTCACAAGTATTACGATACCGGATGGCGTAACGACCATTGGCGACGGAGCCTTTGAATACTGCGAAGGGCTGACAAGCATCACGATACCGGACAGCGTTACGACAATCGGCGACTCCGTATTCAGCAACTGCACAGGTCTTACAAGCATAACTATACCTGATGGCGTAACGACAATCGGCGGCGGCACCTTTGCAGCGTGCACAGGTCTTACAAGCATTACAATTCCTGATAGCATTACAAAAATTGGTGGGTATGCCTTTTCTGGTTGTGAAGGTCTTACAAGCATAACGATACCAGATGGTGTAACGATAATCGACTACTCCGCTTTCGGCCATTGCACAGGTCTTACAAGCATAACTATACCTGATGGCGTTACGACAATCGGCGACTCCGTATTCAGCAACTGCACAGGTCTTACAAGCATAACGATACCAGACAGTGTAACTGCAATCGGTGACTTCGCCTTTTGGTATTCTGGTCTTACAAGTATAACAATTCCGAACAGCGTAACTGCAATCGGCGACTCCGCCTTTGAAAGTTGCACGGGTCTTACGAGCATAACGATACCGGACAGCGTTATAGAGATTGGCCACTCGGCTTTTTATGGTTGCTTTGGTCTTGTGAGTGTTACCATACCGGGTAGCGTGGCAACAATCGGTGATCGTGCCTTTAGTGGTTGCACAGGGCTTACAAGCATCATCATCTCGGATGGCGTGACGGAGATTGGCATGCAAGCCTTCTCAAACTGCATCGGTCTTGCGAGTATTACCATACCGGGCAGTGTGAAGACAATCGGCGAGGATCCCTTTTGGTGCTGTGGAGTACTTACCGACATTTATTATGGCGGAAACGAGACGCAATGGGCAGAAATACTGTCTGATTATAACGACATCCCCGAAACCGCAACTATACATTACAACAGCAAATAATAATAAATCCCCGACTCTGGCTCCGAGTCGGGGATTTTTGGCGCCGCGTGCGCTTCTTGTCTATCATTGCATTTTTTCAATAAGTCCCAAAGTAAAATCAGTGGCTGTTTTGATAAGATAAATTAAAAACAGCAAAATCGCCGCGGGAAGCGCCAAAATAATCATAAGACAAAGTCCGGTATATGACACTATTGCCGAAATAACTTTGCATATTAAGCTTTTTTCACTTTTTGCCATATTTCAAAAAATATATTATGCGTTTTGCTCTTTCGCGTCGCTTACGATTTTGTAATAAGCGCCCGCTGTCAGCTTGTACACCGCCGCATAGAACAGTGCAAACACTATAAGGCTTATGCCGGTAGTTGCGGCAAAGAGAGTAACGCTCTCAAACCCGAAAAGCAAAAGCAGCTTGCGTATTATCGGGAAGGCGAACGCAAGATGGGACGCCGCAAGAAGGAGCGGGAGAAAAAATACCGTGAGAAGCTGTGAATTGATGCTCTTTTTTATATCCTTCTTTGTCATGCCCACCTTCTGCATAATGGAAAAGCGCGCCTCGTCCTCGTACCCTTCGGAAAGCTGTTTATAGTAGATTATAAGCACGGCGGCAAGCGTGAATACAATGCTCAGTATTATGCCGATGTAAAACAGCGTGCCGAACATGCCGTAAAAATCCTGCCTGTTTTCCTCGCGCGACGATATGGAAGAATAATACGCGCCGTAGTTTATTTCCATTTCCCCCGCGTGGGTAGACGAAGAGTATATTTTTTCATTGATTGACCTGCAGAGCGCTATCTCCTCTTTTGCTTCAAGCGAAGTGTCAAAATCGTACATCAGACGGTATTGCAGCATACCTTCTCCCAAAGAGTCCCTCATGTCCGCTATGCCGTAGATTGCGTACTCAAGGTCTGGGACGGCTATCACCATGCAGGGCGATATAATATAGCCCTCGCCGTGCTCGAATTTTTTTGCCTCATATTTTTTTATACGAAACGTTCTTCCGCCGTTAAAGGACAATGTGTCGCCCTCAAATTCATGCCGGTATACGCATATAATTGCCTCGTCCTTTTCAAGAGAGATGTCCTCGCCAACGTTCGCGTTAAAATCGGAGAGCGGAACAAAAAGAAACTGAAAAACGTTTGCCATAACGTCGACGCCGTGGGCAACAGAGCTTATCTTACTTGCATCAAGCTCGACCTTGCCGTCAATAAGCAGCCCGGAAACGGCAACCGAGCGGTAGGAGAGAATATTACTCGGCTCTGCCTCGGCGTCGGCTGTCATATTGTCTATATCGCGCTTTATCGCTTTTGAAGTTTGGTCTGAGAGCCCTTTTAAGTCGCCGAATCTGAAGGTTATGTTAATATCGCGCGGATAACGCTGATTTACCGCGTTTTCTTCCCCGAAATACAGGCAGGCGGTTGAGGATATCATGACAAGCACCATAGTGGCAAGTATACATATTGAAGCAAGCCCCGCGCCGTTTCGTTTCATGCGAAACGCCATAGAGGACAGGGAGACAAAGTGACTTGGCTTATAGTAATATCCCTTTTTCTTTTGCAAAAGTCTGCAAAAGAGTACAGACCCCGATATCATGAGCAGATACGTGCCGGCAATAACCATTAAAACCGCCACAAAGAACCACGCAAGCGCAGTTATCGGGTCCTTTATCGTGACTGCGATATAGTACGCGCCGCCAAGGATAAGTGCGCCGAGTATTCCCAAAAGCCAATTCGCACGCGGCGGCTTTTCGCCGGTATTCTCACCGTGCAAAAGCTGCATTGCGCTTGCAAAGCGTACCTGACGTATCGAGTTTAAAAGCAAAAGCAGAAATATTACGCCGAATACCTCGAGCGTTCTTAAAATTGCCGGCAGTGACACCGAAAGGTCGAAGCTTACATCTTCGTTCATTATGTTGACAAATCCGAGCTCGGCAAGCTTTGAAAACGATATCCCGAGTATCAGCCCCATTGAGAGCGAGATAAGAGCTACAATAAGCGTTTCAAAGCAGAGTATGCGCGCAATGCTTCGCTTGCCCATGCCGAGTATGTTATAAAGTCCGAATTCTTTTTTGCGCCGCCGCATCAGAAAGGAATTTGTATAAAAGAGAAATATACATGCAAATACCGCGATAACCGCGCTCCCGAGCGCTAACATACTACGCACCGATTCCGCGCCCATCATAGAGTCGGGCACACTGCAAATGCCGATGTACATTATGATATAGAACATCATCACCATGCCCGTGCAGGTCAAAATGTACGGAAGATACATTCTTTTGTTTTTTCGAACTCCGTCAAGGGCAAGCTTCGGATAAAACAATAACGCCTTCATCTTGCTTCACCTCCAGATAAAAGGAGGGTCAGAGTGTCGGATATTTTCTGATAGAACTGCTCGTTTGTGTCCTCGCCTCTGTAAAGCTGGTGAAATACCTCGCCGTCCTTGATAAATAGAACGCGCCCCGCAAAGCTTGCGGCTTTTACCGAATGGGTAACCATTATGATCGTGTGACCGAGCTTATTAATGCTTGAAAAAATCCTTAAAATATCGTCTGCCGACCTTGAATCGAGAGCGCCTGTGGGCTCGTCTGCCAAAATCAGCTTCGGGTTTGTGATTATTGCCCTTGCCACGGCGGCGCGCTGCTTCTGCCCGCCCGAGACCTCATAAGGATACTTTTTAAGAATTTCCTCTATCCCGAGCTCTTTGGCAATGGGTATCAGCGCTTTATGCATCTGGTCGTGGCTCTTACCCGCCAAAACGAGAGGCAGATAAATGTTGTCCTCAATTGTAAAGGTGTCGAGAATATTAAATTCCTGAAAGACAAATCCGAGATTTTTGCGCCTGTATGCGGCAATCTCTGCTTCCTTTATTTCAGAGAGGTCAAAGCCGTCAAGAAGCACGCTTCCCTTTGTGGGTCTGTCAAGAGCGGCAAGAATGTTGAGAAGAGTGGTTTTTCCCGAGCCGGATTCGCCCATTATGGCGACAAATTCTCCCTTTTCAACACTGAAATTCACGTTTTTGAGCGCCTCTGTACGATTTCCTCCGAATCTTGGGACGTAGGTTTTTTTAAGTCCGGTAACTTTTAAAATAGCCATTGTAGTTTCCTCCGAAAAGTTTTCTGCTTATATTTTAGCAGAAAGGGGAAATGAGAAGCCATAGATAAGGCTTACATTTCCCGCTTTGAATCTTACACTTTTGTAAGAAGCTATTCTTTTATCTTTTTGTACTCTTCAAGACCGATATAAACCGAAGTCCCCTTTCCGAGCTTTGAGGTGACGCGTATATTTGTTCCGAGATTTTGGCATATGCGGCGACAGAGATAAAGCCCTATTCCGCTTGCCCTTTTGTCAATTCGCCCATTGTATCCGGTATATCCCTTTTCGAAAACCCGCGGGATATCCTCAGGAGCAATGCCTATTCCGGTATCCTCTATGCAAAGCTCCTTGTTTTCGGTAAAAAATATTTTAATTTTGCCCTCACGCGTGTATTTTAAAGCGTTTGAAAGCACCTGCTCAATGACAAAGGACAGCCATTTTTCGTCCGTTATTATCTCATAATTTATTTCTTCATATTCAAGGCGAAGCTTACGGTCAATAAATTCCGAGGAAAGCTTTGCAAGCGCTTGCTTTATTACAGAGTCAAGGTCTGTGCCATTAAACACATAGTCGCCCGAATCCGAGTCAAGCCTTAGATAGGCAAGCACCATTTCAACATACTGCTCAATGCGAAGCAGCTCAAGAAGAGCCCTTCTTGAAAGCGGAGTGTCCTCATTCTGCAGGGTCAGGCGCATTGCGGCAATCGGCGTTTTTATCTGATGCACCCACACCGTGTAGTATTCCATGGTATCCTGTATGCGCGAGGCAGTCTGCGCTTCAAGCTCGCTTATTTCGGCTTTAAGCGTCCTTATTATTTCCTGATAGTCGGCGCTCTCGATACTACGTGCGTCAGGTAGGGATGTAATCAGCGCGGCGCTCTGCTTTTTGAGTTCAAGCAGGCATTTGTGTCTCTCTTTTTGGCGTAAAAAATCCACGGCGACAAATATTATGCCGACAATCAGGCAAAGAAAGGCGGGGTAAAGCAGGGCCTTTGGCGGCAGGCGGCATAAAAGAAAGGTTATGAGAAAAAGCGCAAAGAAAACAATATACGAAGCTATAAGCGTTTTGTGAGCTTTTAAGTATGAAATAAAGAGTTTCACGGAAATTCCTTTCAGCAAAAAAGATAAAAATGCCTGATAAGTGCGAAAATCAAAAGATGCGCCGGATATCCGATATAGAAGAACCACTTTGAAAAGGCGCTCTTGTTTTCTGCCCTTTTGCCGCTGTAAAAATATATAATGCAAAGTCCCGAAAGCGCCATCCCGGTTATGGTTAACAGCGCGTTTGCAATATCCAAGGTGTGCGTGCTCTCAAAGCGTGAAATAAGAAAACAGAGAAAATAAAGCGTTGTCGAGATTATATATGCGGCTTTTGTTCTTGCGGAGCTTTTGCCGCTCCATATAAAGAGAATTGTGAAGAACGGTGCAAACACACCCCAATCGCATAAAAGCGTGAGTGCGGCAAAAACTACGATGAGCAATATTTGAATTGCGGGACGCTTGATTTTATCTTCGGTAAGGCAGATAAGAAAACACAAAAAAAGGGTAAAAAGCATGTTGAGGTTTTTGTATCCGAGCGCCGCGTAATAGGGAACTTGAGATATTATTGCAAACAAAAGAAGCCTTGCAGCGTATTTTTTCTTTGATCTTGTGCAATTGTACCCTTCAACAAGAAAATAACACATTGTAATTGCAGTAAAGCTGCCAAGCCCCGTAAGAAATGAATAAAGCAAGCCGTTATTAAAAAGGATCCTTGCCGCATGACTTATTACCATTGCGGCAAACGCCGCGTATTTAACAGCCTCTCTGTTAAGTTTTTTAAAAGCCATGTCACTCAACAATATAGCCTACGCCGAATTTTGTCACTATGAAATTTTCAAGTCCCGCCGCGTCAAGCTTTTTTCTAAGCCGATTTATATTTACTGTCAAAGTGTTGTCGTCAATAAACGTCTCGGTCTTCCACAAGCGCTCCATTAGCTTCTCGCGGCTGACAATTCTGCCCTTGTTTTCCATAAGGCAGAGCAGGATTTTGTATTCGTTTTTGGTGAGGGTTATATCTTCGTCCTTGTATCTTAGCGTTCCGTTTCCGGTGTTTAAAAACGCGCCTCTGTGCCAAAGCACCGGTACAGTGTCCGAAAAATCGTATGTTCTGCGAAGCAGCGCCTGAATTTTTGCCATAAGCACGCTTTGATCAAACGGCTTTGCAATAAAATCGTCGGCGCCCATATTCATTGCCATTATGATATTCATGTTGTCGGAGGCGGAGGAAATAAATATTATCGGTACTTTTGAGATTTTGCGCAGCTCTTGGCACCAATGGTAACCGTTGAAAAACGGCAGAGCGACGTCAAGCAGTATTATATGGGGCTGAAACTGCGCGTATTCGGTGAGAATTTCGTGAAAGTTCACGGCAATATGCGTTTCAAGCTCCCACATGCGCGCCGCCTCTTTTACGGCGTTTGCTATTCCCATATCGTCCTCAACAATAAAGAGTCTGTACATTAAAGCCTCCGCGTTTTTTTCCTTTTTGTCTATTCTATCACCATACTTTAAAAAAGTCAACCGTAAAAAATGCCGCCCGATAATCGGGCGGCAGGGTAATTTCGGGGATATTCAAGTAAAAAAGAATATCAGATTCTTGCAACTCCGCTTTCTCTTGCGGCTGTTGCAACGGCTTTTGCGACGGCGTCCTTAACGCGCGGGTCAAAGGGATCGGGGAGAATATAGTCCGGGCAAAGCTCATCGTCTGAAATTAGGCCTGCAAGCGCCTTGGCGGCGGCTATCTTCATCTCTTCGTTTATGTCCGAGGCTCTGCAGTCAAGCGCTCCGCGGAAAACTCCGGGGAAGGCGAGAAGGTTGTTTATTTGATTTGGATAATCGCTTCTTCCGGTACCCACAATGTAGGCTCCCGCTTCTTTTGCCTCCTCGGGCATGATTTCGGGAACGGGGTTTGCCATGGCAAAAACTATCGGCTTTTCCGCCATGGAACGCACCATCTCTTTTGTGAGAAGTCCGGGCTTTGACACGCCGATAAACACGTCGGCGCCCTTAATTACGCTTGAAAGGGGACCGCAAAGTCTTTCGGGATTTGAAATTAGCGCAAGGCGCCTGTGCTCCTCTGTCGGCATGGATTTTTCATCATCGATGCAAACTGCGCCGTTTCTTGCAACGTAAATAATATTTTTTGCGCCGAAGGACATAAGCAGTCTGCCGATTGCATTGCCTGCCGCTCCCGCGCCGCTGAAAACAATTTTAAGCTCTTCAATCTTCTTTCCCGTGAGCTTAAGCGCGTTCATAAGGGCGGCGGCGGTGATTATTGCCGTTCCGTGCTGGTCGTCATGGAAAATCGGAATATCCGACACTTCCTTTAATTTTCTTTCAATTTCAAAACAGCGGGGCGCCGAGATATCTTCAAGATTTACGCCGCCGAAAGAGCCGAGAAGCAGGGAAACCGTGTTTACAAATGTGTCGACGTCCTTTGTTCTCACGCACAGGGGAATAGCGTCAACGTCTCCGAACTGCTTGAAAAGAAGCGCCTTTCCTTCCATGACCGGCATTCCCGCCTCGGGACCGATGTCTCCGAGCCCGAGCACCGCACTTCCGTCGGTAATGACGGCGACCGTGTTCCAACGGGAGGTCAGCTCATAGGATTTGTTTATATCCTTTTGTATTTCAAGACAGGGCTCCGCAACGCCCGGAGTGTACGCAAGAGATAGGTTTGTTTTGTCTTTTACGCTTACCGTGGGCGTTATTCTTATTTTGCCCTTCCACTCATAATGTTTTTTTAAAGATTCTTCTTTGATGTTCATATGAAATTCCTTTCGGCGTTTTTTGTAAATCATTGTGTGTTTTAATAAGCCGTTTCCTATTGTAGCATAAATCCGGAGCTTTTGCAATAATTTTTTAGATTAAAAAAACACACGCGGCAAACAATTTATATGAGAAAGAAATTTCTTTATATAGAGCAAATTAAAATCGAAGAAAGGTAAATAAATATGAAAAGATTCTTTTCTTTTGTTCTTGTGCTTATTTGTCTGTTTTCGGCGGGAAACGCGGCGTTTGCGGACAAATGCACGGCGTACAATTGGTACTGCACAAACAATAACGACCATACGCTTCCAAAACTCGGGCGGGATCTTGCAATTATCACAAAATACGACGGATATTACGCCAACTGCAATGTAAAGGGCGGCGATAAGGTCATATACCTTACCTTTGACGCGGGTTATGAAAACGGAAACGTTGCAAAGATTCTTGACGCGCTTAAGGCGCATAACGCCACGGGCGCGTTTTTTATTCTCGGCAATCTCATAAAGCGTAACGGTGAGCTTGTTATGCGAATGGTCAATGAGGGACATATGGTGTGCAATCACACAAGAAGCCATCCGGACATGACCGAGATAACCGACAAAAGAATGTTTTTTTCCCAGCTTGACAGCCTTGCAAAGATGTATTTTGAGCTTACGGGCAAGGAAATGGCAAAGGTTTACCGCCCGCCCGAGGGGAGATTCAGCGAGCAAAATCTCTGCTTTGCAAAAGAGCTCGGCTATAAGACGGTTTTCTGGAGCTTTGCCTATGCCGACTGGGACAACAACAAGCAAATGAGCGAGGAAAAAGCGCTTGAAAAAATACTTGCCCATATCCACAACGGGGAAGTTATGCTGCTTCACCCCACCTCCGCCACAAACGCGGCAATTCTTGACAGACTGCTCACAAAGCTTGAGGACGACGGATACCGTTTCGGCTCTCTTGAGGAGCTTTGGAAATGAGATGCCCTTCCTTGATTT
Organism: uncultured Clostridia bacterium; assembly: GCA_947631765.1. GTDB lineage: Bacteria > Bacillota > Clostridia > Oscillospirales > CAG-272 > CAKSQF01. The sequence goes on from CANRMP010000001.1 coordinate 185,611, forward strand.
TCCGGCTGCTTTCAATAGCGCTTGTCCTCTCGTTTTTGCCGGCGTTTGCCCTGCCTTTCGTTTTTGCGCGGGAGGAAGAGAAAATCAACGAAAAAAAGTACGTGGCTCTGACCTTTGACGACGGTCCGCACCCGAGGCAAACCGAAAAAATACTCGACCTGCTTGACTCTTATAATATCAAAGCCACCTTTTTTGTAATAGGCTTGAATTTAGAGCAGTGGGGAGATATCGTGGCAAGAGAAATAAGGTCGGGACACGAGGTCGGCAACCACACTTTTTCCCATAAGCATTTAATCTCAGAAAAGCCGGAGGAGCTCAGAAGCGATCTGCAAAAAACCGATAGTATGTTAAAAAATAAATATTCCTACAAGACAAGGCTGTTCAGACCACCGGAAGGATATATAAGCGATTCGGTGAGAAGCATTTCCGAGGAATTCGGCTATACAACGGTGCTTTGGAACGTCGATACAAGAGACTGGGCAAACACTGAGACCGAAAAGATCGTGTCGACTGTAATACGTCATGTAAAGAGCGGAGATATCATTCTTTTTCACGACTACGTCGTGGGGGAAAGCCACACTTACGAGGCGCTTTTGACGCTTATCCCGTGGCTTTGTAATGAAGGGTACAGCTTTGCTACCGTGTCCGAGCTTTATGGACTTTGAAAATAATTAAAGACCGAGGGCAATTTCGAAATCGAAGGCGACCTCGGCCTTTTTAATACATAAAAGCGACGATTTTTTGAAATATATTATTTTTTTGCAATACCTCTTGACAAACAATACATCGTATGATATAGTATTATGCAGTAAGATGTATTGAAGAAGGGAGCGAGCGCTTTTGGATGTCAAGCTCAAAAGGGGAATACTTGAGGTATGTGTGCTGGCGGCTATAAAAAACGAGGACTCATACGGGTACCAGATAATAAAGGATATGAAGCCTTATGTTGAAATATCCGAGTCCACATTATATCCCATATTGCGCAGACTTGAGATGTCGGAGTGTCTGAAAGTAAGGTCTGTGGAGCATAACGGGAGGCTGAGAAAGTATTACAGCATCACAAAGACGGGGAAAAAAAGAATTGAAACGTTTGTCGGGGAATGGAAAGAGATAGTGTCTATTTATAATTATATTGTGAGGGAGGACGGCAAATAATGAACAAGGAAAAGTTTCTTTCGGCAATTGAAGCAAGACTTAACGGTCTGCCTTTGGGAGATACAAAGAAGGCTCTTGATTATTACAGTGAGCTTATTGAGGACAGAATGGAGGAGGGAATGAGCGAAAATGAGGCGGTCGCCTCTTTGGGGAATCCCGACGAGGTCGCAAATCAGATACTTATGGACATGCCCCTTCAAAAGCTTGTGGGAAAAAAGGTAAAACAGCGTCGCAGTCTCGGCGTTCTTGCGACGGTTCTTCTTATTATTTCTTCCCCGATGTGGGTTCCGCTTGTATTGGCGGCACTTATAGTTGTCGCGGCGGTCATAATATCAATCTTTTCGATTTTTATCGCCTTTTATGCGGCTGTAATATCAATGGGAGCCGTTTCGCTTGCTGGGATAGCTACCTTTCCCATTCTGCTTGTACACGGCAATATCGGTCCGTCGCTTTTTATGCTGAGCGCCGCCTTTATTATTGCCGGAGCCGCCATATTCATGCTTATCGGCGTCAATCGCCTTACGCTTTTATTTATAAAGCTGTTAAAGCTCATTTTTGTCGGAATTAAGAGTCTCATTGTCGGAAAGGGGAGTGAAAAAGCGTGAAAAAATCCACAAAGATATCAATGATCGTCGCCACGTGTCTTATAGCGCTCGGAGCTTTAATATTTTTTGCGGCGTTTGTTGTTTTTGATTTTGATATTTCAAGGTTTTCGACCGATGTGGAATACGAAAATGTGACTTACGTTATTGAGGATGAATTTACAAGTATTGAGGTCGACGACATTGAAAGCGATATTAATATCTATCCCACTGAGGGAAAATGCACAGTCGTCACAAACGAGTCGGAATATATTAAAGATACTGTCGAGGTCGAGAACGGCAGACTGATAATAAAGCGCCAAGATACGAGAAAATGGTATCAGCGTATTCAAATAAGCTTCTCTTTTACCGAGGAGGTAACCCTTTCACTTTACCTGCCAAAAAGCGAATACGAAAGTCTGAAGCTGAAAGCGGTGAGCGGAGATATTACCGTTCCGGAGGGCTTTACATTTGTTGACACCGACCTTATGACTACAAGCGGGGACATTAATTTTTCGGCGGTGTCGCAAAGCATAACCACATTAAAGAGCACAAGCGGAAATATAAACGTTGAAAACACAGTCGGCGGGACTGTCAGGATAAAAGCCACAAGCGGAGATTTGAAAATATCAAGCTGCAAGGCTCAAAATTTGAATGTCGAAACATTAAGCGGTGAAATAAGGCTTACTAATGCTGAGCTCGGCGCCCTGAGCCTTAAAACCACAAGCGGAGATATGAATCTAAATAACTTAACCTTGTCGGGAAACATAAGCTTTAATACCACAAGCGGCGAGGTTGAGCTTTGCGAGGTAATTGCCAAAGGTGAGCTTGAAATTGAGGCTGTAAGCGGGGACATTGATATTGAGGACTCCGACGCCGCCTCAATTGACATAAAGACAGTCAGCGGCGACGTACGCGGAACTCTTCTTTCTCCGAAAAATTTTATCTACAGCACTACAAGCGGAAACGTACGTGTTCCCGCGTCAAGCTCCGAGGCGGGAGAGTGCAGGGTTAAAACCACAAGCGGAGATATAAAACTCAGCTTATCGGATAAATAGAATAAAATAAGGCTGTTGCATTTTTCTCTTGCAACAGCCTTGTATAATTTGTTCGAATATTTAGTTAATTCCGAGGATTGCCGCAAGGCGGTTCTTTTGTGCGGCGCTTTTATACGCTCCCTCATAATCGCCGATGGTTTTACAGCTGTACTCAAGGTCGGAATAAATAGAGTACCTGAACGGCGCGTCGCTTAACCCCTCGTCAAACGACTCGACTATTTCGGAAAGCAGTGTGCGAGCGCGGGCATGGTTGGAGGACGCCATTGACAGTCTTGCGTGGATGTGTTTTTTTAGCAGAGGATTTGAAATTTTCATCTGGTCAAAGACCTGCGCCGCAAGCTCGTGCTTGCCGATGCGGATAAGCCGAAGAAGAAAGTCGTATATTAAAGCCTCGTGCGCTTTCTGCGCAAAACCGTTTTCGGGCAGAGTGACGTTTTCGGTAAATTTGTGCTGCTTTACCCGCCGACACTTATTTATTTCATAATCTATCGCCTCGGACAGTGCACATTCGACCGGAATATATGAGAGGTATTCCTTCGCTTTTTCAAAAAGAGAGCAGGCGGCGGTAAAGTCTCCCGCCTCATACATTTTTTTGCCCTCAAGGAGCGATGAGGAGGCAAAATAGAGCGCAAGCTCAATGTCAGGTGTTTCGCACTTTTTCGAAAGCTCAAGACAACCCGAAAAATCCTTGTCAAAATAGAGCTTTCGCACCTTGTCAATTATTCGCAGCTTTATAAATGGCGTCGGGTCGTCTGTCTCGGAAATAAAATATCCTGCGTCTATATCAAGCTTTTTTGCAATGTAATCGAGCGTTGCAAGCGAGGGAAGCGCGGAGCCGTTTTCAATTTTGCTCAGCATATTTCTCGTTATGAACTCACCGCACAAATCTTTTTGCGTAAAGCCCCTGTCAAGGCGTACTTTTTTTATTTTTTCGCCTGTTGTCATAAAGAAGAATCCTTTGCGAAAATGCTGTTTCCGTTGCTGTCAATACCCACGTAAAGCGGAAAATCCTTGATTTCCATACGCTTTACCGATTCACAGCCAAGCTCCTCAAAGGCGATAACCTCGGCAGATTTAATGCAGGAGGCGGCAAGAGCTCCCGCGCCTCCGACAGCGCACAGATAAATACCTCTGTTACGCACAATAGCCTTGTAAACCTCCTTTGACCTGTCCCCCTTGCCTATCATGCATTTAAGCCCGAGATCAATCAGGCGCGGCGCGTAAGGGTCCATACGCGACGAGGTGGTGGGACCGCAGGAACCCGTCGGCATATTTGCTTTTGCGGGGGTCGGACCGGCGTAATATATTGTGCTGTTTTTTATTTCAAAGGGAAGAGGCTTGCCACTGTCAAGCAGTGCGAAAAATCGCTTGTGTGCGGCGTCTCTTGCCGTATATATTGTGCCGGAAAGGTATATAAGCTCTCCCGCCTTCAATGTTCCGACCCAGCTTTCTATATCGGATGTGTTAAGTTTTTTCATTGCGGTCTCCCATTAAGTACTATATTTATTTGTATTGTATCTCACAAGTGTTAATAAATTGTGAATTTGAGAGCAAACAATTGATAATATGACAAAATTGTGATACTATAAACAAGGTATAATTAATTTTATAAAATAAATATAGTATTTAAAAGGGTATTTTGAGAAGAAAGGAGTGAAACGTTCTGAGGGATAACAGCAAAATAAGCGATGAGATTTTAGAGCTTCTGAGAGCCAAAGGCATAGAACAAAGCGACATACTTTCCTTTGCCTGTCTTGACCTTGACGACAGAGAAATATATAGTGACGGCTATCTGATTTTAACCGCAAAAAAGCTTATAAGGTTTTTCGGCTATGAATATACCGAATATCCGGTCGAAAAAATCGAAAAAACCGACGTGGAGGAGCTTATTTCCTGCTGTCGCGCTTTTGCGCGCATTGACGGGAGGGATGTGCTTCTTTCCTACTTTTCGTTTTCCGCAAAGAACGACGTGTATAAGGTGGCGCACACCTTTGAGAAGCTCAAGAACGGGGAAGAATGCAGGGATTTTCCGGATGAGGCTTATTGCCCCAAATGCGGAAGAAGATACGCCGACGCTTCAAGAAAATTCTGCCCGAACTGTATGGACAGAGGGAAAATAATCGTCCGAATGAGCGGATTTTTCTTAAAATACAAGTTTAAAATGCTGATAATACTCGCAATGCTGGTGCTTATGAGCGCGCTTGCGGCAATAACCCCTTACATAACCTCGGGCTTTTACTTTGACGAGGTGCTCAGCAAGGAAGGCTCCTTTTACGGAATGATCACCTTTGTCCTTGCCATAATAATATCGCTTCGGGTTTTCAGACTGCTTGTCAATCTGATTAACGATATAGTCAGCACCCGCATATCCGCGCAGATAGTGAACGATATCAAAAAGACTATCTTCAAGGCGATAGAGCGCCTTTCGGTCAGCTTTTTCACCTCGCGCTCTACAGGCGGACTTATGAATCAGGTCAACAACGATTCAAACAGAATCTATTGGTTCTTTGTGGACGGTCTTCCGGTTATTATAATAAATGCGGTGCAGTTTATAACCGTGTTTATTATCATGATGTGCATAAACCCGCTTCTTACCTTGCTTTCGCTTTTGATGGTGCCGGTTGTGGCAATTCTCATAGGCAAGCTTTTCAGGCACAGTCAGAAGCTCCATTTCAGGCGGTATTCAAAGGAAAGGTCGATGAACGGTCTGCTTTCTGACCTTCTTACCGGTATTCGGGTTGTCAAAACCTTCTCAAGAGAAAAGAACGAAAGCGCCCGCTTCGACAGGGCAAGCACCTCTCTTGCAAGAGAGAGCAAGAGAGTTTCAACCTTCGGCTCCACCGCCTTTCCGATGGTCAACCAGCTTGTGTATATCGGAGTCGTCGTGGTTTGGGGCTTTGGCGGATTTATGATAATAGACGGAAGCTTCGGGCTTACATACGGAATGCTTTTGACCTTTATCGCATATATCGGCATGATATACGACCCGCTTTACACCTTTGTCAATATGATGCAGTCAGCTTCCGAAAGCTTTAGCGCAATGAGCCGACTTTTTGAAATAATGGACGCCATGCCCGAGGTCAAGGAGTCCGAAAACCCCGTCCATAAAGCCGAGTTTGAGGGACGGGTCACCTTTCGGGACGTGAAATTCTCATACGTGAAAAATCGCCGCATCCTTGACGGTATAAGCTTTGACATCGAGCCCGGGGGAGCCATTGGGATAGTCGGTCATACGGGAGCGGGAAAAAGTACCATTGCAAACCTGCTTATGCGCCTTTACGACGTCGAAGAGGGCGAAATACTCATCGACGGGGTAAATATAAAGGATTACGCCTTTGAGGACCTGCACCGCAATATTGCTATTGTGTCTCAGGAAACGTATCTGTTTTGCGGTACCATAATGGAAAACATAAAGTACGCCTGCCCGGACGCTACCAAGGAGCAGGTCATGCAGGCGGCAAAGGCGGCGGGAGCACATGACTTTATCATAAAGCTTCCGGACGCATACGAAACAAAGGTAGGCTTTGGATACAAGGACCTTTCGGGAGGTGAAAGACAGCGCCTGTCAATTGCAAGAGCATTGCTCAGAGACCCCAAAATTTTGATTCTTGACGAGGCGACCGCCGCAATGGATACCCAGACCGAGCGAATGATACAGGACACTCTTGACAGCCTTGCAAAGTCGCGCACCACAATAACCATAGCTCACCGACTTTCAACGCTGAGAAGCGCGGATTATCTTATCGTTATAAAGGACAAAAAAATGCCCGAGTTCGGCACTCACACCGAGCTTATAAAGAAAAAGGGAATATACTACACACTTTATATGCTTCAGCTTGAAGCGCTGAAAAACGCCGGTATCGCCGAAAACTGAGCCGGGTCTAAACGTTAAAGAAAGGCAGAAAACATGGCAGTAACAATAAACAACGTTGTAAAGATTATATACCTGACAAAAGAAAATGCCGCCTTTTACAAAAGCGGGGATTTTATAGGTATGCGATATACCGACGAAGAGGGCAATGAGAGCGACTGCGGCAGAGTGTATTTTCACAGACTTTTCCCCTATACCGAGCTTTGGACAAACATTTCGGTTATGGATAAGGACTCGCAGGAGTTCGGAATCATTGCAAATATCGATGATTTTGAAAAGGAAGATTCCGAGCTTATAAGAAAAGAGCTTCTTGCAAAATATTTTGTACCGAAAATAAAATCAATCCTTACGCTTAAAGAAAAGCTCGGCTATTCAAGCTGGACGGTTGACACCGACGCTGGAGTCGTCACCTTTACGGTAAGGGATACCTTCCGCTCGATGATAAGAATAGGGGAAAGCCGCATATACGTTATTGACAATGACGGCAACCGATATGAAATCGAGAATTACAACAAGCTTGATAAAAAATCGTATAAGAAAATAGAGCTGTATATCTGATATACCGTAAAACGGGACAAAAAACAGCTTTTGCGGCGGGAGATACTGTGACTGAATACGAATATAAAATTTTTGAAAAAATAAAACATTTGATACCGGATAAAGCCGAAGAGCTGCCCGAGGCAGTTCTTACATACGACATATCCGGCGAAAAAATAATAAGCGACCAAATGGCTGCCGTGTTTTATAAGGATTCATATTTCCTTGTTGAAAACGGCAGGGTCTCGCTTTGTGAAAAAATATTGCCTGATGACAGGTTTGAAGCCCGTATGCTTATGGGGTGCGTTCAGCTTGAGCACAAGAGAGAGGAGAAGGCAAGGCTTGTCTGCCGCTCCACCCTAAAGCACAAAACCGAGTTTTTTGTGATAACGGCAAGACTTTGCGCAATACTTGAAGGCAGAGAGTACAAAGAAGACCCCTCCCAAGCCATGCGCTTTTGCGTCAAATGCAAAAGACCGCTCTCAAGGGACATCGAAGGGGACAGATGTCTGCGATGTATGGACAAGAGCAAGTATGTAAAGCGGCTATGGGAAATAATGAAGGGCAGCAGGGCGTACCTTTTGCTGTCGATAGTGCTGTTTTTTGTGGTAACCGGAATTAATCTTATCGCCCCGCAGATTCAAAGAGTGCTTGTGGACGATTATATAACCCCGAGAAACAAGGATATTCTCCCCTTTGTGTTCATCGTTATTTCGATGTTCGGCATCAATTTGCTTTCAAGACTTATCGAAATACTTCGAAGCAGGATTCTTATAAAGGCTAACACCGACGTTATAACAAGACTGCGCTCCACCGTTTTTGAAAAGGTGCAAAAGCTTTCGGTCGCAAGCGTTTCAAGGCGCACCGCTGGAAACATAATGCACAGGGTCACGGGGGACACAACCACCATTCAGAATTTTATGACAAATGAAATTCCCGGCTTTATTCAGCAAGCGCTGATGTTTATTGCGGTGGCAATAATTCTTTTTGCCTATGACTGGAAGCTTGCCCTTCTGATAATTCTGCCGATGCCGCTTGCAATTGTCGCTCACAGGCTTTTCAGGAGTAGAACAAGAAAGATGTATCGGCGCCAGTGGCAGGTGGGAGACCAGGTGCAGACTCTGCTTCACGATATCTTTTCCGGAATCAGAGTCGTCAAATCCTTCGGAATGGAGTCTTATGAAAACCGGCGCTTTGAAAAGGAAACCGATGAAGAATGCAGAATAAGAATAAGAAACGAGCGCTTTTTCGCAATTTTTTCGCCGGTCGTCAATTTCCTTATGGGAATGGGCGAATTTGTCCTGCTTTACTATGTGGGAAATAAGGTGATAGGCGGCGAAATGTCGCTTGGCGAAATGGCGGTATTTTCAACATACGTCAGCCTAATCTACGGACCTATGCGAATTTTTGCCAATATCACAAGACAGCTGACAATGCTTATGGTGGCAGTCGCGCGGGTTTTCGAGATAATTGACGAAAAGATAGACGTTGACGACGCTCTGGGCGCTGTCAATGTTAAAATCAAGGGAAATATAGAGCTTTGTCACGTGTCGTTCGGCTACGACGAGTCAAAGGAGGTCCTTCACGACATATCTCTTTCGATAAAGCCCGGAGAGATGGTGGGAATTGTCGGAAGGTCAGGAGTGGGCAAGTCGACGCTTATAAACCTTGTCATGCGAATGTATGACGTGACCGACGGCAAAATACTTATCGACGGGCACGATATTAAAGACATTTCTCAGGAATGTCTGCGCTCGCAAATAGGCGCGGTTCTTCAGGAAACCTTCCTTTTCAGCGGTTCGATATACGATAATATCGCCTACGCAAAGCCGGATGCGGACAGGGAAGAGGTAATACGCGCTGCAAAGCTTGCAGGCGCACATTCGTTTATTATTAAGCTTCCCGACGCCTACAACACTTATGTCGGCGAGAGGGGATATACGCTTTCGGGCGGGGAAAGGCAGAGAGTTTCAATTGCAAGAGCCTTACTGCACGATCCGAGAATACTCATTTTGGACGAGGCGACAGCCTCTCTTGACACCGAAACGGAAAAGCAGATACAGGACGCGCTTGCGAACCTCATAGCCGACAGAACCACAATTGCAATTGCGCACAGGCTCTCAACGCTGAGAAACGCGACAAGGATAGTCGTGCTTGACGGCGCGGGTATTGCCGAGGTGGGTACTCACAACGAGCTTATGAGCAAAAAGGGAATATATTACGGACTTGTCATGGCGCAAAGACAGATGTCGAAAATGCGTACCGAGTAAAAGTAAAATATGAAGACTGCAAAAGACGCCGAGAGGTTTGAGAGGGCGTATAACGCCGTAATGTGGTCGCCCGATAACCCCGAGGGCCAAAAGATCGGAAATCTCGGAGAAAAGGCGCTTCACGCCGTGTTAAAGTACTATTTTGAGCCTGACGGGACAAAGCACGAGATAAAGGTCGGACCCTTTTTTGCCGACGCAGCCTCGGAGCGAAAAATCATTGAAATTCAGACAAAAAATTTATACGCTCTGCGAAAAAAGCTTGACTTTTTGGTTATATCTTATAAGGTCCTGCTGGTACACCCGATAGCGGAAAATAAAACCGTGTGTTGGGTCGACCCTTTAAGCGGAGATATTAAAAGCCGAAAGAAATCCCCGAAAAAGGGCAGTATATACGACGCTCTGCCCGAGCTGTACGCTATAGAGGATTTTATCGGCGAGGAAAATTTCACCTTGTGTATTATGACGGTCGACGTCGATGAATACCGCCTTCTTGACGGATACGGTAAAGACAAAAAGAAACGCGCCACAAAATACGAGCGTGTCCCGACTTCAATTAATTCCGAAATATATTTTAAGGACAAGAGAGATTTTTACATGCTAATTCCGCCCTGCCTTAAAGAGCGCTTCACAATTGAGGATTTTAACCGCGCCGTCAGGATGCGGGGCATTGCCGCAAGCCGCGCGCTAAAATTTCTTTTGGATATCGGACTTGTGAATTTTATCGGCAAAGAGGGCAGAAAAAATATTTATGAAATAGCAAAATCCGACTGAAAAATCTCGCCGCGGCAATAAGCCGCGGCAGGAAGAAACAACTTTATTTATGTAATTTCACTTTATTCTTGCTCTGCGTCCGAATAATACGTATCGATAGCGCTTGCAAGGCAGCTTGCAAACAGCTTCTCGTATTCGGGGTCGATAAGGTTTGCAATGTCGATATCGCTTGTCATAAATCCGCACTCAACAAGTATTGACGAGGGGTTTGCGTATTTAAGAGAATAAAGTCGGATCGAATCGTTGTATATTATGGGGAAGCGCGAGGAGGCGCCCTTGTCAAGCAGTGAGGAGGCAATGCCGTTGGCAAGCAGATCCATTTCGGAATGATATTCCGAGTTGTAGTATATTCTCGCGCCGTTGACGTCGCTGCTCGAGAAGGAATCGCAATGAATGGATATCATAAGGTCGATGTCAGTCTGTGAGTTGACCCAATCTACCCGCCTTTCTATATTGCATATGTCGTCCTTCATGCCGGCGGGCGAGGTCATGCTGTCGTCCTCACGAATCATAACCACCGTATAACCCATTTCTTCAAGCGCGTCCCGCAGTTTTTTTGATATTTCAAGCGTTACGTCGCTTTCATAATAAGGTTTGCCGTCATTGTCGGTAATTGTCGAGTTTGTGCCCTTGTCCTTCCAGCCGTGCCCCGCGTCAATACAAACGGTGATGCCTTTTGGCGGCACCTCAGGCGTTGAGGGGCTGTTTGGGTCCTCCGAGCCCGGGGTTGTTACGTCGGGTGCGTTTGTGGAAGAAGAAAGAGTCGTTGAGTTGTTTTTTGTATCCTCTTTTTTACTGCTTCCCGCAACGCTTATAAGACTGCAAAGCAAAAAAATAGCAAGAACAATGCAAATTGCCGCTATCGGTCTTTTATATTCATTTAAAACGTTCAAAGCAAATGTGCCTCCCATAAAAGGTTTATACCACAATAAGTATAGCATAAGTTAAGAAAGCCTTGTTAAACAATTTGTAAATTAAATATAATAAAATAATTCTGAAAGGAAAACACGATGAAAAAGCACATTAAAATCAACAAAGGCGTAATAATCCTCTCGGTACTGCTCGCGGTTATTCTGATTTACTGCTTTGTCTACGGAATTTTCATGAATGTCCAGACAAAAAAGATAAGGGATATTTGCGACGATTATTTTGAGGATTTTGCAAAATTCTCCGAGTTTGACGGCGACTACCTGTCAAGAAAAGAGCTGCTGGACCTCAAGGATAATATGAGGGCGGCGCTTGGAAAATATTTTATCGACGACGAGGACGTGAGCGAAAGAGTCTTTAAATCAAACGACGAATATTACGACTATATGAACGACAACCATATACAGCTCCGCTCGTGTGAAATCAAGGCAAAGCCCGACGAATACAGGATAAGCTTTGACGGCTTCAACAAAGCCACAATTTCGGTTTACGTCGATTTTTCTTACATATACATGGGAAAAAGAGTAAACAGTCAAGACAGCTATTACGATTATTATTACCAACTGAGCTTTGAAAGATCCGGCGGAAAGTGGTATATCACATATGCCGATTCGATGTACGATACAGCGATACTGACCGGAGGTATGAACTAATGGAAAAAGTACTTGAGGTAAAGAATTTGAGCAAAAGTCTTTCCGGACGGCTTATAATAAACGACGTCAGCTTCGACGTTTTCTCCGGAGAGGTATTCGGTTTTCTCGGACCGAACGGCGCGGGCAAGTCCACGACAATCAAAATGATACTCGGACTGCTCACCGAGGACTGCGGAACCATAACAATAAACGGCTTCGACCACCGCAAGGAATATGAAAAGTCGATGAAGAAGGTGGGCGGAATAGTGGAAAATCCCGAAATGTATGAAAACCTTTCGGGAAGGACAAATATTGAAATGTACGCAAGGCTTCATGAGGGAGTTACACCCGAGCGAATAAACGAGGTAATCGAGCTTGTCGGAATGACGCTTTGGGCAAAGGAAAAGGTCAAAAAATACTCTCTCGGAATGAAGCAAAGAATGGGAATTGCCCAGGCGCTTGTTCACAGACCAAATCTACTGATACTTGACGAGCCCACAAACGGTCTTGACGCTCAGGGGATTATGGAGCTTAGAAACATGCTAAAAAGGCTTGCCCACGAGGAGGGGGTCGCAATTCTTGTATCCTCCCATCAGCTTTTTGAAATGGAGCAGATGTGCGACAGAATTTGCATAATTTCAAGAGGCAAAATAGCGGCGATAAACACAATAGAGGAGCTGAGAGCGCTTGGCGGCGAGGATAATTACCTGCTCAGCACCGCCGATGTAAATCGCGCCGTCGAGATACTAAATAGTGCGGGCAAAGGAAATATAATAAAGCAGACGGCGGAAGGAAAGCTTACGCTTGTCGCCTCGGATGAAGAAATATCAGGCATTATAAAGCTGCTTTCCACCTCGGATGTATTAATCACCGGAGTAAACAAGATAACCGCTTCGCTTGAAGAAGCATATATTGAGATTTTGAACGGAGGTGCGAAAAAATGACCGGATTAAAGGCGCTTATTCATAACGAGCTTATAAAATCGGTAAAGCGTTCCGCCATTATACTGTTTATCATAATGATATCGCTGACTCTTATTCTGGGCGCGCTTGTTTCGCTTGTGTTCAGCATTTCCGACGGAATTATATCCGACGTCAATTATATGGACAACATAGACGAGTCTATCGAAAGCACAAGAGAGTTGTATCTTTCAGCCACCGACCCTGCGGATAAGCTGAGCTATGCGGAACAGCTTTCGGAATATGAGGCGCAAAAGTACCTTCTTGAAGACGAGGATTACACCATTGCCGCTTACAAATACGCCATGTATTATGACGCTGTCGATATGTATTCAAGCCTTATTTTCCAAGGGTATTATGACGACATAATATCGGGAAGCGGTCATATTTCGGATGAAATTCTCAGCGAGTACAGCTATATTTTCGATATAGACGTAACACAGGCTCAAGTGTATGCCGACGAATACAAGAGCATTAAGAGCTTTGACGATTATATCGACTACATGAATAAGCAGATTAACAGCTCAAATCTCACATCCGACCAAAAGGAAATTGAGAAAAGGGCGCTTGAATATCACGTGATGATCGATCCCGATGGAAGCGATATTTATTCCTCTCAATCTATAGAGCAATACAAAACCTTGGCTTATTCAATTAACGACAAGCATGATTATCCCGAGTCGCTCAGCGTGCTTTCCTACGAAAAAGAGGAAGAGTACAGAAATGCGCTTGCCGCCCTTGAAACAAGCTTTAATAAGGGAGCAGGCGTGAACTCGGGCAGGTATTACGGAGAGCTCACCTCGGAGGTTATGCTTTCGGTGTCAATGTCGTTTACGATGATTATACTTGTAGTTATTTCGGGCGGCATGATATCCTCCGAGATTACCTCGGGCTCCATTAAATCCTTGGTTATCGCTCCCGTAAAGCGTTATAAGATAGCGCTTGCGAAAATAATAACTATCGCGGTATACGGGCTTGGTCTTACCCTTGTAGCTTATCTTGTAACGTTTATTATCGTATCGCTGATATACGGAGGACCGTCTGCAATAATGCCGTACGTCACCTCGTTTTCGCTTGTGATTCCGGGACCGCTGTACCTGCTTATTAAATTCCTCATTTACTACTTTGAGGCAATGGTATACGCAATGTTTGCCTTTATGCTGTCGGTACTCACAAAGAACACCGCCATTTCGGTGGCAATTCCCCTGCTTATCGATATGGTGATTTCGGGAATAGGACAGCTTGTTGCACTGCTCAGCGGCAATAATATCGTAAGCATGGTAATAAACTGCCTGCCGACAAGTCATTTTGATATATGCAGCAGACTCTTCGGATTCTCCGCGTCGGGCATTAACATAACGCTTAACGGGGAAACACTCTCGGGCGTCGCAAGCTCCCCTTCGCCTGTTATATCCTTTATTTATCTGTTCGTCTTGGGGCTTGGAATGACGCTTGCGGCAATAGACACATTCAGACATCGGGACATAGTCAAATAAAAACCGCATATAATTTTAACCGGAAGAGCAAAGGCCGCCCTTCCGGTTTTTATTTATATAGAAAGCCGCGTCACATATGATGCCTTATTTTTTCGAGTGCGCCCTTTTCGAGTCTTGAGACCTGAGCCTGTGAAATGCCTATAAGCGCGGCTATTTCGGTTTGAGTTTTGCCTTTGTAAAAGCGTAGGTTGATTATCTTTTTTTCTCTTTCGGAAAGCTTTTTAATAGCCTCCTTCAGGGCGATGGATTCAAGCCACGCTTCGTCGGTGTTGTCGGTGTCGCTTATCTGGTCCATAATATAAATGGAATCGGAGGACGAGCCGTCGGAATAGACCGGGTCAAAAAGCGAGACAGGCTCGATAATGGCTTCAAGAGCGGAAACAACCTCCTCTTTTGTGTGCTTTTCCCCGTTTTTTTCAAGCTCGGCGCATATACTCTCGATTGTCGGCTCCGCACAGCCCGATTTGCTTATGTTTTCTCTTATGCAAAGCGCTTTATAGGCAAGGTCTCTAACACTCCTGCTGACTCTGACGGCGTTGTTGTCTCTTAAATACCTTCTCACCTCTCCTATAATCATCGGCACCGCATAGGTGCTGAACTGAACGTCAAGCGAGGTGTTGAAATTGTCCACCGCTTTTATAAGCCCCACGCATCCCACCTGAAAGAGATCGTCAAGGTTTTCGCCTCTGCTTGCAAAACGTTGAATGATACTGAGCACAAGGCGCAAATTGCCGTCTATCATCTTTTGGCGCGCCTCCTTGTCCCCCTTTTTGCTCCTTTCAAGAAGCTCCGCCTTTTCCTCACAGGTCAGCACCTTGAGCTTTGACGTGTTTATTCCGCATATTACCACTTTATTATAATACATTTATATAACCTTTCCTTTCTGTTCTTTTGTCCGAAAAATTCGTTTTTCGGACAAAAATCCTTTTTTTGTAAGCGGCGCCGCAAAACTGTTTTTTGCTGTCTTGATTATTGACAAAACATGCAGAGTGTAATTCTTCTTTTGGCAAGGTAATTGTTGGTTATAGAAAGTTTACAATATGTATTTGATTTTTAAATAAGGCGGTGATAAAATAATAAGCAAATTATAAAAGCTTGTATATTATTTGCGTATCGGCGGCGCTTGTCGGTTTATAATAATACGCATAGGATAAGAAAGGACGATAATGACATATGAAAAAATACCGTCTTATCAGTTGGTGGAAGCTTTTAATTGTTGACACGGTTGCGCTTGCTCTGGTGCTCTCTGTTTTCTGCTATTTTCACCATATAAGAGAGATGTGGTTCTTGCCGAGCCTTGAAGACGGAGATGAGCCAAGCATCACAACCGCAGGCATGATAAGACCCCCGAAGGCGACGACCCCGCAAAATAACAGCACAAAGCCGCCCGTAACCCAAGGAACCGACGGTCCCGATGGGACTGCCTCGCAAAGCGGAGAGAATAATACAGATCCTCCCGAACCGGTTGACGAAGGGGATTTCGGCGCACGCTTTCCCGGAGTTTTTCTTGCCGAGGGCGAGCTTATTTCAGAGCCTGATCGCTATGTGAGCCACGATATAAGCATTACCTATAACAAGGTCACAATACAAATCAGCGGGCACGATGTGATGTATCACTATTATGACGTGTATATCCGCAATATTGAGAACCTGTACACCGTGACAATCACGGGAACTACGAATAAAAGTCTCGATTCGCTCGAAAAAATGGGCTCACAGCTTACAGATGAGAATGATGAGCTGATAAACGACGGGCTTCCGGTACTCAGCATGAACGGCGACTTTTGGAAGCGCAATAAGGCGCTTATTGCCGAAAGAAACTATGTGCTTTACAAGGAGAGCGATTATATCAACAATGATATATGCGTGCTCTACTATGACGGCACAATGGAGGTAATTACTCCCTCGGAGTTTAACTTGCAGGAGGTTAAAGACAAAATCCCCTATCAGATATGGTATTTCGGACCCGGACTGCTTAACAAGGACGGTGAGCCGCGCGGGGAAAGCTCGAGCGATTACAAGGTGGACGGCGCAAGCTACAACGGCATTATCGGGGGGAGAAACCCGAGAGCGGCTCTTGGATATTACGAGCCGGGACATTACGCATTTGTCGTGGTAGACGGCAGAAGCGACGCGTCATACGGTATAAACGTTCCGAACCTTGCGAAAATAATGTCGGATATCGGCTGTAAGGTTGCGTACAATCTTGATGGCGGAAACAGCGCGCAGGTCAAGTTCAACGGAGAATATCAGCGCAAGAGCGACCAAAAGCAGGGTCAAAGATCGCTTAACGATATTGTCTGCGTTGGAGAAGTGATAAAAAAAGACTAAAAGGCAAAATATTATAACACCGTCCGCCGCGTTATTTGACGCGGCGGATGTATATTGTATTTATTCTTTCTTTTTTAAAATAAATAGGCGATTTTGTATTGACTATTATCAAAAGATATGATAAAATTAAAACAACAAAAAAATAAATGTAAATGAAAGGACGGGAAAGCCGTGGGAACATTTCTCAGCACTCTCATTGAGTTTTTAACCTCTGCGGGAATAAGACTTATTATTGCCATTGCTTTTGTTGGTATCACCTGGTATCTTACAAAAAAATTATTCAAGCTTCTTTCAAAATCAAAGAAACTGTCGTCTCTTGACAAGACGGTCAGCAAATTTGCAATTAATTGTCTCGCCTTTATTACAAGGGCAATTATACTTGTAATCGGCGCCTCGATTTTGGGAGTCGACATGACCTCCGTTGTGGCTATTTTTGCGGCACTCGGTGTTACAGTCGGTCTTGCGCTTCAAGGCGGACTTTCAAACATTACCGGCGGAATTATTATACTTATCTTCAAGCCCTTCAGAATCGACAATTTTGTTGAGGCAAACGGCGTTGTGGGAACGGTTACTGATATAAATATATTCTACACCGTGCTTAAAACCCCCGACAACAAGACAATTTACATGCCCAATTCGAGCGTTTCCAACGTTAACGTCATCAACTACTCGGTTGAGGATATCAGAAGAGTGGACTTTGTCTTCTCGGTTGAATACGGCGCAAATACCGACGGCGTTAAAGCGCTTCTTCTTGATGTTGCGTCTAAAAATGAGCTGGTTCTTAAAAATCCCGCTCCCACCTCGCGTATAGATTCCTTTAATGAAAACTCAATAAGAGTAAATCTGCGCGTATGGTGCCAAAACAGCGATTATTGGGAAGTTTATTTCTCAATCAATGAGGCTGTTAAAGCGGGCTTTGAAAAGTACGGCGTCACAATTCCGTTCAATCAGCTTACGGTTCATATCGATAAATAAGAAACAAAAAGACTATGAAATAAGTTTTCGCCTGTGTGTTTTTTTCCTCTCACACGGGCGATTTTTCACGAAAGGCAGGAAAAGATGAAGGTAAAGGCAGTTTTGTTTGATCTTGACGGCACACTGCTCAATATGGATCAAGATGAATTTGTAAACGGATATTTCAAATTGTTGGCGCGCAAAATGATACCGCACGGGTACACTGCGGATAAGCTTTTCGATACTGTCTGGAAGGGAACCGCCGAAATGGTGAAAAACGACGGCAGTAAAACCAACGAGGAGGCTTTTTGGAGCAAGGCGCGCGAAATATACGGCGAAAAGATAATTGAGGACAAACCGCTCTTTGATGAGTTTTACATAAAGGATTTTCGGGGAGCCGAGGTGTTTTGCAAGAGAAATCCAAAAGCGAAAGAAACCGTGCTTTGGCTTAAAAGCAGCGGCTTTCGCGTAGCCCTTGCCACAAACCCGGTTTTTCCTATTTCGGCAACCGAGCTTCGCATTAAATGGGCGGGACTGGATGTAAGCGATTTTGAGCTTTGCACAGCCTATGAAAACTCCTGCTTTGCAAAGCCGAACCCTGCGTACTATCTTGACGTTGCAAAAAGGCTGTCGCTTGACCCAAAGGAGTGTCTTATGGTGGGCAATGACGTGGGTGAGGACATGGTGGCAAAAAAGGTCGGAATGGGTGTGTTTCTTTTGACCGACTGCCTTATAAACAAAGAGAAAAAAGATATATCACCTTATCCGCACGGCGATTTTGATGCGCTTAATGAATATATCAAAGCACTGCAATAAAAAACCGGGGGACTGCCTGTCGGCAGTCCCTGCATGTTATAAAGTGAAGAAATCAGAGGTCAAACATTCCCAAAACGTCGTTCATATCGTACATTCCGGCGGGCTTTCCGATGATATATTCGCAGGCGCGCAGTGCGCCGGTTGAGAAAGCGGCTCTTGAGGAGGCGCTGTGCGAAAGGGTGATCGTCTCATTGTTTCCGGCAAATATTACGCTGTGTTCGCCGACAATTGTTCCGCCGCGAATCGAGTGAATACCTATCTCGTTTTTTGAGCGCGCCCTTCTGTATGAATGTCTGTCGTATACGTATTCCGCATCATACCGCACGCCGTCTGAGGCGGCGTTTGCAAGCATAAGCGCGGTTCCGCTCGGGGCGTCAAGCTTTTTATTGTGGTGCGCCTCAACGATCTCGATGTCAAAGTCCTCGCCAAGCACCGAGGCAACTTTTTTTGTAAGATATGTAAGCAGATTAATTCCTATCGACATGTTCCCCGAAAAGAATATCGGAACCTTGCGGGAGGCGCCCTTCATTGCTTCAAGCTCTTCTTCAGAGTGACCAGTGGTGCATATCACCGCGGGCACGCGATTTTTTACCGCGTAGTCAAGGATTGAAGGCAACGCCGAGTGATGCGAAAAATCGACAATAACGTCGGGCTTTTCTATAACGTTTGCAATATTATCGTATACCGGTATATCGGAATTATCAGAAGGAGCAATATCTACTCCGGCGCATATACAAAATTTTTCCGAATAGTCAGCCGAGGCTGCAATTGTTTCAAGAGTATTCTTGCCCATTCTTCCGTTTATACCGCAAAAGAGAATTTTTATCATCGGTTTTTGACCTTTCTTTTTTATATCCGAATATTTTAATTTCCCAAATAAAGGGCTGTGGAAAAACCACAGCCTATAATTTGTTTATATAAGTTTAAACTCTTTCATAACGGACAGCAGTTTTTCTTTGTTTTCATCCTCCATTTCGCACAAGGGAAGACGCATTTCCTCGGTGCAAAATCCCATTGCCGCCATGGCGGTTTTAACGGGTATCGGGTTCACCTCGGAGAAAAGGGCGTTGCAAAGAGAGAGGTACTTTAATTGCAGCTTTGCGCTCTCCTCGACTTTTCCTTCAAACCAAAGCCGACATATATCGTGAGCCACCCTCGGCATTGGGTTGGCAAGCACCGAAATAACTCCCTTTGCGCCAAGCGAGAGCATAGGCACAATCTCGTCGTCGTTTCCGCTGTATATGTCAAGACTGTCGCCGCATTCGGCAATCAGCTTTGCCACCTGCGAGATGTTGCCCGAGGCTTCCTTTGCCGCCACGATGTTGGGGTTTTTCGCAAGCTCCTTATATACCGAAAGCTGAATGTTGCAGCCCGTTCTTGACGGGACGTTGTAAAGAATGCAGGGAGCGTTCGCCTCGTCTGCTATAAGGTTAAAATGCTTTATAAGTCCTTTTGGAGTCGCCTTGTTGTAATAGGGGGTTACAAGAAGCAGACCGTCAACCCCGGCGGATACCGCGTGCTTTGAAAGCTCAATTGCGTATGCGGTGTCGTTGCTTCCGGTTCCCGCGATGACAGGTATTCTTTTTGCAACTCTGTCTACCGTAAATTCAATGCATTCCCGATGCTCTGTGTCGGTAAGTGTTGAGCATTCGCCCGTAGTTCCGCAAACGATAACGGCGTCCGTGCCGCCCGCTATTTGAAAATCTATAATTTTGCCAAACGCGTCGTAATCTATTTTGCCGTCCTTAAACGGCGTGATAATTGCAACTCCCGAGCCTTTAAAAAGTGTTTTCTTTGACATGTTATAACTCACTTTCATTTTGAAAGAAATAAATTGCTGTTGAAAAAATAAAATATATGTTGTATAATTGACTTGCACGTCGCTGCCGCAAACCGTCGTATTGTAATGATACCACAAATACACGGTTTTGTCAATGCGCTTAAATAAAAACTTGACGAAAAAAAGAGAAACCTTATTAAAATATATTTTAATGATTGGATAAATCCCGATGATAACCAACGAAAAGAAAAAAACCGACCTTACCCTGCACGACTTTTACTATAATCTGCCGCCCGAGCTTATAGCGCAGGACATGCCCGAGCGGCGCGACCTTGCAAGACTGCTTGTCGCCGACCGAAAAACGCGCTCTCTTACCCACAGAGTGTTTTACGATATTATAGACTATCTTGAAAAGGACGACGTCCTTGTAGTAAACGATTCCAAGGTTATACCCGCAAGAATTATAGGCAAAAAGGCGGATACCGGCATTTCAATGGAGGTGGTACTGTTAAGACAGCAAAAAGAGGATATATGGGAAGCCCTTGTAAGACCGGGAAGGCGAGCCAAGGTCGGCACTACCATAATATTCGCAAACGGAATGCTTAGTGCAACCGTAAAGGATATAACAGAGGACGGAAACCGAATATTCGAGCTTAAATACGATAAAAGCCGGTGGAATATTTTCTCCCTGCTTGACAGCATAGGTCAAATGCCCCTGCCGCCGTATATCACAAAGCCCCTTGACGATAACAGCAAATATCAGACTGTCTACGCAAACGAGCGGGGAAGCGCCGCGGCTCCCACCGCCGGACTGCATTTTACAAATGAGCTTCTTGATAAAATAAGCGCCAAGGGCGTGAAAATAGTTCATGTCATGCTTCACGTCGGGCTCGGCACCTTCCGTCCGGTCAAGACGGAAAAAATCGAAGAGCATAATATGCACAGCGAGCATTTTTCACTATCAAATGAAAGTGCAGACGCGATAAACGAATGTCGAAGAAGGGGCAAGCGGGTGTTTGCAGTCGGAACAACCTCCTGCCGCGTGCTTGAAAGTGCTTCTGATGAAAACGGATTTGTAAGACCCATGTGCGACGACACAAGCATTTTTATCTATCCGGGCTATAAATTTAAGGCGGTCGACGCGCTTATAACAAATTTCCACCTGCCCGAATCCACTCTTCTTATGCTTGTGAGCGCCTTTTCTTCAAGAGAATTTATCCTTGGCGCATATGAGGAAGCGATAAAAGAAAGGTATCGCTTTTTCTCCTTCGGAGATGCAATGCTCATACTTTAGTTCTGTATATCAATTTAATATACATTTCATAACAATCTTGACAAAAGGCATATATTTGCGAACAATATAATCAGAAAATTAAAGGAGGCGTAAATATGGCGCAAACAAATGTAAACATCAGAATGGACGAGGCGACCAAGGTTGCGTTTGATAAATTTTGCCGTGAAATCGTGCTGTCCGCAAGCGCGGCGTTCAATATTTTCGCAAAAACCGTCGTGCGCGAGCAGAGAATTCCCGTTGAACTGACGACAGAGGTTCCGAATTACGTAACCCTTGCGGCAATGGAGGAGGCGCAGGATGTGCGGCGCAATCCGGAAAAATACAAGTCTTATGACAGCGCAAAAGAAATGATAAATGACATAATAAACGAGAACTAAGATAAATCCTTCCGGTCGGTCAAAAAAAATGAGGCTTGCAAAAATCCGTCATATTTAATATTTGTAAATCATCTCTAAAATCAAGAAATATGAGCGCGCGAACATTTTGCGGCGCGCAAAAATCGTACAACAAATCGCGGATTTTTATATACTGTTTACAAACTGTTTTTTAAATTTGTATAAACTTTGTGCAAAACACTTGACTTTCATATGAAATTGGTGTATGATATATTGCAGTTAGGAGAAACATTCTTTTATAACCTGATGAAAGGTAAATTCTAAATCTTTTCTCCTAAGAAAGGATGATTTTTATGAGAAAATTAACAACCGTTTTACCCGCATTACTGCTCGCAGTTCTTATGATTCTTGCGTGCGTAGCATGTGGGGGGGGCGATGAAAACGCCCAAACAACAACCGCAAAGACCACCCCGACGCCGACTAAGAGCACCGCTCCGATTGAAACTCCGGATCCGAATGAACCGGAAGAGCCGATTCCCGCAGACCTGACAATCTCAACCGTTGAAGAATGGAATGATTTTGCAGACAAAGCGCGCGACTATGACAAGTGCCTTGTAAAGCTTGGTGGCGATATCGACTTCACGGATAAGGAATTTAAAGTTATTCCCGATGCGGTTTGCATTATCGACGGCGACGGACACACACTCAGCGGAATTACAGTTAACGTTGACGCAGCTACAGGCGGAGACATCGGCCTTATTGCCAACAAGCTCTCGAACAACATGTTCAACGGAGTTCTCACAAACATCACTATCAAAGACAGCACCCTCACAGTTAACGTGACAAGCGGCACGCCCAACATTGGTATCGTGGGCAAGCTTGACCGCGCAAACGCAAATAAGATCACTATTGACAATGTAACCATCAACGTTACAGGCGCTGCTAACGTCGGCCTTATCGCCGGTCAAAAGGCGTTTGCGACAAGCGACAACGATAACGCTAACGCAGGCTTTGAAGCTGTCGGCGAAAATGCTCCCGTAAACAGCATCACTGCCACAAAGACCACAATTAACGCGCCCGATTCAAACGTCGGTCTGCTTTTCGGCGACATGAGCGACTGCAAGGCTAACGCTTACGATATTAATATAACGGTTAAGCTCACAGCACTTAACGCTGCTGATAAGCTTCTTGTTGCAAATATTGCATCCAATGCAACCTTAGAGCAGGACGACACAAAGATCACAATAAACGTAGTTGACTCCTTCTCATAAGCAAAAATCAAAGCAATATACATTTTGTCCCCGCCGATTTCTCGGCGGGGACAATCTTTATGCTTGCTTTGCCAAAAGATAAGCATTATTTTTCGGGCGGTATTATATTTGACTTTAAGCTTGCGCCGCTTTGTTGTCCGCCTTGGCATATTCCAAAATAATAAAGTCAGCCGTTATCGAAAGAGAGTCGATTCCCTCCAGCGACCTTATGTTTTCAAAGCTTGTTCTGTGGCTGTACGGGGTCATTTTGAAGAGGTTTTGCAGGTCGGCGTTTGAGGCGATATTCATTTTATAGGTGATATTTTCTTTTGAAATAAGCCTTAATTTATCTGTTTCAAACGGTGCAAGCGTGTTCTTATACGGCTTTTCATAAAGCTTTTCTTTAAGCTCGAAAAGGTGCTCCCTGCCCGGAATTACCATGTATAAACGCCCGTTGCTCTTCATCACGCGAAGATATTCGTCTTTATCAAACGGCGCGAAAATATTTAATACCACGTCAAATTCATTTGAATTAAGGGGCAAATTATGTATACTTGCGGCGGCAAGACAGGGGGCCTTCAGCCGCTTTGAAGCGTATATTAATGCCTCTTTCGAAATATCTACTCCTACTATACGGGAGAAAGGGTTATCGCGCTCTATTTGCTCTGAATAGTACCCCTCTCCGCATCCGGCGTCCAGCACAAGGACGCGGCGGTCGTTGCAAAAGGCTTTGACCTTTTTTGCAAGGGCAAGGCGAAGGGGAGTGTAATATCCCCTGTCAAGAAAATCCTTTCTTGCCTTTATCATTTCTCTGTTGTCCCCGTGAGCTCCCTTTCCCGAGGGAGGGAGCAGATTTACATATCCGTATTTTGATATATCAAAGCAGTGCCGCCTCTCGCATATACAGCTCTTGTCGGCTTTATTAAGTGCGCCGCGGCATATCGGGCAGAGCAGAGGAAATTCGTCCATGTTATCACCTTTTTTCGGTAGTTTTGAGTTATTATTTAAGTATAAATATTTTAACATACAAAATACCCGCCTGTCAAGCTATTGAAAAATTCAAAAAAGTGTGCTATAATCTGTAATAACTCAAGAGGCAAAAAGGAGATAAGGAAAGGTGGCAAATAAAAAAGTTATCGCAATAACCGGACCCACCGCGTCCGGAAAGTCGGCGCTTGCCATGCGACTTTGCGAGAAATATTGCCTTGAGATAGTCTCCTGCGATTCCATGCAGGTCTACAAGGGCATGGATATCGGAACCGCAAAGCCCACCCCCGAGGATATGAGAAGAGTCAAGCACCACATGATAGACATAGCCGACCCGACGTGCGACTTTTCCTGCTCGGATTATATTTCTCTTGCTTCGAAATGCATTGAAAAAATTCATGAGAGCGGAAAAATTCCGGTAATATGCGGAGGCACCGGAATGTATTTTGAAAGACTTGTCATGACCATGCCGCCGCTTTCTCCCCCGAAGGACGAAGGGGTGAGAGAGGAGCTTGAAAAAAACAGCAATGAGAGCAATTACGAGACCTTATGCCGCGTTGACCCGATTTCAGCCTCCAAAACGCATATGAACAACCGCAAAAGGGTCATAAGGGCGCTTGAAATATATTTGTGTTCGGGTACGCCCAAAAGCGTTTGGGATGAAAAAACAAAGGCTTCTTCCCCCTCTTACGACCTGCGGCATGTTACGCTTGTAAGTGAGGACAGAGAATATCTGTATCGGCAAATTGACAGCCGCGTCGATAAAATGTTAACTGCCGGGCTTGAAAGAGAGGTAAGAGAGCTTAATCTGCCCTTGTCGCTCACCTCCATGCAGGCAATAGGCTACAAGGAAATGAGAGAGTATATAGACGGTAAAATCAAATTTGACGAGGCGGTTGCAAAAATCAAACAGGGCAGCAGAAATTATGCCAAAAGACAGCTGACTTGGTTTAGAAGGTATGAGGGCGCGTATTTTTGCGATATCGACCGAGGCAGAAATTATGAAAACATTGTAAATTTTTTATACTCACTTGTAGAATGACGAAGTATATGTTATTATATATATTATAATCTATACTTGCGTTTGGACGGTGAGAAATTGGATTTTAAGTATATTGCAAAAGTCTTTTCCCGATTTTTTCTTGTCGTTCTGACAATTATTATTGTCATAAACGTGATGTATCATGTCGTAAGCGACGGTATAAAGCAGATTGAGACGATAGAAACGACAAACGGCAGTATTATGCGCACGGTTGATTCGGTCGCAACGCTTATAAGAAACGAATACGCCATAGAAAAAGAAAAGGACGCCATATTCGGATATACCGCCTCGGACGGTCAGAGGCTTGCAAAAAAAGCGAAGGTCGCCGACCTTTACGAGGACTCCGAAAAAAATCGGGAGCTTATTGAAAAAATCGATACTTGGGAAGAGGAGCTCGGAGTTCTTCAAAGCGCGCAAAATCTTGAGAGCTCGTATACCGTTTCAAGCATTGAAAAGAGAATAAACGAGACCTTTCTTGAGTTTTCTTTGGCTTGCGACGCGGGCGACAAAAAGCTTTGCGACTCGCTTTCCTCGGATATCAGAATTTACAGCGCGATAAAAGAGCTCAAAAACGGACATACCGATTATAAAGAAGAAACGCGCCGGCTTGAAAAGCAGATAAGCGACGCTTATGGCGAGCTCGGCAAAGCCTCCTCGTCCGTAAAAAGCGACCGCGCGGGCTATTTTTACACCGAGTGCGACGGCTATGAGGAATTTTTCGCAAATATCAATCTTGACAGCGTGACGCTTGACGAGCTTCTTACAATAGACGACGCCGAGCCGAATGATACAAATAATTATATCGGAAAAATCGTTGAGGACTACACGTGGAGCATAATAGTTCCGCTTTCCTCACAAGAATCGATGGAATTTCAAATCGGAGGCAAGTATGAGGTCTGTTTTTCAAGCGGCACAACGCTTGATATGACCGCAAAAAGAATTGTCCGTAAAACCGGCAGGGAAGAAGCGTTTATTATTCTCACATATGACAAAATTCCCGAGGATTTTTCCTTTACAAGATATCAGCCGGTCAGCGTGTGCTTTGAAAAATTCGAAGGCTTTAAGGTTCCGCTCTCCTCCATTCGGTATCTTGACGAATACGAAGGGGTATATGTGCTTCACGGAAACGTCATAGAATTTCGCAGAGTTAAAATCCTTGCCGTTGAGGACGCATATGCTTTGTGCGACGCTTCGTTTTCCGCAAGCGACGGAAAATACAAATCGCTCAAATTTTATGACAAAATAGTTGTAAAGGGTGAAGGTCTTTATGTCGGAAAAATTATTAACTGACGGATATAAGATACAAATCGGGGAAAGCTTTGATAAAGTCAGAGAGGCTCTTAAAAATTCCGGTCGGGAAGAAAAGGTAACGTTGCTTGCCGCCACAAAGACCCTGTCGGCTGAGGTTATAAATTACGCCGCAGAAAATTTAGGGCTTTGCTATATCGGAGAAAACCGCGTTCAGGAGCTGCTCTCAAAATACGACGCGCTTCGGCGTGACCTGCTTCACATCCATTTTATCGGCAGACTGCAAAGAAACAAGGTAAAATACATTATAGACAAGGTGGAAATGATAGAGTCTGTCGACAGTATGCCCCTTGCCCTTGAAATTGACAGGCAGGCGGCAAAATGCGGCAGGGTCATGAATATTCTTGCCGAAATCAACATAGGCGCCGAGGAAAGCAAGGGCGGCGTGCCGAAGGAGAAGGCGCGGGAGTTTGTAAGCTCGCTTGAAGAGCTGAAAAATATAAACGTATGCGGACTTATGGTTATCCCGCCTGTCGGAAACAGCGAAGAATATATAAAATATTTTACCGAAACTTATAATATTTTCGTTGACATTTTCGAAAAGAAAGTACATAATAACAAGGATGGCTGTGTTCTCTCAATGGGAATGTCGGACAGCTATATTGAGGCGATAAGCTGCGGGTCGACCCTTATAAGACTCGGGAGCGCGCTCTTCGGTAAAAGAGACTATGCGTACCCTGACAATTCGCAGTAAATATTGCGGGTAAGCAAAGTCATGGCGTTTTACGGCGGTAATAAAAAAGAATAAAATTAAAAGAAAAATATACAATAACCAAACAAACGGAGGCTATTATGGGATTCAAAAATATTTTAAACGACCTTTTCTCAACCGATGATCAGGAAGATGAAAACGTTGACGTGCAGGAAGACGAAAATGAGGCTGCGGTAAGCACTGAAAAAGCCGAGCCCTCGACCCGTCAGAATGCATCGGCACGTCAAAGCGCACCGAAGAGCGCACCCGCGCCCGCACCGTCTGCCGGAGCGCTTGAGCTCAAAATCTGCAAGCCGCAGTCCTTTACCGAGGTGGGAACTATTGCAGACCACCTTATGAATCATTGCACTGTTGTGCTCAATCTTGAGACGACCACCAAAGAGACCGCAAGAAGAATTGTCGACTTTCTTAACGGAGTTTCCTATTCTATGGACGGTCAGATAAAGCCGGTCGCAAACAATACCTTCGTCATAACGCCCAAGACCGTGAGCGTTACCGGGGCAAGTCTTGACGACGAGCCGGTTATCGAAGAGCCGAAGCAGGAAGATTCGTCATTTGACAATTTCTGATTTCGCACTTAAACTTAAAAAAGGAAAGAAATGTTGGTGTAATCGTGAATATAGTTTGGTATACGCTTGTAACTATCGTTCGTACGGCAATTGAACTTGAAATCGCCTTACTTATTGTCAGACTGATTTATGACCTCATTTTTTCGGATTCGGACAGTAAGCTTGCCGACATTCTTTATGTACTTACCGAGCCTATTGTGTCTCCGGTGAGACTGCTGCTTTCAAAAATTCCGGCGCTTCAGGAGCTGCCTATCGACCTGTCCTTTTTTGTGACCTCACTGCTGCTCAGCCTTATTTTGCTTATATTATAAAGATCCGATATGAACAATGATAAAAATATCCTTGCTTCGAGAATAAACGATATGGCAAGGAGCGCCGGGGACGGGCAGTTTGCCGTTTCAATGTTTTTGACGCCCGAGGAATGTGCTCTTGCCGAAAAACAGCTCAGCTATAATTTTTCAGATTCAAGGTATGCTTTTTACGGCGGATATCCGGAAGCGGAACGAAAAATACTCGTTTTGTTTCCGGATTACGCCGACATGCATGACTTTGACGCCTCGGAATATTTTCTGCCGCTGCTTATAAAGCCCTGCGGATACGAAAAGCTCACCCATTCCGCCTGCCTCGGAGCGCTTATGAATTGCTCTGCCAAACGCTCGGCTATCGGAGATATAGTTATCACCGACGAGGGCGCCGTTGTATTTGTAACAAAGGCTGTGGCGGAGCTTCTTTTGACGGATAGGAATATTTTGACAAGAGTCGGGCGGGAAAAGGTTAAAATATCAATCGCTCCGGCAGACCTTACCGAAAACATAAAGCGGGAATACGAAGAGGTGACCTTTGTCATGTCTTCATGCCGCATTGACTGTATTGTCAGCGAAATTACCGGACTGTCAAGAGAAAAGGTCAAGGGGATAATTCTTGCCGGCGAGGTTATGAGAAACCACGAGAGCGTCAGAGATTTTTCAGAGCGTTTTGAGGTGGGAGATATTATTTCAGTGCGCGGACACGGCAAGTACATAATACAAGCTCTTAGTGACACGAGAAAGGGAAGGCTGAGAGTTACGGCGCTAAAGTACAGATAAAACCGACAGCGTATTTTTGTTTTGCATTTACTTTGATACACAATCCGTCTTTTATACTTAATCTGATGAGAAAGGAAGCCTTGGCAAAGCTGCAAAGGCAATGGTCATTTTGCAATGATTCCTCCTTCCGAGCTTGAGGGAAAGCAGTTCAAAAAAGCGGTAAAGGGCTATAATACCGCCGACGTGGACGAACATATAGAATTCATTGTCAATAAATACTGTGAGCTGTATCTTGCTTATAATGAGCTTGAAAAGAAATACGCAGAGACCAGCGCGGAGCTTGAGGTATTTAAAAACAACGAGGACGCTATACGCCGCGCGCTTGTAGAGGCGCAAAATACAAAAGCTAAGATAATAAGAGACGCCACAAGGCGTTCAGAAACTATACTTAAAAGCTCCAAAGAAAACTGCGATAAGATAATATCCGATTTCAAGGAGCAGATAAATTACGAAAGAACCACTCTTGCCACACTGCGGGCGCAGGTGGAGGAGTTTAAATACCGAATTTTTTCTCAATATCAACAGCATATCGAGTATCTTGAGGAGATATCCCCCGACAAGGACGCCGGAACCGAATGGAATCTGCCTACAAGCGAGTATGCCGGCAAGGTTGTGGCGCAAATTGTGTTTGACGTTGAGAAAGCCGAAAATGAGGCGGCAAAGGAAGAGCTCTTTGCCACTGAAAACGGGATTGACGACGAAACGCTTGAAACTCTTGTCGCCGATACGGCGGCGTTTGACACAACAAGCTCAAACGCAGACCCCGACGACGAGGATATGAAGGTGTATGTTCCGGATGAAAAGGAACGCCGTTTTTCACACACCGCTACCTCGGAATTTACCGCTACAAAGGATTTATCGAATAATTCGGATAATAATGCAAGTGACTCTCAAAGTGACGACAAAGAAATAAAAGAAGAATAAACGATAATGCCGTCGAGCCTGATTTTTGCAACGCCGACAGCATAGGAAACGGAGAATAAACATATGTCAAAGGACTATACACCATCCCTGAATTTACCCAAAACCGACTTTTCCATGAGGGCAAACCTGCCTCAAAAGGAACCGCAAATTCTTGAAAATTGGAAAAAAATCGATTTATACAATCTGATCAATAAAAAGAACGAAAAGAATCCCTCTTTTGTTCTGCACGACGGACCTCCTTTTTCAAACGGAAATATCCACATGGGAACCGCAATGAACAAGGTGCTAAAGGACATTATAAACAAGAGCAAAATGATGGAGGGCTATCGTGTGCCTTATATCCCCGGCTGGGATAATCACGGAATGCCTATCGAATCGGCAATTATAAAGCAGAGCAAGCTTGACAGAAATAAAATGTCAATTCCAGAATTCAGAAGCGCGTGCGAAAATTTCGCCAAAAAGTACGTCGCGATTCAAATGGATTCCTTCAAGCGCCTCGGCGTGCTTGCAGACTGGGAGCATCCTTACACCACAATGGCACCCTCCTTTGAGGCTACAGAAATAAAAGTCTTCGGGGACATGTTCAACAAGGGGTATATATACAAGGGCATGAAGCCGGTATATTGGTGCCCCACCTGCGTTACCGCCCTTGCGGAGGCTGAAATCGAGTACGCGGAGGACCCCTGCACCTCAATTTATGTGAAATTCCGCTTAAGAGACGACAAGGGACTGCTTTCGGGAATTTGCGACAAGGACAACACCTATTTTATCATATGGACCACCACAACCTGGACTCTGCCCGGAAACCAAGCTATTGCCCTAAATCCGGATGAAAAATATGCTATAGTCGACGCTAAAAACGGCGAGTTTTACATTGTCGCTTCCGCCCTTGCCGAAAAGACAATGGAAGCCGGAAATATTAAAGAATACGCTGTTCTTGCCGAATTTTGCGGCAGGGAATTTGAATACATGACGGCTGAGCATCCCTTCCTTGACAGAAAATCGCTTATCGCAAACGCCGATTACGTCACAATGGACAGCGGTACCGGATGCGTTCACACCGCCGGCGGCTTTGGAGCCGACGACTACGTCACAAGCAAAAAATACAACATAAACGTTGTTGTTCCGGTGAACGATTACGGATACCAGACCGAAGAGGCGGGGAAATTCGCGGGGCTCAAATACGACAAGTCAAATGAAGCCATACTTGACGACCTTAAAGAGAGCGGCGCTCTCTTTGCCTTTGAAAATATCATACACCAGTATCCTCACTGCTGGAGATGCAACAACCCGATAATATTCCGCGCCACGCCTCAGTGGTTCTGCTCGGTTGAAAAATTCAGAGATGACGCTATAAAAGCGGTCGGAAACGTTACGTGGATACCCGCATGGGGTGAGGAAAGAATGGTGCAGATGATCCGCGACAGAGCCGACTGGTGCATATCGCGGCAGAGAAACTGGGGGCTCCCCATCACCGCTTTTTACTGCGCCGACTGCGACGAGAAAAAAGAAAGAGCTATTTGCACTCCCGAGATTATTGACAAAATTTCCGATATATTTGCAAAGGAGGGCTCAAACGCGTGGTTTATAAAATCGCCCGAAGAGCTGCTTCCCGAGGGCTTTGTATGCCCCGTTTGCAAGGGGAAAAGCTTTGTCAAGGACACAAACACCCTTGACGGCTGGTTTGACTCGGGCTCCTCGCACTTTGCGGTGCTTGAAAACAAGGAAGAGCTCAAATGGCCGGCGGATTTGTATCTTGAAGGCGCCGACCAGTACAGAGGTTGGTTCCAGTCCTCATTGCTTTGCGCCGTAGGCTCGAAAAACATGGGCGCGCCATATAAGCAGGTGCTCACTCACGGCTGGGTGGTTGACGGCAAGGGTGAAGCAATGCACAAGTCAAAGGGCAATTCGATTTATCCCGAGGACGTTATCAAGAAGTACGGCGCCGATATTGTAAGACTTTGGGTCGCCTCCGCCGATTATCACGTTGACGTCAGATGCTCCGACGTGATATTCTCACAGCTTTCAGAAAGCTACAGAAAGTTCAGAAATACCGCAAGAGTAATACTCGGAAATCTCGGCGATTTTGACCCCGATACCAATATGATTGAGCCCGACAAGCTGCTCGATATTGACAGGTGGGCAATATCAAGAGTGAACTCTTTTGCAGATATCGCAAAGAAGGCGTACGACGAGTACGAGTTCCATGACATATGCCAGGCGCTGAACAATTTCTGCACCACCGATATGTCAAAGCTGTATATTGATATAATCAAGGACAGAGTTTACGTTGAGGGCAAGGAATCCTTTGAAAGAAGAAGCGCCCAGACCGCGCTTTACATTGTACTGTCGGAGATGACGCGCATTATGGCGCCCATACTTTCTTACACCTGCGATGAGATATGGCTTGCTATGCCGCACCGCGACTCCTTCGATGCCAAAAGCGTGTTCCTTAGCTCAATGCCAAAGTACAAAAAGGAATATTCCTTTCCCGAGGTCGAAAAGAAATACGAAATGCTCTTCTCGTACCGTGACGACGTTATGAAGGCGCTTGAAATCGCAAGAGGCGAAAAGCTTATAGGAAAGTCGCTTGACGCAAAGATTACAATTTTCTGCTCGGGTGACGTTGCAAAGCTTCTCAGAGCTCATAAAGAAGAGCTTTGCACCCTTTTCATAGTTTCGGGCGTTGAAATATCCGAAGACGCACCCGCGTCCGGCGCGTATGTTTCTGAGACCTCAAATATAGGAGTGCTTGTCGAGACGGCGGACGGCAGAAAGTGCGATAGATGCTGGTCATACTCTACAGACGGCATAGACGACGGGGACAGCTATATATGTCAAAGATGCAAAAAAATACTCGGATTATAAACCTTATTGTCTGCTTCGGAACGGCGATTCTTATTATTCTGCTTGACCAGATAACAAAAGCTGTTGTGGTTAACAATATTGAGCTCGGGCAGTCGGTTGAAATAATCAAAGGCGTATTTCGCTTTACTTATATAACAAACAGCGGCTCGGCATTCGGAATGCTTGCCAACGCCCGCTGGGTGTTTATGATACTTTCAACAATAGGAATTGCGGCTATCTGCGCATATGCCGCCATGTTTTCCGCGGAGCTCTCCCGACTGTCGCTTGTCGCCTTCGGCATGGTGGCAGGCGGAGGGATAGGCAACATGATCGACCGCACATTTAACGGCCCCTCGCTTTTTAACGGAGTTGTTGTCGATTTTATCGATTTTTGCGCTTTCCCGAACCTCTGGAAATGGACCTTCAACGTTGCGGATTCTTTTGTCTGCATCGGAGTCGCGCTGATTATTTTCTCTATTATTTATGAGGAAATAAAGAAAAACAAAAATCGGGGCGGCAATGATAAAAAAGATAATGAAAAAAAAGACAATGACGAGCAAAATAATCGGGCAGAAGAAAAGGCGGATATATAATGATTTTTATTGCCGAAGCCGATGACGTCGGAAAAAGAATTGACAATTTAGTGGCGGAGCGCTGTGACATGTCGCGCTCCGCCATTCAAAAACTTATAAGCGAAGGCTTTGTGAAGGTAAACGGAAAGAATATTACCAAAAGCTTTGTTGTAAAGTTCGGCGACAGTGTCGAGGCTTGCTTTCCCGAGCCTGTGGCGCTCTGCGTTGAGCCTGAAAACATCCCTCTTGATATAGTGTATGAGGACGGCGATTTGCTTGTGGTCAACAAGCCGAAGGGCATGGTGGTTCATCCCGCTCCGGGCAATGAAGGTCACACCCTTGTAAACGCGCTTCTTTATCACTGCCACGGCAGTCTTTCGGGAATAAACGGTGTTATAAGACCGGGAATCGTTCATCGAATAGACAAAAACACGAGCGGACTTTTGGTTGTCGCCAAAAACGACAAGGCGCATATAGGGCTTGCAAGGCAGATAAGCGAGCATACCTTCTCAAGAGAATATGAGGCGGTATGCGTCGGCAAAATGAAAGAGGAGCGGGGCAGAATAGAAAAGAATATCGCAAGGCACCCGGTATACCGAAATAAAATGGCGGTGGTGTCAAGCGGCGGAAGGTATGCCGCCACAAACTGGAGCCTTATTGAGAATTTTGACGGATTTTCGCATATATGCTGTCGCCTTGAAACGGGCAGAACGCACCAGATAAGAGTTCATATGGCGTATATATCTCATCCTCTGCTTTGCGACGACATTTACGGCGCGGCAAACACCAGGTTTGAAAAGCAAAACGCCAACCTTGTTATGGGGCAGTGTCTTCATGCCAAGGTCATAGGCTTTGTTCATCCCTGCACGGGAGAGGAGCTTTATTTTAAAAGTCCCCTTCCGTCATACTTTGAAGCTGTTTTGGATAAGCTTAAAAAAATAAGCGGTGAGGGTCAATGAAAATATTTGATACGCATACTCATTATGACGATGCAAAATTTGACGCGCTTGCTCCTGCAAGTGAGAGAGCAGGCTTCGTTCGGACTCTGATGGATGAAAATGACATATGCGGCATTGTGGGAATGGGAGTCGACATAAAAAGCAGCATGGCGCAGCTTGAATACTCAAAGAAAATCGACTGCTTTTACGCCGCCTGCGGTTTTCATCCCGAAAATATACCGAGCGCCGATATTGATTCGTGCATGGCAACGCTTGGCGGTCTGCTTCAAGACAAAAAAGCCGTGGCGGTCGGAGAAATAGGGCTTGACTATTATTATGAGCAAAATCCGCCGAGGGAGGTTCAAATCAAGTGGTTTGAACGACAGATGGAGCTGGCAAGAGGTATTGACCTTCCGGTTGTAATTCATGACAGAGAGGCTCACGGCGACTGCTTTGATATTGTCTGCCGACATAAAAACGTCAGAGGAGTTTTTCACAGCTTCAGCGGAAGCGCCGAAATGGCAAGACAGCTTATTTCTAAAAATTACATGCTGTCTTTTACCGGGGTCGTTACCTTTAAGAACGCCCCGAGGCTGTGCGAGGTGGTAAAAAGTATACCCATTGAGAATATTATGCTTGAAACCGACTGCCCATATATGGCGCCCGTCCCGATGCGGGGAAAGATAAACCATTCGGGATATTTGCATTACACAGCCGAAAAAATCGCGGAGCTTAAAAATATGACCCCTGACGAGGTTGCGGCAATAACCGCCGAAAACGCAATTCGATTTTTCAATATAAACAATATAAAATGATATTAAAAGGCAGGTGACAAGCTTGAAAATAACATACGAGGTTGGAAGCGGACTTTATGTCAACACCACCAACAGATGCAGTAATTCATGCGACTTTTGCGTGCGTACCACCGCAAAAGATTTTTACGGCGATTTGTGGCTTGAAAGGGAACCTACAAAAGAAGAAATATTGGAGGCGATTCTCTCTTGCGACCTTAAAAAGTACAGCGAAATAGTTTTTTGCGGATACGGAGAGCCTATGTACCGATTTGACGATATAAAGTACGTCTGCAAAAAACTGCGCGAGAGTGAAAGCGTAAAAATCAGAGTCAATACAAACGGGCAGGGAAATCTTATAAACAAAAGAGATATAACTCCCGAGCTTGCGGGCGTTTTTGACTGCGTTTCAATATCGCTCAACGCCGCGAGTGCCGAAAGCTATGAGAAGGTGTGCCACAGCATTTATAAAGAGGCGGCGTACCCCGCGCTTTTGGATTTTGCAAAGAAGGCGAAGGAGTATGTGCCGAGGGTGGTGCTGACAGTCGTTGAAGGCACAATGAGCGACAAGGACATAAAAACATGCTTTTCTCTTGCAAAGAGCGTCGGAGTGGAGCTTAGAGTCAGAGAGTACATCTCAAGCGACAGTCAAAATAAATAAATAATAATAAACAGAGAGGGTAACTTACCCTCTCCGGTTTATTATATGTGACATATGCACATTATGCGCTCATATTGTTCAGCATGAGCGTGAAACGGCTCTTCTTTCTTGCGGCGGTATTGGCATGAATAATGCCTTTTGCAGCTGCCCTGTCCACAATCTTTACAGCGTCTTTATAAAGTGAAGAAGCCAGAGCCTTGTCGCCCGCTTCAACTGCCGCGGTGTATTTCTTTATCGCGGTTTTGAAAGAAGATTTGAACATCTTGTTTTGAAGAGTCTTTGTCTGTGTGGTTTTAACTCTTTTCTTGGCTGATTTGATGTTCGGCAAATCATTCACCTCCTATATCTCTTAATCACATATTGTTACTAAGTTATCATATCACAATATTCATAAAATTGCAAGTGTTTTTACAAATTTTTTTTAAAACGAAAAAAACTCTCGACAAAAAGCAAAACTAAAAAGACAAAGGAAGCAAAAACAAGCGCCAAAGCCTCAAAATCGGGTGCAAAAACAGCAAAGCGGGAGCTTGAGCGAGTCAAAATGTATTGAAACACGCTTTTTTTAATATATACAATTTAACTTGACAAAAGAGAAAAAATGTGATAAAATGTGAAAAATCGGTCTATACGGCTGAAATTTTTGAAAACTACTCAAAGGAAAGATGAAAGTACATGAAAAATATTAAAAAAGTAATAACGCTCTTGCTTGTTTTGTTAGCCCTTGCGGCAATGACCGCCTGTTCGCATAAGGGAAATGGTACCGAGACGGGCGAGCAAAATAAAGAGTCCCAAAACTCAAACACCGACCCGTCGCAAAATCCACAGCAAAATACCGGGAGCGAGGGGCTTGAATACGAAAAACCCAAAGATGATGACCGGTATATTGTGGCAGGAATCGGCGAATGTACCGACAGCGACATAGTAATTCCGGCGCTTCACGAGGGACTTCCCGTGACAGATATCGGTTCTGCCGCTTTTTACGGGTGCACACAAATAAAAAGCGTCACAATATCGGAGGGAGTGAAGCACATCGGCGACAACGCTTTTTACGAGTGCACCGAGCTTGTCAGCGTCACTATTCCAAGCAGTGTGACCGAAATTTACGATTTTGCTTTTTGCAAATGCGACAGCTTGAAAAGTATCACCGTGGCAGACGGCAATCGCACTTTCCACAGCGCTGGAAATTGCATAATTGATACGGCAAGCGACCTTTTAATTGTCGGCTGTAATGCAAGTGTTATTCCTGATGACGGCAGTGTGAGGCAGATTCAAAACGCCGCCTTTGCATATTGCACGGGGCTTACTCAAATCAAAATACCAAACAGTGTCGAATCTATCGGCGATGACGCCTTTATCGGCTGTACGGGACTTACGACCGTTACGGTTCCGGCAAACGTTGCAATTATCGGCACTAACGCTTTTGGCGATTGCACCGGACTTGAAAGTATAAATGTTTCGCAGGCTAATGCTACTTATCACAGCGCGGGGAACTGCATTATTGAGACAGAAAGCAAAACGCTTATTGCAGGTTGCAAGGCTTCAATAATTCCAAACGACGGCAGCGTGTCAAAGATCGGAGAATTTGCATTTTGCGACTGTAGCGGGCTTACAGATATCGAAGTTCCCAAAAGCGTGACAGAAATTGCGAGCCGCGCTTTTGCAAATTGCACCTCTCTTGCAAAAGTCACATTTTCGGATGAGAGCAAACTTCTTAAAATGGGCGAATATGCATTCAGCGAATGCGCCGCACTGCTTAATATCACAATACCCGACAGTGTGACAAGTATCGGCAGCGATGCTTTTTACGAGTGTATCGGGCTTTGCGAGATTACCTTCTCCGACAAGGGCAATTTAACCGAAATCGGGGGCTGGGCATTTAGCGGCTGCACCGGACTTACAAGCGTTTTAATTCCGAACGGCGTTAGAGAAATAGGTCAGGGAGTTTTTTCATACTGCACGGAACTTACAGATATAACTATCCCAACCGGAGTTGCGGAAATAAGCTTCCAAGCGTTTTACGGCTGTACAAGCCTTGAAAGCGTTATAATACCAGAGGGAGTCGATAAAATAAGAGACTCTGCATTCAGCGACTGCACATCTTTAAAAGCTGTTACAATCCCCGCAAGCGTGGATACACTTTTTAATACCGCATTTGGAGGCTGCACTGCGCTTTGCGATATCTATTATGCGGGAACTCAAGAGATGTGGGAGGAGCTTACAATAGTTGTCGACTTTCCCGAAAGTGTGAATATTCACTGCGACTACAAAGGATGATTTTTAACCTCTCCCCGATTTCACAAAAGGAACGGGGAGAGATTTTGTCCTCTTTGCCATGTAATAACATGTGTGAAATTGCAAAAAAGCTTTTATTATATTAGCTTTATTTGCATTGACAATCAGAGCTTAATGTGATAAAATATCTTTAAACATATTATATTATAAGAGGTCGGTTATGGAAAAAGTGAGAATCGGCGTGATAGGCGCCGGAAACATAGGAAGCACGCATGTAAGACTCTTGACAAACGGCGAATGTCCGGATTTTACTCTCACGGCGATATGCGACGTTGTCGTCGAAAAGGCGCAGAGGTTAAAGGACGCGGCGCTTGCAAATCTTGAAAAGAGAGGAATTAAAGCGCAGGATATTGCGGTGTTTGGCGACGCCCTTGCCCTTATGGACAGCGGACTTGTAGATGCGGTAACCGTTGCTACGCCTCATTACTTTCATCCCGTATACGTTATCGAGGCGCTGAAAAGAAACCTTCACGTGCTTTGCGAAAAGCCGGCGGGAGTTTATACCGCCAAGGTACGCGAGATGAACAAGGAAGCCGAAAAGCATCCCGACGTGGTCTTTGCAATGATGTTCAATCAGAGAACAGACTGCCTTTACCGCAAAATAAAAGAGGTTTTAGACTCCAAGGAGCTGGGCGAGATAAAGAGGACAAACTGGATAATAACCAACTGGTACCGCCCGCAAAGATACTATGACAGCGGTTCATGGCGCGCCACATGGTCGGGAGAGGGAGGAG
This sequence comes from uncultured Clostridia bacterium, assembly GCA_947631765.1. Lineage (GTDB taxonomy): Bacteria > Bacillota > Clostridia > Oscillospirales > CAG-272 > CAKSQF01. The sequence goes on from CANRMP010000001.1 coordinate 224,090, forward strand.
GAGTTCTGCTCAATCAGTGCCCGCACAATCTTGATTTATGGCAGTGGCTCTGCGGTATGCCCTCATTGGTAGACGCCCATCTGCATTACGGCAAGTGGCATGATATTGAGGTTGAGGACGACGTCACGGCGTATGTGGAATATCCTAACGGAGCTACAGGCGTGTTTGTGACCTCAACGTCGGACGCGCCCGGCACAAACAGACTTGAAATCACCTGCGACGGCGGAAAAATCGTTTGCGAGAACGGAAAGCTCCTGCTTTACAAAAACAAGGTTTTGGAATCAGAGTTCAGAAACAACGCTCCCTCGGCTTTTTCCGCGCCCGAATATACGGTGAGCGAGCTTGAAACAGACGGATATAATCCTCAGCACGCGGGAGTTTTTCGCGCTTTTTCCGGAAGGATTTTAAGAGGCGAGAAGCTTGTCGCAAACGGTGTTGAGGGAATAAACGGGCTTATGATATCAAACGCCATGCACCTTTCCTCATGGCTGGGAAGACCGGTCACGCTTCCCATTGACGAAAATCTTTTCTATGAAGAGCTCAAAAAGAGAATAGCTTCGTCAAGAAGAAAAGAGACCTTTTGTGACGAGGTATCGGACACCTCATCCTCCTACGGCGGAGTGAAATAACAGGGTAATCAAAAGAGTTAAAAGGCGGTGGAACGGCAATGGCAATATCACCAATGATGTCGCAGTATCTTGAGCTTAAAGAAAAGTACAAGGATTTTATACTGTTTTTCAGACTGGGTGACTTTTATGAAATGTTTTATGAGGACGCCAGGTTAGTTTCCCGCCTTCTTGATCTCACTCTGACAGGCAAGCAATGCGGCGATGACGAAAGAGCGCCCATGTGCGGCGTTCCTTATCACAGCGCCGACGCTTATATCGGAAAGCTGGTCGAGCTCGGTTACAGCGTGGCAATTTGCGAGCAGATCGAGGACCCCGCCACCGCAAAGGGTATTGTTCGGCGCGATGTTGTGAGAATTATAACGCCGGGAACCGTTACCGACCTTGCACAGCTCAGTGAAAGCAAAAACAACTATATAGCCTCGGTCTTTCTCTGTTCTCCCAAGGCGGCGCTCTGCTTTGCGGATATTTCCACCGGAGATATCAAAACCACCGTGGTTGAGGACTATAAGTCCATGCTGATTAACGAAATTGCGGTATACTCCCCAAAGGAGATAATAGTGAGCTTTGACCTTTCGGGCGAAAAGGAAATTGCCGACTATTTTGCAAACAAGCTGGGCGCCGCAATAAACGAAAAATTCAGGGAGCATTTTGAAATAAACTCCGCAAAAACGGCGCTTTGCGATATATTCGGCATGACCTTTGACGAAATAAAGGCGCTTCCTCCCGACGCAGTTATTTGTACCGGAGCGCTTATTCTGTACATAAGCGAGACTCAAAAGACAGATATTTCATATTTAAAGCGCCCGGAATACTATGAGTGCGGCAATTATCTTGAAATCGACCACGGTACGCGGAGAAGTCTTGAGCTTTGCGAGACAATGCGCACCAAGGAAAAAAGAGGCACGCTGCTTTGGGTTCTTGATAAGACAAAAACCTCAATGGGAAGGCGTCTGCTTCGCAAATGGATAGAACAGCCGCTTGTCGACCCGCACAGAATAGAAAGCCGTCAAAAGGCGGTTTTGGAGCTTTATGACGAAATTGTACTGCGCGACAGCCTCGAAGAGGCGCTAAGTAATATGCTTGACCTTGAAAGGCTTATGACCAAGGTTATTTACAAGAGCGCAAACGCCAAGGATCTTCGCGCAATACTAAATACAATAGAGCCCCTTCCCGAGGTCAAAAAGCTTCTTGCATGTTGCAGGAGCGGCCGCCTTTTGAGAATGTATGGCGAGCTTGACACCTTAGAGGATATAGCCGAGGTTATATCCCGCTATATTGTCGAGGATCCGCCTTTTTCGATAAGAGAGGGAGGATTTATAAACAAGGGCGTTAACGAAGAGCTTGACAAACTTCGGGATATACTCGAAAACAGCGCAAAATATTTAAAGGACCTTGAAGAGCGCGAGAAGAACACAACCGGCATTAAGAATTTAAGAGTCAGAAATAACAGAGTTTTCGGTTATTATATCGAGGTGTCAAACTCAAATCTTAGCGACGTGCCCGAAAGGTACATAAGAAAGCAGACTCTTACCACCGGCGAAAGATTTATAACCGAGGAGCTTAAAGAGCTTGAGACGACAATACTCAGCGCCTCGGACAAGATAAACGCAATTGAATACGCATTGTTCAGAAAAATTCAGGACTATCTCACCGAAAATGTGAGAAGAGTGCAAAAAAGCTCGGAGCTTATCGCCGAGCTTGACGTGTACTGCTCCTTGGCGCTTGTCGCCCGTAAGTACGGATACGTCTGCCCCGAGGTCGATATAGGATATGTTATTGACATAAAAGAGGGAAGACATCCTGTTATTGAGCAGTTTGTAAGCGAAGAAGGCTTTGTTCCAAACGACACCATGCTTGACGTCTCGGGCAACAGATTTCTTATAATCACCGGTCCTAATATGGCGGGCAAGTCCACGTACATGCGGCAAGTGGCGCTAATATGCATTATGGCGCAGCTGGGCTCCTTTGTTCCTGCCAAAAGCGCAAGAGTCGGTATTGTGGACAAGCTTTTTACAAGAATAGGAGCCTCCGACGACCTTGCCGCCGGTCAGTCAACCTTCATGCTTGAAATGACCGAGGTGGCGTATATTTTAAAGCACGCTACAAAACGCTCGCTTATAATTTACGATGAGATAGGTAGGGGAACCTCCACATTTGACGGCATGAGCATTGCCGCCTCTGTTGTCGAGTATACTGCGGGCAAAAAGCTCGGCGCGCGAACCCTCTTTGCAACCCACTATCACGAAATATCCGACATGGGAAACGGGCTTGACGGGTGCGTAAACTACCATATTGCCGCCAGAAAAAAGGGCGACGGCTTGGTGTTTATGAGAAAAATAATCCCGGGAGCGGCGGACGACAGCTACGGAATTGAGGTCGCCTCCCTTGCCGGAGTGCCTAAAGAAATAATCAAACGGGCAAAGGAAATACTTACAAAACAGCTTGAAGAGGGAACTGCCCGCCCGAGTAGTTCAAAGAGCGAAGAAACGGTGCAGAGCTACACCATTGACGACTATCTGTCAAGCGAAATAAAGGACAGAATAAGAGCGCTTGATATCAACACCTTGACGCCTATCGAGGCGCTGAACATCATGTCGGAGTTTAAAAAGCTCCTCGGCTGAAATTAAATTTTAAAAGGAGGCAATAGGAAATATTATGGGCGTAATAAATGTACTTGATTTTCAGATTGCCAACCTGATTGCCGCGGGCGAGGTGGTGGAAAGACCGGCTTCCGCCGTAAAAGAGCTGATTGAAAACTCCATAGACGCGGGGGCAAGCGAAATAACGGTCGAAATAAAGCGCGGGGGCGTAAGCTTTATAAGAGTCAGCGACAACGGATGCGGCATGGCTGCCGACGATATGCCGGTGGCAATAAAAAGACACGCCACAAGTAAAATTTCAACCGCCCTTGACCTTGACAATATCATGACCCTCGGCTTTAGAGGCGAGGCGCTTGCAGCCATAGCTTCGGTTTCGAAGCTTCGGATAATGTCAAAGCGCAAGGAGGACGCCTTCGGAACACAGCTTACCTCTGAGTCCGGTAAGGTTGTAGATATTTGCGAGGTCGGCTGTAAGGACGGCACAACGGTAATTGTAGAGGAGCTGTTTGCAAACGTTCCTGCAAGGCGCAAGTTTTTAAAAAAGGACGCCTCCGAGGGAGCCGCTGTTATATCCATTGTGCAGAAGGTTGCGCTCTCTCATCCTGATATCGCAATAAAAATGATAAACAACGGCGTTATTGAATTTTGCACGCAGGGCGACGGCAGAACGGAAAGATGTATATACGCCGTCATGGGCAGGGAGTTTGCCTCAAAAATGATAAACGTCAACTATGTGACTGACAGAATCGAGGTTTACGGTTATATAGGACGTCCGGACAATGTGCGCGCCAATCGCAATTTTCAGAATTTTTATATAAACTCCCGCTATGTGAGAAGCAAGACGGCGACTGCCGCCCTTGAAACTGCGTTTGACTCCTATCTTGAGGCGGGCAAGTTCCCGACGTGCGTGCTTTATATCAATATTCACCCCGCTTTTGTCGATGTGAATGTGCACCCCACAAAGCTTGAGGTCAAGTTCTCGAATGAAAAGGCGGTGTTTGAAGCAATTTACTGCGCGGTAAAGAACGCCATACTCTCCTCCACCGACCGCCCCGAGGTGCTTTTCGAGAGGGAAGACATAAAAGCGGAAGACCACAGTCTTTACAACGCTTTTGTGCCGGTCTACGACAGAATTGCCGAAACAGAGTCAAAAAAGGTAAGCAGGGATGCGCTTTTCGAAGAACCTTCAATGAGCGACGACGTCTCCTTTTCCGCAAAAGCTCCGCAAGGTGACCTGCTGCAGGACAGGCCCGATAATGAAGCAAAGGATATGCCCGAGAGTAAAACCGACAGTAAACCCGATAATAAACCGTTTTCGGGCAGGTTTGAGCTTGACACGGAGGAGGAAAATGAATATCATATTTTCTCCTCAAATACGCCTGAAAAAGCAGAAAATGATGTAAAATCCGAAAATGTCACCATTCAAAGCAATGAAAATTTAAATTCTAAAAATGTTTTCCGAAATACCGCGCCCTATTTCAGCCTCGGGGATAAGTCGGACAGACTGCCTTGCCCGGAGTACAGGATACTCGGCGAGGCGTTCAAGGCGTATATCGGCGTTGAATGTGACAACACGGTACTGCTTGTAGACAAGCACGCCGCCCACGAAAGAATCCTTTTTGAGCAGATGAAAAATATAATGAGGGCTCAGAGAGGCGCGGGACAGCTTCTGCTCATACCCTTTGAGGTCGCGCTGTCCGACGAAGAGTACACCTCTCTTGCCGAATACCGTGCAGATATTGAAAACGTCGGCTTTCGGCTTGAAGACTCGAATATTGCAAAATCCGTGTATATAACTCAGGTACCGATGGGATTTAGTCAGGACGAGGCCTGCGACATGTTTGTTTCCATGGTCGGCGCACTTGCCGACAACACCGGAAGCATAGAATCGACAAAAGAGCACTTTTTTGAAAAGGCGCTCTATCAAGCTTCCTGCAAGGCGGCGACAAAAGCCGGAATGGACGACACCGAAGAGACGCTGCGCTGGATAGTTGAAAGTATTTTGCGCAATCCGGAGATAAGATACTGCCCGCACGGAAGACCGGTTGCGATAGAAATCTCCAAAAGTCAGATAGAAAAGATATTCAAAAGGACATAACTTTATATGTTTGAGCTTATAAAGAATGAAAATAAAGCCCGAAGAGGGCGCCTTGTGACCGTACACGGAATTGTCGAAACTCCGGTATTTATGAACGTCGGCACAAGCGCCGCCATTCGCGGTGGGCTCGGGACAGAGGATCTTTATGAAATAGGATGTCAAGTCGAGCTGTCAAACACATATCACCTGCATATAAGGCCCGGGGACGACCTTGTTTACAGAATGGGCGGACTTCACAAATTCATGAACTGGGATAGACCCATTCTCACCGACAGCGGCGGCTTTCAGGTCTTTTCGCTTGCAAAGCTGCGCAAAATAAAGGAAGAAGGCGTTTACTTTTCCTCACATATAGACGGGAAAAAAATATTCATGGGTCCCGAAGAATCCATGCAGATTCAGTCAAGGCTCGCTTCCACAATTGCAATGGCGTTTGACGAGTGTATCGAAAATCCCGCAGAGTACAAGTACGTCAAGGCTTCATGCGACAGGACATACAGATGGCTTGTAAGATGCAAGGCGGAAATGCAAAGGCTGAACTCACTGCCAGAGACGATAAATAAAAATCAGATGCTGTTCGGAATCAATCAGGGCGGCACATATGAGGACCTGCGCACCGAGCATATGAAGCAAATTGCCGAGCTTGACCTTGACGGCTACGCCATAGGCGGACTTGCCGTCGGCGAGCCTGCCGAGGAGATGTACCGCATTATTGAACAGGTTGAAGAATATATGCCCGAAAATAAGCCGAGGTACTTAATGGGTGTGGGAACGCCATGTAATATACTTGAAGCGGTGCATCGCGGCATAGATTTTTTTGATTGCGTTATGCCAAGCCGCAACGCACGGCACGGAAACCTGTTCACATGGGAGGGAAAGCTCACAATACTTAACGAAAAGTACAAAGAGGACAAGAATCCCATTTCGTTATCCTGCAAATGCCCCGCCTGCAAGAATCATACAAGGGCATATATAAGGCACCTGCTCAAGGTCGAGGAAATGCTCGGAATGCGCCTTTGCGTTCTCCACAACCTTTATTTTTACAATGAACTTATGCAAAAGATAAGATACGCTCTGGATGGCGGCTATTTTGAAAGCTTTTATCAAAAATATGTGCAAATACTCGGAATGAGAGCAGAGTAAATTCGCCTTTGCACTTGAATTTTGTAAAACAATATGTTAAAATGAATAAAAATGAAAAAAAGCGGCGCTTTTAAATGCCGCGGAAAGGAAAGAATATGAAAAAATTCGCATCGGAATTTAAGACCTTTATAACAAGGGGCAACGTTATGGATCTTGCAATAGGCGTTATTATCGGCGCCGCTTTTCAGGCGATAGTCAATTCCTTTGTAAATGACCTTGTCATGCCTTTTATCGGTCTTGCAACCAGAGGCGTGAACTTCTCGGAGCAGTTTGTCGTGCTGAAGCTTGCAGACGGCGTCGCCGAGGGGACGACCTATCCTTCGCTTGCACTGGCAAGAGAAGCAGGGGCAACGGTTTTCGCTTACGGAAGCTTCATAACCGCGGTGGTCAATTTCCTGCTTATGGCGTTTATTATCTTCATAATGGTGAAAATCGTAAACAGAATTTCCGGTCTTACCAAGAAGGAAAAAGCCGCTCCCGCACCTGCACCCGCTCCCGCACCTACCACCAAAATATGCCCTTATTGCCGCAGCGAGATAGCGCTTGAAGCTACAAGATGCCCTCATTGCACCTCGGAACTTGGGGAAAACAAGTAATATTATTTTCACATGCAAAGCGCCGTGCGAAATTTAACGCACGGCGCGACCTCTTTTTTAAAGATTATTTCACAAGGCAAATTGAACCTTGGAAAAGATATTTATTATTTTGTATCACAAAATAATTTTTGTCAAACAAAGCGGCGGGCGCATATAATGTACCAGAGCCGTTATATTTTTGCGGCGGAACTTTGCGAGGTGTTTGTTTTGAGAAACAGGGTGCTAAAAAATTATTTAAGACGGATAAGTCCGGCAAAAAAGCGGGCAATATGCGGAGCTTCGGTATTTTCGGCGCTGCTTGTGTTTTTTATTGTTTCCTACGTAAGAGCGGTGCCTGTCGCCGTTATGACAATGGAAACCGTGTCAAAGGGCGATATTGAAAAAACGGTGGTGGCGTCAGCCGAAAGGGCAATAAGCGAAAATGAAAGCGGACTTTTTTCAATGGTTACAAACTCAAGCGGCGAGATAGTTTCGCTTGAAGCGGACGTGAACGCCATAAACGCTCTTACCTCAAACGTGGTGAGCTACATACATGATGACATTAAAAAAATGGGAAATATCAAAATACCGGTCCCGCTGGGCAGTACTTTAGGGGGTCGGCTTTTTTACGGAATGGGACCGAATATAATTGTTCGGGCGACCCCGTATGTTGCGGCGTATGCGCATATTGAGAGCAGCTTTGTCGAGGCAGGAATAAATCAAACTCTGCACCGCATGACAATGACGGTAAGCACCGAGGTCACGGTTATATGCGCCGGAAAAACGGTCACTTTTAACACCGAAAGTCAGATAACCGTCTCCGAGGAAATAATAATCGGCAAGGTTCCGAGCGGAGTTATCAGATGACAAAGCCTCCGTTCACACCTATATTCTGACCTGTGATAAAAGAAGCGGCTTCCGACGAGAGAAAATAAACCGCCTGCGCAATATCTTCGGGCGTTCCGTTTCTGCCAAGCGGCGTTTCTTTTGCAAGAGCATTCAGAGTTTCTTTGCCGAGATTTAGCGTCATGTCTGTTGCTATAACACCCGGGGAAACGCAGTTAACGCGTATTCCCGAGGGGGCAACCTCCTTGGCAAGGGCTTTTGTCATGCCGATAAGCGCGGCTTTAGACGCCGAGTATATCACCTCCATCGACGCTCCGACCTCCCCCCACATCGAAGAAATGAATATAATGCTTCCGCTCTTTTGAGAAATCATGTGAGGCAGTACCGCTTTTGTAACAAGATATGCGCCCTTGACGTTTGTGTCCATTATATAGTCGTATGTCTTCTCGTCGGTGTACTGAAAAAGCTCCTGCTTTGCAACCCCCGCGCACAGTACGAGTGTATCTATGCCGCCCATATTCGAAAGTGCCAAAGCTACCGCTTTTTCCGACTCCTCGGCAACCCTTACGTCAAAGGGCAAAAAAGCCGCGCTCTTGTCGTACTCTCGAACTTTTTTTAACGTTTCCTCAGCCTTTTGAGAAAACGTCCTCCCACAAAGGGTAACTCTGCAGCCTTTCTTTGCAAAATTTAGTGCGCACCGGGCGCCGATACCTCTTGAGGCTCCCGTTATAAGTACGTTCTTTGACATATGTTTCCCCTTAAGTTAAACCTTTTACAAAGGATTATATTACTTTTTATTCATTTTGTCAACAATGAGTATACGCAAAATTGCATCTTCCGTATTGAAAAAACAATATAAATGTGTTATACTATTAAGAAAGTAGGATCGGTTTATCTAAGGTCCGAGAAAGGCGGTTTAAAATAATATGCTTACCGATATCAGAGCTTTTCTTGACTCTCTTCTTGACGAGGAGAACAGCGGCACGGTTGAACTTGTAAATGACCGTGGAGAATCTGCGCTTTTTGATCAGGTCTGCGTGCTTCCCGAGGGAGATACAAGGTACTATGCAATTCTTCAGCCCGTGAGCGAGAGCGGCGAGGAGATGGGAGATCCGGTTGTTTTTGTTTTTGAGAACGCTGACGGAAACGACGTTACAATTGACGTGGTAACCGACCAATATATCATTCATGACGTTTTTGCCGAATACAAGCGTATTCGCGGCGCTTATGATGACGAGCCGGACGGTTTGGACGAGTATGAGGGCGACGAGCTTGAAATGCTGAATGAGCTTGAGGACGAGGAGCCGGACGGCTCCGAGGACGTCTGACGGCTTTTTGCGCTCTTTTAAAAAAGCGAGACGTACTTTATAAATCTTTGGAATTTTAAAAAATACGCGCTGAAAGGAAGCTTTAATTTAAGGCAAGGGTTTTCGAAACTGTCATATGTCCGAATTTGAAATTGTTTCCGATTATAAACCCACGGGGGATCAGCCCGACGCTATTGCAAAGCTTGTGGCGGGTGTTGAAAGCGGGATGAAGATGCAGACCCTTCTCGGCGTTACCGGTTCGGGTAAGACCTTTACCATGGCAAACGTTATTGCCGCCGTTAACAAGCCCACTCTGGTGCTTGCCCACAATAAGACCTTGGCGGCGCAGCTTTGCTCGGAATTTCGTGAGATTTTTCCCCACAATGCGGTTGAATATTTCGTCTCATATTACGATTATTATCAGCCGGAGGCATACATTCCGGGTAAGGACGTATATATCGAAAAGGACAGCGCCGTCAACGACGAAATTGACAGACTGCGCCACAGCGCGACCACGGCGCTTTTCGAGCGAAACGACGTGATAATTGTCGCAAGCGTATCCTGCATTTATTCCCTTGGAGATCCTTTGGAATATAAGAACGAGGTGATTTCCCTGCGGGTCGGGGCGCACATGAGCCGCGAGGATTTTATATCCCGACTTATTTACATGCAGTACGACAGAAACGACGTGAATTTTGTGCGCGATACCTTCCGTGTGCATGGGGATATTGTGGAGGTTCTGCCCGCTTCGAGCGACAAAAAGGCGATACGCGTCGAGTTTTTCGGGGACGAGATAGACCGCATAACCGAGGTGCACACCGTCACCGGCGAGGTGCTTCGCACGCTTAACTATCACATGATATTCCCGGCTACCCATTACGCAATATCTCCCGAAAAGCGAGAGGAAGCCTTTGCAGAGATCGAGCGGGAAATGGAGGAACGCTATGAGTTTTTCCTGTCTCAAAATAAGCTTATCGAGGCACAGCGCATCCGCGAGCGGACAAAATACGACCTTGAAATGTTAAGGGAGGTCGGCTTTTGCTCGGGAGTTGAAAACTATTCAAGGATTCTTTCGGGAAGAAAGCCCGGGTCTACTCCGTATTGTCTGCTTGATTATTTTCCGAAAGACTATCTTATGATAATAGACGAAAGTCACGTTTCAATACCTCAGGTCAGGGGAATGAGCGGCGGCGACAGGGCAAGAAAGACCACGCTTGTGGATTACGGCTTCAGACTGCCCTCCGCATATGACAACCGTCCGCTTTTCTTTAATGAATTTGAAAGCAAGATAAATCAGGTGATATTTGTCTCCGCAACTCCGGCAGAGTATGAAAAAACGCACAGCGCGCAGATTGCCGAACAGCTTATCCGCCCGACAGGACTTGTCGATCCTCCGGTTGAGGTAAGACCTGTCGAAGGACAGATAGAGGACCTTATAAATGAAATAAGGCTCACGACCAAAAAAGGATTCCGCACGCTTGTAACCACGCTCACAAAAAAAATGGCGGAGGACCTTACCGAATATCTTGAAATGAATCTCATAAAGGTCAAATACATTCATCACAATGTTGAAACCATGGAGAGAGCGGAGATAATACGGGATTTGAGGCTCGGAGTTTTTGACGTTCTTGTCGGAGTGAATCTGTTAAGAGAGGGACTTGACCTGCCTGAGGTGGCGCTTGTTGCGATACTTGACGCCGACAAAGAGGGATTTCTTCGCGGCGAGACCTCGCTTATTCAGACAATAGGGCGCGCGGCAAGAAACGCCGAGAGTCACGTAATAATGTACGCCGACACCGTGACAAATTCTATGAGGCTTGCCATAAACGAGACCGAAAGACGTCGGAATTTCCAGATAAAATACAACAAAGAGCACGGTATAGTTCCGAAAACCATTATAAAACCCGTCAGAGAGCTTATAGACCTCGGCGAGAGCAAATCCGAGGAGAAAAAAGGCTCGAAAAAGGTCAAGCCTCAAAAAAGCGCCCTGCACGTTGAAAGTATTCCGGAGCTTGAAAAGCAGATGTTTGCCGCGGCGGAAGCCCTTGACTTTGAAAAGGCGGCATATCTGCGAGACAAAATAAGGGCGCTTGAAAAGAAACAGGACGATAAATAACTGTAAAAGGTAAAGCTATGAACTACACTTTGGAACAAAATATGCCTGTTGCGGTCTTTGATTCGGGGCTCGGAGGACTGAGCACCTTAATTGAGCTTAGAAAGCTCATGCCGGGCGAAGACTTCTTATACTACGGGGACTTTGCCAACTCGCCCTACGGCACCAAAAGCGCCGAGGAGGTAAAGCGGCTGGCTTTTGAATGTGTCAAATACCTTCTGTCCCGCAAGGTAAAGGCTATTGTAATCGCCTGCAACACAGCGACCAGCGCCGCCGCGGGCAGTCTGCGCGAATGTTATGACTTTTTGCCGATAATCGGCGCGGAGCCGGCTATAAAGCCCGCGGTTTTATATAAAAGCGGCTCAAACGTTCTTGTTATGGCGACAAGCATGACCTTGGCGGAGGAAAAATTCAAAACGCTTTCACAAAGCCTTAAAGATAAGGCAAATATTATTCCGCTTCCTTGCCCCGGGCTTGTTGAGTTTGTCGAAAGAGGGGATACAGACAGCCCCGAGCTTTGCAGCTTTTTAAAAGAGCATATTGAAAAAAATATTCGGGTGAAGATTGATTCGGTGGTGCTCGGATGCACGCATTATCCCTTTGTGGCAAACGTCGTTTCAAAAATAGTCGGTAGGGACGTGCCTATATTTGACGGAAATAAGGGAATAGCAAAAGAATGTAAAAGAAGGCTTGAGGCTCTAAGCCTTTTGAATTTGCAGTCTGCTTTAGGCAAGGTTGAAATAACCGGCAATCAAATAGATGATAAAAAAATAAAGATAGCAGAAAAACTGATGGAGAATAAATGACGGATAAAATAATTATAAGGGGCGCAAGAGTCAATAATTTAAAGAATATTTCGCTTGAAATACCAAGAGATAAATTCGTGGTGTTCACGGGGCTTTCAGGCTCGGGAAAATCCTCTCTTGCCTTTGATACGCTGTACGCCGAAGGACACAGACGGTTTGTCGAATCGCTCTCCTCGTACGCCCGCATGTTTTTGGGACAGCTTGACAAACCGGACGTGGATTTCATAGAAGGTCTGTCTCCTTCAATATCAATAGACCAAAAGACAACCTCCAAGAATCCCCGCTCCACCGTGGGAACGGTCACCGAGATATACGATTATTTAAGACTCCTGTATGCAAGAGTCGGAGTGCCTCACTGTCCGGTATGCGGAAAGGAAATAAGAAAACAGACAATAGACGGCATTATCGACAAAATTTTGGAGCTTCCGAGCGGGACAAAATTTATGGTCCTGTCGCCTGCCGTGAAAGACAAAAAAGGAACCCATGTAAAGGTTTTCGACGAGGCGAAAAAAAGCGGCTATGCAAGAGTTCGGGTGGACGGGAGCGTATACGACCTTAGCGAGGACATAATTCTTGACAAGAATTTTAAGCACACTGTCGAGGTGGTGGTCGACCGCCTTGTCATGAAGGAGGATATAAGGTCAAGACTTTCCGATTCTGTAGAAAACTCTGTGAAGCTGAGCGGCGGAAATGTAAAAATAGTTGTCATGTCCGACAAGGAGTATGAAATGGATTTCTCGCTGAATTTTGCCTGCGAGGAGCACGGCATTTCCTTTGGCGAGCTTGAACCGCGTATGTTTTCATTCAATAATCCCCTCGGCGCCTGCCCTGTCTGCACCGGTCTCGGAGAAAGCACCGAGCTCTCTCCAAGCAAAATAATACCCAATAAAAACCTTTCACTGCGGCAGGGCGCTATAATGGTTAACGGCTTTAAGAGCCTTGACGACGGGACTTGGAACGGTCCTCTTTTTGCCAAGGTGGGAAGCGTTCACGGCTTTACGCTTGACACTCCGATAAAGAAATTTTCAAAGGAAGCGTACAACGTCCTTTTGTACGGCGACAATGAGAGAACCTACGACGTGACAAGATACTTTGAGAGCCGCGCTTCAAGACAAACCGTTACCTTTGACGGCGTAATAGGCATGATTAAACAGCGTATGCAGCAGTGGGGCGGGGACTATTACTCCCAGTTTGCCGACAGCGTACCGTGTCCCAAATGTGGCGGAGGCAGGCTCAACAGCGAGGTGCTTGCCGTAACCGTCGGAGGCAAAAATATATATGAATTTTGCTGCATGTCAATTTCAGATGAGCTTGAGTTTATCGACTCGATAAAGCTCAGCGAAAGCGAAGCGCTGATTGCAAAGGAGGTAATCAAGGAGATAAAGGCAAGGCTTAATTTTCTTGTTTCTGTCGGGCTTGAATATCTGACTCTAAACAGGCACTCGGGAACGCTTTCGGGCGGCGAGGCTCAGAGAATCAGGCTTGCCACTCAGATAGGCAGTATGCTTATGGGAGTTATTTACATTTTAGACGAGCCTTCAATAGGACTGCATCAAAGGGACAATCAAAAGCTTATCGCAACGCTTAAAAAGCTGCGCGACGTCGGAAATACCGTAATTGTGGTCGAACACGATGACGAGACGATGAAAAGCGCAGATTATATCGTTGATATCGGTCCGGGCGCGGGAATCCATGGCGGCGAGGTTGTAGCCGTCGGAACTCCGAATGAAATAATGAACAATCCCGCCTCAATCACCGGCGCTTTCATGTCGGGCAGAGAGGTTATCAAGGTTCCCGAAAAAAGAAGAAAGGGCAACGGGCTTTATCTTACCGTTCGCGGCGCGGCGGAAAACAACCTCAAAAAAATAGACGTCAAAATTCCGCTGGGCATGTTGGTCTGCGTGACCGGCGTTTCGGGAAGCGGAAAGTCCTCTCTTGTAAACTCAATAATATACAACAAGCTTGCAAATGAGCTTAACCACGCCTATACCACGCCCGGTAAGCATGACGGGATTGAGGGCGTGCGCAACCTTGACAAGGTAATTGCCATAGATCAATCGCCAATCGGCAGAACGCCGAGGTCGAATCCCGCAACCTATACGGGGCTTTTTACAGATATAAGAGAGCTTTTTGCCTCAACTCCCGATGCGAAAAAGCGGGGCTACACCTCGGGTAGATTTTCGTTTAATGTAAAAGGCGGACGGTGCGAGGATTGCGAGGGGGACGGAGTTAAATGCATCGAAATGCACTTTCTTCCCGACGTTTACGTTAACTGCGACACCTGCAAGGGCAAAAGGTATAACAAGGACACCTTGGAGGTCAAATACAAGGGCAAGTCGATATTCGACGTGCTTGATATGACGGTTGAAGAAGGCTTGTCCTTCTTTGAAAGCCTTCCAAAGCTTTACAATAAGCTGAAAACCCTTTACGACGTCGGGCTCGGGTATATAAAGATAGGGCAATCCTCCACAACTCTTTCGGGAGGCGAGGCACAAAGGGTGAAGCTTGCGACAGAGCTTTCAAAGCGCAGTACGGGCAGAACCATGTATATTCTTGACGAGCCCACAACCGGACTGCATTCCTATGACGTAAGAAACCTTATCGGGGTTTTGAACCGCCTTGCGGACGCGGGAAATTCGCTTATCATTATCGAACACAATCTCGATATGATAAAGGTGGCGGATTATATTATAGACCTCGGTCCCGAGGGCGGGGACAACGGAGGAACCCTTGTGGCAGAGGGTACTCCCGAAGAGGTCGCGGCGTGCGAAAGCTCTTATACCGGAAAATTTCTCAAAGATTATATCTGATATTTATACTCGGTGTTAATTTTTTGAAACAAGATAAGCGCTTGTATTGAAAATTGCCCCGAAATGGTGTAAAATATCCATGTAAGTTGCGAGAAGGAGAAGTATTAAATGAGCGACGAAAATAAAAATATAACTCCTGTTTCAGATCCGTTTTTAAATTCGGTCGACAATATAAAAGCCGAAGATATTATTTCTTCAAGTCCCGAAACTAAACGAAGGCTTTCGGTATACGAGCTTTTAAGATTTTTCCTCATTGCCGTGTTTCTCACCGTTTTTATTGTCTCGGTCTGTATTCTTGCGGACAGAGTGTTCGATTACGGCGAAGCCGACGAGCTTTACGATCATATGGCAGATATATGGAACAGCGACGAATTTGTTTTTCAAAATCCTTACGGTGAGGTTGCATATTCGGATAAAGACGCTATGGCGTCATGCACGCCGGATTTTGAGGCGGCTCAAAGCCTTGACGGAACCTTTGAGGGAAATATAGAGCAGGGAAGCGTTGAGTCTCCCGAAATGGTGGCGGTTAAAGCAAAGCTTAACGCACTGAGGATTCAAAACGGGGATCTTGCCGGTTGGATATCGATTGACAACACCATTATTGATTATCCCGTGGTGCACGGAGAGGACAATTCATATTACCTCACCCATGCATTCGACCACACTTATTCGGTGGCGGGAACGATATTCTTGGATTATCGCAACAGCAATAATTTTCAAGAGAATTACAACACAATAATCTACGGGCACAACCTTTCAGTGGGAACGATGTTCAGCGATCTGGACAAATTTTTCACAAAGAGCTTTTTCAATAAAAACAAGACAATATCCGTATACACCGAAAGCGGAATATACGTATATGAGGTTTTCAACGTTTCAAAGGTCAACGTTAACTTAGATTATATCAGGACATATTTTAAAACACCTAACGATTTTGTTGAATTTGCGTATGAGATGAAGGCTCATTCAATATATAAAACAGACACCCAGTTTAATTCAAATGACAGAATTCTGACCCTCTCCACGTGCACCAACGCCCACAATTCGGCGGAAAGATATTGCGTTCAAGCAAAGCTTGTTGAGGTTATAAGATAGGCGACAGCAATGAAAATAACGGTTATAATACCAATGTACAATGAAGAAGATATCGTGGGATCGACCGTAAAGACTCTCGACGCGGGTCTTGCAAAGCATTTTGAAGCCGGCGAATACGAGATGATATTCGTCAGCGACGGAAGCAAAGACAATTGCCGCTCTCTGGCGCTCGCGCTCTCTGAAAGCTATCCCGCTCTTCGCGTTTTGGGATATGAAAACAATCAGGGCAAGGGCTATGCGGTGCGTACCGGTATGCTTGAAGCAAAAGGAGACTTTGTACTTTTTACAGACTGTGACCTTGCCTACGGAGTTGAGGTTATATACGACTTTTACAAGAAGTTCAAAGAGGGAAATTGCGATATTGTTATAGGTTCGAGGGCCGTCAAGGGCGGAGGATATGACGGGTATACCTTTTTACGTAAGGTCATGTCAAAGGTTTATCTTAAATTTATCTGCCTTATGGCGGGGTTTGATCTGAGCGATTCGCAGTGCGGCATTAAGGGCTTTTCAAACAGTGCGGCAAAAGCAATATTCTCACAGTGCAAGGCAAGCGGCTTTGAATTTGACCTTGAAGCTATCATGATAGGCGAGAAAATGAAATACAGTATCGCCGAGTATCCCGTAAGAATAATCAATCATCGCGCCTCAAAAATACATCCTGTAAAGGATTCGCTGAAAATGATAAAGCAGGTTCGAAATATCAAAAAGAGAGTCAAAAAGCAAAAACAGACGGCGTAAAAATCAAATATAAAATCGGGGCTTTTGCAAATTCATTTTGCAAAAGCCCCGATTTTTATACAATGTTAATGTTAATCAGGGTCGTTAAAAACCACACTCGAGGTTCTTCCGGATTTTAGCAGTGGAACATAGGACACCGGAGTATCTTTAAGCCAAAGCTCAATATAAACGGTAATTCCGTCGGAATAACCCTTCGTGGATGCCCCGCGCCCTATCTCGTCTCCGCGCTTTACCGTCTCTCCCACCGATACCGAGGCTTGTCTCATGCAGTAATACACGCTCTTTAGCCCCATACCGTGATCGACAACAACTGTTATTCCGCCGTAATCCGTGTTGCCGACAGAAACGACGACGCCGTCATTGACAGCTTTTATGATATTGTTCGTATAAGCCACAAAGGCAAGCCCGTTTGAAACGAATTTATCGGCTTCCTTTCCGTTATTTATGATATCTCCGAAGGTGGCTCTGTTATTGTCGAGATCGTCAAAGAGAAAATATGAATTAAAATATATGTTTTCCGAGGTTTTGGCGGAGGCTATAAAATCTTTAAACTCTTCAAGGTTTGACGCGCTGCGCGCCTTTGTGTTTAACTTGCCGTTGTAGTTGTATTTGCGCGTTTTGGCGCCAAGCGTGCTTTTTCTGACGTTTAATGTGAGGCTTTGTGTATTTTCACCGTAGGTTATTGTAAATTCCACGTCTTTTCCTTCAAGCTTAAGGTCGCTTTTTATCGGAATCAGCGCTCTGACGTATTCGCCGTCTTTGTAAAACTCCGGCTCAAAACCAATGTACGGGTCGCTTGAAAATTTAATATCCGAGATATCTTCAATATTTGCGCCCGAAATTGCCACAAGCTCGCCGCTCTCAATGGCAGCCTCTCCGAGCCAGAACTGCGGGCGAGGGTCGTATATGCAGTTTATTACAAAGGAATACTTTGCACTGCCGCCGAACCCTTTGGAAATGTTGTCCTCCCAGGTTGCGCTTATATTCACCCGCAGCGTCATGTTCTGCTTTACGGTATTTGAAATGGGGGAAACGCTGTTATATTCATCTAAAGTGCCTGAAAACAGCACCTCGGAGGACTCTCCGAGCACCTCGACAACAGCTTCGGTCGGCGCTATGCTGAAATTTAGGGGAATGTCATAGAAGGAAAGCTCAAGGGTTGTTGTCTTGTCTGTGGAGGAGGTGTTTATGCTGTGCTCCACCGCGCTGTAGGTGTAATAATGCCATTCAAGCTCGGTCGGCTGTATAACGCTGTCACCGACTTTGAACTCGGCGGGGACAGACGCAGAGGAATAGAGGGCGGCGGAGTACTTGCCGTCAAGAAATTCAATAGTTGAGGAGGCGTTTATTCTCGAAACGTTGCCTAAATGGTCGACAATATAAGAACTGCTCGGCTTGGTTTTTGAAAAATAGTATTCATAGTCGGTTTTCAAATCATAGCTGTAATATGTTACGGTGTAATGGGGAGCGCCTTTAAGGTCTTCGGGCAGGCTTTGAACGTTCTTTGACGTATCGTTCATATAGAGAAACAAATCGATAAGCTCTTTTCCCTCGCTGTCTGAGGAAGAGAAGGAATATTTTGTGCCCTCGGGGTCGGTAAGGTCCATTGCATATACCGAGCTTGTTTTAACCGGCGCGTCGGTTGCGGATATATATAGAAAAATCGCAATATACGTCGGAATAAAAAGCGCCAGAGCTATAAGCACGCGAACCATTATTTTATTCAAAGAGCCCACCTCCTTATGTCATTTAGTATATTATAACTCATAATAAAAAAACGGTCAAGAGAAAATAATAATTTTATTTATTTTATAATAAAATGTAAAAAACGCATGAAAAGAGAATTGCTTTGAAAAGAAAAATAATACTTGCATTTGTTTTTTTGTCACTTTTTTTGACGTCCTGCTCAGACAGCGCCAATACTCCCACAGACATCCTCTACGAGTGTATAGGGCAGGTGGAGCAATGCCCGACAAGCAATATATATTTCAGCGAGGCGGAGGCGGGATGCGACGAATACATTGACGAAGGTCAGCTTAAAAAGCTTTATAACGGCATGTCTCCCGCAAGCCTATCTGTATCGTTCGCACTGCTCTTGTCAAAAGACGACAGTATATATGAGGTGCATATATACAAGGCAAAGTCACAGCTGAACGCCGAAGAGATAGAAAAAATACTATATCGACGGGTAGAAATGATCCAAAAAAAGGATATTTACCTGTATGATGAGGAAAACTTTGAAAATATAAGCGCCTCGGCAAAGGTTTATAAAAAGGGAAGATACGTTGCGCTGATTATTACCGACAACAACGACTCTTTCGAGAAGGTTATTAAAAAAATGACGTAATAATTCGGGCCGGGAGCGGAAAGGTGTCCGCCCTCAGCCCGAATTTATTATCAGTGAGGAATATCTCCGTTGTCGCCGTTCGAACTGTCGGAGTCGTCGGTATTGCCGCCGTCCTCCAAGTGTTCGTGTTCCGCCTCGGAAAGGGTTTTTTCAAGCTCTTTTGCCTTTTCCTCGGCAAGGCGCCGCTCCTCCTCCATTCTTTCGCGGATGCGCTTTTCCTCTTCCTCGTTTTCAAGGCGGTTGCGTCTGAGACGCGCGCTTTCCATCTCTTCAAGCTCCTCGGAGGTGGGATTGCCCTCCATAATGGCTTTGAACTGAGATTCTTCAATGGTTTCGTGGGCGACAAGATAGTTTGCGATAAAGTGAAGCTTGTCGATGTTCTCTTTTAAGATGTTCATTGCCCGCTCATATGCGGCATCAATCAGTTCCTTTATCTCGCAGTCAATAGCGTGTGCCGTTTCGTCGGAATAATTTGCGGTGTGCGAAAAGTCTCTTCCGAGGAATACCTCGCCCTGTTCGGTTCCGTAAACCACCGGTCCGAGCTTGTCGCTCATACCGAGCTGGGTGATCATTTTGCGGGCAATATTTGTAGCCCTTTCGATATCATTTGAGGCTCCGCCCGAGAAATCGTCAAATATCAGGCGTTCTGCGGCTCTTCCGGCAAGCAAAACCGAAATTCTTTCATTAAGCTCGTTTCTGTATTCGCTGTACTTGTCTTCTTGAGGAAGGTTGAGAGTGTAACCGAGAGCTCTTCCGCTCGGGATTATAGATATCTGATGCACGGGGTCCTGAGTGGGGAGCACATATGAGACAATTGCATGTCCCGCCTCGTGATATGCGGTCTTGCGCTTTTCGCTTTCCTTCATCTTCATGGACTTTTTCTGTGTACCGACAATAATCTTCATTGTGGCGTCTTCGATTTCATCCATTCCGACAAGCGATTTTTGCCGCCTTGCGGCAAGAAGCGCCGCTTCATTAAGCAGGTTTGCAAGATCCGCGCCTGTAAAGCCCACGGTGGTCTTTGCCACAACCGACAAATCGACGTCGGATGAGAGCGGTTTGTTTCTTGCGTGGATGCGAAGTATTTCCTCACGTCCGCGAAGGTCGGGATAATTTACGGTTATCTGCCTGTCAAAACGTCCGGGACGAAGAAGCGCGGGGTCAAGTATATCGGGGCGGTTTGTTGCCGCCATGACGATAACTCCGTCATTTCCCGAAAATCCGTCCATTTCAACAAGAAGCTGGTTTAAGGTCTGCTCGCGCTCGTCATGTCCGCCGCCGAGCCCCGCGCCGCGGTGCCGTCCGACTGCGTCTATCTCATCGATAAACACAATACTTGCGGGGTTTTTCCTTGCGGTGTCAAAAAGGTCTCTGACGCGCGAGGCACCGACGCCGACGTACATTTCGACAAAGTCTGAGCCCGAGATTGAATAGAAGGGAACGCCCGCCTCTCCGGCAACAGCCTTTGCAAGCAGTGTTTTACCCGTCCCGGGAGGTCCCATAAGCAGTACGCCGTGCGGGATTTTTGCTCCAAGGCGAGTGAACTTTGCGGGGTCCTTAAGAAAATCGACTATCTCGACAAGCTCTTCTTTTTCTTCATCCGCACCCGCAACGTCCGAAAAGAGCACTTTCTTCTTATCGTCGGGCGTTGCAATTCTCGCTCTCGATTTGCCGAATCCCGTGATTCGGTTGGTGTTCTTCGGGGACTGAGAACTGCTTCTTGAGAAGAAAACAATATAAAGCACAATGAGTGCGACGATAAGAATTATATAAGGCAGAAAAGCAACCCACCAAGGCGTAACATTAGGCTCAATGAGGTCGAATGTGATCTCCTCCAAACCGTTTTCCTTTGCCGTGGCGTTGTAAGCCTTTACAAGAGAGTAGCAGTCCTGATAGAAGATCTCTCTGTCTTGCAGTCTGAATTCTATCTGCTTGTTGTCGGTCGTCTCAATGGTCAAAAGATTGTTGCTGTCAAGCGTGAAGGTTTTGACGCTCGGCTCGTCTGTCCCGATATTTTCAAAGTATTTGACGATATCGTAATACTCCGGCTTTTGAGAGTTGACGTTGCCGAGTACCGCGGTGAGGACGATAAGCAAAATAACAATCGTTGCTCCCCATGCAAGCAGGTATTTGAAATTTCCTGTTTTCATATAAATTTCCGATATATCCTTTCTAAAGGAGAATTGCTCCTGTTTAACTGATACTGCTTAGTTGAATTTTTCTCACCTATGTACTAAGGCAAGGCGTGCTCGCCTTTCATGTAATACAGGTGACATATGTTTTTTGTGTGCGCATCGGGGGCGACAAGGTCGCGCACCCCGAATCCCGGAACCCAAACGATGCCTTTTTCGTCGCAAATTACCGGCAGTGTGGCTCTTTTTGAGAGAGAAAGCTTTTTGCCGTTCATCAGCTTTTTGAGACTGCGCGTCATGCCGCCGTATCTGTACTTATCTCCCTCTTTACGGCTTCTAAGCGTAAGCTTACCATATATTTTATCAAAGTCGATTGCGGTATATATAAATATTTTGTAAAAATTTTGTTTTGACAAAATGTCTTTGTGTTCATCGTTGCCATTAACCGAGATATATAAAACCGAATCGTCTGGCTCAATACGATTTATCCCGTCTACAAGCTCCATAAAATACGGAGCGGGCAAATTCGTCGCGCTGTCCTTTATGATGAGAAAATTATTGTTCTCTATTTGAGCCTTCATTTTTTGAGGAAGTGAGATCGATGAATTGTTCCTGCCGTTTCTTATAAGCTTTTCCACAGAATTTATATGGACGTTTTCCATATGACACTTAGTATTCTGTTCAAATTTCATAGAAATAACTCTGTGAAGAATTGGCGTATCAAGCTTTTTTAAAACAGTTATGTCACTTTCCTGCAAATAATTTTTTGCGATGCTTTCAAGACATATATCATCCTCCAGCGCAATCTGTGTAAAACGCGCGACGTTATGCACAACATTGCCATTCAGCGCTTCCAAAGAGGGAATTATTTTATGCCTTATATAATTTCTGGAGTACTCGGTATCCGAGTTTGTCGAATCGTAAATATAATCGATACTATTTTCTTTTGCGTAGCCTAAAATTTCGTCCTTCGAGCAAAGAAGCAGAGGTCTTACAATGTTGTCTCTTACAGGTGGAATACCGCATATTCCCGAAAGAGAACAGCCCCGCGCAAGATTGAAAATCACCGTTTCCAAATTGTCGTTTGCATTGTGCGCCGTCGCAATTTTTTCAATATTATGCGCCTTACAATATTTTTCAAACGCATCATAGCGGCAATTTCTGGCGCACTCTTCAAGTCCTATGCCCAAAGCTTTTGAAAGAGAGGGCACGTCAATATAAACGCATTCGAAGGGAATACTATGCTCCTTTGCAAATTCCTTGCAGAAGTTTTCGTCCCTTGTCGCCTCCTTGCCCCTTATCATGTGGTTGATATGAAGGGCAAAAAGTTCAATCCCTCTTTTTTTGCATACCTTGTCTAAAATGTAAAGCAGTACGGTTGAATCGGCGCCTCCCGAGAAGGCGGCAAGGATTGACCTTGTGTCAAGCATATTGTGTTTTTTTGCAAATGCGCAGAATTTTGATTCTACAAGCTTTGTGTAATCCATGCTTAATTTGAAGGCTCCTTTTCGGAACGGGTGGAGAATTTCGTGAACTGACCGAACCAGTTCATTTCTATCTTTCCTGTGCTTCCGTGCCTGTTTTTCGCAATAATCACCTCTGCCAGATTCTGATTTGAGGTATCGTCCTTATAATATTCATCGCGGTAGAGAAACATTACAATGTCCGCGTCCTGCTCAATGGCACCCGAGTCACGAAGGTCGGAGAGCATCGGGCGCTTGTCGGTTCTCGATTCGGGACCTCTGGACAGCTGGGCACAGCATATGACCGGAACTCGCAGCTCCTTTGCCATGATTTTTAAGTTTCTCGAAATATCGGCAACCTCCTGCACCCTGTTGTTTTCGTTTCGCCTGTCGCTCTGCATAAGCTGGAGGTAGTCTATTATGACAAGTCCCAAATTTTTCATTCTTCTGAGCTTTGCCTTCATGCCCGTAACGGTTATACCCGTGGTATCGTCGATATAGATATCGCATTCGGAGAGATAAGAAGAGGCGTTTGCAAGCTTGTTCCAGTCCTCCGCGGTGAGCATACCGTTTCGCATTACGGTGCTTTCAATCAGCGCTTCGCTTGAGAGCATACGGGAAACAAGCTGCTCCTTTGACATTTCAAGAGAAAAAATGCATACCTGCTTTCCGCTTTTGTGTGCCACGTTGGTGGCTATATTGAGCGCAAAGCTTGTCTTACCCATACCGGGGCGCGCGCCTATTAAAATGAGATCGCTTTTGCCCATTCCGACAAGCAGCTTGTCGATTCCCGAAAATCCGGTTGGAACGCCGATAGCCTCGGTGGGATTGTCGGCAACCGCTTTTATTTGACGGTATGTTTCGATTATTACCGTTCGAATGTGAGTGAAATCATTTTGCTGTTTGTTTTGCGCTATTTCAAAGATTCTGCTTTCCGCGCTGTCTACAATAAATGAAGCGTCCTCGGCTTCCGCAAAGGCGTCGTCTGTGATTTTTCCGCAGACCTCGATAAGCTTTCTCAGCAGACTTTTGTTTTTGACTATTTGCGCGTAGTCCTTAATATTCTCGGCGGACGGAACTACCTCGGCAATCACTCTGATATAGTTTTTTGCCTGCTCTATGTCGTATACTCCCTCTTTGACAAGAGCATCCATGAGTATAACGGGGTCTATTTCCTTGCTCTGCAAAAAGAGCTTCTGCATGGCAGTGTATATTTCCTGATGCTCGGTGAGATAAAAATCCTCGTAATCGATTATTGAGGATATTTCCCCGAACTTTTCGGGGTCTATAAGGATTGAGCCGAGAACAGACTGTTCCGCTTCAAGAGAAAAGGGAAGCTTTCTTGTTATCAAATCGTTAGGCATGTGATGATTTTACCCGTCCTTTTCAGTTTTGAACAATAACAAAAATTTCTTATTTTCCTTTTACCGTAACGTGAAGCTTTCCGACAACCTCCGGATAAAGCTTTACGTCAAGTGTATAGTCGCCGAAGGCTTTTATCGGCTTATCAAGAACTATTTTGCGCTTGTCAAGCGTGATGTTAAAATCACTCTCAAGCTTGTCGGCAATTTCCTTTGCGGTGACCGAGCCGTAAAGCTTTCCGTCTCCACCTGAGGTAAGCTCGATAACAATAACCTTTTCGGAGAGAAATGCGGCAAGCTCGCCTGCTTTTTTCTTCTCCTCGTCATCATGGTGGCGCTTTGCCGCCTCTTTGTTTTTTAGGTCGTTCATTATTGAGGAACTCGCCTCAACGGCAAGCCCCCTCGGAATGAGATAATTTCTCGCGTATCCGTCGGATACGTCGATAACCTCGCCCTTCCTTCCCTGATTTTTCACGTCTTTTAAAAGTATAAGCTTCATAGTTTAATAATAATCCTTTCGGTTGATAGGTAATTGTTTTGTGACTTTATAGGTTTTTTAGTCTTTTTCTTCGTCCTGAGCCTTTGAGTCGATATCAAGGTATGTGTCTATCGATTCCTTGAGCATGACCATGGCGCGCTCGAGCGGAACGTCAGCAAGCATTGTGGCAGCCGCGTCATAGTGACCGCCGCCCTTGAGCCTTTCAAGAATTATCTGAACGTTTATTTTTCCGGTTGAACGCGCGGATATTCTCACGTTGTTGTCTATTTGCAAAAGCACAAAGGACGCCTCGATATTTTCGATTGTCAGCAGCTTATCGGCAAATTTTGCGGCTGCAATACTGTCAGCCATCGTGTTGTCGTTTTCGTTGTTTACCGAAATCACTATCTTTTCTCTGTAAACCTTTATCTGCTTTTGGAACCTGTTTTCTCTTAGCAGCTCGTCAAGAGAGGTTTTGAACAGCTCCTGCGCCGCCATCGGATTTGCTCCGACGCTTCTTAAATAATTGGCTGAGGTAAAGGTTCTTGTTCCGGTATTCAAAGAGAAGCGCTTTGTGTCAAGGAGTATTCCTGCGTACATGAGATTCGCTTCCTGAACCGTAAGCTTTCCGACCGACAGGGAGTTTTCAAGTATCTCGGCAATAAGCTCGCAGGTCGAGGATGCGGACGGCTCAATGTAGTAAAGCACGGGAGAAACGTCAAATTCATTGGTTATTCTGTGATGGTCGATATAAACCACGCGGCTTACGTTCTTTGCAATCTCCGGAGCCTCAAACTGAGAGGGGTTATTCACGTCGACGATTATAAGAAGCGTGTCGGAGGAAATGTAGTCCTGAGCGTCCACCGCCGAAACAAACATATCGTCATAGGCGGAAAGGGAGGAGAGCATTTCAAAACATTTTTGCAGGTTTTTGTTGTTCCTGTCAACCACAATATTGCACTTGATTCCGCAGAACAGGCAAAGCCGCGCCACTCCGGCACATGCGCCGATGCTGTCAAAGTCGGGATTCCTGTGTCCCATGATAAGTACATTGGGGCTTTTTGTGATAACCGACATCAGCGCCTGAGCTATGGTTCTTGATTTGACGGTCGAACGCTTTTGAGAGCCCTTTACTATTCCGCCGAAGAACATGACATTCGACTCGGTTTTTACAACCGCCTGGTCGCCACCCCGCCCGAGCGCCACCTCAAGCGCCGCCTGGGCGTTTTTCTCACGCTCCTGCAGGGTCGAGCCGATGTTTGAGGTTCCTATTGATACGGTGAGGGAAAGCAGGTTTACACCGACTTTTATCGCGCGTATCTTTTCGAGAATTTCAAATTTATTGTCTATAAATTCGTCCAAGAACTTTGCTCTGTAAATAAGGATGTATTTGTTGTTCTCATATCTTTTTATAACTCCGCCGAATTCCGTTACCCAATCGATAAGTATTCTGTCTACCTCCGCCGCAGCGTTTCCGAAGTTTTCCTGCTCTATTTGGAGCAGCTCTTCAAGGTTGTCTATAACTATAAGCGCGACAAGCGCGTCATTGTCCGACTGGGTTTTTCGAAGCATTTCAAGGTCGGTGACGTCATACCAAACGGTAATGAACATGTTTGACGCGTCGGGCGAGGCGACGCTTCCTCTTACCAGATATTTTTTGTCGGCAACATCGGACATCAGTCCGTCGTTTCCGCTTTGCATGAGCTTGTCTATGCCAAAGCCGGCAAGGACCGAGAGCTTTTTGGTTTTAAGTCCCGCCTCATCGAGCATACGGGCAAAAGCCTTGTTGTAAAGCCTTATAATACCGTGCATGTCGCAGACCGCGAAGGGAACGCTCAAGTTGTTGTACAGTCCGGCGTTTATATCTTTATTGAATTGCTTTTCGATGTTGGTTTCCGACCTTTTGAAATAAACGTAGTTTATTATCACATGCGCCAAAAGCGTGCAGAGAAGATACAGCACGATGACAAAAATCACGGTAAACGTGTTCTTTGAGCTTTCGGGACCGACGACTGCGGCAAGAATGAAAAAGAATATTATTGAAAACAGCATTGTTATAAGCAGTTTCAAGCTGTGGTGAGATAACACTTTGCCGGTGGTCTTTTTCATGAGTTGTCATTTCCTTTCATGCTTATGTAGAAAGATATTTCGGAATATATTGACATCCGAGGTGAAGTTGTGTATAATTTATATTATAATCATAAAGATCAAATAAGTATATAGTTTTTATGATTGTTAACATAAAATTTACCTAAATGCGGAGGTTGCTCTAATTTATGAAAGAATTTATTAAGAAAAATCCCGAAGAGATTAGCTTTAACGTGTTTGAAGAGGTGGGTAAAAAGTGGCTTCTTGTCACAACCTTCGATAAGGAAAAGGGCAGGGCAAACGCAATGACCGCAAGCTGGGGATGCGCCGGCATACTTTGGAACAAGCCCGTCTGCGTGCTTTTTATCAGACCCACAAGGCACACCTTTAAGCTTATTGAGGAAAACGAATGTCTCAGCGTCAATATACTTAAGGATAAATATAAGGACGCGCACAAAATATGCGGAACTCTGAGCGGACGTGACATCGACAAAATTGCAAAAACCGGGCTTACCCCTGTCAATATCGACTCTCTTACCGCCTTCGAGCAGTCTGAAAGAGTACTCACTCTTAAAAAGCTCTACGCCGACGACCTTAAAGAGAACTCCTTTATTGACAAAACGCTTCTTGCAAATTACAAAAGCAACGATTATCACAGAATGTACGTCTGCGAGATAACCGGAATGTACGAGGCAAAGGAAAATTAACAATAAATTAACTTTTTTGCAGTGACGCTGTGTTATAATCCTTTATTATAACGTGAAAGAGTATTTGAGACAATAAATAATGAAGGAGTTTCTCGAAGCGGGTGTTGTCGTGAACACTCACGGCGTTCACGGCGACCTGAAAATAAAGAATTACTGCGACAGCTCAAGGGTCTTCACCTCACTTAAGACCCTCTATATTTTAAAGGGCGGCGAGTATATCCCGTTTAAATGTACAAAGAGCGCGTCTTTGGGGCAGGATATGATGCTTGTGCACCTTGAGGGGTGCGCCACCGTCGAGTGTGCGGTAAAATACAAAAACCTCCTTTTGTACGCCAAAAGAGAGGATATTCCGGTAAAAGAGGGGTATTTCTTTATAGCGGATATCATAGGGCTTCCCGTCATAGACAATGCGACAGGCAGAGTGTACGGCAAGGTTACCGACGTTTTTAATCAGGGCGCGCAGGACCTTTATGAGGTTGAAAAAGAGGATAAGACAAAAGGACTTATTCCGGCGGTTCCCGAATTTATCAACAGAATCGATATTAACAGCGGCGTTTACGTTACGCTGATTGACGGGCTTTTGTAATGAGAAACCATATGCGATTTGACGTCATGACCCTTTTTCCCGCGCTTGTTGACAGTATCACAAACGAAAGTATAATAGGCAGAGCCAAAAGGGCGGGAATAATTGAGGTTGTTTGCCACGATATAAGAGATTACTCCGCCGATAAGCACCGCCGAGTTGACGACACGCCGTACGGCGGAGGGCGGGGAATGCTCATGAGCGCGCCCCCGATATATCGGTGCTATGAAGATATAAAAAAGATTGCTTCGGGAAAAAGTCTTTGCATTTTCATGTCCCCGAAAGGGAAGATACTAAACGAGAAAACCGTGAAGATATTGTCTTCATGCGACAGTTTAATATTGCTTTGCGGTCACTATGAGGGAGTCGACCGAAGAGTTATAGACAAAATTGCCGATATGGAAATATCGGTAGGGGACTATATTCTCACCGGGGGAGAGCTTCCCGCGTGCATACTTATCGACTCTGTTTCCCGCCTTATTGACGGCGTGCTCTCCGAGCCCGAGTGCTATGAAAACGAAAGCATAGCGAGCGGCGCGCTCGAGTATCCTCAATATACAAGGCCGTATGATTTTATGGGCGACAAGGTCCCCGACGTGCTGCTTTCGGGAAATCATGAGGATATCGAAAAGTGGCGAAAGGAAGAGGCGCTTCGCCTTACGATGAAGAACAGACCCGATCTTTTGTAAAATATATATAAAGTGTAAAGAAAAAAACGAAAAACGGTAAAGGAGGGCGTTATGAGCGGCGTAAAAAAAGTCAAAAAGAAAAAAACGCTCGGAATATTTCATGCCGCGGTAAATAATGCAACCGAGGCTGTTTACGGCTTTGTCAAAAAATCCTTTATCGGCAAGTTTTTCAGATCGGGAGATAAGCTTTCCGCTCTTGTTTCCGAGTCGCTTATTTTAAGTCTGCTTTTAAGGACAAGAACGTATATAAGAGAAAAGCTCAAACGCCGTCCTAAAAAGGTGATAGGCACCGAGGAGTTCGGACGGTCGGTCGGAATTTACAACGAGGCGTCCTTCAGACATCCGTTAAAGAACCGTATTATCGGTTCGGTCGAAAACAGCGTTGTTGTCGGCGCCTTTCGCTCTCTGGCATGGAAATTTGTCACGCTTCCCATGATGAGCGTCGGAATTTTCTTCATGGCGCTCGGAATATCGGTGACGGCAACTCAGGCGATAACTCTGTTTCTTTCAGACAATCCGGTGTCGGAGATTTTGACCTTGGGGCAGGGAATAATCGTGCTTCTCTTTTCTCTTCCCGCGCTGACGACAAGGGATGAAAGTGTGTATAACTGTATGCGGGAAAGCCTGTTTGGCAGATTTATTATGTTTTCGGTCATGGGATGCAGCAGGGAAAAGCCGCAGACCGAAAAATCGGAAAATCAGTTCGGCTTTGTGCTTTTCTGCCTCGGATTTTTGCTCGGGCTTTTGTCGTTCAGGTTTTCGGTGCTCTCTATTTTTCTTATAATACTTGTCGCAATATGCACGGTGAGAATATTTATTGTTCCAGAATTCGGCATACTTGTGCTTATGTTCTTTGCGCCGCTCTTTTCGCTTGCGGAAAATCCCCCGCTGCTGTGCTCTGTAACAGTTTTATATATTTCTATCTGCTTTTTCATTAAAGCAGTCGTCGGAAAAAGAAGCGTGAAATTCACTTTTCTTGATTTTTGGGTTTTGCTTCTTGCCATTCTCATGCTTTCCTCGGCACAGTCTGCAAGGCTGTTTGGCGACAGCTTGTCAGCCTCGCTTATTAACGTGTCTTTTATACTCGGTTATTTTGTCATAAAAAATACCGTGAGGTCAAAGAAGTGGTTTGACCGCTGTATAAACGCATTTCTTGCCTCGTCGCTTTACGTGGCGGTTATTGCGCTGTCTCAGGCGATAACGAATTTGAGCATGCACAATCAAAGCGTGTTTAATTCCGAGCACACTCTTGCATGGTACATGACGGCGGCGTTCATTGTTTCGATGTCAAAGGCACTGTCTGTGCCAAGGTACAGATTTCTGTATTTTTCGCTCATGGTTATAAACCTTGCAGCTCTCTTTGCAAGCGGCTCGATATTTGCCGCCCTGATACTTTCCGCGACGGTGGTTGTATTCTTTATGGTATATTCGCACAGGACAGTGGCTGTCATTTTGCTGCTTATATTGCTTATCCCCGTTGTATCCTGTCTCGTAAGCGGCTCCGAGGTTTCAAGCTTTATATCATACGTCACCTATTCAGACGTTTCGCAGAGCTATAAGGTGGGAGTTTGGAGCGTCAGTCTCAAAATGATAAAGGACCATCTGTGGTTCGGGATAGGAATGGGCGAGGAGGTATTTCGCTCGGTATTCTCCTCATACACAAGCTCGGAAATGCAGATTCCGAATAACAGCATGAGCCTGCTTCTTCAATTAATTCTTCAAATAGGACTGTTCGGACTGCTCTTTTTTGCCGCCGTGATTATTATTCTCTCAATCCAAACCTTCACGGTATATTGCAAGGCAGGAGCGGACAAGGAGTCAAGAACCTGCACGCTCGGGCTGTTTTTTGCAATAGCCGCGCTTTCGGTCGGAGGAATTTTCGTTTACGTGTGGGAGGAGGCGGCAATAAGCCTCACCTTCTGGACTCTGCTCGGACTTACCGAAGCGGTAAGGCAGATGGCGGAAAACAGCGCAAAACAGGAATACGACTATCTTGAGAGTATCTCAAGCGATATAACAATAGATTTTTTAGGCGCATAGTCGCATTATATTATTTTTGGAAGGATTCTGTATATGAAAAGCGAAGAAAACGCAAATGTAAAGCAGAATAGAAGAAAGCTTAATGCCATTGACATAGTTATTATCGTTATCGCTATATGCGGAATACTTGCCGTTGTGTTTTTCGCACTCATGATGCTTAGAGGCGACCCGGAAGAATCATCACAGGGCACAAAAAAAGAAAACGCCGGGGAGACCTTTGAGTACATTATAAAGCTGCCTAAATTAAACACGGAGCTTTATTCGATAACAAAAGGTGCGGACAACGTGGCGGGGTGTCCCTCGCTCCAAGTGGGAGACGCGGTTTACGAGAGGGAGAGCGGCAAATATATCGGCAAAATCACCTCGATATTATACGAGGAGCATGTCGAGCCCACAAACAAGTACGATGCTTCCGGCAGGCTGATATACGCAAACTACGTCGGATACGTCGACCTGCTTATAACTGTCGAAGCCGCCTCAAACGGTAAGGACGGTGCGCTTGCGATAAACGGGTATAACGTTAGAGCCGGAGCCGAGCTTTCATTCAGAACTTACGGATTTTACGGCGACGGCAAAATAACATATGTCGGCGAAAAGACCTCAAATAATGAGGAAGGAGGCGAGTGATAATGAAGGAAAAAGCAAGAGCAAGATTTAATATTATCGATTTTCTTATAATTATCGCCGTGCTTGCCTCGCTCTTTGTGCTTATTTTCAGAAGCACGATAGTCGATTTTATAGGCAACGTAATAAACACCCAAGAGGCTGTCGTGACCGTAAGAGTGCAGGGAGTCGAAAGAGACAAGGTTGACATGCTAAAAACCGAGGACGTGCTGTACTGGAACGGAGAGCTTTTCGGAAGCGTCACCGAGATAAATATTTTGGAAAACAAACAGGTGGTACTAAACGAAAGCGGCGTTTCTCCGATTTTTGTCGAGACGACAGATCCCGAGCTATGCGACATAGAATGCCGTGTAAGCGTTAAGGGAGCGTTCTATGACGACGGCTTCCGCCTTGCGGGTTCCTACTTTTTAGGAGTCGGAAAAACAGTTGAGCTTTACACCGACGGCTTTTATTGTTCGGCAATAATCACGTCGATTGCCTAAAAAAATATTTTTTTCACAAAAGTATTGATTTTAAACTTGATATTTGATATAATACACTATGTAAGAATTTTTAGATTTGAGAATTATTGATGAACGGAGTGTTGATATGATATCACGTGAAATAACGGTAAAAAATTCCGTGGGGTTACATGCCAGACCTGCTACATTATTTATTCAGAAAGCAAATTCCTATAAGAGCTCTGTGCTTGTGGAAAAGGGCGAAAAAAGAGTGAATGCCAAGAGCCTTCTCGGTGTGCTTTATCTCGGAATCGATGAGGATATGTCAATAACCCTTATCGCCGATGGTCCCGACGAAGCAGAAGCCATTGAAGGTCTTTGCGCACTTATTTCAGACGGGCTCACGGAATAAATAAAAACGAAAGAGAGGCGGGCTGCTTAAAATAAGTAGTCTGCTTATTTTTGTAATATGGCAGAGGAAAAAACCTTAAAGGAACTAAGAGAAAAGGCAAACGCCCTTCCCGCCACACCCGGAGTATATATAATGTACAATTCTTCGGGCAAGATAATATATATCGGGAAATCGAAGGCGCTTCATTTCAGGGTCTCGCAGTATTTTCAGGACAACGAGAAGAATGTCAAAACCGCGCGTATGGTATCTGAGGTTAGAAATTTCGATATCATGCTCACCGATACCGAGATTGAGGCGCTGGCGCTTGAAAACAAGCTTATAAAGCTTCATCAGCCAAAGTACAATATAAGGCTGAAGGATGCTAAAAACTACCCGTATATCAAAGCCGACGTTTGCAGTGAGTACCCCACCTTGACGGTAACGCGAAAGCGCGTTTCTGACGGGGCAAAGTATTTCGGACCGTATTCCGGCTCGGGAATAGCTTGGGGAATAGTCAAGACCGCGCAAAAAAGCTTCGGGCTTCCCACCTGCAAATACCGCTTTCCCGAAAATATAGGCAAGGTGCGTCCCTGCCTGTACAGCCATATAGGTCAGTGCTGTGCGCCCTGCTCGGGAAATGTTTCAAAAGAGGAATACAGGGAGAATTTTAACGAGGTTCTGACCTTTTTAAAGGGCTCCTTTTCAGAGACGAGAGACGAGCTTGAAAAAAAGATGAAATACGCCGCGTCAAACCTTATGTTCGAGGCGGCGGCAATCTATCGGGACAGAATTAAGGTAATTGAAAACCTTTGGGAAAAGCAGAAGGTGGTCGGCGCTCCCGAGGAAGAGTTTGATGTGCTTGCTCTGCACACCGACGAGGCGTGCGCCTGTCTTGCAATTTACTGCGTGCGCGACGGCGCGGTCATCGATTCGGATAATTTTATATTCGGCGCGGAACAAATTGTGGACGACGACACGGTGTCCTCCTTTATTTTCGATTTGTATTCAAGAAGGGAGTATATCCCCAAAAGTCTGCTGCTCGGCTTTGAGCTCTCGGGTGACAACTGCAAGCTGCTCTCAAATTATCTTTCCGAGATCTCGGGAAGGCGGATATATTTAAAGCGACCTCTAAAGGGAGCGGGAAAAAAGCTTTGCGAGATGGTCGAGGAAAACGCGGCGCTTCACGCAAGGCAGTATGTGCAAGAAAACGAAAAGGACTCGGCGGTTTTAATAAAGCTTGCAACGCTTGCTTGTCTTGAGGTGGTGCCCGAAAATATCGAGTCTGTCGATATATCAAACTACGGCTCGGACAATATCACGGCGGGTCTTATCAGCATTGTTAACGGAAGATTCAATAAAAGCGGGTACAGAGTGTATAAAATAAAGGGCACCGAGGGGCAGGACGATTACGGCGCAATGTGCGAGGCGCTGACGCGCAGAGTGTCGCACGCTACTGAAAATCCGCTTCCCGATTTGTTTCTGCTTGACGGAGGCAAAGGGCATGTGCTGACGGTCAGAGAGCTTTTTAAAACGCTCGGAGTAAATGTTCCGGTTTTGGGAATGGTTAAGGACGAGCACCACAAAACAAGAACGCTTACCGACGGGGAGCGCGAGATAAGCATCACAAGAGAGCAGTCGGTTTTTGTGTTTATATACAAAATCCAGGAGGAGGTTCACCGTTTTGCCATTTCAAGAATGAAAAAGGCAAAGGAAAAGACTCTAAAGCATTCTTCTCTTGAAAAGATAAGCGGAATAGGTCAGAAAAAGGCAATACTGCTGCTTTCGAAATTCGGCAATTTGAGCGCGATTAAGAACGCAGAGGTCGAGATCCTTTCCGAGGTCAAGGGTATTTCAAGGCGTGATGCGGAGAATATATACAGCTATTACCACAACGAAAATGAAAAACAGGGGAAAATTCAAAAATGAGAATAATAACCGGAAGCGCCAGGGGCGCAAAGCTTGAAACTCTTGAAGGCAGTGATATAACAAGACCCACCGCAGAGAGAGTAAAAGAAGCGGTTTTTTCAATGATACAGTTTGATATCGAGGGGCGAAGAGTGCTTGACGTTTTTGCCGGCTCGGGTCAGCTGGCGCTCGAAGCGCTCTCAAGGGGCGCGGACTTTGCCGTCATATGCGATATTGACAAGAGAGCCACCGAAATAATTAAAAGAAACGCTCAAAAAACCAAGCTTTTTGACAAAACAAGAATTTTGACAACAGACTTTTCAAATCTTATAAGAGGGCTTGCGGGAAGGGAAAAATTTGATATAGTGTTCCTTGACCCGCCTTATCAAAGCACGCTTGTTGAAGACGCGCTTTCACTGATTATGAGGAACGACATACTAAACGACAACGCGCTTGTAATATGCGAGAGCGATAAAAAAGAGCCGTTTTGCCATAAAGGGCTTATAAACAAGCGGTTTTACAAATACGGAAGGGTGTTTATAACTCTGCTTATGAAAGGAAGTGACCTGTATGAAGAGAGCCATGATAACGGGCAGCTTTGACCCGCCGACAAGGGGACATCTTGATATTATAACACGAAGCGCCTCTCTTTTTGACGAGGTTGTTGTCTGTCTGTGCGTTAACAGCGAGAAAAAATATATGTTTTCGCTTGAAAAAAGAAAAGAGATGCTAAATGCGATGTGCCGCCCGTTTAAGAATGTAAGAGTTGACAGTACGGACGGGCTTGTGGCGTCTTATGCACGCGACAGTAAGGTTGACGTTATAATCAAGGGCGCAAGAAACGGCTCGGACTTCGAATACGAAAAAATGCTTCGCAGCGTCAATATGTCTGTGTATCCTGTTGACACGCTGATACTGCCCACGCGACCGGAGCTTGAACATATCTCCTCGCTCACGGCAAGAGAGATGATAAAGCATAAAGCTCCGCTCTCCGATTATCTGACCCCCGAGGTAATATCTCTTATTTACGACGGCGCTTTGGCATAAAACGATTTTTATTAACGTTATATACTGAAAAAAAGTACACACATTATCGCTTCGTGTGTACTTTTTTATTGCTTTTAGCGGAAATTAATAGCAAAAGAGAACAAAAATTCAGAATGCCTTGAATTGATGTAAAAATGTGTTTTGAGATGGTGAAAAAAATATAATATCCTCATAATTGCTTATACGATTCCACTTGCATTAAGCAAAAAAGGGTTATATAATGATTGCGGTGGCTTGATTATGAGCGAAAGGGAGGGAAATGCCGTGAGAGGAAGCCAAAGACATACCATTGACGCCAAAAACAGGCTCTTCGTGCCGGCAAAGTACCGTGAAGAGCTCGGAACCAAGATAGTTGTCACCAAAAGCCTTACCTCAAAGTGCATAAGAATATACAGTCTTGAAAACTGGAAGCTCTTTGAAGAGAAAATCAGCACTCTGCCCGAGATGGCGTCCTATGAGGTTATATCATGGCTTTACGCCAATTCCGAGGATATGGAGATTGACGCCCAAGGAAGGTTAGCGCTCCCCGTTCAGTATCTTGATTATGCCGGCATCACAAAAAACATAGTGAGCGCCGGAGTCAAGGACCACATGGAAATATGGGACGAGGAGACATTCGACAATAAGATGGAAAACACAAATGTGGACGAGCTTAGGAATTTCCTTATTGCTCACGGACTGTAAATTACGGCAAGGAAAAGAAAATGGCGACTGTGTTTGACCATTACTCGGTAATGCTCGGCGAGTGCATTGAAGGGCTTAATATATCGGACGGTTATTACGTTGACTGCACCGCGGGAGGCGGCGGTCATTCTCTTGAGATAGTCAAAAGAATAAAAAACGGTAAGCTTGTGGCAATTGACCGGGACATAACGGCAATAAACGCCGTAAAAGAGCGGCTTTGCGAATACGCGGACAAGCTTATAACCGTAAAGGATAATTTTTATAACGTCGGGGATATATTAAATTCTCTGGGTATCGACAAAATAAGGGGCGCGCTTATCGACCTCGGAGTGTCCTCATATCAGCTTGACACAGCCGAGCGCGGCTTTTCCTATATGCATGACGCGCCGCTTGATATGAGAATGGACAAGGACTCAAAGCTTACCGCTTTTGAAGTTGTGAACGGCTATTCGGAAGCAGAACTCAAACGTATTCTTCGAGATTACGGAGAAGAGAGCTTTGCCCCTCAAATTGCCTCCAAAATAGTGAAGAGAAGAGAAGAGAGCCCGATAAAAACGACCTTCGAGCTTGTCGAGGTGATAAAATCCGCCATGCCGGCAAAAGCCAAAAACGGCGGTCATCATCCCTGCAAAAGAAGCTTTCAGGCAATTCGCATTGAGGTCAACGACGAGTTAAATGTCATAGAGCCTACAATTCGTCGCCTTGTGGACAAGCTTGAAGCGGGCGGAAGACTTGCGGTCATAACCTTCCATTCGCTGGAGGACAGAATTGTCAAACAGACCTTTAACAGCCTTGCGCAGGGGTGCGTTTGTCCGCCGAGCTTTCCGGTCTGCGTTTGCGGAAGAAAGCCACAGATAAGACAAGTAAACAAAAAGCCGACTCTTCCGAGCGAAAAGGAGCTTGAGGAGAATCCGAGATCGAGAAGCGCCAAGCTGCGCGTTATTGAAAAGCTGTAATACAGCAAAAAAGCAGTCGTTTTTTAAGCAAAATAAACAGAAAGAAAGGAACGGCAATAAAAATGAAACAAAACGGTGAACGCGAAAATACCGAGAAAAGAATAAATATTTCAAAAGCTTCGGATGTAAATAAGCCCGCAAAAACCGCAAAGGCACACGCCGAACGCAAAAAGACAAAAGTGAAAACGCTTACCGTGAAATCCGGCAGTAAAAAGCCGTTTCCCTTCGGGCTTGTGTTTATTTTGCTGATTTTTACTGTTCTGCTTATGATGTGCGTCAGCAACTATGTGACGCTTAACGAATATACAAGGGACGTCTCTGAGCTTCGAGCCGAGCTTGACGAGCTAAAGACCGAGGAAAAGAAGCTTAACGCGGAGCTTGAGAGAAAATACGACCTTGTGGAGCTTGATAAATACGCGAAGGAAGAGCTCGGGCTTGTCGGGGCGGGAGACGTCGTGAATAAGAAATACATCGAGGTCGGCGACGACGAGAAAATAGAGGTCTATGAGACCGAAGAAGAGGGAACAGTGGGCGCTATCACAAATGCTCTTTTCGCACTTGCGGATAATTTGTTGAAGTCTTGGAATAATTTACTCGGGAATGAATAAAAATGTATTGATTATTTTGAGAGTAGGAGGTATAATTATCTCATACTCTCAATTTTGCTAAAGCAATACGCTTAAAGGTGATACAAAATGGCACATAATAAGCTTCAATCAACGAATGTAAGAGCTCTTATATGGTTTGCGGTAATGGGCGTTGTCTCAATATGCCTTGTGACGACGCTTTTTGCCATGCAAATAATAGATTATGAAAAATATCAGAGCCGGGTTATAGACAATATCCAGCAGGAATCAGAGATACCGGCGGAAAGAGGCATGATATACGACAGGAATATGATACCCCTTGCGACAAACACTACAACCTACAGAGTGTTCATTTCTCCCTCCGACATTCAGAACGCCGAGAGAAATGACAAGGACGGAATAAAGTATTCACAAATAGTCTCCAAAAATCTTTCCGAGATACTCGAGGTCGATTATAACGAAATATACGCAAAAACCCAGAAGATAAACAGAAAAGACGAGACGATAAAAAGAAACGTCGACGCCGATACAGCCGACCTTATACGGCAATTTATCGCAGACAACAAGCTAACCTCCTGCGTGTATCTTGAAGCGACGACAATGAGATATTATCCTTACTCCTCGCTTGCCGCAAGTATAATAGGCGTTACCGGAACCGACGGAGGACTGCTCGGAATCGAGCTTCAATACAACGAATATCTGACCGGCACTCCGGGCAGATACATAACTACAAAAAATGCGCAGAGCGAAAGTATGCCCTCGGAGTACGACCTTTACATAGAAGCCAAAGACGGGCTGAGCGTTGTTACAACCATTGACGCGACAATTCAGACAATGCTTGAAGAACAGCTTGAAAAGACCTATTACGATTCAAAGGCGGCAAATAAGACGACGGGAATAGTTATGAACCCCACAACCGGCGAAATCTACGCCATGGGAACCTATCCCTCCTTTGATCTCAACAATCCTTACGACCTTGACGAAGATTCGCTTGCAGTGCTTCAAGCTTCCGGACTTGATGAAAATTCGGATGAGTATAATGAGCTGTATTGGGAGTTGCTATACGGGCTGTGGAACAATAAAGCCGTTTCTTATCTGTACGAGCCGGGTTCAACCTTTAAAATCATGACAACGGCGGCGGCGCTTGAAGAAAATGCAGTCGAATTTTCCACCGTCTTTACGTGTACCGGACGGCTTAAGGTCAGCGGAACAACGATAAAATGCCATTTGACAAGCGGACACGGAACCGCAACCTTTGATAAATTGCTCCAAAAATCCTGTAACCCGACAATAATGAACGTCGCCGCAAGGCTCGGAGCCTCGAAATTCTATTCTTATTTCGAATCCTTCGGCTATACCTCAAAGACAGGAATTGACCTTCCCGGAGAGGCGAGCGGACTTTACGTGGCGCTTTCCGGCTTTAACAGCGTGGAGCTTGCATGTTACAGCTTCGGTCAGACCTTCAAAACCACTCTTCTCCAGCAGGTAACAGCCATCAGCACCGTTGCAAACGGCGGAAGGCTTGTAAAGCCGAGAGTTGTAAACTCGCTTATTGACAGCGACGGGAACACGGTTGTATCATATAACACCGAGTACAAAAAACAGGTTGTGAGCGCCGACGTCTGCAAGAGCATAATGAGCGTTCTTGAAAAAGGCGTTTCGAACGGAAACGGGGTAAAGAATGCCTACGTTGCGGGCTACAAGGTGGCGGCAAAAACAGGTACCTCGGAAAAAAGAGACGTTCCGGATAAAAAGGCAAGAATCGGCTCCTGCGTTGCCGTGGCGCCCGCAGACGACCCGCAGGTGGTCGCAATAATAATTGTCGACGAGCCTCAAACGAGCAACAGATACGGAAGCACGGTCGCCGCTCCCTACGTTGCGGCTCTTCTTGAACAGGTGCTCCCTTATCTCGGAATAGAGAGGCAGTATACCGAGGAAGAAATGTCAAGAATAGCAAAAAAGGTCGGCAATTACAGAGGCTATTCGGTTGAAAAAGCGGTGAGCGCGGTTGAAAAATTGGGACTCGGGTATGAAATTGTCGGCGACGGAAAAACGGTGACAAGTCAGGTACCCGCTGCGGGCGAAACGCTTACAAATATAAACGGTAAGGTGATACTATATACCGGCGGAGCGACGGGCGATAAAATGGTTAAGGTTCCGGATATTACGGGCATGAACGTTACAACCGCCATAAGACTGCTTCAATCGAAAAATCTAAACGTACTAATAGAAGGAGCCCAAAATTACAATCAGGGCAGTGGAGCGACTGTTATATCTCAAAGTGTTGAGAAAGACATTCAGGTGCATGAATGGGAGGTAATAACCATTGTTTGCAGATATCTTGACGACTCCGATGAAACGGTAGTAGAATAATTTTTACTCATTGTCGGAGCACGCATAATTAACTACCGAGAAAGGAACCTTGTGAGGATGAAGATTTCCGAGCTTTTTAAGGACGCCAAATCTCAGGTCGTTGATTATAACGGATGTGAAAATATCGAAGTGTCCGGAGTCACCGGAGACAGCAGGAAGGTGCGGGAAGGATACGCTTTCTTATGCATCGACGGAACAAAATTCGCGGGAGAAAGCTTTATCGAAGAGGCAAAAGCCGCGGGAGCCTTGGCGGCAATAGTCGACAAAATTCCAAAAAGCATGGCGCTTCCCTATGTACTTGTAAAAAATTCAAGACAGGCTGCGGCGTATGTTTTTTCAAATATCAACAAAAATCCCGAGAAAAGCCTAAAAATTATCGGAGTGACCGGAACAAACGGGAAAACGAGCAGCGTATTTATGCTTCGGCATATATTCGAGTGCGCCGGATATAATTGCGGTATGCTCACAACGGTAGCCAACGAGTGGGGAAAACAAGCATACGAGGCGGATATGACCACCCCCGACCCCGAAAGCCTCTATTGTATACTTGCAAAAATGAGGGACGACGGCGTGACGCACGTGTTTATGGAGGTCTCCTCACATTCGCTTTCTTTGGGAAGGGTCGCGCCGATAACCTTCGAAGCGGCAATTTACACTAATCTTACGGAAGATCACCTTGATTTTCACGGGACAATGGAAAAGTATGCCCTTGCAAAGGAAATACTCTTTTCAAAGACAAAAATCGGTTTGTTCAACGCCGACGACCCTTATGTGAAAAGAGCGGCAAAAAAAGGACTCTGCCGCGGCATAACTTATTCGGTAATCGACAAAAACGCCGATTATTACGCCCGGGATATAGTGTATAATTCTATGGACGGGGTAAAATACGATATTATCAAAAGCGGCACAAGGGTCGCCTCGATTGACACTCCGCTTGCGGGCGTTATCTCGGTTTACAACACAATGGGAGCGGCAATTTGCGCTATGATGCTTGGAATTGACCCGTCGGTTGTCGAAAAGGGGATAAATGAGACTTGCGGCGTGCCCGGAAGAATGGAAAGGGTCAGCCCTAAGGGATGTCCTTTTACCGTTATCATCGATTACGCGCACACCCCTGACGCGCTTTTGAACGTTTTGAATATCATAAAAAGCTCAAAGTGCGAAAATCAGCGCCTTACGGTGGTTTTCGGCTGCGGAGGGGACAGGGATAAGGCAAAAAGACCGATAATGGGCGAAATAGCCACCCGTCTTGCCGACTTTTCGGTGATAACAAGCGACAATTCCAGAAGTGAAGACCCCAACAGCATTATTTGCGACGTGCTTTGCGGGATACACAAGGAGAGTGCTTACACGGTTATCGTAAACCGCCGTGAGGCGATAGCGTACGCCGTGGAAAACGCGGCCGACAAGGAAATAATACTTATTGCCGGCAAGGGGCATGAAAATTATGAAATAACAAAAGAAGGAAAACGCCCTTTTTCCGAAAAGGAAGAAGTGAAAAAAGCGCTTGCAAAGCGCTTTAAAGACATGTTTTAACAACCCGTTTCTTCGGGGGTCAATAATACTTAGTAAGGATTACTTTATGAAAACATCGGTTTTTGCGGGGCTGCTTCTGTCCGAGATAGCAAAGATGACAAACGGGGTACTGCACGGCAAGGATAAAAGAATAAGCAGTATCGTGACGGATTCGAGAGAAATATGCGACGACTGCCTTTTTGTTGCCATAAGGGGCGAAAAAACAGACGGTCACCTCTATATCTTGCCCGAAAAGGGAAGTGCCGTGATGTGCGAATATATCCCCAAGGGCTGTGAGGAGATAAGCGCAGTTGTTGTTGACGATACTGTCTTAGCGCTCGGAAGGCTTGCTAAGGCTTATAAAACAAAATTCAGTCTGCTGAGCGTTGCAGTTACCGGAAGCGTGGGCAAGACCACGACAAAGGAGTTTATTTATTCCGTGCTCTCTCAGCGCTTCAAAACGCACAGAAGCGAGGGAAATCACAATAATTTAATAGGTCTTCCCATGACTGTGCTTTCGCTTGACCCGAGCGACGAGGCGGCGGTTTTTGAGCTTGGCATGAGCCACAGCGGTGAAATATCCTATCTTTCGGATATAATTTGTCCCGATATTTCGGTAATAACCAATATCGGCAGTGCGCATATTGAAAATTTAGGCTCAAGAGAGAAAATAGCGCGTGCAAAGCTTGAAATAAAAGAGGGAATGACCGAGAAGGGAATCCTTATTATAAATGGCGACGAATCGCTCCTTGCGGGCGAAAAAAGCGCAATTAAGGTGGGAATGAGCGGGGACTGCGATTACCTTGTCACAAAAATAGTCGAGGGTGATAACGGCTGTGCATTCGATCTTAAAACCAAGGATGAGTTTGTGGAAAGCATTGTGGTTCCCGCCTTCGGAGAACACAACGTTATGAACGCCGCCTTGGCGTACGCTGTGGGCAAAGCCACGGGTATGGGCGAATACGAAATAAGGCGAGGGCTTCTCTCATATCGCACAACCGGTATGCGCCAGAATTTTTACAGCGAAAACGGAATTGAAATAATCGAGGATTGCTATAACGCTTCTCCGGAGTCTATGGCAGCCTCGCTTAAGGTGCTTGTCAGCATGGCGAAAAGGCATGGAAAAAGAAGCGTTGCGGTGCTCGGGGATATGCTCGAGCTCGGAGAATATTCGACAGAAGCGCACAGGAAGGTGGGAGCCGCCGTATTTCTTTGCGGTGTGGATATGCTTGTCACCTTCGGAAAAAGAGCGCTAAACACGGCAAAAGCCGCCGCGGAGTTCGGAATGGATCCCGATAATATTTTCGTGTTCGAAAATACCGA
The DNA here is from genome assembly GCA_947631765.1 of uncultured Clostridia bacterium. GTDB lineage: Bacteria > Bacillota > Clostridia > Oscillospirales > CAG-272 > CAKSQF01. The sequence continues at coordinate 266,580 of CANRMP010000001.1, forward strand.
AGACGTCGAATCGATAGGAAGATTTATATTGCAAAATACAAGCAAAAATGATATAATACTGTTTAAGGCGAGTCGTGGCATAAAGCTTGAAAGGGTCGTCGCATTCATCAAAAATTAATATAATTTAAAAGGATCAGACCATGAAAACTCAGATGATTATATATTTTGTCGCATGTGCCGCCGTAGTGTTCCTTATAACCGCTTATGCCTCAAAAATTATGATCCCGCTATTGAAAAGCCTTAAAATGGGGCAGAAAATACTTGATATAGGCCCGAGATGGCATAAAAATAAAGAGGGCACTCCCACAATGGGCGGAATAGGCTTTATTTTTGCAAGCATTTTGGTTTTTGCCGCCGTTTGTGTGGTGCTTTCTATCAAGAAAGAAGACGTGGAAATAGGCAAGATGACGCTTTGCGTCCTTTTTGCCCTGTTTAACGGACTTATCGGCTTTATAGATGACTTTGCAAAATTTTTCAAAAAGCAGAATCAGGGACTCAAGGCGGGGCAAAAGTTTTTCTTACAGCTTCTTGCGGCGGGCGCTTTTCTGTTTTTTATGAAAACCTTCGGATTTATAAACGAGTCTGTTTACATTCCGTTTATAGATATTAGAATCAAGCTCGGCTTCGCATATTACATCATTATGATAGTTCTTATCACGGGGATAGTGAACAGCGTAAACCTCACCGACGGTATCGACGGTTTGGCGTCGAGCGTTACCTTTGTTGTGGGCGGCTTTTTCGCCGTCGCCTCAATGGCTCTCGGGAATATGTCCTCTCTGATACTCTCTGCGCTTGTAGTCGGCTCAACCCTCGGCTTCCTTGTGTATAATTTCTACCCCGCTAAGATATTCATGGGAGACACAGGCTCGCTCTTTCTCGGGGGAATGGTTATAGCGCTCGGCTTTATGCTCGACAATCCGCTTATACTGCTTCCCGTCGGGGTAATTTATATCTGCGAAAGTCTTTCGGATATAATTCAGGTCGGTTATTTCAAAATATCCGGGGGAAAGCGTATTTTCAAAATGGCGCCGATACATCACCATTTCGAAAAGTGCGGATGGAGCGAAAACAAGGTTGTGTTTGTCTTTTCGCTTGTGACCCTTATATTCTGCGTTGCGGCATATTTCGGCCTGGGATAATAAAAACGTGAAATAAAACGATTATTTATACCTTTATTTTGTAAAACTCAAAACGGAGAAGCGCTTTGGATAACGATATTACAGAAGGCGGCGGCGAGTCGACCCCGAAAGAGAAAAAAACAAAGATAAAGATTTTTGAAAAGGGCTCAATAGACCGACCTATGCTTATAATCATACTTTTGCTTGTATGCATAGGCTCTATTATGGTCTTTTCGGCAAGCTATGCCTATGCGTATTCAAGCCTTGGCGACAGCCGCCATTACATACGCTTGCAGCTCGGCTTTGTTCTCGGCGGCGGAGCATTAATGGCGTTTGTCTCCTTGTTTAATTATGAGTTTATTAAAAAGTTTTCGATCGCCGCGTATATCGCCTCTATCGGGCTGCTTCTTGTGGTGCTTGTTGCCGGCTCCTCGGAAGGAGCGGCTAAAAGGTGGCTGCTGCTCGGTCCTGTCAGCGTTCAGCCCTCCGAAATAATGAAATTCGCCCTTGTGCTGATGATTGCGTATTATTTTGATAAAAATTACCGCAGAGTGAACATTCAGGGGCATTTTTGGAAATCCACCTGGTACAGTATTGTTCTTCCGGGGATGTTCGTATTGCTTGCCTGCCTGCTTATTATGCTTGAAAACCACCTTTCGGGAACCATAATAGTCGGACTTATAGGGCTTTCGGTCATATGGGTCGGAGGCGGAAAATGGCAATGGTATTTGGTGTTTATTATAGTTGTCGTCGTTTCGCTTTTTGCGGTGTTCAACTTTTCCGAGCAAGTATTCTCAGTTTTTCCCGAATACATTCAAAAGCGGGTTGACATGTGGTTAAATCCCGAAAATTACAGTGTGCAGGACGACACTTGGCAGACGGTTCAGGGAATGATTGCCGTAGGCTCGGGCGGCCTCTTCGGGCGCGGGCTTGGCAACAGCCTTCAAAAGCATCTGTTTGTGTCTCAGCCGCAGAACGACTTTATTTTTGCTATTGTGTGTGAAGAGCTCGGCTTTGTCGGCGCGGTAGGCGTTATTATTCTTTACCTTGTTTTTATCTGGCGCGGAATACATATAGCCAAACGCGCACCCGACCTTTATTCCGCCCTTGTTGTGCTCGGAATAGTGTCTCATGTGGCGATACAGGCATTTTTGAACATTGCGGTTGTTACCGCGCTGATTCCCAACACCGGTATATCGCTGCCGTTTTTCTCATACGGAGGCTCCTCCCTCATAATTCTTATGGCGGAGATGGGTATTGTCCTTTGTATCTCAAAATATTCTAAAATCCACAAATAATATTACTGCCGAAGGCAGTGGGAGCAAATGCTATGAAAGTTGTAATGACAGGCGGCGGAACGGCGGGGCATGTGAACCCGGCGCTGAGTATCGCGCAGATTATAAAAGACAAAGAGCCGGACTCGCATATTGAGTTTATAGGAACAAAAGACAGGCTTGAAGCAAAGCTTGTACCCAAAGCCGGCTATAAGCTCAGCACAATAGAGGTTTACGGGCTAAAACGCTCTCTCTCGCCACAAAATATCAAGACGATGTATAAGGCTTATACCTCTTATCTAAAATGCAAAAAAATGCTTTCGGAAATATCGCCCGATGTCGTGATAGGCACCGGTGGATATGTAAGCTGGCCTGTTTGCCGCGCCGCCGCGGCGCTCAAAATACCGACAGCCCTTCATGAGGCAAACGCAGAGCCGGGCTTTGCGGTCAAAATGTTAAATTCAAAAGCCGACGTGATTTTCCTAAATTTCAAAGAGACCGAAAAATCGCTTCCCGACAGGAAAAAAACGCGCAAGCTTCACGTCGGAATGCCTATTGACAAGCGCTTTTTGGAGCTTAACGCGGCAAGCGAGCGCGAAAGACTGCTTCCTCTCACGGCTGAAAGAATGGTGCTCTCGTTCGGCGGCTCTTTGGGAGCGGAAAAAATCAACGGCACTGTTTTAAAAATGCTGAAATCGTACGCCGCATGTCACCCAAGCGTTTATTTTCTCCACGCGACGGGCGCCAAGGCATACGAACAGTTTATGGACGAATTTACAAGGGCAGGGCTTGACAAGTGTAAAAATATAAAAATTTGCGATTATATTTACGATATGCCGTGTCAAATGGCGGCTGCCGATATTGTAATTTCAAGATCGGGCGCATCCACCATGTCGGAGCTTGCGGCACTCGGCAAACCGGCAATACTCGTGCCTTCCCCTAACGTAACAAACAATCAGCAGTACAGAAATGCTAAAATTTTCGAAAATGAAAACGCCGCACTGCTTATTAAGGACGACGAGCTTGACGAAAATGTTCTTTCAAACGCCATAGACTCGCTTATATCATCCCCGAAAAAGCTCAGTGAAATGGCAAAAAACGCCTACAAATTTGCCGTTTTAGATACGAACGAAAGAATATACAATTGTATAAAAGAGCTTGTCAATGCTAAAAAATAAGGAAAAAACAAAATAAGAAAAATTAAAATAAAGGAGGGGCACAGTCGGTGAATGAAGAAAACGAAAGAAAAAACGAAGACCGCGCGGCGTTTACTTCGCTTGAAAATAAAAGCCGCATAAAAAGAAATATCGGCATTGCCACGGTTTTGCTCCTTATTTTAATTTTGATTTTTACGCTTGCGATTTTCGTGCTCAATACCTATTTTGATATCGATTCAATTATAGTCGACGGCACGGATAAGTACAGCTATCTTGAAATATGCGAAAATCTCGGCTTTGAGGAGGGAGATATAATATTTTTCGTATCCGAAAAAAAGGTTGAGGAAAACCTGATGCGCGTATTTCCTTTTATTGCAAGTGTCGAAATTGTAAAGAATTATCCGAGTTCGATAAATATTATAATATATGAAGAAAATCCGCTTTTTTATGTTCGGGGCGACGGGGAATACTATGTGCTTACAAACGAGCTTAAGGTGCTTGAACGTTATGAAAGCTTGCCCGACCTTACCGCCGCGTACCCCGAGCTCAAAGAGTTAAAATCTCCCGAGATATATAAAATAATAGCGCCCGAAAAGGTGGTTTTTAAGAATCCGAGAGATTTAAGATATCTTCGTGAATTTCTTGTGGAGCTTTCAAGCTGGGAGGGCTTTGCAAAGACCGACCATATCGATATATCCGAAAAATTCGATATTACAATCGAGTACGACGGCAGAATAACAATAATGTTCGGCAATCGCTATGATCTTGAGGACAAGCTCAATATCGCAAGCGCCATGATTAGCTCATATCCGGAAAACGCTCACGGAATCTTTGATATCAGTAACGTTGAAGAGAGCATCGCCCGCATGACAGATGCGCCCGATAACGAGGAAAATGCAGATAGGTGGCGCGTTTGCCTGCAGGAGAAAAAATATTCATCTCAAATTGTAAAATATTTATAAACATTTTAGAAAACTATTGAATAATCGGTCAAAAAATTATAATATATATATGTCATAGTTTGTGTAATACGTACAGGAGGTAATAAAATATGGCATTCGATGAAAATGCGGAATGCATTGATTGTGCGACTAAAATAAAGGTAATAGGTGTAGGCGGAGGCGGAAATAACGCCGTTAACAGAATGATCGAGGCGGGAGTTGACGGAGTTGAATTTGTCGCTATAAACACCGACAGAGCCGCTCTTTTAAGATCTAAGGCCGACACCAAGGTCGTTATCGGCGAAAAGCTTACAAAGGGTCAGGGCGCAGGTTCCAATCCCGAGGTCGGAGCTGCCGCCGCAGAGGAAAATCTCGAAGATATAAATAACGCCATCAAGGGCGCCGATATGGTGTTCATCACAGCCGGAATGGGCGGAGGAACAGGCACAGGTGCGGCTCCCGTCGTTGCAAAGCTGGCGCATGACATGGGCATACTTACAGTTGCCGTTGTCACAAAGCCGTTTAAATTCGAGCGCGACAAGAGAATGGCGCAGGCGGAGGCAGGCATTGCTCAGCTGAGCGCAAACGTCGACGCGATTATTGTTATCCCCAACGAGAGATTAAAACAGCTTTCTTCCACAAGAATAACCGTTCTTAACGCTTTCCTTGAAGCGGATAATATTCTGAAACACGGCGTTCAGAGCATTTCCGACCTTGTCATAAAGGACGGTCTTATCAATCTTGACTTTGCAGACGTTAAGTCAATAATGCTCAATTCGGGATACGCTCATATGGGAGTCGGCGCCGCTTCCGGCAAGGAAAAGGCGGAGACTGCCGCAAAGCTTGCTATTTCCAGCCCGCTTCTTGAGACCTCCATTTCCGGAGCAAGAGGAATACTTGTCAACTTCACCTGCCCGAGCGATTTTGCGCTGGACGAGCTTGACACAGCCGCAGATATGATAACAAACGAGGCTCATCCCGACGCAAGAGTTATTATCGGTTACGTTGTGGACGACACGCTCAACGACGAGGTACACGTTACCGTTGTGGCTACCGGCTTTGTTAAGGATGACGTCAAGGATGCGACAATTGCCGATTCTTCGATTAAAGAGACCGCTCCCGCAGTTGACAAAACTCAGTCGGACAGCGGAGACTACGACAAGATTTTCGATATATTCAGCAAAAAGAAATAAGTCTAAAGCCTTAAGCTTATAAAGCAAAAAATTATTTCGGGTTTTCGCTTTCGCGAAAACCCGAAAATGTTTTATAATTGATATTTGATTTTGGAAAAATCAATACTGCCTACCCCAAACCACAAGATGCTTTGCCTTCTTGCCGCAGCAAACGCAAACATCTCCTTCTTTTATTTCGGGCGCGTCAAAGGGTATGCAGCGCGACTTAACGCCGCCTGTCTTATCTTTTATCATATCCTCGCACATAGCGTCTCCGCACCAGAGCGCCTTGATATATCCGGGCTTGTTCTCGGCGATATCCAAAAAATCGTCAAGGTTTTTTGCACTGTAGGTTTTTGATTCCAGGTTGCGTGCGGCGCGCTCATAAAGCGCATTATGAACCGCATTCAGCGAATTTTCAATCTCACTTTCGAGATTGTCGAGGCTGACAAAGGTCTTCTCTCTGTTAACTCTTGAAACAAGCACGCAGGAGTTGTTTTCAATATCGCGGGGGCCTATCTCAAGGCGAAGCGGCACGCCCTTCATTTCATATTCGCTGTATTTCCAACCCGCAGAGTTGTCGCTGTCATCAAGCTTAACTCTGAATTTGGAGGAAAGTCTCTGCTTTATCTCAAGCGCCTTTTCGAGCACTCCCTCCTTGTGCTGTGCGACGGGAATAATGACAACCTGTATCGGAGCTATTTTCGGAGGCAGGATAAGTCCGTTGTCGTCTCCGTGGGTCATGATAATTGCGCCGATAACGCGTGTGGAAATTCCCCAAGAGGTTTGATGCGGGTACTGTATTTTGTTTTCTCTGTCGGTATAGGTTATGTCAAACGCCTTTGCAAATCCGTCTCCGAAATAGTGAGTTGTGCCGCCTTGAAGGGCGACTCCGTTGTGCATCATAGGCTCGATTGTATAAGTTTCCTCGGCTCCGGCGAACTTTTCCTTTTCGGTCTTTTGTCCGGTGATTGCGGGAATTGCAAGAGTATTTGCGTAAAAGTCCCGATATACCTCAAGCATTCTTACGGTTTCCTCTCTTGCCTCCTTTTCGGTCTCGTGCATGGTGTGACCCTCCTGCCAGAGAAATTCCGAGGTGCGCAGGAAGGGACGCGTTGTCTTTTCCCATCTGACGACGTTTACCCACTGATTGTAGAGCTTCGGCAGGTCTCTGTAGGAGTGAATTATGTTTTTAAAGTGATCGCAAAAAAGCGTTTCGGAGGTGGGGCGAACGCAAAGGCGCTCGGAAAGCTGATTCTGACCGCCGACTGTAACCCACGCACATTCGGGCGCAAATCCCTCCACATGGTCTTTTTCCTTTTGAAGGAGTGATTCGGGAATGAAAAGAGGCATATACACGTTCTCATGTCCCAGCTCTTTAAAGCGAGCGTCAAGGCCTTTTTGAATGTTTTCCCATATTGCATACCCGTACGGGCGAATAATCATGCAGCCTTTTACTCCGGAGTAATCAACAAGCTCCGCTTTTTTTACAACGTCTGTATACCACTGCGCAAAATCAACATCCATCGACGTGATTTCCGACACTAATTTTTTATCTTTACTCATATTATATATTTCCTTTCGTTTCGTAACGGCTCTTTATTTTGCCTCTGAGGTGATAATTTCAAGCTCTCCGGAAACAGGAGTGTCCGGACATCCGCAGGGGATAAAATAGCTGTCGCCTTTTTTAATCGGATATTCTCCGATTTTTCCGTATCCGTCAAGGCAAAGCACGTGCACAAATGACTTTTCGGCTTTTATAACGCAGTTATTGTACAGGTGCGAGACCTTAAAATATTTGCAGTTTGCAAGATATTTTTCGTCGTAACCGTCTTCATATCTTATCTTGTTAATATCGTTTTCCGAATAGTTCACAATAACGTCAAGCGCCTTTTCCACATGCAGAGGGCGAGGCTTTCCGTCGGCTCCCGGGCGATTGTAGTCGTAAACTCTGTAGGTTACGTTGGAGGACTGCTGAATTTCTGCAATCAGTATTCCTGCGCCGATTGCGTGAACACAGCCCGAGGGAATAAAGAAGACGTCCCCCTTGTGCACCTCGACGTAATTTAAATACTTTTCAAGCGTTCCGTCAAGCGCGGCGCGCCTGAAGGTCTCTTTGTCATAGCTTGAAAGTCCGTATACAAGCTTGGCTCCGGGCAGGGCGTCGACAATGTACCACATTTCGGTCTTGCCGTATTCTCCCTCGTTTGTTTTGGCGTACTCGTCATTCGGGTGAACCTGAATCGAAAGCTTGTCGCAGGCGTCAATAAGCTTTATAAGCAGCGGAAAACCGTTTGCCTTTTCCCCAAGGTACTCGGAGAGCGGCATACCTGCATACTCGCCGTTCTCTATTATATTCATGCCGTCGTGGCGCACAGTAAGCTCCCAGCTTTCCGCAAGCTTTGTAAGGTCACATTCTTTTCCGAATTCCTTTTTAAGCTTGTCTCCTCCCCAAATGATTTCTTTAAAAACCGGTTTTAATTTAATTGGATATTTATTCATAAAAAAATCTCCCATGTATTTGTATAATACATATTATATCAGATAATAATAGGTTTGTAAATCTTTTTAGAGGAGATTTTTTAAAAATGAATAACAATTATCAAAACCAGAATAACAACAATCAGAATCAAAGCAACAATCAGAGCAAAAATCAGAAGAATTCTTCTCAGAGCAAAAACAACAGCAAGAACAGTCAGAATCAGAACAACAATAGCAGCAATAGCAATAGCAGCAGCGAAAACAGCTCTGACGACTCAGACCCTCACCGGCAAGGCTCTTACCCGAGAACAGATAAAAAGACGCAGTTTGAATATCAGGGAAGTTAATTATTTCCGATAAATATTCTAAAATACAACGTCAAAATTCTTCGTCGCCGCAAGCTTTCGACAATGAAAGCTTGCGGCGACCTTTTCAAGTTTACAAAAAATTAATGCGCATTTTATTGTCTGTGCATTTTATCGATGTAAAATAATATATTAATATAGTGTCAGACCGTGTTTCGGTTTGATGCGCTTTACGGAGGGGCAACTGTGTTCGGGTATATCAAACCGGTCGTCGGCGAGCTTAAGGTCAAAGAGCATGAATTTTACCGCGCCGCGTATTGCGGGCTTTGCCGCGCGCTCGGCAGTAAGAGCAGTCTTTTAAGCCTTACGCTTTCATATGACTTTGTATTTCTTGCAATTGTCCGAATGGCGGCAGAAAACGACACCGACTGCAAGATATCTTATAAACGCTGTATTGCCCATCCGTTTAAAAAAAGAGCGTATCTTGAACCGAACGCCTCCCTGCAATACACTGCCTCGGCGGCGGCGCTTCTGCTTTATTACAATCTTCTTGACGATATAAAGGACAGCATAGGCGCAAAAAAATTCTTCTCCCGACTGCTTTTTCAGAAGGCCAAAAGACTTCGCAAAAAGAATCTCGGAAACGGCGAGCTTGACTTGCTTATCGAAAAGGAGCTTTGTATTCTTGCAGAAGAGGAGAAAAAGGAAAGCGGGAGTATTTACGACTGCGCGGAACCGTTCGGGAGACTGCTCGGCAACGTTTTTTCATACGGGGCGTCAAGCGATAAAAATAAAAGATGCCTCTTCAATTTCGGCAGATATATAGGCAGATGGATATACATAACAGATGCCCTTGACGACATTGAAGAGGATGCAAAAAACGGCACCTTCAACAGGCTGCTCTTTGACCGTCGGGCAAGGGATGAAAGCTTTGTAAGAGACATTTCCGACGCGCTGATTTTAGAGCTTGCCGAGGCGGAAAAGGTGCTTGACCTTATGGATATCGAAGATAGCGGACTACTTGATATTATTCGAAACATTTTATATCTCGGAATGCCGGAGTGTGCGAAAAAAGCGGCGCTTGGTGAGAAGAGAAAAGACAGAAAACCTAAGAAAGGCTATGATATATGAAAGACCCCTATAAAGTGCTCGGCGTGTCCCGCGATGCCACGGACGAAGAGATAAAAAAGGCATACCGCGAGCTTGCCCGCAAATATCACCCCGATAATTATGCAAGTAATCCCGATCTTGCCGATCTTGTCAACGATAAGATGAAAGAGGTAAACGAGGCGTACGACGAGATACAGCGTATGCGTTCGGGGCAGAAAAAGGGCGAATATTCCTATTCGTCCTCCTCGGGAAGCTCGGAATATCACGCGGGTGAGCTCAGGCACGCAAGAGAGCTTATTTCCACAGGTCGTTATTCGGAAGCCGGCATAGTGCTTGACAGCATACCCAAAGAGGCGAGAAACGCCGAATGGAATTATCTTAAAGGCTTTGTCCTTGCAAAGCAGGGCTACAATTACGACTCGATAAGATATCTTGAAACTGCCTGTTACCTTGAGCCGGGCAACGAGGAGTACAGAAACGCCTTAAATTCCATGCGAAGCAGGAGCGCGGGATTTGGGCAGGGTTATTCATCCGCGCAAAATTCTTCATCCGACTGCACGGTGTGCGATATGTGTACGGGGCTTGCATGTGCCGACTGCCTTTGCGAGTGCTGCGGCGGCGACCTTATCAGGTGCTGCTGATAAAATAATTTGACGGCTATGAAAAGAAAAGAAAATTCGCTAAAGGTTAAAAAAACGGCGCTTTCCGCGATGTTTTGCGCACTCGGAACAATTATACTTTTCCTTGGCGGAATGCTTGGAGATCTTGACCTGACAATTTGCGCCGTAGCGTCTTTAATTATTCTTTTGGCTATAATTGAGATGGGCGTGAAAGCCGGAATAATGATATACGTTGCAACATCGGTTATTTCTCTTATACTCTTTCCGATGTATTTTATAACGCCGATGTATATCTGCTTTGTCGGGTTTTACCCCATACTCAAATACTTTGCGGAGAAAAAGCGCAAGGTTATTTCATACGTTATTAAGTATACAACTCTTAATATTATGCTGGCGCTTATTCTGATTTTTGCCCGGTATTTTTATAGCATTGAGGTAGATGCCATGGAAATTGCAGGTTTTGAGCTTGGCAAAATGGCGATTCTCATTATTTATATTCTCGCCAACCTGACCTTTTTTGTTTTCGATTTCTGCCTTACAAAGCTTATTGTGCTGTACAACCTCAAATTCAGAAGGGTCCTCGGGATTTATAAGCTTTTCAGATAAAAACAAAAGCGAGGGGCTTTTAGCTCACGCTTTTTGTGTAACAGGGCAGGTGTATCAAAAAGCGCTTGCGGCAAAAAAGCCGTGCAAATTTGTAAAGGGTCGGTAAAGGAAAGGAAAATGACATGAAAAAAAGAGCGATAATATTGCTTCTTCTTATTGTTTTTGTCGGAATATGCGGCTGTGGGGGAAGCGGCAATGGCAAAGTTACCTCACAGGAAGATAATATTAGAGGCGAGAGTGACAAAACAACCGACAACGGCATTGTATACAGAAAAAACAGCCAAGGGAGCATTACAATTAAAGGGTATACCGGAAATGAAAGCGAAATTGTGATACCCGAGGTGATTGACGGTCTTAGCGTTACCGAAATAGGAGGCGAAGCCTTTTACCAAAACAAGAATATCACAAGCGTGACACTTCCCAAAACGCTTGAGGTTGTCGGAATGAACTCATTTTTCGGCTGTTCGTCGCTTGTATCCCTCACTTTGCCCGAAAATTTAGAGGGGATATGGGAAGGGGCGTTCTCGTATTGCACAAGCCTTCCTTCAATAACACTGCCGAAAACACTCACTCAAATCGGATATATGGCATTTTCAAACTGCAAGAGCTTAAAGCATATTGAAATTCCCGCGTCGGTTAATGTGTGGGGAGACGATTCCTTTATTGACAGCGGACTTGAGAGCGTAGAGCTTGAAAACGGGCTTGCACTTATAGGAAACAGAGCCTTTTGCGGCACGGCGATAGAAGAGGTCACCCTGCCCGAAAGTATCACATATTTGGGAACGGCGGTTTTTGCCGAGTGCAGCTCGTTAAAAACAGTAACTCTTGGCAGTAAGCTTTGCTCAATAGGTGCCGAGGCTTTTTTCAACTGTTCGAGTCTTGAAGGTATCACGCTTGGCAACGAGCTTTCACAAATCGGCGAAAGGGCGTTTGCCGGATGCATGGCACTCAAAGCCCTCACAATTCCCGGTTCGGTGAAAAATATCGGAGAAAAGGCGTTTTTTGAATCGGGACTTGAGAATTTGAGCTTTAATGAAGGGTTGGAGAGTATAGGAAACGACGCGTTTTACTCTGTAAAAATAACAAATATCACTCTCCCGTCAAGCGTTAAGGAAATAGGAAACGGCGCGTTTAATAACTGCACACAGCTTAATTTGGTGACGCTCAACGAGGGTTTGACCCTTATCGGTGACTATGCCTTCGCGTTCACCTCCATCAATGAGATTATTATTCCGTCCACCGTGGAAAGCGTTACCGAATGGGCGTTTGATTGGTGCGAGAGTCTTAAATTTGTAAAATTTGAGGGGAACGCTCCCGAGCATTACAAGGTTGAGGGCGCTTCGCATGAAATAGACTATGTTATTATGTTTCATGACGGCGCCGAAGGCTTTACTCTCCCCGAATGGGAAGGGTACAGGAGCGAGATATGGTAATTTGCGCCGCTGTACGGCGCTTGCAATCATAAAATATGCCCGAAAGAGCAAGCTTTATATGCTCTTTCGGGCGTTTTCTGTGTTAAAATTAAAATATCTAAACTCAGCTTCTTAGCAGCTCCTGCTTTATGTCCCATAGCTTTTTGGAAAGGTCGACATAGTAGGTATGCGGGTTTTCAAAGCGCTTTACCTCATCCCACTGCATGTCAAGCTGTTTTTTGCAGTAGTCTCTGATTTGCGCGGTTGAGGGGCTTGTGTAGACGCATTTCCCGTTTTTGAATATCGGAACAAGAAGGGGAATAAGCTCATAATTTGTATATGTCTTTTTCTTCCAGGTGTAGACCGGGTCAAAAATCGTGAGTGGTTTTGTGGTGTCGATAACTTCATCATGCACGCAGATAAGGTCGGCGGACGCTTTGCCCGATTCTTTTTCGACTATTCTGTACACCTTTTTAAAGTGAGGATTTGTTATTTTTTCGGCGTTTTCGCTGATTTTTATTTTGGGAATGATCTCTCCGTCTTTCTCGACTGCCACAAGCTTATACACGCCGCCGAAAACAGGCGTGCTTTTCGAGGTGATGAGCCTTTCTCCGACACCGAAAGCGTCTACCGCGGCGCCCTGCTGAATAAGGTCTCTTATTATATATTCGTCAAGTGAATTTGAGGCGACTATTTTGCAGTTCGGCAGTCCCGCCTCGTCAAGCATTTTTCTCGCCTTTTTTGAAAGATAGGTGATATCTCCCGAATCTATGCGAATCGCGCCGTTTGTTATGTTGTGCTTTTTAAAAGCCTTAATGGCGTTTGGAATGCCGCTTTTCAGGGCGTTGTATGTATCGACAAGCAGGGTGGAGCTGTTTGGATATATAGAACAGTAGATGTCAAATGCCTCAAGCTCCGAGTCAAACATCTGCACCCATGAATGAGCCATAGTCCCCCCTGCGGGAACGCCGTAAAGCTCGTCGGCAATGGTGCAGGCGGTGCTTGAGCATCCGCCGATATAGGCGGCTCGCGCGCCGAGTATTGCGGCGGAGGCGCCCTGAGCACGCCTTGAGCCGAATTCAGAAACAGGTCTGCCGTTTGCGGCGCGTACAATGCGGTTTGTTTTTGTGGCTATAAGCGATTGATGATTGATTGTCAGCAGTATAAAGGTCTCTACAAACTGCGCCTCGATTGCGGGTGCACGTACCGTCATTATAGGCTCATGCGGGAAAACCGGAGTGCCCTCGGGAACCGCCCATATGTCGCCCGAAAACCGGAAGCCTTTCAAACTGTCTAAAAATTCGTCGCTAAAGCAGTTTTTTTCTTTGAGGTAGGCTATGTCCTCATCGGTAAATTTGAGATTTTTGATATAATCGATAATTTGTTCAAGCCCCGCTGCGATTGCAAAGCCGCCTCCGTCGGGGATGTCCCTGAAAAACACGTCGAAGTAGGACACGGTATCCTTTTTTCCGCATTTAAAATAGCCGTTTCCCATTGTCATTTCATAAAAGTCAAACAGCATGGTGTAATTTTCATTCCATCTTGAAGCTTCGTTCATATTATTGTCCTTTCTTTGATAGCTTTTTTTACGGCAAAGCCGAGCTTTCACGTTTATTGCAAAGCGTTATTTTCTTTCAAACGAGTTACACTTATTATAGCGTTTTTGCACCGCTTTGTAAAGTCAAAGTTTCATAAATTTTAGAGCAAAGCTCCACCGCAGGCATATTGCGGCGGAGCCTTGGGTTATTATTCGGTACGAAGCGCCGCGACAGGGTCTTTCTTTGCCGCAATTCTTGAAGGAATAAGTCCGGCAATAAGAGTGAGCGCCATGCTGATAGCTACAAGAATTATTCCGCCGAGCACGGGAAGTGTGGCGTTTATCTCGTAAATGTCGGTCAGCGCATGGATTATTGCGTTTATCGGGAAGCAGAGCAGCACGGTGACTATAATTCCTATCATGCCAGCCGCAAAGCCCACGATAAGCGTTTCCGCATTGAACACTCGGGAAACGTCCTTCTTTGAGGCGCCTATCGAGCGCAGGATTCCTATTTCCTTGGTGCGTTCAAGCACTGAAATATAAGTTATAATGCCTATCATAATGGACGATACCACAAGCGAAATCGAAACAAATGCGATAAGCACGTATGAAATGGCGTTTACTATGTCGGTAACAGAGGACATAATCAGCGCAACATAGTCGGTGTAGACTATTTTCATGCTTTCGTCAACGCTGTCGTTGTAATCGGAAATGATATTTGCTATTTTATCTTTGTTTTCAAAGCTTGACGTGTAGATATTAACAGAGCTCGGAGTGTCGGTTGAGGTGATACCCAAAAGGGCGATGTTTGTGTCATAGGTTGAAGAGGATATCTCGGTAAAATCGGTGTATGCCTTTGCCAGCTCCTCGTCGGTAAAGCCCGCCACGTATTCGTCAAAGATTGCCGCAATTTTCGCGTTTTCTTCTTCGGTTGTCATCGGAGTTGAGGCGTATTGAAGACGGGCAATGCTTTCAAGCATACGGTATATCTCTTCGTCGCCAAGATCCCTTAAATACTCCATTATCATCGTCTCGTCCATTGAAGTGAGCTGATGATAGTACGCGGCAATAACCATTTCGCTTGCCCCTCTGTCATCTATTTTGGGCAAGCCATCGGGAATCATCGCGTTATACGCATCCTTGGTGCTCTGTATTGTCGAGGAAATAATCGAGTCAAGCTCCGCTTGCGTGGGTGTGGAAATCACCTCGTCTATTGCGGCTTCCGGGTCGTTTGCCTGCTTCATAAGCGTCATGAGCGTTTCTCGCACCTCATCGTCGGTGAGCTTTGAAAGATAATCCCCGAACTGTTTTTCGAATATCGCGGGGTCTATGCCGAGGCTTTGCGCGTACATTTCGATTATCGCGCTGTTTCTTTCCTCCGCAGTTTCAAACTGGGAGAGGAAGGCGTCAACCTTTTCGGCTATCTCTTCATCCGATACCGAGGTTATCATTTTTCCGTACAGAGTGCGCTTTTGAGCGTTTGTAAGCTCGCTGCAATATTCCTTGAACTTTGCGACCTTTTCGCTGTCCGAAATATCGGTGTCAAGATAGAAGGGAAGACCGTTTATCACGTCGTAGCTCGGGTTTGCAAGCTGGGCCTTGACAACGTCGCTTTCAAGTATTCCCTCAATTATTTCAGAGGTAAGCGCCTCGGTGTATCCGAGAGTTCCGTTAAGTATTGCAAATTTCGCATCCTCCTCGGCGCGTATTATTCCGCTGATTTTCAGGGTCTTGCCGCGGTCGATATAAGTTTTTAGTAAATCGCGGTTAGCGGCGATATTTTCATATATTCCGTCGCCGTTGGTGTCCTGATAATAATCGCTTTGAAGTATCATCTTGAAGGTCTTTCCGACAAGCTCGTCATACTGCCACTTTTGCACCTCGGTGGAAACCTGTTCGCCACGGCTTACAGCCATTATTATATCGAACATGTCGTTAAGCGGTTTAAGTCCCAAAGCGTACAGAACAAGGTCGGAGATTTCATTGTTTCTGTTGAGGATAAGCACGATTTCATCCGAAGCTTTTGGCCAGTCGCCGGCGAGCAGGTCGTATTCGTCTCTTATAAGCGAGCTTACAAGATAATCGCCGCTCTCGCCCTTTGAGGGGGCGAGCATCTGATCCCAAAGCTGAAAAGCGGAGCTTTGCATTGCTGACATTCCCTCAAAAGAGGATGAAAGGTCCTGACTTCCCGCCATGTTGCCCATAATAGACGAAAAAAGGGAATTGATATCGCTTTTTATATATTCGCCGTCGGGGTCGGTGGCGTACGCATTTATCGAAACATTATAGCGGTAAACAATTGCAGTTACATATTCGTAAAGCTCGGTTGTGGAAAGCTCTTTGTCCATTTCTTTTTCGAGAAATTCTTTAAACGATTTTAGGTCGTTTGAAATTGCCTCGTTGTTAATGGTGTTCATGAGCTGATAAAGAACCGGATTGCTGTATATTGCGTCCTTCTCGTGTTTTTCGCTCTCCGCCGACACCTGCATCATGGAGAGCATAAGCGAGGAAAGGTCGATTGTTTCGTCGGTTATCGAAATGGGATAAGAGGAAAGAGTCTCTTCCTGAATGCCCGCAATATATGCGTTAATTCCGGTTGAGAGCGAGAGAATAAGCGCTATTCCTATAATGCCGATAGAGCCCGCAAAGGAGGTTAAAAAGGTTCTTGCCTTTTTTGTCAAAAGGTTGTTAAGAGAGAGGGAAAGGGCTGTAAAAAAGGACATTGAACGCCTTTTCGCCTTCTTTTTTGGCGCTTTTTTTTCGACGGGAGGCGCCTTTTTTGCATCTGCTACATCCGTCGCCGTGACTTTTTGCTCTTTATCCTCTGACTCTTGCGGCACATACGGGTCTGAGTCGTCGACTATATTTCCGTCAAGCAAGCGGACTATTCTTGAAGAATAAAGGTCTGCAAGCTCGGGGTTGTGGGTGACCATTATAATGAGCTTATCCTTTGAGATCTCTTTAAGGATATTCATTATTTGAATACTCGTCTCGCTGTCAAGGGCTCCTGTGGGTTCGTCGGCAAGCAGTATCTCGGGGTCGTTTACAAGGGCTCGTGCAATTGCAACCCTTTGCATCTGACCGCCCGACATCTGATTCGGCTTCTTTTTAAGCTGATCCCCGAGCCCGACTTTATTGAGTATTTCAATGGCGCGGCGCCGCCTCTCGTCCTTTGAAACGCCGCTCAGCGTCAGCGCAAGCTCCACGTTTGCAAGGACTGTTTGATGGGGAATTAGATTGTAGCTTTGGAACACAAAGCCTATCGAATGATTTCGATAGTTGTTCCAGTCAGCCTCTTTAAATTCCTTGGTCGAAACCCCGTTTATGGCAAGGTCGCCCTCGGTATACCTGTCAAGTCCGCCGATAATATTGAGCAGAGTTGTTTTGCCGCATCCCGACGGACCGAGCACCGAGACAAATTCATTTTTTCGAAAGTCAATCGAAATGTCTTTAAGCGCCTGTACGGTGTTGTCGCCCGAGACGTAATTTTTTGTTATGTGCTTTAAACTAAGCATTTTTCCCCTCCGATTGATCAAGTATCAATAATAACAGTTTAATTATTTTTTATTGAAAAAGTGTGAATTTAGTGCAAATATTTTTGCATTATAAAAAAATTGGATTCATTGTACAAAATGCACTTGTTTTTTTGCGGTTATTTTGTCTATTTGTAACGCGGCAGGCATAAAAAAAGGTTGACTTTTAAAAATATTTCGTTATAATATAAGTAACAAGCTTGAAAAAATTGTTTTTTCAATACATAAACGGAGGTAAATATGATCAAAAACACCGCGTATACCCCCTTCACCGCAAGAGATATAAAGCCTGCGGGCTGGCTTTACAAACAGCTTAAAATTCAGGCGGAGGGTCTTTCGGGAAATCTTGACAAGATATGGCCTGATATAAGGGACAGCCGCTGGATAGGAAAAGACC
The DNA here is from genome assembly GCA_947631765.1 of uncultured Clostridia bacterium. Classification (GTDB taxonomy): domain Bacteria; phylum Bacillota; class Clostridia; order Oscillospirales; family CAG-272; genus CAKSQF01. Next base: position 284,243 of record CANRMP010000001.1, read on the forward strand.
GTGACGGCTGGGAGAGAGTGCCGTATTGGCTTGACGGCTTTGTACCGCTTGCCTATTTGCTTGAGGACGAGAATCTTATATCGAGAGCGAAAAAGTATATCGACGCGATAATTGCCGGTCAAAAAAGCGACGGCTGGATCTGCCCGTGCGAGGACTCGGAAAGGGGCAGATACGACCTTTGGGCGTATTTCCTCATCTGCAAGGTGCTTTGTCTTTATGCAGACTGCTCGGGCGAAGAGGAGAGAATTGAAAAGGTGCTGACAAGAGCCCTAAAACGCCTCATGTTCCACATAAGAGGGAACACGCTTTTCAACTGGGCGAGCGCGCGGTATTTTGAGTGCTTTATACCGATATTCTGGCTTTACGAGAGAACAAAGGAAGAATGGCTTATTTATCTTGCCCATATGCTTAAGGTTCAGGGAGCAAATTACAGGGCGCTTTTTGAGGACTGGAGAGACCAGACCCCGCACACCGACTGGAACTTTCAGACCCACGTTGTAAATCTCGCAATGGCAATAAAGGCGGAGGTCCTCGGCGCGCGAATTTCCTCAAAGGAGGATGCCATAGAGAATGCGGAGAATTTTGCAAAGAGTATGCTGCAAAAGCTCTTTAAATATCACGGAACCGTTTACGGGCATTTTACGGGGGATGAAAATCTTTCGGGAGACAGCCCGATACAGGGAAGTGAGCTTTGCTCAATTGTTGAAGCCATGTACTCATATGAGCAGATATTTGCCGTAACAGGCAATTCTGTGTGGCTTGACAGAGCCGAAATGCTCGGATATAACGCGCTTCCCGCCACAATATCGCCCGATATGTGGACTCACCAGTACGATCAGATGGTAAATCAGATGGCGTGCGTTCGCTTTATGGGAAGACCGATATTCGGTACCAACAGTCAGGAGGCGCATCTTTTCGGACTGGAGCCGAATTTCGGCTGCTGTACCGCAAACTTTAACCAGGGCTGGCCAAAGCTCGCGCTATCGACCTTTATGCGCTCAGACAGCGGAATACTCAGCGCCGTTATCGCTCCGAGCAGGCTCAGTACGTCTATAGATAATAAAGCCGTATATGTCAGGCTTGACACCGAGTATCCCTTCAAAAATACCGCCACATACACAATAAATTGCCCCGAGGGTGCGGAGTTTGAGTTAGCTATAAGAATCCCCGGATGCGTAAAATACGCGACTGTCGGGGAAAGGAAAGTAGGATCCGGCGAAATATACCGCATAAAAAAGAACTGGAAGGGCGAAGAGATTATTGCCGTTTCCTATGAGTTTGAAATCGAATTAATCAAAAGACCGAGAGATATGTGGGCGTTAAGGCGCGGTCCGTTTATCTATTCGCTTTCAATTGAGGAAGAATGGGTAAAGCACGAGTATATAAGAGACGGCGTTGAGAGAAAATATCCGTACTGCGATTACGAAATATATCCGCGCTCAAAATGGAACTATGCCTTTTGCTCGGACAATTTCGAGGTGTGCGAGCATGAGATAGGGGATATACCCTTTTCAAGCAGCAACCCGCCCGTAACAATTGAAACTCAAGGAGTCGAAATAGACTGGGGATATGAGGAAGGGTACAATGACCTTGCTTCAAAGGTGCCGCACTCGACAGAACCCTTGGGACCCTGTCACAAAATAACGCTTAAACCCTATGGATGCACGAATTTAAGAATGACCGAGCTGCCTAAAGTAAAAATTTAAATATATGCGGCAAGACTTGCATGAACAAAAAGCCGATTTGTGTATCATTCTTGTTAATAATTTGTGAATATGGATGATAAATTGTTGACAAGCCCGATTTTTTTGTTAGAATGGTGTTGTTGTTTAACAAAATCCTATTCTCGGAGTAAAAAAATATTATTTTGGAGGACCTATGGAAATCAAAGAAAAACTCGTTGAGATCATCGCAAAATATCTTGATGTGGACGCAGACACAGTAAAAACAGACGTTCCGTTCACCGAACTCGGACTCGACTCTCTCGATGTTGCCGAGCTTGTTATGCAGATCGAGGATGAAATGGGCGTATCGGTTGAGCTTTCCGCTGAGCTTGATACCGTCGATAAGCTTGCCGATTACATCGCGGAGCAGCTTTAATTTCAAATAAAACTCGGTCGGTGAAGAGCCGCGTGCCCTTTTGTAAAAGGCGCGCGCTCTCACCCAAAAAACATCAAATTTATTTTAGAATAACAAATAACGCGCCGTTATAACACGGCGCCCGATAATATATTCTTGGCAGCCTCGCTTTTTCCGGGGCGATTCAAGACCTTTTATTTAAGCTTATAAAGGAGCAAAAAATGGGTAAAGTTGCATTTCTTTTTGCGGGACAGGGCGCGCAGTACAGCGGAATGGGCAAAGAGCTTTATGAAAGCTCAAGCGCCGCCAAGGCTGTGTTTGACATGGGCGAGAGCATTCGCCACGGAACCGTTGATACCTGCTTTAATTCAGATAAGGAAACGCTTTCACAAACCGAAAACACTCAGCCCTGTCTGTTTCTGACAGACCTTGCCTCGGCGTGCGCGCTGGTTGAAGCGGGAGTTGTTCCCGACGAGGTCGCCGGCTTTTCGCTCGGAGAAATCGCGGCGCTCGGCTTTTGCGGCGTGCTTGATTACAAGGAGGCTTTCAGCCTTGTATGTCTGCGCGCAAATACCATGGCGGAGTGCGGCAGGAAGCACCCGGGCGGCATGGTTGCCGTTGTGAAGCTTTCAAACGAGGCGGTTGAGGAGGTTTGCTCGGGCTTTTCAAACATCTATCCCGTCAATTACAACTGTCCCGGTCAGGTCGCCTGTGCCGGCGATATAAATGAAATTGACGCCTTTTGCGAGGCGGTTAAAGCCAAGGGAGGAAAGGCAATAAAGCTTGCGGTCAGCGGCGCCTTCCACACCCCCTATATGGCAGACGCCACAAAGGCGCTTGAAGAAAGGCTTTCAAGCTTAAAAGTAAACCCGCCCGCAACCAAGCTTTATTCCAACTATACCTCAGACGTCTATCCGTCGAATGAGGACAAGATAAAGGATATTATAGCAAAGCAGGCGTCAAACAGCGTCAGGTGGGCTGACATCATTTGCAAGATGCACGACGACGGAGTCGATACCTTTATCGAGGTAGGAGCGGGAAAGACCCTTTCCGGGCTTGTTGCCAAGACTCTTACGGGCGTTAGGATTCTTAACGTTTCCGATAGTGCTTCACTTGCCGCCACACTTGAAGCATTAAAAGGCTGAGAATTTCAAACGCCGCATTATCTGCGGCGTTTGTTTTGAAAAATGCCCGAAGCCTTCACCGATAAAAACGGGAAAGGCGGGTAAAACAAAAAAGAGAGGTATTATTACATGAATTTTCAGGGAAGAGTCGCCCTTGTGACCGGAGCCGCAAGGGGTATCGGAAGAACTATTGCAGAGAAGCTTGCAAGCGAAGGTGCGGACGTTATAATAGTTGACGTGGCGTCTCCCGAAAACGCCGCAGAAGCGCTTGACGCCGTAAAAGCGTACGGAGTAAGGGCAGCTTACCGCTGTCTTGACATCACGGACGGCGAAAAGGTAGGCGAGGCGGTAAATGAGCTTGTAAAAGAATTCGGCAAAATAGATATTCTCGTAAATAACGCCGGTATCACCAAGGATAAGCTTATTCTGATGATGAACGAGAGCGAATTTGACGCCGTTTTAAACGTAAACCTGAAAGGTACTTTTATAATGACAAAAGCGCTTGTTCGCCACATGATGAAGAACAGATACGGAAGAATCGTAAACATGGCGTCGGTTGTCGGACTTATGGGAAACGTCGGTCAGGCAAATTACAGCGCTTCTAAAGCCGGTGTTATAGCCCTCACAAAGACCACCGCAAAGGAATTTGCCACAAGAGGCATCACCTGCAACGCGGTAGCTCCCGGATTTATCGATACGAGCATGACCGCGGTGCTGTCCGAGGAAGCCAAAAAGGCTATGTTTGACATGATACCGATGGGCAGAGTGGGCAGACCCGAGGACGTTGCGAACGCCGTTTTGTTCCTTGCCGCCGAGGCTTCGGCGTATATTACGGGCGAGGTTATAAAGGTAGACGGCGGTCTGTATATATAGCTTTGCGGTTTTGTTGTATGAAAGGAAGATGAAATAATTTAATGGAAAGAAGAGTTGTTATTACCGGAGTAGGCGTTATATCGCCGGTCGGAAACGATATTTCGACCTTCTGGAATAATATCAAAAACGGCGTGTGCGGAATAGACAAAATCACCCGTTTTGACACAACCGACTTCAAGGTCAAGCTTGCGGGTGAGGTTAAGGATTTCGACCCGAAGGCTCTCTATAAAAGCCCCGCCGAGGTAAGACGGGCGGATATGTTCACTCACTATGCCATAAAGGCTGCCGATGAAGCGGTAAATGATTGCGGCATACTTGAGAGCGGAATGGACAAAAGGCGGCTTGGCGTTTATATCGGTTCGGGTATCGGCGGAATGCAGTCCTTTGTTGCGGAAACGCTTATCCTTAACGAAAAGGGACCCTCCAAGGTGTCCCCGATGTTCGTGCCGAAAATGATATCAAATATCGCTTCCGGAATGGTTGCGATAAGGTTTGGAGCGAAGGGTCCCTCAATGGGTATTGTCACGGCGTGCGCTACCTCGGCTCACACCATAGGCGAAGCGTACAGAGCGGTAAAGCACGGGTATGCCGACGCCATAATTGCCGGAGGAACAGAAAGCTCTGTGGAGCCCCTTGCTGTTGCGGGCTTTACAAGCTGTCAGGCGCTTCATATCGGAGATGACCCGAGCTGTGCTTCCATCCCCTTTGACGCGCGAAGAAGCGGATTTGTCATGGGTGAAGGCGCCGGAATTGTTGTTGTCGAGGAATACGAACAGGCAGTAAAGCGCGGCGCGCATATTTACGCGGAAATTGTGGGATACGGCGCGACAACCGACGCTTATCACATGACAGCTCCCGACCCGACAGCCGAGGAGCCGGGAAACGCAATAAGAATTGCAATAAATGACGCCGGAATCACCGGCGACGAGGAGATATATATAAACGCTCACGGAACGAGCACCAAGCTTAACGACAAAACCGAAACCGAAGCGTTTAAGAAGGTGTTCGGAGAAAAGGCATATAAGCTTCATATCAGCTCCACAAAGTCGATGACGGGTCACATGCTCGGAGCAACGGGAGCCGTTGAGGCAATTGTCTCGGTGCTTGCTCTAAAAGATGGCATAGTGCCGCCCACTGTGGGATATTCCGAGAAGGACCCCGAGTGCGATCTGGATTACACTCCGAATAACGCGGTAAAAGCGAACCTAAAGTACGCTCTTTCCACAAACCTCGGCTTTGGCGGACACAACGCCTGCCTTGCCTTTAAAAAGATTTAAAAGAAAAAGGTGTTTTTAGTATGAATAAAGACGAGATAAAGGAGATAATTCCCCACAGAGAGCCTATGCTTCTTGTGGAAGAGGTTGTGCAAAACGAAGACGGGAGCACGACCGGTTATTACACCGTAAAAGGAGACGAATTTTTCCTTCAAGGGCATTTCCCGAATAATCCGGTTGTTCCCGGAGTTATTCTCTGCGAAATGACGGCGCAGTCCGCCTGCGCCATATTTCTTAACGGCGAGCTGAAGGGCAAAACTCCTGTTTTCACCGGAATAAACAACGTAAAGTTCAGAAAACAGGTAAAACCCGGAGACACGGTTGAGCTCAGGTGCTCACTTGTCAAGAAAAAGATCCCCTTCTATTGGATAAATGGCGAGGCAAGAGTTGAGGGTAAAGTGGTAATGAGCGGAGAATTTTCATTTGCGGCAGTGTGAATATTCATAAGCGGGACCGCCGAGGGGCGGTCCTGTATTATTTAGTTTTGCGCTTAAAAAGCACAGCGTTTTGACAAAGGACGGCATATCATAATGGAGAAAATATGTTATATTATCGGTCCGTGCGGAGGCCGAAATATCAAGGTAAGCGCATGTGAGGGCGATCTTGTAATTGCGGCGGACGGCGGCTATGGAGCGCTTTCAAATTACGGAATTTCTGCCGATATAGTTATCGGAGATTTCGATTCGCTGGGGTATATCCCAAGTGGCTGCAAAGTGATAAGGCATCCCGAAAGAAAGGATGACACCGACAGCCTGCTTGCAATAAAATACGCGTGGGATTTGGGATACCGCATTTTTGTACTGCTGGGCTGTTGCGGTGGGCAAAGACCCGACCACACCGTTGCAAATATTTCCTCTCTTGTCTGGCTCTCTGAGAGAGACAGCATCGGCTATCTTGTTGGAGAAGAGTACGCATACACGGTTATAAAAAACGGCAGTATACGCTTTTCAAAGGAAAATACCGGCGATATTTCGGTGTTTTCAATTTCAAAAATCTCGCGCGGGGTATTTGAAAATGGGCTCTCTTATACGCTCCTTGACGGTGAGCTTTCCTTTGATTATCCGATGGGAGTGAGCAACAGCTTTATTTCAAATGACGCCGAGGTCAGCGTTAAGGAAGGAACCCTTTTAATATACTGGCAGACAGACTTTAACTTACTTATGAAAACCGTAAGGAGCAGGGAAATATCATGAAAAAGAAGAAAATAAGCGACATTGAATACGCCATATTCGATATGGACGGAACTATTGTCGACAGCATGTACGCATGGGACACCGCAGCAGACCGACTGTTGCTTTCAATGGGAATTACGCCTTTTCCCGAGACAAGAGACGACATACGGACAATGACAACCGCCGAGGTTGCCAAGTATTTTGACAAAAAATATTCGCTTGATATTCCCGAAAATCAACTTGCGCACATGTTCAACAGGACCATGGAGGATTTTTACGAAAATGAGGCAACCTTCAAGGAAGGGGCGCTTGAACTGCTCACCTCTCTTCATGAAAAAGGAGTCGGAATGTGCGTTGCCACCGCAACCGACAGATATATGGCGGAGGGCGTGCTTAAAAAGCTCGGAGTTTATCACCTGTTTGATTTTATGGTAACCTGTACCGAGGTCGGGAAGGGCAAATCCAGCCCCTTGGTTTTTGACGTGTGTCTTGAAAGGTGCGGCGCGGACAAGGATAAGGTATGGATATTCGAGGACTCGTTTTTTGCGATAAAAACCGCAAAGGACTTCGGATATCACGTGCTTGCGGTTTACGACAAGTCAAATGAGCCTTTTGAAAAAGATAAAGAAGCGTGCGCGGATATCTACGTAAACTCTTTGAAGGAGCTTGAAATAGGCTGAGCTTTGTGCGTTTTACACAATATACTGCGCCGATTTTTAAGCAATATTACGAAAAATAAATATAGTACTTGAAATTAAGAGCGAAAGAATATATAATATAATCAATATATTTTCCGCCTTGGCGGTGACTTTGAAAGGAATTTGCACTTATGAAAAAGATAGTCAGTATGCTTTTGATTGTCGGAATGCTTCTGCCTTGTATTACGCTCTTTGTGTCCTGCAAGGACTCGGGCTCCGCAGATGACGGCAAAATGCTGAAAATTGTAAATAACGGAGAGTCGGAATTTCAAATTGTTCGAAGCGCCAGAGCAAAAGAAACCATTAAAAACGCTTCGGTTGCGCTTCGCAATGCGATAAGGGATAAATTCGGCGTGTCTCTTGAAATGAATGACGATTATATTCCGAGAGAAAAAGACGACTATGTTATACCGAAATATGAAATTCTTATCGGAAATACCGAGCGTGAGGAAACGGCAACTGCCATAGGAGAGGGACTTACAGGCGACCGGTATGTTATAAAGGCTGTCGGAAATAAAATTGTTATCTGCGGCGCGGACGACAAGATGACCGAAAGCGCTGTCGGCTATTTTATAAGAACCTATATAACCTCCGATTATGCGACCGATGCAAGTAACCTTGCCCTTGACCGCACCCTTTCAGAGGAGGGAGTCGGCGACTATTTATACTGCATTGAAACCGGTCTTACCTATGAGGAAATGGCAAGAGACGTATACAGTAAATTCAGAAAGCGGTTTGTCAGAGGCAACACTATTGACGGCACGTGGTTTTGGGACGCCGCCGAGATGCTTGAAACCTTTGTAGACGCGTACGAGGCGACAAAGGACGAAACATATCTCAGCTATGTGAAAGGATATGCAAGTGCTTTTGAGCAAAAAAACGGGCGGACTTGGCTTAATAACGAATTTAACGACGATATCATGTGGATAACCATTGCATATCTGAGAATATACCTACTCACCGGCGAAAAATCCTATTACAATGCCGCAAAGGCGGCGTTTGACGGCGTATATCGCAGAGCATGGGACACAAATGAAGGCGGAATGTTCTGGAAAACCGACAATGCCTCGAAAAACTCCTGCGTAAACTGCCCCGCCGCCATTGCCGCGTGCTATATCGCGCAGATAAGCAAAGACGACAGCTATAACGAAAAGGCAAAGGCGATTATCGATTGGGTGGTCGAGCACCTTTCCGACCAGAAGGGTCATATCTACGATTCGTACACACTCGAGTCAAAAGCGACAAACACTTGGGCTTCTACCTACAATCAGGGCACCTTTATAGGAGCTTGCACGCTGATATATCAGAATACAAACGACGAAAAATATATTAAATACGCGGATGACGCGGTAAAATACACCATTGAGGATATGTTCAGAAACGGTGTCGTGAACGTTGAGGACGGCAACAACCACGATCTTCACGGCTTTAAAGGCATTTTGACCCGCTGGGTATACAGATACGCTGTATTTAAAAATGACCGCAGTATTCTTGAATGGCTGCAGCTTAACGCGATGACCGCTTATTCAAACAGAAACAGCAAGGGTCTCATCTGGACCTCTTGGGGCAATAAAACGGACGAAACCAAGGCAAATACCGAATGTGCTTTCGGATTCAGCACCGCGGTGGCGCTGATGTTCAACAGCCTGCAATGGTGGGACAGCACAGAGAGCGCAGAGTAAGCCGATTTACGGAGGATTTTAAAGTGAACGATATAAGCTCTTCAAGTATAAAATACGAGGCTCTGAAAAGAGCCTCGAATGTCCTTGCCGTTGTGTCAAAGATATTAATGGTGTTTTCAATTATCGGAACGGTGATTACCTTTCTTACCGTGATGTTTTTAATGGCGGTTCCGGCAGACTTTTTTGAAATAAATTCTACAACCGAGATGAATATTGCATTTGAAAACTCTGCCGAAATGAAGGAGGAGGACATAGACTCGATAAATTCGAATTTAACAAGCTCGCTCGGAGCCGGAAGGGACGCGGTTAAAGTGACACTTGAGGACGGCAAGATTAATATTGCCGTTAAAGCCGGTCAGAATTTAACGCTGAGGGACCTGGCGTACGCCGTGATTCCGAGCGTGCTTAACACCCTTGCCATGGTATTCCTATTTTATTTTGCCACAGCATTTTTTAAGTCTATTGGCGGGCGCGGCTCAAGGTTCGGCATAACGCTCACCGGCGAGGAAGAGGGCGTTTTCAACAAAGACGGACTAAAAGCCCTGAAGGCTGTATTTATAGTCTATATAATCAGAGTTTTCCTTCCGACCCTCGTTGCAATGTTTATTCCTATGGCAAGCGGCGGTCTGTCTGTCGGAGGCATTGTCGGTATATTTGTCTTCTGGTTTGCAATAAAGCTTTACGACTATCTTGTAACTAAAAACGAGCTAAAAAATCCAAGCTCCGATTCGGGCAACCCGATAATAAGACCGTAAAACGTTTTTTTACACAAACGTAAGGTCATTTAAATAATCTTTAATATCCCGGTCGGCGGCGCTCTTTTGAGTGTCGCCGGCTTTTCCTATAGTAAGCTGTTTTCCGACTCTGCGGTATCCCAAAATCCTTGGCGATTTTACTATGGGGTCGGATATACCGTTGACAAAGACAAAGCTTTTCCAGCGCATTGCAAGACCATATTGAAGCCTGCCGTAAAACACCTTCGGGCTTCCGAAAGCCGAACCGAAAATATAAGCCCGTAATTTAGGTCTGTTGAAATACACGTATTCGTGACACAGCATGGCAACAGCCCCGCCGTATCCGAACCCCGAAATATTAATACCCTTTATTTTATCACTCAGCAGCTGTTCTTTGATATAGGGCAGTATTGCCTTCCAAATTTTCAGCGCGCCGTAATGACAGCGCCACCTCTTCTCCATGTTTTTATATGGCGCGGGATGGTAAAAAAGCTCCTTTAGCAAGCTGCGCTCGTATTTCTCACAGCAAAAAAATATGTAAAGGGTACTGCCGCAAATTCTTGTATAATATCCGCATCCTTCTGTGGGGTAGATATAGGTCGCCTGCGACTCTTCCAAAAGAAGAGAATATAGTGAGGTCATAATAAAAGCTCCGCATATTATTTTTTAGTAAATAATATGCGGAGCGTATCTGTTTTGATTAATCGATTTTTTTAAATTCTCCGTTCATATATCCGACTTGATTTTTAAGCGTTGCGATATATTTTTTATACGCCGATTTGGCTCTTATTATCATAAAAAGCATAAGCGCGGCGATGACGGGAAGCAGGTAGAGGCAAAAGGCGCACACATTAAAAAGCTCCTCAATAGACGCGTAAACAAAAACAAGCGCGTCAATTGTAAAAAGCATTGAAGGAGAAGAAATGCTTCTTAAAAACTGTTTTCGTCTGTTAAGCTTTATTGTGTCTTCATCGGCAAAATAGGAGAGCGAGACAAGCTTTATAGCGCGGTCAACAACAATTTTCGGCGCGACAAAAAGCTCGTCAAAAGAGGAAAGAGAGGACTTTTCGAAAATCAGCGTGCTTTCATCGCTTTCTTTTACACATTCAAGCTCGGCTTCAAGAAAAATCGGCGAGATCTCCTCGTTTATTTTTTTGCGGAACAGAAAGAAGGCGCGCACTATTGTAAAAAGGTACATTTTGATAAAATACCATATGTAATAGAGCGGGTTTGCCTTTGTGTTATTGCATTGTCTTATAGTAAAATGCGCGGCGGGTGGAAGCTCTACGCGCGGATCGTCCTTATCCAAGCGCTTGCTTATTTTTCCGCTTTTATCGGTAATGAGAAAGGCAAACTCGCCTGTATCCAAAATATTAAGTATCATATTTTTCCGCCTTTTTTTGTTTTCATTATTATATCAAAAGAGCTTCAACATGTCAACTAAGGAGCGCAAATTTCATATTATGATTACTGGTGCCGCAATTGCAGCATCAGAGCTCATTTAAGAAAGGGTCATGAAATGAAAAGATGTTTAATAACGGCGGTGACAAATACTGCCGCAATGAAGATAAAATATGTGCTTGAAAGAAATCAGATAAGCGCCGAGGTGGTGCGCCTGCCCGCAAGATATACTGCGGCGGGTTGTTCGTTTGGAGTTGAGATACCCTGTGCCGACGAATTTAAGGCGTATAAGGTGCTTTCGGTTTCCGACGTGTCTTACGGCAAGTTCATAAGAACCGACAGCGGCGTAAGGTAGGGTAATTTGTCATGGTTTATCTTGATAACGCGGCAACCACCTTTCCAAAGCCGAGGGCTGTATACGACGCGCTTGCTTTGTCAATGAGAGAGTGCGCCGGAAACCCGGGCAGGGGCGGGCATATTCTCTCAAGAAATTCGGCAAAAGCGCTCTTTGACTCAAGAGTCGGCGTTGCCTCACTGCTTGGTTCCTCTTCTCCCGAAAGAGTGGCGTTCACGCACAACGCAACCGAAGCGCTCAATATTGCCATAAAGGGGCTTGCAAGAAAGAATTCTCATATTCTCATTTCGGATATCGAGCATAACAGCGTAAGACGGGTTGCAGTAAAGCTTCAAGAGCAGGGTATAGAATATTCGGTTTACAGCAGTGCAAAAAGTGCAGAGGATATTTTAAATTCCGTCAGGGAAAATATCCGCCCCGATACACAAATGCTTGTGGCGTGCCATAAAAGCAATATTTGTTCAAGAGAGCTTCCGCTTGCCGAGCTTGGAAGGCTGTGCAAAAAGTACGGCATATATTTTGTTGTCGACGCCTCACAGTCTGCGGGCAGCTGTAATATAGATATAGGAAAAGTAAACGCCGACGCCATATGCGCGCCGGGGCATAAAGGACTGTTTGGAATAATGGGCAGCGGCTTTGTGCTCTTCGGAGAGGGTGTTGAAGGCGACAAAATAAAAACCATGTGCGAAGGAGGCAACGGCGTAAATTCTATGGATGAACAAATGCCAAGCGCTCTTCCCGAGCGGCTTGAGGCGGGGACTCTGCCGATGCCCGCAATATACACTCTCAAAGCGGGAATCGAATTTGTAAGAAGGGTCGGCGCAGAAGAAATCGGAAACAAAGAAAGCGTGCTTATGGCACGCGCAAAGGATATGCTTCTTCACACCAAGGGAATAGAGGTCTATTGTCCCGAAGAAAATGGCGGCGGAGTACTTCTCTTTAATTTTAAGAATATCGACTGCGAGGAGGCGGCAGAGCTGCTTGACAAGGGAAAAATATGCGTCAGAGCCGGTCTTCACTGCTCGCCCCTTGCGCACAAAACCATCGGAACGCCGAGCGGTGGGGCAATAAGAGTCAGCTTCGGATATTTTAACACCTTAAAAGATATCGATTGTCTCTACAAAACCGTAAAAGATATTCTTGCCGGGGTTTATTGATTTAAAAAAGCTAATAAAACGCAAATGAGCCGTTCCGCGCGGAACGGCTCATTTAAAACGGCTTATTTGTGCCGATTTTTTATTTTTTCACGCAGTACAAAGGCGCCCTCAAGGATAATGAATCCCGCGGCGAAAAGCACGAATATATCCCCGACGTATGAGTAAAGAGATCTCGAGCTTGTCATATACGCCGTTTGTACCATATACCCGTCAACAAGAGGAGGAAGGTATTCCACTGTCTCACCGCTTGAGGTTATAACCGAGCTTATACCGGTATTTGCGGCTCTCACAATCCATCGTCTGTTTTCTATGGCTCGCAGGACTGCATGAGAATTGTGCTGATAGACCGCCGCGGAGTTTGTGTACCAAGAGTCGTTTGTCGAAAGCATGATAATTTCGGCGCCGTCCTTTACGCTTTTTCTTGCAAGCGACTGATAGATAGAGTCAAAACAAATCAGTCTGCCTACAGCGCCTTTTTCGGTCTCTATGACCGCGCTGTCGGTGCCGGGCGTAATCTCGTCTTCAAACATATTCATGCTTGCAAGCATGGGAAGGAAGGTTTTTATAAATCCCTTCATCGGAAGATATTCGCCAAAGGGCACAAGGTGCTGTTTATAATAAGGGTTACTGTCAACACTGCCGTCGGGGAAGAAGGCGATAATTGCGTTGTATTCGTTGCTTTCGTCAGAGTCAAAGGTGCCGACAAGTATCACGGCTCCCGTGTCCTTTGCAAGCGCCTTTACTGAGTCTACCGCCTCTTCGTCGTTCATCATGTGGTAATTGATGACTGTCTCAGGCCATACGACAAAGTCAATGCCACCTGCCGCGTCACCGTCTGTTTGACTTTTTTCCTTCTCGGAGGCTTCATAGGTCATTTTGACATACAGCTCAAGCGAATCGCGGGCGCTCATTTGCCACTTGTCATTTGAGGAGATATTTCCCTGTATCAGCGCAACTTTGACAGCGCGTTCTTTGTTCTCTCTGTGAAGTCCCATGCAAAAAAGCCCGAATATAATATTTAAAGAAAAGACAGAAAGTGCGACAAGGGCGTATATTACAGTCTTTTTTGCCTTTATTCCGCTGTTTTTAAATTCAATGAACGCAAGGGCAAGATATCCGTTGACAAGCACAATTATAAAGCTGACAAACAGCGAGCCAAACAGCGACGCGCTTTGAAGCGCCGGCAAAAATCCGACCTGAGAAAGCGAGAGCCTTGCCCAAGGCACACCCGTCCAGGTCAGCGTTTGCAGGTACTCAAACACAGTCCAAATACTTGCAAAAAGCACGGGCGAGAGAAAGCGGTGATATGCCGTACCCCGATAAGCAAGGGCGATAAACGCCATTTCGAGTGTTTGAAACAGTGAGAGCCCCAGCCAGCAAAGCGCAATTAACCCGAGCGCTTCAAGGGGCGTTATGTCCATAAACTCCATGGGATACAGGTATGTAAACCAATGGTAATTTATAATGTAGTAGACAAACGACCACAAAAGCCCATAAAGATACGCACGCCGCAGCTTGATTTTCTTATTTGCCGCATTGTACAGTACATAAAAAAACGGCGAGATTGAAACAAAAGCAAAAAGGGCAAGGGGGTGAAAAATCAGAGAAAGCGAGGTGAGAGCGGCTGAAATTACAATTAAAAAAAGGGTAATCATAAATCAAATTCTCCGACAAACCAAATCTTAGAGCGGTCAATTGTAAAGGTCCTTTTGTCAAGATAGCTTAAACTTTTGCCGTCAGTGGCAAAATTAAAGGTCAGCATATAGGCGTAAAGCGCCTGATGCTTGTAGCCCTTTTGACGGTCGTCCTTATTGATGCCGTACTTTCCGTCGCCAAGCAGCGGATGCCCGATAAACGAAAGGTGCGCTCTTATCTGATGCGTTCTTCCGGTGATGAGGTTTATTTCAAGCAGAGAAAGACCGTTTTTCTCTGCAAGCACGGTATATTCTGTGACAATTGTCTTGACGTTTTCGGTATTTTTGGGAGGCTCTTTTGAAATTTTTACCGTATTGCTGTCGCCGTCCTTGACAAGATAGCCTTTTAAAATATCGTGCTTTTTGTCAAAGTGACCGTGCGCGGCGCAGAGATATCTTTTGTTTATCTCCCTGTTTTTGATTTTTTCGTTTATAATTCTGAGCGCCTCGGCGTTTTTTGCCGCAATTACAATGCCTGCGGTGTTGCGGTCGATTCGGTTGCAAAGAGCGGGAGCAAAGGAGTTTTCCTTTGCGGGGTCATATTCCCCTTTGCGGTAAAGGTAGGCTTTTATGTGGGAAATAAGCGTGTTTACCTGCTCATTTTCGTCCGGATGAACTATCATTCCCGAGCGCTTGTCGCAAAGAATTATATTTTCATCCTCATAAATTATATCAAGCCTCGGAGTCAGCTTCATAAACGCCTCGTCGACCTTAGTCTCGTCAAAAAATTCCTCGCTGATAAAAAGCTGAACGGTGTCGCCTTCAAGCAGTATTTGCGAGGGTGAGGCACGCTTTCGGTTGACCTTTATCTTCTTTGTTCGTATAAGCTTGTACATAAGAGACGCGGGGAGATTTTTCAGGGCTTTTGAAAGGAATTTGTCAAGGCGCTGACCCTTGTCATTGCTTCCAATGCTTATGTTTCTCATAAATTCACGGGGGCTGCCTCATGTTTTATGAGAAGCCCCGCTCCGTATATAATTTAATTATTTTTAAGTGTTGAAAAGGTTTATTCGCCGAGCTTGAACACGTCGGCGCCGACTGCTGACAGCTTACCCACAATATCCACGTATCCGCGCTCTATGACCTCGACTCCGGCTATTTCGGTTCGCCCC
The DNA here is from genome assembly GCA_947631765.1 of uncultured Clostridia bacterium. GTDB lineage: Bacteria > Bacillota > Clostridia > Oscillospirales > CAG-272 > CAKSQF01. Next base: position 299,598 of record CANRMP010000001.1, read on the forward strand.
GAGGCGCCAAGCGCCGCAATTATCATTGCTGCTCCCGCCCTTATGTCAATTGCTCGCACAGCCGCGCCGGTAAGCGAGAGAGGACGACCTTTTATTGTTGCGTTTCTTCCCGAAACGTCGATATTTGCGCCCATGCATCGCAGCTCGTCGATATATCTGAATCGGTTGTCCCAAACTCCCTCGGAAATATGGCTGACTCCGTTTGCATAGCAAAGAGCGGCGGCAAACTGGGGCTGCATATCTGTCGGAAAGCCCGGATAGGGAAGGGTTTTTATGTTGCAGGAGGAAAGCTCGCCCTCTCTTGAGACAATTACATAATCATCCATCTCTTCAACCGTTACGTTCATTTCAAGCAGCTTTGCCGATATGGACTCAAGGTGCTTTGGGATAATGTTGTTGATTTTGACCCTGCCTCCCGCGACTGCCGCGGCGACCATATAGGTCCCCGCCTCGATCATGTCGGGAACTATTGTATAATTTGAGCCGTGAAGCTCCTTAACGCCCGTTATTTTTATGGTGTCTGTCCCCGCGCCGCTTATTTGCGCGCCGCAGGTGTTGAGAAAGTTTGCAAGGTCGACTATATGCGGCTCTCTTGCCGCGCTCTCGATTATTGTCACTCCTTCGGTTTTTACAGCCGCAAGAATAACGTTGACGGTAGCTCCTACAGATACAACGTCAAAAAAGACGTTTGCGCCCGACAGACCGTTTGGCGCTTCGATGTCTATGTAACCGCCCGAGACGTTTACCTTGGCGCCCAGTGACTCAAACCCTTTTATGTGCTGGTCGATAGGTCTCATTCCGAAATCGTCCCCGCCGGGATAACAGACGTGCGCTGTCCCGAATCTCCCGAGCTGTGCGCCCATGAGATAATATGAGGCTCTCATCTGCCGCACAAGCTCCATAGGCGGCTCGCAAAGACTTATATCCGTTGTGTCTATTTCAACGCAGGAGCTGTTTATAATATCCACCTTTGCGCCGAGATGCTTTAGAATTTGAAGAGACAGCATAACGTCGTTCACAAAAGGAATATTGTCAACAGTGCATTTTCCGTTTATCAACAATGTGGAATAAACAATAGGGAGCGCGGAATTTTTCATACCGCTTATTTCAATTTCCCCGCCGAGCCTTTTCATTCCATTAATAACTATTTTTTTCATCTATTCTATATTGTAAGTCCCGTGGGACCTCTCCGTACGTAATATCAAATGTCTTTATAGCGGCGTTATAACACTCCGCGTATTGATTGTCTGTTTTTATTGTAACACCGATATATGAACTCAATGTAAATACAGCGACATAATATGATCCCGTGAAAAAAATTTTGTCGGTCGCCGCACTTTAATAACTCTAATATTAATATAATATTCGAAATATCAAAAAAGTTGAAATCAGTCGTCAAGGGTGTGATAGTATGCCACGGCAAGGTCGACCACAAGCCCGTAGCTTCGGGTTCCCGCACTTTGCCCCTGTGACTGCAAATAGGTGTCGTTTATTGTTCCGCTGACGCTTGCCGCCACATTTTCGCGGTACTTTTCGTAAAAATCCGAATATGCGTAAAACTCGCCGACAACTTTTTTGTCAAGCGTTTTATAAAAATCAATGTAAAGGGAGGAGTCTGCTTCTGAAAGCGCGCTCATGCAGTATTCAAGCATATTTACATATCCGCTGTACTGAATATACGGGTCATCCGATTTCATGCAGGCGAGAAAAGCCACAAAGTTCGCCTCGTTTTCGGGAGCCGTGCCGCGCTGGTGCGCCAGCTCGTGGGCGGCGGTAAAGGGAAGCGTGTAGTCGGGAAAATTGACGTTGAGATTTGCCTCGCCGGTGTAGAAGGTGTAAACTCCCGAAATATGAGTATAGGTCATAGGCTCGCTCAAAATAACATACTTGAGATTTGAGCGCAGCTTTGATATGAATTTATATTCTTTTGCAAGCTCCGAATATGCGTCGTTGAGCTTCTCGCACATTGTGTCAAGAGAGTAGGGCATATGTGAGAAGCCGTCATTGCCGTATGACACCTTGTCGGTATAATTTTCGATCTTGGAGGAAAGCCAAAGCGAGGTGTCGTAAAGCTCGGAGGCACTCACGTCCTTTTGCTCAAGCTCAAGCTTATTTGCAAGGGTGGTTCCGCGATAACCGGGAGCAAGGGTGAGAACAAAGAGGGAATAGAAGGTGCAAAGCACGGAAAGAAGAAAGCAAAGATATCTTGTGTATCCTTTTTTGTGCTCCTCCTTGCAAAAATAGGCGCAAAAGTAAAATAGCACAAAGACAATAATCGGAAGCAGCATAACAACCATTTCCGCAAGAGAAAAGGGGAAAAAATTTGTAATTTGCGCCAAAGCCCATCGAACCGCAGAATTAGGATATCTTATCATAAAGTCGGCAAAGGCGGGTATAAAGCCCGAAATAATATGAAGCAGTGCGCAAAGCGCGGCAACAGAAAGGAATACGCGAAAATAGCGCGGCGTGGAGCGAAACCACTGCGCGGCGTCATGGGGGAATTTTTTTATTTTGTCCTTGAATTTGATTTTTTGTTTTTCCGTTTCGTTGTTCATGGGTGTAATTCCTTTCTGCCAAGTAAAGATAAAATATCATCGGGAACAGGAGCGCTTACCGTCATTTTTTCTCCCGAGGAAGGATGAATAAAGCTTATTGAAAAGGCGTGCAGCGCCTGACGGGAAATTTGCGGCGAGGGTATGGAATAAAGGCTGTCGCCGACTATCGGGTGCCCCACAGAGGCAAAATGGACTCTGAGCTGATGGGTTCTTCCGGTTTTCGGCTCGCACTCGACAATAGACATGTTATTTTCATATCCGATAAGCCTGTATTCGGTTTTTGCGTATTTTGCGCCTTCTTCGTCCTTTTCGCAAACGCACCTTGTAATTATGCTGTTTTGCGTTCTGCGAATGTATCCTTCAATTGTCCCGCATTCGGGCAAAATGCGCCCGGAGAGTACAGCGATATATTTTTTACAAATAAGCCCCAAGGCAAGCTGCTCAGAGAGCGCTCCCGCGCTTTTGCGGTTTTTTGCAATAATGCAAACGCCGCTTGTGTCCCTGTCAAGGCGGTTGACGCTTCGAAAGACAAAGGGCACGTCCCGATAGTAATATGCAAGCGCGTTTGCAAGAGTGTCCCTTGTATGCCCTCTTGAAATGTGAGTCGGCATTTTGCCGGGCTTATTCGGGATAACAATGTCCTCATCCTCATATAAAATCGAAAGCTCGTGAAAAACCGGCTCGATATACGGGTTGACCTCCTCGGGCAGGTCCTCGCACATAAGCGAGAGCAGGCTGCCCTCACAAAGCAGGGCGCGAACCGTCACGCGTCTGCCGTCAAGCGTTATTCCGTTTTCAAGCCTTTTGAGGCGGGAGATCGCGCGGTGAGACAAGTTAAGCCTTTTTGTGAGATAGCAAAGCACGGTTGTCCCGGCGTCTGAGGCGCCGATAATAATATCCATAAGTAAACACGTCCGAATTTACAGTATACGTCTTCTCAATTATAACCTAAAAATATAACCAATACAATAATTTTTTATTAATTTACCGTAAGAATGTATAAAAGTTTCCCGCTTTGTAAAAATTATTATCTGAAAAACCCATAAAACAAAAAAGGAAGGTATGTCATGAAAAAGAAAGCTTTAATACTCGTTACGGTTCTGCTGCTCCTATTTACCACGGGAGTCGGTGTATTTGCCTCGTCAAATAAGCTCTCATACGGGCTCGACGTCATAGCAAACGATATGGAAATTGCCAAGAGCGGAACGCTTGGCAGGGAGGTCAGCTTTAAGGCTGAGGATTTTGAAGAAGCCCTCGGGGTGAATAAGATTGCAAGTATTACAATTCTCACATTGCCGGAGGGAGAGTGCGGCGAGCTCAGACTTTCGGGTATTCCCGTAATGAAAAATCAAATTATTTCAAGAAAGAGCATAGAAAAGCTGAAGTTCATTCCGACCGGTGAAAACGGCTTTGAGACTTCTTTTGTGGCGGGAAGCGTCAGCACCTCACAGCCCCTTGCCATAAAGTGCAAAATAACAATAGCAAACGCCGACGGCAGTGCGCCCGAGGTTGAAGACGCCGAAAAGCTTGAAGGAGTGGAGACCATTGAGGGAGTGGCGTGCTATTCTTATCTTGCAAAGGGCGGCGCGCCCGAGGACGTTATGCGCTATCGGATTATTTCATATCCCGAAAACGGAACAATAAAGCTTATTGACGCTTCGGGCGGTTACTATTGCTACAAGCCGATAGAAGGCTTTACGGGTAAGGACAGCTTCACTTATATTGTGACCGATGAGTTCGGCAAAAATCCCAAAGAAATGACTGTTGAAATTGACGTGCGTGAAAGTCTTACCGATATAAAGTATTTTGATATGGACGAAAACAGCGCGCATCTTGCGGCAATGATTCTTGCCGAAAGAGGAATTTTGACAGCAGATACGGTTTGCGGCGTTTCATACTTTAATCCGGAAGGCAAGGTACGGCGGGATGAATTTCTGGCAATGGTCATGAAAGCCGCGGGAGTTGAGGTAGAGTATAACCCCAAAGCAAGGACCGCCTTTGCGGACGATAGCAGTATACCCGAACACTTAAAAAGCTATATTGCTTACGCCGAGGAAAAAGGGTACGTTACCGGTATGAAGCTTAAAGGCGACACGGTGTTCAGCCCCGCAACGAATATCACAACGGCTCAGGCGGCGCTCATGATATACAACATCCTTGAAATGGAGCCGACGGGAGAATGTGAGGTGTTTGCCGACGGGGACAGCATACCCGACTGGGCAAAGGAAGCCCTTGCCACCACGGCAAGCGCAGGCATAATCGACACAAATAGCTATAACGGACATTCAAGCGCGATAACACGCGCCGAGGCTGCCCAAATGCTGCTTTCCGTGCTTGAATATTGCGAAAAACAATAAAAAACCGCAAATAAGCTGTCCGCACTCTTAAAAAGGGTGCGGACCTGCTTTGTGCGCCCGAATTTGCGCTTGGTTTTATTTTAGTTTCATAAAGAAATCTATGGCTTTTATAATCTGCTCGTCCCAGTATTTCCATGAATGGTCGCCCGGTCCCTCACTGTATGTTACATCATACCCGAATGAGGCAAGATACCTTGACGCTTCTCTTGACTCGCCAAGAAGAAAATCTTCGGTGCCGCACCACATATAGATTGCGGGCAGGGGTCCTCCTTTTTCGGCTGCGGTTTTTGCAAGATAGCGAATGTCGTTTTGCGAGTTTTTGACGCTCTCGGCGTCCCCGAAAATGCTCTCCCAATAGGGCTTCATATGTTCAGGAGCCTCTTTTACGCGTCTGTAAACGTCAATGGCTCCCGAAAATGAAGCAATGCCGGCAAAGCCGTCGGGGTTTGAAAGTCCCATTTTAAGCGCGCCGTACCCGCCCATTGAAAGACCCGCCACAAAGTTGTCCTCCCGCTTGTCGCTCATTCCGTTAAAGAAGGAACGACAGAGCGCGGGCAGCTCTTTTGTTATGTAGGTCATATACGCTCCGCCATATTTCATATCGGTGTACCAGCTTCTGTGAGCATTGGGCATAACGACCGCCAAATTTTTGTCCGAAACATATCTTTCGATTGAGGTTCTCCTTTGCCAAATTGTGTGGTCGTCGGAGAGCCCGTGGAGCAGGTAAAGAGTTTTGAAGGTGTCGCCCCGCTCGGTTTTCATTCCTATGAGGGACGCGCTTTTTTGAGGCAGTATTACGTCGGCGTTGACGCACATTCCGAGCGCCTCAGAGAAAAAATCCATATGAATAAGTGCCATAAGAGTATTTCCTTTCACAGTTTGTTCTATGTCTCTATTTTATCATATACCGACTAAAAATGCAAGCACGGCTCCCGCTTTTTTGCGACGCATATCAAAAAAACGCCTTTACAAAGCTGCGCCGGCAAGCACAAGCGGCGATTCACACGACAAATTATAGGAAATTTGTTTGATTTTAAAAAAATAATATAAAACACTTGACTTTTTTCAAAAAAGAATATAATATATGAAGAATTTGTGAACGATTCGAAGTATACCGCGTTCTCCGCGTTTTTATCGGATGATCCGGAAGTGTTCGGCGCTGCGGTGCAGAATATAAAGGACAAAGCCGCCGCGTTAAATGCGATTGACTTATTTTATTTACTGATAAGCTTGCCGGAAGGGTCAAAGCCCTTCCGGTTTTTCGGCGTTTTTTGATTTATGACGCTATTTTCCGAAAAATCTTCCTTTCTGCTATTGCATGTGAGAAAAATTTGTGGTACAATAATAAAAATTTAAGCGTTTGAAAAAGGAAAATAAAATGCAGGCATTAAAAAAACAGATTTCAGCGGGCATTTCTTCTGTCATTTCAAAGCTTTACGGCGTAAATGACAGTCTGTCCTCCGATATATATATGATGCTTGAGTATCCTCCCGACAAGGACATGGGCGATTTGGCGTTACCTTGCTTTAAGTTTGCAAAGCTGCTTCATAAATCTCCCGCGATAATTGCCCAAAGCATCGCACAGTCCCTGTCACTGCCCGGAGTTATAGAAAAGGTAAGGGCGGTAAACGGTTATCTCAACATAAATATTTCACCGGAGTACTATTCAAAAAAGGTGATTTGCGAAATACTCGAAAAGGGAAGCGACTACGGAAAAAGCGACATCGGCAAGGGCAAAACCGTCGTTATCGATTATTCCTCGCCAAATATTTGCAAGCCCTTTCATATAGGACACCTCGGCACCACGGTCATAGGTCATTCGATAAAGCTGCTTCATGAGTTTGCCGGTTACAAATGCATCGGTATAAATTATCTTGGCGACTGGGGCACGCAGTTCGGAAAGCTCATTACCGCGTACCGACTTTGGGGCAGTCGCGAGGAGGTGGAAAAGGGCGGAATAGATATTCTTGTCGACCTTTACGTCAGGTTCCACAATGAGGCTGAAAAGGACCCGACTCTTAACGATAAGGCAAGAGAAGAGTTTCACAAGCTTGAAACGGGGGATAAGGAGAACACCGAGCTTTGGAAATGGTTTAAGGAAATATCGCTTGCCGAGTACGAAAAGACCTACAAACAGCTTGATATAAGCTTTGATTCGTATAACGGAGAGTCCTTTTACACCGACAAAATGCCCGAGCAGGTCGAGATTTTAAGGCAAAAGAACCTTCTTAAAATCGACGACGGCGCGGCAATTGTCGACCTTTCGGAGTACGGTATGCAGCCCTGCCTGATTCTCAAAAGGGACGGCTCAACCCTCTATCCCACAAGGGATATCGCCGCGGCGGTTTACAGAAAGCGGGAGTACGGCTTTGACAAGTGCATATACGTTACGGCGGCAGCTCAGTCTCTCCACTTTGCCCAGTGGTTTAAGGTGGTCGAGCTTATGGGATACGACTGGTACTCCGAGCTTGTACACGTTCCCTACGGAACTATCAGTGTCGGAGGGGTGAAGCTTTCCACGCGGCACGGAAATGTGCTGCTGCTGCGCGACATTTTTGCCGCCGCCATTCAAAAGGTCAAGGCGGTTATAGACGAGAAAAATCCCACGCTTGAAAACAAGGAAGAGACAGCCGAGGCTGTGGGAGTCGGCGCCATTATATTCTATTATCTGCTCAACTCCATTATTAAGGACAGCTCCTTTAATATGGAGGACGCGCTCTCGTTTGAAGGGAACACAGGTCCGTACGCACAGTACACCTACGCCCGCACCTGCTCGATTCTATCAAAGGCAAAAGACGAAATAAACGGCGGTATAACAGACAGTATAGCGGTAACGAATACCGAGGAATGTGAGCTTGCAAAGGCGCTTTCGCGTTTTTCGGAGGTTGTGCAAAAGGCGCTTGCCGAGTACGAGCCCTCGTATATTACAAGATACATTCTTGACGTATGCACCGCCTTTAACCGTTTCTATCACGAATGCCCGATTTTGTCGGCAAACAGTGAGAGCACAAAAAAATCAAGGCTTGCGATTACCAAAGCGACAAACACTGTGCTTGGGAGCGCGCTGAAGCTTATCTGCCTTAAAACACCCGAAAAAATTTAAATTGACAGGAGAATTGTATGTCAGGACACAGTAAATGGAAAAATATAATGCATAAAAAGGAGAAGACCGACGCGCAAAGGGCAAAGGTTTTCACCAAAATCGGCAAGGAGATATCAATTTCCGTGCGTGAGGGCGGGGCAGACCCCGTTGCAAACACAAAGCTGCGCGACCTTATCGCCAAGGCAAAGCAGTTAAACGTTCCCAACGACAATATTAAAAGAATTATCGAGAAGGCGTCGGGAGCCGACGGAGTCGTTTATGAAGAGTACACCTATGAGGGATACGGTCCGTGCGGCGTTGCGCTGATAGTTACCACCGCCACGGACAACAAAAACCGCACAGCCGGAAATATCCGCCACTATTTTGACAAGTACGGCGGAAATCTCGGCACCCAGGGCTGCGTCAGCTACATGTTTACCGACAAGGGGCTCATTCTTATAAACAACGAGGAAGGCGACTATGACGAGGACGAGGTCATGGAAGCCGCGCTTGAAGCGGGTGCCGCAGATTTTGAGGCGGACGGGGATATATTCGAAATATACACCGAGATAAGCGATCTTGAAGAGGTCAAGGCGGCGCTTGAAGGCAAATATAAAATTATGTCTGCGGAGCTTGACAAGGTTCCTTCCGCATATATCACTCTTGAGGGCGACGATAATATCGAAAGCATGACAAATTTGCTTGAAGCGCTTGAGGATGACGACGACGTTCAAAACGTGTATCACAACTGGGACAACTGATAGTAAATAAAATAAAAAATCACCCGACCGAAAGTGTTATTTTCACACCTTGGGTCGGGTATTTGTTTTCCCGAAAGGGAATATTTATATATTACTTTACAACCTTTCCGTAAATGTTTACGTCGGCGATACGCGCGATTCCGTCTCCGCTTCCCGCGTCGGTAATGGTTATTCTGACGTACTGTCCTTCCGTTTCATCGAAGGTCAGCGTTGACCAGCTTTGGGTGTTGTTGCTCTCGGAGGCGACCTCTTTCCAGTTTTCGTTGTCCGAGCTTATCTCGACCTTGAACGCCTTTGAATTATATTTGCTCTCAAAGCCGTTAGTCTCGGCGTGAAGGATTGCTATTTCGGAAAGCAGGTACTTTGCGCCAAGGTCATAGGTTACCGACTGCTCGCCGGCTTCCGCAGCCTGCCATATGCTCTCGTTTGAAGGGGTACCGTCTGTTGTGAGAATTGCGGCGTCCGAATTGCTTGTCGCGGTAGCCTTTAATTCGGGCTTGAGCGTTACGTCGACAGGCAGTCCGTTTGCTTCATAATACAGATTGTAGTAATGGTCGGCGCGGACAAATTCAACCTTGCCCTCTCCGTAAATGCCCTCAAGATAATCTCTGAGCGTTACGATTTGCGATACCTGATGGAAAGCCCAAACGTCAATTTGAAGCGAGACAAATACCGGGAAGGTTCCGTCGTATCCGAGATAGGATACCGCGTTTCTTATGTCGCCCGAAACGTCGGTTATCGGAGTTGTGCCTTCTGCGTTAGAGGCGAAATATCCGGGGGTAAGCTGTTGAATCAGCATGTTGTTGTTAACGCTTGTATATCTGAGTGAAAGGGAAGCGTTCGTGAAATTCTGAGTCGTCAGTCCGTAGAGATAGGTTCCGGAGCTTGAATATATGTTTCTTTGAGAGGTTGAGAGGTTATCCCAAATGGTAACGACTCTCAGTCCCGATTGCTGTAAATAACGGTTTGTAAGCTCAATGTAAGCCTTGAACTTATCCGTGTCCTTAAACTGCTCGCCCGTATTCGGTCCCCAAGTGTTCATCGGCATGGTATATCCCATTCCCGAAGGACCGCAAACAAAGCAGTCGCTGTCTGTGGAATGCTCGTAGTAGTAATTCATCATTCCGGGCGCTATGTCGACAAGAGCGGGGCTTATTGTCCAGTTAACCGGTATTTTGCCTCTTGAGGAGCTGTTTGAGTTCCAATATTCCCTCATGGCGTTCATGTTGTACTGTATGTTGTCGCCGTCGCTGAAATAGAGGGCAATGTAGATTTTGTTTTCAAGAGCCGGCATGTCGGGTACGCTCTTGATATTTACATTGATGTCCTGTGAAAATACCGTGGGGTTGCTGAAAAAGTCTGCGGGGACGCAGGAAATACCGCATTGAGCGCCGACAGTCATAAGCTCTCTTTCCTGATCTTCATACCAGCCCACCATAATTGACTCGCCGGGAGTCATGGTGAGGAGCATTTTTTTGAACAGTCTTGTTTCTTCGTTTCCCGCACAGCTGAGATGCACAACCGCCGAGCCGCAGGCCGCGGCAAGATCGCGCATGTTGTAAAGACCGGTGCGCTGTACAAGCAGTATTTTCTTGTTGCACTTGTCCCAGTAGTTTTCAAACAAATATTTATGTATATCAACCGTCGACTTCATTGTGAGGTCTCTGAGATCCTCGACGACCGGAAGCTCAATACCGTTTCTTAACCACAGCTTGTAGAGGTTCTCGGTTATCGGAATGGCGCTTAGGGTGTTTGCCACGGTGCAGGCAAGGTTGATATACTCGGGATTAAGCTTTGCCGAGTAAAGCACGACTCCCGAGATTTCTGAAGCGTACTTTTTGTATATGTCGAATTTTCCCATTGCCGATACTTCAGTATAACGGTAGCCATACTGCGAAAGCCAGGTCTTTGTGGAGTTATTGAGCACAACCATTCGCGTTTGAACCGAGTTTACAAGTCCTTCAAGGCAGGTAACGGTTATCTTTTCTTCGTCGGAGAGCATTTCCTCGGGGAAGCCGTCAAGCTTATCGGTAGGCGCCTTAAAGGTCGGGAAAATCTGACTGTCCGGCCATGCAAGCTGTTTTGCCGCGGGAGTATTGGGTGTTGTGTTAAATGTGGTTTCTGATTTGGTCCTTCCCGTCGTTGTCGTTTCGGTAGTATTGCCGCCGCTTTGGCAGGATATCAGCGTTGCGGCAAGCAAGAGAGCGGCAACGACGCTTCTTACAATGCTTTTTTTCATTGAAATAATTACCTCGCAATTTTTATTTATTTGTTTTCATTTTTGTTTTTGTAATACATTCTGAAAAAGTCGTCCGCGCGGACAAATTCAAAGCCTTGAGACGTCATTTCGTTTAGCTTTTCCTCAATCTCGGCTATGTTTTTAAGCGTTATCGAACCCCAAATTGAAAATTGACATGCGATAAACATCGGCGATTTGCCGTCCCACTTTTTGACCTCGCGTGAGAGAACCCTCATAAAGTGCTCGGGGGTTGTGCAGTAACACGGGGTAAGCTGTTTTATGAGCTTGCCGTTGCACTCCGAGGTTATCGATTCCACGTCCTCGGTGAAAAGCTGAACGGTCAGTCCGTACAGATAGGGCGCGTCTTTTGTGTATATATCCCGCTGATTTTCGGTGAGATTGTCCCATATTGTGACAACTCGCAGTCCCGCCCTTTCAAAATACCTGTTTGAAAGAGTTACGTATTTTGCAAAGTCGGCGTCGTTTTTAACGTAGTTCTTTGCCTCGATTTCCTCGTTAAGGGTGTTTACCGGCATCGCGTATCCGAGCCCCGAGGGTCCCGACACAAAGCAGTCCTTTTCGGTGGAGTTGTCGTAATAGTAATTCATTATATCGGGCGCCATGTCGACAAGAGACGGGCTTATAGTCCAGTTTATGCAGGTTTTGCCCCTATCCGGCGCGCTCTTGTCCCAAAATACTCTCATGTAGCGCTCGTTATACTGAATGTTGTCCCCGTCGCTGACAAAAAGTGCGGCGTAAATCTTGTTTTTAACCTCGGGAAGCTCTTTTTCGGGTCTTATATGTACCGGCTTATCCTGCGCGTAAACCGTCGGGTTGACAAAATGGTCTGCGGGAACGGTTGAAAGACCGAAGGAGGCAGCAGTCGTAATGCCCGACCTTTCCTCGGTGTACCAACCCATTGCAATCGCGTTTCCGGGCTCCATATCGGCAAGGAATTTTTCATAAACCTCGCGCTCTTCCGCCTTGCGGTTTTCAAGAAAGACTACCGCGGTTTTTGCGGCGGCGCAAAGGTCTCTTAAATGGAAAGCCTCCTTCGGGGGCTGGGAGAGAATCAGGCGATGAGTGCAGTCCTTCCAGTATTTTTCGTAAAGATAGAGGTAGATTTCCCGACGGGCGGTCATATCAAGCGAGGTCAGGTCGTCAAAAATATCAAGCTTAATTCCGTTTTCAAGAAGGGCGGAATAAACCTCTCTTGTCATCGGAAGAGCGTCGCGCACTGCGGCGGCGGTTGAGGCAAGATTCAAATAATGCGGGCTTTTCTCCTCGCTGTAAATAACTGCGCCCTTCGCCTCGTTTATGTATTTTTTTAAAACGTCAAGCGCGTCTCTTTCTTCCCATTCAAGTCCCATTGTGCGAGGCCAGGTGTACATACCCTCGTTTGTTTCGGCGTCAAGCATTAAAATCCTCGGCTGTGTGCGGTTGACTATTCCTTGAAGCGCGGAAAGAGTGAGCTGCATATCCCGCGACATCGAGGTTGTAATCAGCGCGTCAAGAACCTTTGCCGGTTTGCCGAAAACGGGGAAGATTCTGTCTTTTTCCCATTTCATTTGTGTATTCATCTCGGTTAACTCTCCTTGAGGTACTGTTTATTATTAAAACAATTATACAATAAAATCGTCTTGCCTTCAAGAAGTTTGCAAAAAAAAATCATAAACAATATATGAACAATTGTGCAACCTGCTGCTTTTTCGCGTTCTGATTAGTGCATATTACACAAAAGAAAAAATACAGCGAAAAATCAAAAAAAGCGAAAAAGGTACTTGACAAAAGGCGGGCAATGTGGTATACTCACTGTCTGTAAAGCTTTTTGCTTTACACCTTATGTCAAGACGTCATAAAAACGCACTTATGCCGCCTTTCTACGAAATGAGGGATAAACAGTGAAAACAGACGGGCTGCGCATTTCTCTTCTCCTTGAATTTTACGGGAATATGCTCACCGGACGGCAAAAGGAGATAACCTCGTATTATTACAATGACGACCTCTCTCTTTCGGAAATTTCCGAGCTTACCGGAATAACAAGGCAGGGCGCGCGGGAATGTATAAAAAAAGCAGAAAATACGCTTGAGGAGCTTGAAAAAAATCTTTGCATGTATGAAAATTACATCTCTTTGTCGGCAAAGCTCACTCGGCTCAGGCGGGAAATCTCATCTCTTGCCGAAAAATACGGCGTTCCCCCCGATAATGAAAAGCTTGTCGGCATAAACACAATAATTGAGAGTATATTGCAGTAAGACTGCAAATTTTCGGAGGACAATCAATGTTTCAGAGTCTTGCGGATAAGCTTTCCGAGGCTTTTAAAATATTTAGGAACAAGGGCAAGCTGACCGAGGCGGACGTCAAGGTCGGAATGAGGGAAATTAAGCTTGCGCTCCTTGAAGCCGACGTCAACTTCAAGGTGGTAAAGGAATTTGTAAACGTGGTTTCAAAGCGTGCGGTCGGCTCGGAGGTGCTCGAAAGCCTTCTGCCCGCACAGCAGATAGTCAAAATCGTCAACGAAGAGCTTTGTAATATCATGGGCTCGACCGTCGCAAAGCTTGAAATATCCTCAAAGCCCCCGACAGTGGTTATGATGTGCGGCTTGCAGGGTGCGGGCAAAACCACTCACTGCGGAAAAATCGCCGCTCTTCTTAAAAAGCAAAACAAAAGACCGCTGCTTGTCGCGTGTGACGTCTACCGTCCTGCGGCGATAAAACAGCTTGAAATTGTCGGAGAGCAGACAGGAGTTCCTGTCTTTTCGATGGGAGACAAGGAATCTCCGGTTAAAATCGCAAAGGCGGGCGTGGAGCACGCGATAAAGCACGGACACGATATTGTGTTCATCGATACCGCGGGAAGACTGCAAATCGACGAGGTCTTAATGAACGAGCTTGTCGAGATAAAAGAGGCGACAAACCCCACCGAGATCTTGCTTGTGGTGGATTCGATGACCGGTCAGGTTGCGGTCGACGTTGCCGACACCTTCAACAAAATGCTTGATATAACCGGCGTTGTGCTTACAAAGCTTGACGGAGATACAAGAGGCGGAGCGGCGCTCAGCGTCAAATACGTGACCGGAAAGCCGATAAAGTACATCGGCACGGGCGAAAAGATGGATGCCATTGAGCCTTTCTATCCCGACCGCATGGCGTCAAGAATTCTCGGAATGGGAGACGTGCTCACCCTTATCGAGAAGGCGGAGCAGGCGTATGACGAAAAGAAGGCGGCGGAGCTTGAAAAGAAGGTCAGGGAACAGACCTTTACCCTTGACGATTATCTTGCTCAAATGGAGCAGATAAAAGGCATGGGCTCAATGGAACAGCTGCTCGGAATGATGCCCGGAGTTAAGCCCTCGGCGCTCAAGGATGCAAAAATAGACGAGAGGGCGCTTGACAGAACCGCCGCCATAATCAAATCAATGACCTTGGCGGAAAGGACGAAGCCGGCAATTATAAACGCCTCAAGAAAGCGGCGTATTGCCGACGGCAGCGGCACCTCGGTTGAGGACGTCAACAAGCTGCTAAGACAATTTGAGCAGACCACAAAGCTTATGAAGCAGTTGACCTCTTCAAAATTCGGCAAAAGAAAGCTTGGCGGAATGGGCGGTTTTCCGTTCTGACGTTTAGTATAAAAAATTAAAAACAAAAAAATATTTCGGAGGAAAAGAAATGGTTAAAATCAGACTTAAGAGAATGGGCGCAAAGAAAGCTCCTTTTTACCGCGTGGTAGTTGCGGACAGCAGATATCCCCGCGACGGCAGATTTATCGAGGAAATCGGAACATACAATCCTATGACAAATCCCGCCTCGGTGAATATCAATACCGAGAAGGCTGCCGAATGGATTAAAAAGGGCGCTCAGCCCACAGACACCGTCAGAGCGCTTCTGCGTCAGTGCGGTATCGAAAAATAATAAACAGGTGTGCGTCTGATATTTTGCGCGGTACGAAATGCGCCGCGTAATGCATTATCGGGCAGTAAAGAAAGGTGGTATTTTGTGTCAGCACTCGAAAAAACTCTTGTTGACATTGCCTCGGCACTTGTGGACGATCCCGACAAAATAACGGTTGTCGAAGAAGAGAGCGACGGAAAAAGCATAGTACTTACGCTCTCTGTCGCTCCGGACGATATGGGAAAGGTAATCGGCAGGCACGGCAGAATAGCAAAGGCTATAAGAACCGTTATGAAGGCGGCTGCCGGTGTTGAGGGCAAAAAAGTCACTGTTGATATCAGGTAATTTTAAAACGCCGAAAAAGACCGCAAAGGACGCTTGATAAGGCTTTTGATAGCCAAAGCAAAATGAAAGTCCGGTCTTTTGCAGGTTTTTTCGGGCTTTCGGGGAGCTTTTTTATTTCAAAAAGTTCCCCGAAGCTTTGAGCGCCGCAAGCCTTGCGGCGCAAAAATAAGGTCAAAACCCCTTTAAAATTATATTTACATCGTGATAACTTTAAAAAAATTTAAAAAAAGTGAAAAAAACTATTGACAAATAAAAAAGTGTGTGATACACTGTTAATTACCGTATAATCGGTTGAAGTGCCCTTTTTGAGGGCTTTTGCAGCTTTAATATTGCGTCAGGTCATACCTTGACCGCAAGAATCGATGCGTTCTGTTGCCTGCAGCGGCGGTAACCAGCTTGCCGCAAGGACAGCAGTCTGTTGACACAATGCTTTATAATTTTTAATAATTGTAAAATATTTGTGAACGCACACGGACTTGTGATTTTGGTATGGTCTATTTATTTTAGAAGACGGAGGAAAGTTATGGTCAAAATACAAAAACTCGGCAATACGGAAAGAATGAGTTTTTCAAAAATCAACGAGGTCCTTGAAATGCCCGATCTTCTGGAGATTCAGAAGAAGTCATATCAGTGGTTCCTTGACGAAGGACTTCGTGAGGTTTTGCGTGACGTGTCGCCTATCGTAGACTATTCGGGAAACTATTTTATCGAATTTCTCGACTACACTTTGGACGAAACGCCGAAATACCCGGAAGAGGAATGTAAGGAAAGAGACGTGAACTATGCGGCGCCGCTTCGCGTTCTTGTCCGCCTTTACAATAAGGAGACGGGAGAAGCCATTGACAGAAAGATCTACATGGGCGATTTCCCGCTTATGACCGATAACGGTACCTTCATAATAAACGGCGCCGAAAGAGTTATCGTCTCTCAGATTGTCCGTTCGCCCGGTATGTACTATGACTGCATGGTCGACAAGACCGGAAAAAAGCTCTTTACGGCTCAGGTCATCCCTTACAGAGGCGCATGGCTTGACTATGAGACGGACGCTAACGACGTGTTTTACGTTCATATCGACAAGAACCGTAAAATACCCGTAACGATTTTCATTCGCGCGCTCGGGCTCGGAAGCGACGAGGAGGTGCGTGAGGTTTTCGGAGACGACCCCATTATCATTGCGACCCTTGAAAAGGACAATATGAACAGGGAAGCTCAGATTAACAATTCCACAACCTATGACGAAGCGTTAAAGGAAATATACAGAAAATTAAGACCCGGCGAGCCGCCCCTTGTAGAAAGCGCTCTGACTCTTGTCAACAACACCTTCTTTGACCCCAAGAGATATGACCTTGCCTCGGTCGGAAGATATAAATTCAACAAAAAGATGGGCATTGCGGCAAGAATACAGGACCGTTTTCTTGCTCGCCCGGTCATAAGCCCCATTACCGGCGAGGTCCTTTATGACGAAGGAACCTTCTGCACCTCGGAAATTGCAAATAACATTGAAAACGCGGGCGTTAATGAGGTTTACCTTCGTCTTGAAAGCGGCGTTGAAATCAAGGTTATTTCAAACGGCATGGTATATCCCGAGGCTGTGCTCGGATATACGCTTGAAGCGGCAGGCATTAAGACCAAAGAAAAGGTCGATTACGCCGTGCTTTGCGATATCCTTTCGGGAATTGACACGGAAAACCGTGAGGAGGTTATTCGCCTTTGCAAGGACAGGTCGGCGGAGCTTTCCCCCAAGCACATCACAAAGGGAGATATATTCGCCTCCATTAACTATCTTGTGTGCCTCTCTCACGACTGCGGAAGCGTGGACGATATCGACCACCTCGGAAACCGCAGACTGCGCAGCGTAGGAGAGCTGCTCCAGAATCAGCTTAGAATCGGATTCAGCAGGATGGACAAAATTGTCAAGGAGAGAATGACCGTTCAGGACACAGACTCCCTGACTCCCGAGTCGCTTATAAATACAAGACCGATTGTCACGGCAATCAGAGACTTCTTCGGCTCCTCTCCGCTTTCGCAGTTCATGGACCAGAACAACCCGCTTGCAGAGCTCACCCACAAGCGCCGTCTTTCGGCTCTCGGTCCCGGAGGACTTTCAAGAGACAGAGCCTCCTTTGAGGTGCGTGACGTACACTACACCCATTACGGGCGCATGTGCCCCATTGAGACCCCCGAAGGCCCTAATATCGGACTTATCTCTTATTTGTCAACCTATGCGCGCATCAACGAATACGGCTTTATTGAGGCGCCTTACAGAAAAATAGACAAAGCCACCGGCGTTGTCACGGATGAAATAGTATACATGACAGCCGACGTCGAGGACAATTACACGGTTGCTCAGGCAAACGAAGCGCTCGATGAAAACAATCGCTTTGTAAACAAGAAGGTTGCGGCGCGTTACCGCAGTGAAATCCTTGAGGTCGACGCTTCAAAGGCGGACTTTATGGACGTTTCGCCTAAAATGGTTGTGTCGGTTGCAACCTCGTTTATCCCATTCCTTGAAAACGACGACAACTCCCGCGCTCTCATGGGCTCGAACATGCAAAAGCAGGCGGTGCCGCTTATGGTCAACGAGGCGCCTATTGTCGCTACCGGTATGGAATACAAGGCGGCTGTCGACTCGGGAGTTTGCGTGAAGGCGAAAAATTCGGGTACTGCAGAGGTCGTCACCAGCGACAGAATTATTATCCGTTCGAACGACGGAAAGAAGGACGTTTACAATCTTCTTAAATTCAAACGCTCCAACCAGGGGACCTGCATAAATCAGAGACCTATTATAAATGAAGGCGATAAGGTCGAGGCGGGCATGATAATTGCCGACGGTCCTGCTACTCATAACGGGGAAATGTCGCTCGGCAAGAATCCGCTTATAGGCTTTATGACCTGGGAGGGATACAACTACGAGGACGCCGTTCTGCTTAACGAAAGACTTGTCAGAGACGACGTTTACACCTCCATTCACATTGAGGAATATTCTCACGAGGCAAGAGATACAAAGCTCGGACCGGAGGAGATTACAAGAGAAATACCAAACGTCGGCGAGGACGGACTTAAAGACCTTAATGCTGAGGGTATAGTTCGCAAGGGAACAGAGGTAAGAGCCGGAGATATCCTTGTCGGTAAGGTTACGCCAAAAGGCGAAACCGAGCTTACCGCCGAGGAAAGACTGCTCCGCGCAATATTTGGCGAAAAGGCAAGGGAAGTGCGCGACACGTCTCTAAGGCTTCCTCACGGCGAATCGGGTATTGTCGTTGACGTTAAGGTGTTCTCAAGAGAGAACTGCGACGAGCTGGCGCCCGGAGTAAACAAGGTTGTAAGAATTTATATTGCTCAAAAGCGCAAGATATCGGTCGGAGACAAAATGGCGGGGCGCCACGGAAACAAGGGCGTCGTGTCGAGAATCCTTCCGCCCGAGGATATGCCCTTCCTTGAGGACGGAACTCCTCTTGACATAGTGCTAAATCCTCTCGGCGTGCCCTCCCGAATGAATATCGGTCAGGTGCTTGAGGTACATCTCGGAATTGCCGCTAAAAAGCTCGGCTGGAAGGTAATGACTCCCGTGTTTGACGGAGCCGACGAGAAAGAGATTTCCGAATGTATGAAGATGGCGGGGATGTATCGTGACGTTCTGCCTTTTGATAAGCTTGAGGGCAAGACGGTTTACCTTGAAAAAATCAACGAGGAGACCGGAGCAAAGGAATATCCCGAATTTGATATAACAACGGTGACAAAGGAAGAGCTTGCAGACCTGATTGAGAACAGAAAGCTCAAAATTATCGACGGAAAATCGATTCTCTACGACGGAAGAACCGGTAAGAGATTCGACAACCCCGTAACGGTCGGCATTATGTACTACTTAAAGCTCCATCACCTTGTTGACGATAAAATCCATGCACGTTCAACCGGACCGTACTCGCTTGTCACCCAACAGCCTCTCGGAGGTAAAGCGCAGTTCGGCGGACAGCGTTTCGGAGAAATGGAGGTATGGGCGCTTGAAGCGTACGGCGCGGCATACACTCTCCAGGAGATACTGACAGTCAAGTCGGACGACGTTATCGGGCGCGTTAAGACCTACGAGGCTATTGTCAAGGGTCAGAACGTACCGACTCCCGGTGTTCCCGCATCCTTCAAGGTGCTTGTCAAAGAGCTTCAGTCGCTCTGCCTTGACGTGCGCGTGCTTGATAAGGAGGGCAACGAAATCGACCTTAACACCATTGGAGACGACGATCTTGTGGGCAATACGATAAGCGCCGACGAGGTGGGCGAATCGGTTGAGACAGACGACGTGTCAAACGGCTTCTATGAGGAGAATTTTGACGAGTCTTCGGATGAAGATGACGGCACAATAGGCGACGACGAGGCATTCGACGAGGAATTCGACTCGCTTTACGGCGACGGGGACGACGAAGATTATGCCGACGATGAAGACGATGATGAGATTTGAGAAAGGAGACTTAGGGTAATATGGACGACAGCGTATTTGATTCTATAAAAATCGGTCTTGCCTCACCTGAAATGATAAGACAGTGGTCTTACGGCGAGGTCAAAAAGCCCGAAACGATCAACTACAGAACACTCAAAGCGGAGCGCGACGGTCTTTTCTGCGAAAGGATATTCGGACCGACAAAGGACTGGGAATGTCTTTGCGGAAAATATAAAAGAGTCCGTTACAAGGGCAAAATATGCGACAAATGCGGAGTTGAAGTAACCACAAAAAAGGTCAGACGCGAAAGAATGGGTCACATTGAGCTTGCGGCGCCCGTATCGCATATCTGGTATTTCAGAGCCATACCTTCAAGAATGGGTCTCCTTCTTGAAATATCCCCCCGCGACCTTGAAAAGGTTCTCTATTACGCGCAGTATATTGTGACAGACCCGGGCGAAACGCCGCTTGCAAAAAATCAGCTTCTTACCGACAGAGAGTACAAAGAGTACAGAGAGCGTTATGAAGACGATTTTAAAGCGGGAATGGGAGCCGAGGCTATAAAAACACTGCTTGCCGAGCTTGATATCGAAAGCCTTTCTGTACAGCTGAAAGCCGAGCTTGAGAAATCCTCGGGACAGAAAAAGACAAAAATTATAAAGAGACTTGAGGTTGTGGAGGCGTTCAGAAAGAGCGGCAACAAGCCCGAGTGGATGATTCTTGACGTTCTTCCCGTCATTCCCCCGGATATACGCCCGATGGTTCAGCTTGACGGCGGACGGTTTGCATCCTCCGACCTTAACGACCTTTACAGAAGGGTTATAAACAGAAACAACAGATTAAGACGCTTAATGGAGCTCAGCGCTCCCGAAATCATCATCCGCAACGAAAGAAGAATGCTCCAGGAAGCGGTTGACGCTCTTATCGACAACGGAAAACGCGGCAAGGCGGTCACAGGTCCGAGCAGCAGGCCCTTCAAATCCCTTTCCGAGATGCTTCGCGGTAAGCAGGGACGTTTCCGTCAGAACCTGCTCGGAAAGCGCGTCGACTACTCGGGACGTTCGGTTATCGTTGTAGGTCCCGAACTTAAGATTTATCAGTGCGGACTTCCCAAGGAAATGGCTCTCGAGCTTTTCAAGCCCTATATAATGAAGCGGCTTGTCGAAACTCAAAAGGCGACGAACATTAAAGATGCAAAGAAGAAGGTCGAAAAGGTCAACGACGAGGTTTGGGACGCACTTGAAAACGTTATCAAGGAGCATCCCGTGCTTCTTAACCGTGCTCCCACGCTTCACCGCCTTTCGATTCAGGCGTTCGAGCCGGTTCTTGTCGAGGGAAGAGCCATAAAGCTCCATCCTCTTGTATGTACGGCATTTAACGCCGACTTTGACGGCGACCAGATGCCGGTTCACGTGCCTCTTTCAGCCGAGGCACAGGCTGAGGCAAGATTCCTCATGCTCTCGGCAAACAACCTGCTAAAGCCCGCAGACGGTAAAGCCGTTACGGTTCCGTCTCAGGATATGGTGCTCGGTTCCTTCTGGCTGACAATCGACCGCGCGGGCGAGAACGGCGAAGGAAAGTACTTCCGCGATGTAAACGAGGTCGAGATGGCTTATGAAGAAGGAGTCATTGGTATGCACGCGCCTATTAAGGTGCGCGTTACCAAGGTTATCGACGGCAAGGAAGTCTCCGGAATCATTGACGCCACCTACGGACGGCTTATATTCAACAGAGCCATTCCGCAGGATCTCGGTTATGTCGACAGAAGCGACGAAAAACACGCACTTGACCTTGAAATTGCCTTCACATGCGGCAAAAAGCAGCTCGGCGAGATAGTCGACCGCTCGATAAAGCTTCACGGCGCAAATGTTACCGCCGAGGTTCTTGACAGCATAAAGGCAATGGGCTACAAATATTCAACTCAGGCGTCCATATCCATTTCGGTAAAGGACGTTGACGTGCCTGCAGCAAAATACGACATCGTCTCGCAGGCGGAGCATGACGTTGAGGTAATAAGACGTCATTTCGAACGCGGTGAGCTTACCGAGGACGAGCGCTACAGAGCGGTTATTTCGATTTGGGATCAGGCTACAAAGGACGTTGTCACGGCAATTCAGAACGGATTTGACCGTTACAACCCGATCAAGATGATGGCTGACTCGGGCGCCCGCGGTAACACCACGCAGATGAGACAGCTTGCCGGAATGCGCGGACTTATGACCACCGCAACCGGACGTACCATCGAGCTCCCAGTTAAATCGAACTTCCGTGAAGGTCTTAATATCCTTGAATACTTTATCGCTGCCCGTTCCGCACGTAAGGCGCTTTCGGATACCGCGCTCAGAACCGCGGACTCCGGATATCTTACCCGCCGTCTTGTGGACGTCGCGCAGGATGTCATAATACGCGAGGAAAACTGCGGCACAACCAAGGGTATGTACGTGACGGAGATAAGGGAAGGCAATGAAATAATCGAAAAGCTTGAGGACAGACTGCTCGGGCGCTACGTTATAGGCGACATTGTCGACCCGAATACAGGCGAGCTTATAGCCGAAAATGACACCATGCTCAGCCAGTCTAAGGTCAAAAAGATTATTGACGCGGGCATCACCGAGGTCAATATCAGAACGGTGCTTGAATGTAAGTGCAGACACGGCATTTGCTCTCACTGCTACGGTATGGACCTTGCCACAACCACAAAGGTAAACGTCGGCGAGGCTGTAGGAATTGTTGCCGCTCAGTCAATCGGAGAACCCGGTACACAGCTTACCATGCGTAACTTCCACACCGGAGGCGTTGCGGGAGCCAGCGATATTACCCAGGGTCTTCCGAGAGTTGAGGAGCTCTTTGAGGCAAGAAAGCCCAAGAAGGTCGCAACAGTTTCTGAAATTTCGGGAATTGTGTCGATAAGCGAATCCAAGAAGGCGAAAAACGTCACAATTACCGATGCGACAACTCAGGAGGTTGCCACATATTCAATACCGCTCGGAACAAGAGTACTTGTTTCGGAGGGCGACTATGTGACCAAAGGGCAGTCGCTCACAGAGGGTAATATGTCCCTTGCAGATATCACAAGAATCAACGGAGTTGACGCCGCATACGACTATATCATCAAGGAAATCCAGAAGGTATATCGTATTCAGTCTGTTGAAATCAACGACAAGCATATCGAGGTTATTGCACGGCAGATGACAAAGAAGTGCCGAGTTGAGGACAGCGGAGACACCGAACTGCTTGCAGGCTCGGTTGTTGATGTCATTGAATTCGAGAACGCAAACGAAGCTATACGCCAAAGACACGCCGAGGGCGAAACGACTTTAAGATATGCCGTATCCACCCCCGTACTGCTCGGTATAACTAAGGCTTCGCTTCAAACCGAATCCTTCCTGTCGGCGGCGTCCTTCCAGGAGACCACAAAGGTGCTTACCGAGGCTGCGATTGCAGGCAAGGTTGACCATCTGCTCGGACTCAAGGAAAACGTCATCATAGGAAAGCTCATTCCCGCCGGTACAGGTATGCCGCGCTATAACAATATTATTGTCGAGCGCGCAGATCCCTCGGAAAATATAATTGCCGAAGACGGCGAAACGGCTCCTGCGGATGAATCGGAAGAGACCGAAACCGTTGCTGTCGAATAATAACTTCTTTTAACGACTTTATCGACTGCCGCAAAAAATAATGCGGCAGCCGATTTCCATTATATTGACCAAATGAGGAATATGTGTCATTAATTCACATATATAGTATTTATACCTGTAAAAAATCGGCTGATTTTATTCTTCAAAATACAATAATACTTGACAAAATTTTTGCAATGTGTTACTATAAGCTTTGTAAGCTTTTTTCATAACTCACGGAAGGAAAATACAATGTATATAAACGGTTCCGACTATAAACAGATGATGATATCCGCCGCAAATTCCCTTGACAATCAAAAAAGCCGCATAAACGAACTTAACGTTTTTCCCGTTCCGGACGGAGATACGGGTACCAATATGAGTATGACAATGAACCCGATTTGTGAAAACGCCGGCTCGCTTTCAAACAGACTCGATACATGCTCAAAGGAGATAGCTTCGATTATGCTGCGTTCTGCCCGCGGAAATTCGGGCGTGATTCTCTCGCTGTTTTTCAGGGGAATTGCAAAAGGCTTTGAAGGTCTTGACAGTGCGGGACCCGAAATAATTGTTTCGGCTCTCAAAAAGGGAGTTGAGGAGGCGTACAAAGCCATTCAGAATCCTACAGAGGGCACAATTCTCACCGTCATGCGGGAGAGCACCGAACAGGCAGCAAATGTCGGATGTGTACAAGACCTGTTTGAAAAAATGGAGAGCGCGGCAAAAGCCTCTCTTAAAAATACTCCAAACCTTCTGCCGGTGCTAAAGCAGGCAAACGTTGTGGATGCGGGAGGCTCGGGATTTGTTTCGATTCTTGAAGGAATAAACGCGGCGCTCAGAAACGAGCCTGTAGAGCTCGAAAACGTCAAAAGCAAAACCGGCGCGAATTTTGCGCAGTTTGACGAGGGAGATATCGAATATCCTTACTGCACCGAATGTATAGTCGACAAAAGCTCGAAGTACATAGGCGAGGACAAGGCGTCTGCGTTTCGTGATTTTGTGATGAGTGCGGGAAACAGCGCGGTCTTTGTCGATGACACCGATATTATTAAAGTGCACGTTCACACAAAGGACCCGGGAGCGGTGATATCAAAGGCGCTTGAATACGGAACACTCCACTCGGTAAAGATTGAGAATATGCGGCTCCAGCATTCCGATCTTGTGGGTGGAATCAAGGACGCGTCAAAACAGCAAAAGGCGACAAGGGCACCCTCGGAAAAGAAATACGGCTTTGTTACGGTTACAATGGGTGAGGGAATAAAAAATACCTTTGCGGGGCTCGGAGCCGATGCTTTTGTTTACGGCGGGCAGACGATGAACCCATCAACCGAGCAAATACTTGACGCAGTGTATCAAACCCCGAGCGATATTGTATATATTCTGCCAAACAACAGCAACATATGTATGGTAGCCGGTCAGGCGGCGGAGCTTTGCGAGGGCAAGGTCGCCGTGGTAATTCCGAGCAAAAGCGTGCCGCAGGGCATTGCCGCAATGCTCGCTTTCGACCCGACACTTGAAGCCATAGAAAACACGGCAAATATGACAGAGGCGATGTCAAACGTTAAAACGCTTGAGATGACCTACGCCGCGCACGATTCGGTAATTGACGGAAACGAAATTAAAAAAGGTCAGTATCTCGGTCTTGTCGACCATAAGATAAAGCACGTTTCAAGCAGCCGAAAAGAGGCTATGGAATGTTTGTCCGAGCATATGAGCGACGCTTCGTTTATCACAGTCTTTCACGGAAGCGACGTTGATAAAAAGGAAGCCGACGAAATGCTTGAGCTTTTAAGTCAGAAACTCGGGGACGATATTGAAATTACCATGCTTGACGGCGGTCAGCCCCTGTATTACTATGTGATTTCAGCCGAGTAGCCGCACTCAAAGCGTTATACGTCATACATAAAACGGAGCATTGTGACAGGTTTTTCTTGAAAAATGCTCCTTTGTCTTTTTCACTCATTTTTGGGAAATGAAATTTTCATGCATAACTATTGAAATATAATTCAATATGTGATAAAATAAAGTGGTTAATTATATCGCGGCGATTGCCGTATAGAGGTGGATCCAATGTCAGTCTATACTGAACATACAGCAGAAGAAATATTTCCTGTAGTGGTGCTTGAAGAAAACGTCGCGTTTCCTTCAATACCGCTCAGCGCAATTTTATATGATGAAGCGGAAATAAACGCTATAAAAAGGCTCACCGGCAAGGAAGGATATTTCCTTGCGCTCAACACTGTTGAAGCGGGCGGGCGTTATAAGAAAAATCTCTCCGAAGACGACCTTTGCAAGGTAGGTACCGTGTGCAAGCTCATTTCGGTAGACGTACTTGAAAACGGCATTCGAATCGACGCCGAATGTTATTGCAGAGCCGAGGTGCTCTCTCTTGACATTAAGAAAAAAGAAATATCTGCAAGGGTTATTTGCAAGGCGATTAAGGTAAAAAGCGACACACCGAAAATCAAGGCGCTTAAAGAAACGGTTTTGGCGCTTCTTGAAACAACCCTTCAAAAGCTTCCGAAGCTTCCCGCACCGATAAAGAAGATTATAAAGAACACAACCGATTGCGGACAGCTTGCCGACCTTATCGCAAATTCAATTGTAATAAGGTACGAAAACAAGCTGGCGGTGCTTTGTGAATTTGATCCCGAAGAACGTCTTGAAATCATTGTCGCCATACTCAATGAGGAGCAGGAGATAATCGATACCGAAATCGACCTTCAAAAGAAGACAAGAGACAGAATCGAGACAAGTCAACGCGAGTACTATATGCGCGAACAGCTCAAGGTCCTTAAAAACGAGCTCGGAGAGGGTGAGGATGAGGACGAGGAGCTTTCCGAGTATTATTCCCGCATAATGGACGCAAAGCTTGACGACGAAATTGCCGAAAAGCTTGTCAAAGAGGTAAATAAGCTTTCAAAGCTCCCCTTTGCCTCTCCCGAAAGCAATGTGATTCGCGGCTATCTTGACACGGTGCTCGATCTCCCCTGGAACAAATTCACAAAAGACGAGGCTATCGATATCGAAAAGGCAAGGAGGATTCTTGACAAGGATCACGACGGAATGAGCGAGGTAAAGGACAGGATTATCGAATATCTTGCCGTAAAGAAGCTCACTCCCAACATAAAAAATCAGATTATATGCCTTGTCGGCGCGCCCGGAGTAGGCAAAACCTCGGTGGCGTCCTCAATAGCAAGGGCGCTCGGAAGAAAATTTGTCAGAATATCGCTCGGCGGCGTGCGCGATGAATCGGACATTCGAGGACATCGCAAAACCTACGTTGCCGCAATGCCGGGCAGAATTATAACCGCCTTAATCGATGCGAAGGTGGCAAATCCCCTTATTCTGCTTGACGAGATAGATAAGCTTACAAGAGACGCTCACGGCGACCCTTCGTCGGCGCTGCTTGAGGTGCTCGACCCGGATCAAAATAAAAATTTCAGGGATCACTTTATCGAGCTGCCCTTTGATCTTTCAAACTGCATATTTATAGCGACGGCAAACACTCTTGACACAATTCCGAGGCCTCTTATCGACAGAATGGAAATTATCCATATGAAGAGCTACAGCCGCCTTGAAAAGCTGAGCATCGCAAAGCATCACCTTATCCCGAAACAGCTTGCAAAGCACGGTCTTATGAAGAAGAACCTCAAAATAAACGACAAGGTCATTCTTGACATTATAGACCACTATACAAGCGAGGCGGGAGTAAGAATGCTTGAACAAAAAATTGCCGCCATATGCCGTAAAATTGCCCTTAGCATCGTTTTGTCCGGTGATTCCAATACGGTTTGCAAGGTAAGCTCCGAGGAGCTGAACACTTATCTCGGAATGACAAGGTATATCGACGAGAAGCTGTCAGATACCGATGAGGTCGGCGTTGTAAACGGACTTGCATACACCGAGGCGGGCGGCGACATGCTGAAGGTTGAGGCTGTGTCGCTTAACGGAAGCGGCAAGATAGAGCTTACCGGGTCTTTAGGTGACGTCATGAAGGAATCCGCCAAAATTGCGGTATCCCTTATAAGGAAAAACGCCGGAAAGCTCGGTATCGACCCCGATTTTTACAAAACGCGGGATATTCACATACATTTTCCCGAGGGCGCGGTTCCAAAGGACGGACCGAGCGCCGGAGTTACGCTTGTAACGGCGCTTGCAAGCGAGCTTGGAGGCTATCCGGTACACCGTGACGTTGCAATGACCGGCGAGGTCACGCTTCGCGGCAAGGTTGTCGCTATCGGCGGACTTCGTGAAAAGACCATGGCGGCGTATAAATCGGGCATTAAGACGGTGCTTGTACCTTCCGACAACAGGCAGGACGTTGCAAGACTTGACGACTACATAAAGGAAAACATCAATTTTATTTATTGCGACAACGTTGACGAGGTTCTTGACAACGCCCTTGCAAGAAATCCCAACGCCTGAAAAACTCAATGAAAATCAACTTTACAAAGACAGAGCTTGCTCTGACCGCCGGAGATATAAAGCAGTTTCCGCGTGACTGTCTGCCTCAAATTGTACTTTCCGGCAGGTCTAATGTCGGAAAAAGCTCGCTGATAAACGCGCTTATCGGGCGCAAAAGCCTTGCAAGAGTCAGCCAAAGCCCGGGAAAAACAATAACGATAAATTTTTATCTTGTCGACAAGAGCTTTTACCTTGTCGACCTTCCGGGCTACGGCTACGCAAAAAGAGGCTTTGAAAATAAGGCAAAATTATCCGCGCTGACCGACGGATATTTCACAAAATACAGCGATAATATTACCGCGGTGGCACAGCTTATCGAGCTTAAAGCGGGCTGTACGGCGGACGATATTACAATGCTTGATTTTATGGCACAGCGCAAAATTCCGTTTTTTGCTGTTGCAACAAAGTCGGATAAGCTGAATACAACGCAAAAGAATCAGGCGCTCAAAACGCTTGGCAACACACCGTTGCTTTGCGGCAGGGATATTATTATGTTTTCCGCTTTGAAAAATGAGGGAAAGGACGAGGTGACAAAGGAGATACTTGAATTTGTCACAAAATAAAGGGAAGTTTAATGTTACATTCATGTTACGGGATAAATGAAAAAGGACACTTTACAATAGGCGGCGTTGATACAACAGTGCTTGCAAATAAGTATAAAACGCCCCTTTTTGTGCTTGACGAGCAGAAAATAAGAGAAAATTGCCGGGCGTATACCTCGGCGATGAATAAATATTTTGTTGACGGCAGTACCATACATTATGCCTCAAAAGCGCTTTCTTTTAAAGGCATTTACAAGATAATGAGCGAGGAAGGGGTAAACGTCGACCTTTGCTCTTTGGGCGAGGTGTACACCGCCAAAAGCGCCGGCTTTGATCTTTCAAGAGCCTGTCTTCACGGAAACAACAAAACCGACGACAATATCCGCGAGGCGATAAGAGCCGGAGTCGGAGAATTTGTCGTGGATTCTTTTGAGGAGCTTGAGGCGCTTGAGATTATCGCCGGTGAGGAAAATGTTGTTCAAAAGGCGTTTGTTCGTATAACTCCGAATATCGACTGCCACACCCTGAAGGCAATTTCCACGGGACAGCTTGATTCGAAATTCGGAACTCCGATTGAGACCGGACAGGCGGAAAAGCTTGTGCGCCGCGCTCTCGAGCTTAAAAACGTGAAGCTTATCGGCTATCACTGCCACTGCGGCTCGCAGGTGTTTGAAACACAGCCGTATGTCAATCAGACAGAGATTATGTTCGCTTTTGCGGCGGATATAATGAAAAAGACCGGATATGCGCCCGAATATATGAACCTTGGCGGAGGCTTCGGGGTACGGTACACCGAAAACGACCCGCAGATCGACATCGGTGAAAATATAAGGCTTATTGCCGAAAAGGAAAAGGAAATTTGCAAAAAGTACAACCTCCCCGAGCCTAAAATTCTTATGGAGCCCGGGCGCTCGATAGTCGCAAATGCGGGAATTACTCTTTACACCGTCGGAACGGTCAAGCATATCGAAGGCTATCGCACTTACGTTTCGATAAACGGAGGCATGACGGACAACCCGAGATACGCGCTTTACGGCTCAAAATACGAGGCGCTTCTTGCAAATAAGGCGTCTCTTCCAAAAGACACCTCGGTGACAATTGCCGGCTGCTGCTGTGAAAGCGGCGACCTTATCGGCGAAAATATAAAATTGCAGAAAGCCGAAAGAGGCGACCTGCTTGCGGTGACTGTCACCGGAGCTTACAATTATTCAATGTCCTCAAATTACAATCGCGTTCCGCGCCCGGCTCTTGTTATTGTTAATAACGGAAAGGACAGACTCGCAATAAGGCGCGAATCATACGAGGATATTTGCAGAAACGATATTTGACTACGAAATTTATTAAGGAGCGTCAATGATATTTGATTTAATCAGCGGGGGACTGGAAAACGCGCTTATACAGCTTTTGCTCTTTGTTCCGATAGCCCTGCTTGCCCTGACCTTTCATGAGTTTGCTCACGGCTTTGTGGCAAATAAGCTCGGCGACCCTACCGCCAAAAATCTCGGAAGACTTTCATTAAATCCCGTAAAGCATCTTGACCTTATGGGAACTCTTATGATACTTATCGTGGGAATTGGTTGGGCAAAGCCCGTGCCGATTAACTCGCGCTATTTCAAGAGACCCAAAAGAGACATGGCGCTTACAGCCCTTGCGGGACCGCTTATGAACCTTATTATCGCGTTTGTCGGGGTCACGCTGTACAGCCTGTTTATAAGATTTTTCCCCCTTCGGATATTATCCGGTATTCAACTTAGCGTTATCTCTGCGTTTTTCTATATATTGTCGTACCTTAACTGCTATTTTGCCCTTTTCAACCTGTTGCCCATTCCTCCCTTTGACGGTTCAAGGATAGCCTTTGTGCTTCTTCCCGACAAGTTTTATTGGGGAGTTATGAAACATGAGAGAGTTATAATGATGGTAACGCTCCTTGCAATAATCCTTCTCTCGGGAACAGGCTACAATCCGCTTTCAATGGCAAGCGAGTGGATTATATCGCAGATTCAAAAACTATACTTCATGATTCTCTTTTAAGTAAAGGACCCGTGCGCCGTGCAAAATGACAGCCTAAATTTCAGGCTTGAGGTATATGAAGGACCTCTTGACCTTTTGCTTTCGCTTATTTTAAAGAACAAGCTCAATATTTACGATATACCGATCTCCCTTATCTTGGAGCAGTACATGGACTATATTTACAGTATGCGTGATATGAACATGGATATTGCGGGAGAGTTTATCGATATGGCAAGCAGACTTATGCTTATAAAAAGCAAAATGCTTCTTCCAAGACCGAGTAGCGGCGGCAAGGAGGAGGACCCGAGGGCACCGCTTGTCGACGCTCTGCTTGAATATCAGAAGGCAAAGGAAAACGCAATAAAGCTTAAAGAACGCTTTGAATCATATTCGGGAAGATTCATCAAAGAGACCGATGAGGTGGGAATTGACCGCAGCTTTGTATCAGAGCATGACATCGGTCTTTTAATAGCCGCCTTTGAACGAATCGAAATAAGGCAAAAAGAAAACCGCCTTGCCGGAAATCCCGAGGCAAAGGCGACACTTGACACTATACTTCACAAAAAAATTACTCCGGTATCCGAAAGGCTGTTTTTTATACTTCGGTATCTTTACCGCAGGGAAAGTGCGGAGTTTGAGGAGCTTCTGCTTTCGGGTGTGACAAGGTCAGATATTATCGCCTCTTTTGCGGCAATTCTACAGCTTATAAGAGCCGGCAGGATATTTATCTGCCGTGAGGACGGGAACGGAAAAATTTACTTTAGTATTAACAGGAAGGTTCACTCCGCATGAGCACAGAGGAAAGCATAAATACAAATCTAAGTCAAGCGGAAATTGAAGAAGCCGTTGAGGCGATGCTCTTTGCCGCCGGATATCCTGTCGAAATCGAAAAAATATCGCAAATACTGCTTGTTCCCAAGGAGACCGTAATCCAGACTCTCGAAAAAATGAAGGAAGAATACGAAAGTCAGCCAAGGGGAATACAGCTTGTATTTATTGAGGCTTCATGCCAGCTTTGCACCAAGGAAAAATACGAGGACTATATTCGTTTGGCTCTCGGCATAAGGCAAAGAGGCAAGCTTTCAAATTCCTGCCTTGAGGTGCTTGCGGTGATAGCTTACAATCAGCCGATAACAAAAGCGCTTATTGACGAAATAAGAGGCGTGGATTCGGGATACGCGCTCGGCGTTCTCGGCGAAAAAAATCTTATTGAGTCAAAAGGACGACTCGACACGATAGGCAAGCCCAATCTTTACGGCACAACAGAGGATTTTTTAAGAGTGTTCGGTCTTGACGGGCTGGACAAGCTGCCAAAAAACAATGGCTCGGGAGATCCGGAGCAGACAAAGCTTGATATATGAAGTATAAAATGAAAATAATTCAAAACGTGAGGTGACAAAATATGGGATTTTTGACCGGCTTACTTATAACGCTCATAATTCTTGTCCTGTTTTTGCGCATTTCCGTTAATATAATCTTGGAATATAAAGAAGATAAACCGGGCGTTGCCGTAAAGGTTCTCGGAATCAAATATACCGTTCTTCCGGCAAAACCGAAAAAATCAAAATATAAAAAGCTATCCTCTGCCGCCTATAAAAAGAAGCTCGAAAAAATGAAGGAAAACGAGAGAAAAAAGCTTGAAAAGAAGGCGCAAAAGGAGGAAAAAAAGCGCAGGGACAAAGAGCTTAAAAAACAGCAAAAGGCAAAGGAGCAGGAAAAGGTCACCAAGGAGGAAAAAAAGCAAAAAAGGCGCGACCTTGTCGACACAATTCGCTATTTTGCAAAAATCGGAGCAAGGCTTTTAAAAAAGTTCGGCAAGAGACTTCGCATAAAAGCCGCAAGAATGCACATTGTGGTAGCGTCCTCGGACGCGGCGACAACCGCGATTATGTACGGTGCGGTAACTCAGGCGGCGGCGTATCTTTTCGTGCTGCTTGACAAGATAACCACGTTTAAATACAGCAAAGACGAATTTTCAATAAGCGCCGACTTTTGCTCGGAAAAGCTTCGCGCGGACATTCTGCTTATCTTCAAAATTAGGCTGTGGCATGTGTTCGCGCTCGGGCTCGGCTTCGGGATAAAATTCATAAAGCGCCTTGTAAAAGGCAAAATTAAGGGCAAAAAGGACAAAGAAAACACAAAAAAAGAAGAAAATATACTTTCGGATGCGGTATCCGAGGTTAAAGCATAAAGGAGGATTAAAAACATGAGTACACTCAGCGAAATGAACGAAACATCTCTTAGCAACATCAAAAATATTATTGATGTCAACACCGTTGTCGGGGCGCCTGTCGAGACCACCGGCGGAACGGTGATTATTCCGGTTTCCAAAGTTTCTCTCGGCTATGTTTCCGGCGGAGTGGATTATCTCGGAAAGAACACGCCCGTTGAAGAGGGAAAGGGCTTCGGCGGCGGAGGCGGAACGGGTATCACACTGACGCCTGTTGGCTTTCTTGTCACAAAAGCCAACGGGAGCGTAGAGTATCTGCCCGTGGTTCCCGGTGAGAAGGCGGTTCCCGCCAACGACAAGGTGGACACCGTGATATCCCTTATCGAAAAATCTCCCGACATATTCGGCAAAATCAAAGCGCTCGTCAAGAAAAAGGAGAAGAAGGAAGACTCGGACGGTAAAGCAAAAAAAACCGAGGGCGAAAATAAGCCGGCAAGCGCCGAAAAAGAATAATATTATTTTCTGCCTCATATAGATTAATATATTTGTTTTTTATATATTTTCCTGTGAGGCGACAATATTTTGAAAAAAAGAAAGCGCATTTCCTTTGTTCTGACTCTTGTACTGCTTATTGGTACTCTGAATTATTTTGCTCTCCCTTCAAGCGCTCTTTCCGTATCGGCTACCGGGGCGTGTCTTATTAATGCCGACGGGACGGTACTTTATGAGAAAAACGCGCATGTCAGAATGCCGATGGCGTCCACCACAAAGATAATGACGGCAATTGTTGCAATTGAAAAGCTTGACCTTAACAAGAGCGTCAAGGTAGCGGACGTTGCGGTGGGAGTTGAAGGCTCTTCGATGTATCTTCAAAAGGGCGAGACGGCAAATGTAAAAGACCTGCTGTACGGGCTGATGCTTCAAAGCGCAAACGACGCGGCAGTGGCGCTTGCCTGCGAGGCTGCGGGTTCGGTTGAGGCTTTTGCGGCTCTTATGAACGAAAAAGCAAAAGCTCTCGGTCTTTGCGACACGCATTTTACAAATCCTCACGGTCTTGACGACGAAAAGCATTATACAACCTCTTACGAGCTGGCGCTGATTATGGCGTACGCGATGAAAAACGAAACCTTTCGTGAAATATCATCGACCGTGAAATATACATATTCCACAGACATGCGCACTGGTGTATTTGTCAATCACAACAAGCTTTTGTATATGATGAAGGACTGCGTGGGCGGTAAGACCGGATATACAAAAAGAACCGGTCGCTGTCTTGCAAGCGTTACCGAGCGCGACGGACTGATGCTTATTGCCGTAACGCTTAACGCTCCTAACGATTGGAACGACCATATGCAAATGCATGAGTACGGCTACGGCAAGTATGAAACAAGGCGTATGCTCACAGATCATGAGTATATCGGCACTATTACGGTTATTAACGGAACTGAGCCCGAAATTATGATAGCTAACGCCGAGGAGCTCGAATGTCAGCTTCTAAAGGATAAGAAGGTTGAAATTGTCACCGAGCTTCCGAGATTTTTGTACGCGCCGGTAAAAGAGGGAGAAATCCTCGGCGCCATATGCGTTTACAGCGACGGAAAGCTTGTAAAAAAGACGGATATTGTCGCGCTTGAGGGCAGTGAGAATATTAAGTACTATACGTGGTATGAGAAGCTGTTTAATAAAATAAGGGAATTGGCGGAAAGCATTTTTAATGGATGATTTAAGAATACAAAAATATTTATCCGACTGCGGCGTGTGCTCAAGACGGGCGGCTGAAAAGGCAATTGTTGAAGGCAGGGTCACAGTGAACGGCATCGCGGCGCAAACAGGAATGAAAATCGACCCTATGCGCGACACCGTGCGCTTTGACGGAAAAATAATTGCCAAAAAGCGCGGTTCGCACTACGTCTATATAATGCTCAATAAGCCCGAGGGGTATCTTACGACTCTTCATGACGACAGGGACAGAAAAACGGTGTCGGAGCTTGTAAAAGAGGTAGGCGTCAGGGTGTATCCCGTCGGAAGACTTGACATGAATTCCGAAGGGCTTCTTTTGCTGACAAACGACGGCGAGCTTACAAATAAGCTCACTCACCCCAGCCATCACGTTCCGAAGGTTTATATCGTAACCCTTAAAACCTTGGTAAAGCCCGAAAAAATAGCTGAGCTTGCGGCAATTTGTGAAATCGACGGGGAAAAAATCGAGCCGGTTGAGTGCGTTATCGAAAAATACAATCAGACAACCACCTCGGTAAGAATGACTTTATATGAAGGAAAAAATCGACAGATAAGAAGAATGTGCGAGAAGGTCGGACTTTTGGTAAAAAGGCTGAAGCGCGTGTCGCTCGGCGAGCTTGAGCTTGACGTTCAAAAGGGAAAATGGAGATACCTTGAGAGGTCGGAAATAGATTATTTAAAGAGTATAGGTTGATAAAAGGCTGATTTTGGTAATTTATCACAAAAATAAAGTCAAAATTTTGTTAATTTTTACCTGTAATTATCTCTTGAAAAATTATGAAAAATATGGTAATATTATCATGTCAAAAACAATATTACAGGAGTGACAAAATGATGGATTCAAAGATCAAAATACTTATTGCTGATGAAAGCAGCGAATTTCGCAGTCAATTTATATCTAAGTTAAACGCGCTGGGATATCATGAGATATCGGAGGCGACCAACGGTGAAGAGGCATTACTGAAAATCGGAACCGAGCATCCCGATATAGTATTTGTAGACGTCTGGCTTTCAAAACTGGATTGCATACAGATAATCAAGGGTGCAAAGGGTCTTTCCTACGGGAGCGATCAAGCGCCGTCTTTTGTGGTGCTTTCAATTGTCAATCATCAGAACCTTTTCTATGAGGCGACAGAGGCGGGAGCGGAGTACTGTATGCTCAAGCCGATTGATTACTCGTGTCTTGGCGAGAGAATTTCGAGAATAATTTCGAAGCGAGGAAACAGCAAAGCCAAGCAAAACAGCCCCATAATCGGGAATGATATCGAGTCTCAGGTGACAAAGGTAATTCATCAGATAGGCGTACCCGCGCATATAAAGGGGTACCAGTATCTGAGGACTGCGATTCTCATGACCATAAAGGACAATGAGGTTATAAATTCGGTCACTAAAATTCTTTATCCCTCGGTTGCAAAGCAGTATCAGACGACCTCGTCAAGAGTCGAACGCGCGATACGTCATGCAATTGAGGTTGCGTGGGACAGAGGCGATATTGAGGTTCTCAACGCGTATTTCGGGTATACTGTGCAGACAAGCAGAGGCAAGCCCACAAATTCGGAATTTATCGCAATGATTGCCGATAACTTGAGACTTACAAATAAGTTTTCCTGAGTCTTGGGCAAATTTTGATTGACAAATTGTATTTGGTTTGTTATAATGGAAGTGCAAAGATAGATCATTTTTCAGAGCGGACTGCTTTTGCAGTCCGCAATTTTTACCGGAGGAAGTTTATGACGGCATACACCGAAAGATACAACAGAGCGAAGCGTGCACTTTTTGATAAGGTTTTTTCCTTTCTCAATGACAGGCAAAAAGAAGCGGTTTTCACAATAGACGGACCGCTGCTTGTGCTTGCAGGCGCGGGAAGCGGCAAGACAACGGTACTTGTTCAAAGAATCGCATATATTTTGCGCTTCGGCGACGCTTACTATAAAAATATAACAGATGACGTAACAGAACAAGAGACAATAAGGCTTGAAAAGGCAATCGATTTGCCGCTTGGCGACATTGTATCCCTGCTTGAAACCCTTGCTGTGAGCAAATGTCCCCCCTGGGCGGTGCTTTCGATAACCTTTACCAACAAGGCGGCAAAGGAAATGAAGGACAGACTTTCGGGCGTTATCGGAGCAGAAGGGGGAGCCGAGGATATTTGGTCGGGAACCTTCCATTCGGTATGCGTCAGGATTCTTCGTAGGCACGGTCAGGAAATCGGTATTTCAAATAATTTTGTGATATACGACGCCGAGGACAGCAAGCGCCTTATTGCAAATATAATGAAGGATTTTAATATTGACGACAAAATCCTTCCGGTAAAAACCGTGGCGACGCTTATCGGCAAGTACAAGGAACAGCTGCTCGCGCCTGAGGATGTGCCGACCATTGAAAGGGATTTTAAGACCTCAAGAATTTTGCGTATCTACAACGAGTACGAGGCAAGGCTCAAGCAGTCAATGGCGCTTGACTTTGACGGAATAATAATGAAGGCGGTTGAACTGCTTGAAAACTCGAAAAAGGTACGTGATTTTTATCAAAGCAGATTCAAATACGTATGTATTGACGAATATCAGGATACAAACCACGCGCAGTTTGAGTTTGCAAGACTTATTAGCGGAAAATACAGAAATCTGATGGTTGTCGGCGATGATGACCAGAGTATTTATAAATTCCGCGGCGCAACAATTAAAAATATTTTGGAGTTTGACAAGGTGTTCTCAGACGCCAAGGTGGTAAAGCTTGAGCAAAACTACCGCTCGACCGTCAATATCCTCGGCGCCGCCAACGCGGTTATCAAAAACAACAAGGGGCGCAAGGGAAAAGAGCTTTGGACATCAAACGGCAAGGGGGACAAGATAGTTTTAAAAAAGCTTGAAGATCAGAACGCCGAAGCCTCCTTTATTGCAAACACTATTCTTGAAACAGCAAAAAACGAGGGCAGAAAATTCAGCGATTTTGCCGTGCTTTACCGCATGAACGCTCAATCGAACGCTATTGAAAAGGTGCTTGCGCGTTCGGGCGTTCCATACCGCGTGCTCGGAGGCACAAGGTTCTATGACCGTAAGGAAATAAAGGACATAATGGCTTATCTTTACGTCATAAACAATACCGGCGATAATCTGCATCTGCAAAGGATAATTAATCAACCGAGGCGCAAGATAGGGCAGACAACCCTTGACGCCATAGCGCAAATAGCAAAAGAAGAGGGCGTTTCCTATTTTGAGGTGATATCAAACGCCTCAAAATATACGGCGCTTGCAAAATCCGCTCCCATTCTTGTCGCTTTTGCAAATCTTATTAAAAAATTCATTGTAATATCCGAAACCGAAACCCTTTCCTCGCTTTTTTCAAAGGTTATTGATATGTCGGGATATCGGGCAATGCTGATTGCAGCGGGCCCCGCCGAGGCGGACAGTATTGAAAACGTCGACGAGCTTGTCTCCAACGCCGTCGAGTTTGAAAATCAAAACGACAATGCTACGCTTGCAAGCTTTCTTGAAGAGGTCTCGCTGATATCCGATATCGACAATTACGACAGCGAGTCGGATTCGGTGGTGCTGATGACAATTCACAGCGCTAAAGGTCTGGAATTTCCCGTGGTATTTCTCCCGGGCATGGAAAACGGAATTTTCCCGGGAATTCAGTCAATCGGCGTCGATGAAGAAATGGAAGAGGAACGCAGACTCGCATATGTTGCAATAACAAGGGCAAAGCAAAAGCTTGTTTGTACATATGTCAAGGAAAGACTGATGTTCGGAAAGACACAGTATAATCAGGTCTCCCGCTTTATCACCGAAATTCCGGAGGATGTTCTTGACGTTCAGGATGAAATAAGGCACAGAAATTATATGTTTGAGAGCCGCGCCACGGCAAAAGCGCGCCGCGAGGAGGCGCTCGGGAAGGGTATCGGCGCTCCGAACGTCTTTGAAGGAAAGGGAAGTGCAAGAGAGAGCGCACCCGCCGTCTTTTCGGTAGGAGACAGCGTAATTCACCCGAGCTTTGGCAGAGGAGACGTGCTTTCCGCGCGCGTTATGGGTAAGGACTGCCTCTATGAGGTCGCCTTTGATAATTTCGGCACAAAGAAGCTTATGGGCAGCTATGCGAAGCTGAAAAAGGCAGACTGACAGATATTTTTGCCCGAAAATATTTCTCATTAAAAAAATATTCAAAAAAACAAAAAAACTTCAAAAAAGGGGTTGACAAAGAGGGATAAGGGTGGTATAATTAACGAG
>CANRMP010000002.1 GCA_947631765.1 uncultured Clostridia bacterium
TCTTCTGTCTATATTATACTACACCGTAAACATGAGCGCAAGTATTATTATGTCTTAATTTGTATTAACTTTTTTGAAGGGAAAACGGACTTATTTATTTTGCGGATATTGTATTTTTGATTAATTATTTTTGCTTTTTTGCCTGTAATGTTGACTTTTTTTATTTGATGTATTAAAATTAAATTAACTTGTAAACGGGCGGTGCTTTTTATGAAATATTCAAAACGTTTTATCAGCCTTTTATCGCTTATTTTGGCACTTGCTATGACGCTTTCGTTTTTTGCAATGTCCTGCAAAAAGAGCGAGGAAGAAACCGATACCACCACGGAGGAAGAGAATTTGAAGGACCCAATAATTTTGGAATACGGCGAGAGCGTTCATTATAAGGAACAAGAGGTTATAATTGATGACCCGGAGATTGCCGCATACGAGGACGGATATATAATAGCCCGCAAGGTCGGAAGCACAACGGTGACAATTAACGGTCAAAAAAAGGAGCTTGTTGTAAATCCCGCGCTTGTTGACGTAGTGCTCTTTACCGGTCAGTCAAACATGGTGGGAAGGGAAACCGCAAAATATACGGTTAACATCCCGCACGGCATGGCGTACGAATATAAATACAACGGCGGCGGTTCGCTTGAAGAGGTAAAAAACCCTGTCGGCGAGACCTTCGGCGAGGTCGAGGTCTCCTCGGGCTCAAGCATTGTGCCGAAATTTTGCGAGGACTATGTTAAAACCTCAGGTCACAAGATCGTGGCTGTGCACGTGGCAAGAGGCGGCAGGGCAATTGCCGAATTTGTGCAAAGGAGCGCAATTTACAATAACATCGTCGAAAAATACAGCGCTTGCATAAAGTACCTTGAGGAAAGCGGAAATTTTAAAATAGGCTGCAAATTCTACGTCATGTATCAGGGCGAGAGCGACACCAACCACGGACTTGCCGCCTCCTCTTATATCTCCCGTTATATGAATTTTCACAACGGGCTGAAAAAACAGCTTGGCATAACTCAAGGGTGCATTATCGCAAACGGGCGCAACACCGACCCCGACTCTCCCGAGGGAGTGAAGCGCATATTCGAGGCGCAGATAAAAATATGCAAGGACAACGAAGATATTATTATGGCGTCGGTTTTGCCGTATTATTGGTATTTTAACAGTGAAAACTCCTATTTTCGAAGCGACAAGGTTCACCTTAACGAAGAGGGACTAAAGGAGGTCGCCTCAGACGCGTGTAAAAATATTTTAAATTATATGGGGCTTGATCCCTCCTCGCTTTATGTCGGCGTTGACCCGGTAACCTCACTTGAAGAAATGATAAAAGTTCCCGAATCGGTCGGAGAGGCGAAAACCTACCTTTTCGATTTTGAAAACGGAGATGCAAAAGAGGCTTCGGACAACGTCACACTTGAGAAGGTAGGAAATGTAACCCCGAAATTTGACGACGGAATTTTCAAAAACAATCAAAATAATTACCTGCGCTATCACCTGTCAGCTCCGATAACTCTGTCAAAAAGCAGAAATTGGAGCATAGAATGGAAGGGAAAATCCTATAGTAATATGAACAACAACGCCTCGATTCTCTTTTCAAACGGAGGCGAAACCTTCCTCACCTTCCAAAACGAGAAGGGGGTATATCTGCGAAACGGCAACGACAAGTTTTTTATTTCTGAAAATTCAAGTGCGGACTTCTCTATTGACGACATCTATTCCGAGCATGTTTGGAAGGTGGTCTACGACGCGGACTTAGGCACCCTGTCGGTCTATATGGACGAAAAACTCATAAAATCCGGCAGATGGAATGTCGACCTTGTCTTTTGCGACATGCTCGGCTGTACAATGGACAACAAATATACCTTTGTCGGAGAGCTTGACTATATAAGAATCGATATCGGCTGATAATTTATGTTAAAATAGAACGAAAAACGACCATGAAAAAGCCCAAATACTATTAAATTTGCCTATTGATTTTTTGATTTTTAAGAGTTATAATGCAGTTGTTTTGTGAATTTCAGCACCGCAAAAATCAGCTTTAAAGCGGGTAAAACCTCATGCTTTGCGGCGTTGTTATAAAGTAGGCTATATTGTGACAAGACAAATGCTTATAAAAAAGTCATCGGGCTTTTTAAGAAAAAATATCACAATGACGGTCGCGCTCATAGCCGCGCTTGTCACCGCACTTGTCATACCCTTTGACGAAAAATATCTCGATTATTTCGATTTTAAAACGCTCACCTGCCTTTTTTGCGTGCTGGCTGTGGTGTGCGCCCTGAAAAACATAAATTTCTTTTACATTCTTGCAAAAAAGATTGTCGAATGCTTTAAAAACGTGCGCCTTTGCGTGCTCTCTCTTGTATACATCACCTTTATAGGCTCGATGCTTATTGCAAACGACATGGCGCTGCTTACCTTCCTGCCGCTCGGGTACTTTGTGCTCTCCACAACCGGCAAGGAAAAGTACATGGCGTTTACCTTTATAATGCAAAATATCGCCGCAAACCTCGGCGGAATGCTCACTCCCTTCGGCAACCCGCAAAATTTGTATCTCTACACCAAGTTTTCAATCCCGAACGGCGAATTTATGCGCATTATGGCGCCGCCCTTTGCGCTCTCTGTTCTGCTTATCACAATTTGCTGTGTTGTATTTGTCAAATCCGAGCCGCTCTCGGTCATTGAGGAGGATAAAACCGAGCTCCCGCCATTTCGCACCGCGCTTTATCTTGCGCTTTTCATGCTGGCAATTCTCATTGTCTTTCGCGGCGTGCCGTACTACATAGGGCTTATCGTCATTCCCTTGGTGCTCTTTTTTGCAGATAAAAAGGCGCTTGCAAGGGTCGACTATCCGCTGCTTTTAACCTTCGTTTTCTTTTTCGTCTTTGCCGGAAATATGGCAAGAATACCCTTGGTTCGCGCCTTTTTCTCATATTTTCTTGAAAAAAGCACCCTCCTTTTCTCAGTTATTTCCTGCCAGTTTATAAGTAACGTCCCCTCCTCAATTCTCCTGTCGCAGTTCACTTCAAACTACGCCGATCTGCTTGTCGGAGTCAATATAGGAGGCGTCGGAACGCTTATTTCCTCGCTTGCAAGCCTTATAACCTTTAGAGAGTACACAAAGCACAACCCCAAAAAGGCGGGTCGCTACGTCCTGCTTTTCTCCGCCTTCAACTTCGCCTTTCTTATAATCCTTACATCCTTTATGCTTATTTTAAAGGCTATATAAAATTATTCCCCTCGGATGACTTGATCTCCGAGGGGTGCTTTTTTAGATTGTCGATACGGGTGGAGTGGTTATTATTGTTTCGGCTTTGGCTTGCTTTTTGGTTTTAAGCAGAAGAATAAATTTTGCTACATTCAATACAAGCACCGCAATTGAGAGGAAAGATATAAGCAGACTGCCAAACATCGGGGACATGAAATCTCTGTTGCACCAATCGATAGTCTGACCGACGAAAAGGACAATGGGGTAAATAGCGTAAACAGCTCCGACAATTGCCGCCCACTTCTTTTGAATAAGCGGGAAGATTAACGAGATGGCACAGCTTATAAAAACCATTGCAAAAAGTCCTTCGGAATTGTCGACCTCTTCAAGCTCGAAGTAGTTGAATGATTCTCCGAGCACCTTTACCGCGGGTAAAAAGAGGGAAATAATCATTAGGGCTACCGTGAGAATTGTGAGAAGGGAAAGTGCGAGTACCGGCTTTTTTGTGAGTTTTTTGAGATAAATTTGTGCGTTCATTTTTTTCTCCTTTGGTTTTAAAGAATTTTGTTTTTTGCTTTACGCCCTATAGACGATTTAAAAAGCATTCGGGTTTTAAGCTTTAAAAAAAAATTGATTTTTTTATGAAAGCCGAAATACCGCTTTTTTCCCTATTATTAATAGGAAGATAATAAAACAGGACAATATTTGCTTTTCTTTGCAATGTATGATATAATGACTTTGAAAATAAGGATTAAATATTTCAAAAAAATAAAACCTCACCTTGATTTTTTTCGTCGGTAAAGTGAAAGATTTTACCGCGAAGGGAGGTGAAGGCATGGAAAAGCTTGATTATCGAAAGCTTATACAGGGCTTTATGCAGTTATACGAAATGACGGCTGAAAGGTCGAAGAGAATTTTTTTGTCAATTCTTGCAAAAATGCAAAAGACAGAAGAAGGGAATATTAAAAAAGGAGGAGAAAAAAATGGAGCAAAACTGGAAAGAGTGGATACAAGAGGCGAAAAAGGGCGATGAGGACGGCTTTTATGAGCTTTATCAGCACAGCTATGACTCGGTTTATCGGACGGTAAAATCAATGGTTCGGGACGAGGACGCGGCATGCGATATTGTTCAGGACGCCTTTGTTAAGGGCTTTTCAAGCCTTGAAAATTTGGAGAGTCCCGAACGCTTTGTCCCGTGGATGCGCAAAATTGCCACAAACAAGGCTAAGGATTGGTTTAAAAAAAGGCAGGAAATTTCCTTTTCTCAGCTTGCAGACGAAGAGGGCAACGAGCCGGACTTTGAGGACGAGCGTATCGAAAAC
This sequence comes from uncultured Clostridia bacterium, assembly GCA_947631765.1. Taxonomy (GTDB): domain Bacteria; phylum Bacillota; class Clostridia; order Oscillospirales; family CAG-272; genus CAKSQF01. The sequence continues at coordinate 4,519 of CANRMP010000002.1, forward strand.
CTGCCCGAGGAGGTAATTGATAAAAAAGAGTCGTCGCGGCTTGTCGAGAATATTTTAAAGGGACTTTCGGATGAACAGCGCATGGCAATCGGTATGTATTACTATCAGGATATGACGGTCGAGGAAATTGCAAATGCGCTCGGAGTGAGTGAAAATACAATTAAAAGCCGCCTTTCCTACGGGCGAAAGAAGATAAAAGCCTCGGTTGAAGAGCTTGAAAAGCAGGGAATTAAGCTCTATTCGCTTTCTCCTGTCGCCTTCCTTGTATATTTGATGAAATGTCAAATGACATCGGCGGCGGCAAGTGTGACCGCGGGCGCTTCGGGTGCGGGCGCTGCTGCGTTCGGGAGCATTATGGCAAGCGCCGAGGTTTCAAGCGCAACCGTTGCGGCTGGCGCGACTGCCGCGGCAGGATCTGCGGCAGCTACGGGAACTACGGCGGCAGGCGCCGCAGGAACAGCGGCAACGACTGCCGCGACCGCGTCCGCAGGTGCTACGGCATCCGCAAGCGCGGCGGCATCCGCAAGCGCGGCGGCATCCGCAAGCGCGGCGGCATCCGCAAGCGCGGCGGCATCCGGCGGACTTCTCGCCTCGCTCGGAGCTAAAATCACCGCAGGAGTGCTTGCCGCTGCAATTGTTGGCGGTTCTGTTGCGGCTGGTGTGTATTTTAGTCGGGATAAATCGCAAAAGCTCCCCGAGCTTACAAATCCGATTATTACCTTTACCACGACCCCGAGCGACCAAAACCCCGACCCCGACACAGAGACCGAAAGCAATTTAAATTTTGTCGTGCTTTCTGAGGAATATGATGAGCTAAGCTCGGTGGCGGTAAGCGAGATTGCCGACTTTAGAGTTGTCGCCGCCAAAAAGGGCGATAAATGGGGAGTAATTGACGAGACCGGCGCGGTTATTGTACCCTTTGAATATACATATGTTTCCTCTCCCACCGCCTCGGGACACATCAAGGCGACAAAGGTCGACGGGAATAATAAGCAAACCACCACGATTTTCGACTCAAAAGGGAAAGAAATTATTTCAACCGACAAGGAGGTAGAGCTTGGCGACAACGTCATGATAATATACGAAAAAAGCTATGAGAACGACGACTCCTTTGTCAGCTATTACCGCATTGAGGCTAAAAATATCTCGACAGGTGAAAGCATTGTAAAAGAAGAATACGCCTGTGACTTTTCTGTTTGCACCTTTGAGGACTGCTTTGTCGTGCTTGTCGCCAAAAACCCCGAGACAGGCGAGGGGCAGGAGTCTGTAACCTTCTATAACAGCAAGGGCGAAATTCTAAGCCGTCAAGAGCTCTCGGGAGGATGGATGGACAGCACAACCGAACTGCAAGTGACCACCTCGTGGTGCGGGTATTATATGTCAAAATATCTTGTCAGCACCGGCGTCACCATTGCTACACTGGACAAAAGTGAAGAATATTACTACGCTTGGGTCGAGGGCTATGCGTACATGGACAAGGTCGGCGCGCTTTTACTGCTTTATAACGATTCATCTGTCGACCCCTCGGGAGAAGGAAAATATTATCTTTTGGATGTGCGAACCCTGCCGGACAGCTACGATTTAGAGGAGATGCCAAGCTGCCTTTTGACAACAAAAGGCTATGATTATATTTCAATTAACGCGCTTGAAAGTTGGTTTCGTGTTAATGACGAAAGTAAACAGGGCTTCCTCTCCCGGGACGGCAAAATAGAGCGGCTGTATGACGGCGCCGGGGACTTTGTCAGAGGCAAGGCGGTTGTAATGCAGGACGGCGAGGTGTACGTTGTTGACGATTCGCTAAATATTATTTCCGACAAGCTGAGTGGCGGTTATACCTCGGTGAAAACGCTTGGCGAGGGCATTTACGGCGTTATGAAGGACGGCAAGTGGCACCTTGCAATTTTTAAGGACAAAGAAGTATAAGGCATAAAACCCCTTGAAAAAAATTTCTTTTAAAATCTCTTGAAAAATTGCAATTTTGTGATAAAATATATAAAAAAGGCGAAACACGCCGAGAAAAGGAGACAAAGTTATGAGCGAGAAAAAATCAATTTATGCGGGAACAAAAACCGAGAAAAATCTTGAGGCGGCTTTTGCCGGTGAGTCACAGGCAAGAAACAAGTATACTTATTTTGCCTCTACCGCAAAAAAAGAGGGCTATGAACAGATCTCCGCAATCTTTCAAAAGACTGCGGATAACGAAAAAGAGCACGCTAAAATGTGGCTTAAGGAGCTTTGCGGCATAGGAAATACCGCAGAGAACCTCAAAAACGCCGCAGACGGCGAAAACTATGAGTGGACAGACATGTACGAAGAGTTCGCAAAGACAGCAGAGGAGGAAGGCTTTGTCGACCTTGCCCGCAAGTTCCGCCTTGTCGGGGCAATTGAGAAAAAGCACGAGGAAAGATATCGCGCACTGCTCAAAAATATCGAAACCGCAAGCGTATTCGAAAAGAGCGAGGTTAAGGTTTGGGAATGCCGCAACTGCGGACATATCGTGGTCGGCACCAAGGCGCCAGAGGTCTGCCCGGTGTGCAGCCATCCGCAGGCTTACTTTGAGGTCTGCGCCGAAAATTATTGATTCTTGCGTAAATACAGCACAAATTGCCCCTCATGCCGCAAGGCATGAGGGGCAAAAATATTATATTTATTTTTTAATATACGCCATGACCCCGGCTTTCAGTCTTTCAAGTCCGTCCATGAGTGTCGAGCGCGGGCAGGCGATATTCATTCTGAAAAAGGGCTCGCCGCACCTTCCGAACTGACCGCCCTTTGAGAGGTAAAGACCGGTCTCTTTTCTTATAAAATCAAGCAAATTTGAGGCGTTTTGCGTAACATTCGAGCAGTCGACCCAGAGCAGATACGTGGCGCTTGATTTTACAAGTCTTAAATCGCTTATATTGTTTTTTAAAAACTCCCCGACAAGCCGCCGATTTTCCGAGATATAAATATTAAGCTCGTCAAGCCAGCTCTCCCCCTCGTTGAAGGCGGCGACCGCCGCGCCTACCGCAAAGGCGTTAGGCTCCGCGACCTCGTCGGTGTTGATAGCGCGGCGCACCCTGTTTCGAAGCGCATCACTCGGCGTGCAGATTGCCGCCGTGTTAATTCCCGCGATGTTAAAGGCTTTTGTCGGGGCAATTGTGCAAATTCCGATTTCACGGGAGGTCGCCGACACCGAAAGAAAGGGAATATAGCCCCTCCCGGGCTCTGTTATATCGCAATGAATTTCATCCGAAATTACCGTCACGTGATATTTTTTGCAAAGAGAGGCGACTTTGCTCAGCGTCTCTTTGTCCCATATTTTGCCCACGGGGTTGTGCGGGTTGCAGAGAATCATAAGGGTAGTTTGCGGGTCACTCAGCTTTTCTTCAAGGTCACAAAAGTCCATAGAATACTCGCCGTTTTCATACTTAAGCGGGTTTTCAAGCACTTGACGCCCGTTGTTTAGTATAGAGTTAAAGAAAATATTATAGACAGGAGTTTGAATTACCACCTTTTCCGCGGGTGTGGTGAGCTTTCTTACACAGCTTGAAATTGCGGGAATGACGCCCGTGCAAAAGTCAAGCCATTCTTTTTCCATTTTAAAGCCATGTCTTCTCTCCCACCAATTTATATAAGCCGCGTACCATTCATCAGGCACAATGGAATAGCCGAAAATTCCGTGGTAAGCCCGCTTTTGTATGGCGCTTTGAATTTCGGGCGCGGTTTTAAAATCCATATCAGCTACCCACATGGGAAGCTCGCCCTCTTTTACATCCCATTTAAGGGAGGTGGTGTTTTTTCGGTCAACAGGAGTGTCAAAGTTGTATTTCAAAATATTCTCCGTTATTTCTCCGACGTTTGCCGGCATATGATTTTGGTTTTTGCAGGGTCTATTTTGTCTTTTTCAATAATAAGCGTGTCGATGTAATCGGCGCAAATTCTTCCGCTCGAGGGGTTAATCACGCTGTCGATTTTGCCGACAATATCCGCCTCAACAGTCGAATATTCGAACGCCAAGGTCGTGTTTATCAGCTTGCAGTTTTTCATTGTGAGATTTTCAATATAGCACATGCCCTGAAGACTTTCGACCGTGCAATTAATAAGGGTGAGATTTTTCGAATTCCACCCGAGGTACTCGCCCGAAATGAAGCTGTCGCAAACGGTTATATTTTCGCTGTTCCAGAACGCGTCCTTTGAAAGGAGCTTTGAATTTTTAATTGTCACGTTCCTTGCGCCGTCAAAGGAGTAGTTGCCGTAAAGAGTGAGGTCTGATATTTCCATACTCTCGCTGTTCATTGCAAAATAATGTCCCTTTGCGACCATATTTTCTATTTTTACCCCCTTGCAGTGCCAAAGAGTCTCGGCGGCGTCGGGAATTGATACATTGCAAAGTGTGAGATTTGTGCAGCGCCTGAAATTTTTGGGCGCTTCAACGGCAGAGTCGGCAATATCTATATTTTCGCCGTACCACACGCCGGCGCGCGCCATTTCAAACCAGGTGCAGCTTCTCACTTTTATATTTTTGGTGTACCAGAGCGGATATTTCCACTTGAACATAGAATTATAAAGCTCTATGTCGCGGCTCTCCTTAAGCGGGGACTCCCCGTCGGTAAATATGGTATCGTAAATCTTAAGCGACCTTGCTCCAAACAGCGGGCGCTCACCTGTATAATACTGTCGTTTTATTTCTTCCATATTGAAGTTGTGACCTTTCGTCGTGGTGCTTTTGCGTTTTTGCGGATTTTATTCGCACACCTTCAGTATATCATATATTTGATATATTGTCAAGGAAAAATGCCTTCTTTTCGGCTTTATGTCGGGATTTTTACATTTAATTATCCTATCCTTCTTGCCTCGATGTAGTATCGCTTGTCGCAGCCCTCGCCCATTGAGAAGGTCTTTCTCACCAGCGCTCCGTCATTTATTACGGCGGGGAAGAGCTCGTCCTTTTTCATGCCCTCAAATATAAAGCCTACAGTGTCCTTTTCCTTTGAGAGGCGGACAACCGTATCTATTTCGTGCACGTAATCGACCTTTATTTCGGGATGCTTTCGGCAAAGGCTGTCAATAAAGCGTTGAAGGGTTCCCACAGGCAGGGTGGAGAGCGGTCGAAGGGATATTTTTTGCTCCCTGCCGCTATAAAGCATACTAAAGGTCTGCCCGTCCTTGCACTCAAGCGTGCCGAAAAAGTCTTGAAGCTCGCAAAGCAGCGTTTCGGGACCTATGCCGAAAAGCACTCTGTAGATAGGCTCAAAGGTGAGCGACGGGTCGTGAATGTTTACCACCTCGCAAAGGGCATAGCGGTTAAGTGAGGTCGGGTTTTTAAGATAACATTCCTTTGCGGCGGCAAGCGAGTGATTGCCGTCCCCCACCGCAAAGAGCAGGGGGGCATCTCCTGTGGCAAGCGCGTCAAGGCGGTCACAGGTGCGGCTTATTTCCTCATTTGTCAGCGAGTACCCCGCAATATGCCCGCCGCCCTGCATAAGCTCAAAATCGTACAGCTTTTCAAAGGTCTCTTTTTTAACGCCAAGCGCGCCCATTACCGTGTTTTTCGGGTCGTCTATAAGAAGCATGATGTGCGGCAGCTCAAGCACTGCCCCCGAACGTATGTAAACTCTCGGGGGAAGGCGCTCGGGAACCGTCTCCTCGGTGGCGCGAATGGGGGTTTTTGCGCCCTTTTTGTAGTCGTATTTTTCAAGATCCACGGCAAGCAAAAGCCCGTGCCGAATTTGCCCGTTTTTCTGCTTTCTTTCGATATAGATCATAGTATCTTTTAGCTCTCTGAAAATTCCGCTCTCAAGATAGCTTGACATATTTTTATTGATTTCTTCGATTTTTTTGTCGTTATTGTCCGAAAGATAAATTTCGGGCAGAATGAGGCGCAGGGAGGAGGGAGACTCCCCGACAATTCTTTCGCACTCCTCCCAGTACGTGCGGTCGCTTGTAAATTGATCGCAGGCGACAACCGCCCATTTTTCAAAAGCTTTTTTGGGAATAAGTATATCTGCGGCACAAAATGCGTTGGTTTTCATATTTTAGCCTTTCTTTTTAAGTTTTGTGCGGGGAAAAGGGTTAACGCGGGCGAGGAGGCAGTCCTTCACCCGGTTGTCCGAAGGGGCGAGGCGGTCGCCCGCCGTGAGGAGGTCGCTCCGAATCGCCTCTCTCCTCGTCGTCGGAGGCTGAATTTTGCTCCGAGTTTAAAATATACCTGCTTGCTTGGGTGGAGAAGAGCTCAAAATATCTTCCCCTCTTTTCCATTAGCGAACGGTGGTCGCCTATCTCGACGATTTTACCGCCCTCAAGCACTATAATTTTGTTTGCGGTCGTCGCGCTTGAAAGACGGTGCGAGATAAACAGGGTGGTTTTGTCCTTTCTCAAAGTGTCAAATTGGTTGAAAATCTCCTGCTCCGCCATCGGGTCAAGCGAGGCAGTCGGCTCGTCAAGAATTAATATGTCGCTGTCGCTGTAAAAGGCGCGGGCAATTGAGAGCTTTTGCCACTGACCGATGGAGAGCTCCACCCCGTTTGGCTCAAAGTAGCGCATCAGAGGAGTTTCATACCTGTCGGGAAGCGCGTTTATAAATTCGGCGGCGCCCGACCGAGCGGCGGCTGACTCAATTCCGTCTTTGGTGTGCTCCTTGTTTATCTGCCCGAACTCTATATTTTCCGCAACCGAGACGGCGTACTTTCCGAAATCCTGAAAAATAATTCCGAACAGCCCGTAAAGCTCTGTCGGGTCGTACTCCTTAATGTTGTAGCCGTCAAGGTAAATCTCCCCCTCGGTGGGGTCGTAAAGGCGGGTAAGCAGCTTAATAAGAGTCGTCTTTCCCGCGCCGTTAAGTCCGACAAGCACGGCGGTGTCTCCCGCCTCGAGCCTTAAATTGATGTTTGAAAGCACCTTTCTTTCACTCTGAGGGTAACAAAAGCTGACGTTTTTAAATTCAATCGTGTGCCCTATGTGGTGAGTGACCGCACGCGGGGGGTTAAGCGTCGGGACGATTTTTTTCTCCTCGTTCATAAAGAGAATCATGTTGTCTATAAAGAGCGTGCCCTCGTATATTGAGGAAATTGTGTTTATAAAGCTCGAAACGCCGTTTGAAATTGAGTTGAGCGCGCCGGTATACAGGGAATAAAGTCCGATTTCGGCGATATTTCCCGTCCTTACGCCGTTTGCAATGTACAAAAACAGCAGGCAGTTTACGGCGGTTGTTACAAGCGAAATTGAAATACTCCACGCGCCCTCGGCAAGCACAAGCTTTTTTATGCCCGCAAAGTACTTTTTAAACACTTCGCGGTAACGCCCGATTAGGGTGTCGGCAAGCCTGAAAAGCTTAATTTCCTTGACAAGGTCCTTGTTTACCGTCGTGTCAGAATAGTAGCTCAGCTGTCTTCTGTCCTTGCTTCTCCTTCTCATGTAGAGAAAATTCTTTCTTCTAAAGCGCATACTGATGGTTGCCGACGGTGCGGAAAGCAGTATTACGACTATAGGCATCCACCAGGCAAGGGCTCCCAAAATTGCGATAAATGAAATAACGCTGATAAGAGTCGAGACGACAGAGAAGGTCGAGCGCAAAACGTTAATAGGGCGCATACCGGCCTCGCGGTTGGCGTTTTCAAGGCGCTCGTAAAAGTCGGGCATGTCGAAGGAGGCAAGGTCAACCTCCTTCGCCTTGTTCATAATTTTAACCTTGATGTGATTTGTGACAATTTCGCCCGAAATATTCGTTATAATCTGATTTACCTGGTTTACAAGGTTGACAAAAAACAAATATGCAAATTGCAAAATCAGCGGCAAAAATATAAACTCGGGGTCGCAGGGAGCGCCGGTGGTTGCAAATATTACAATAGCCTCTGCAAGCTTTGTCATAAGATTTGCAGAAATCAGAGAGCCTACAACAGGCGTAATGCCGTTAAAAAACGCCATGAACATCATGAGCAGCAAAAGTGAAGGCTTTGCCTCCCACACAAGCCGCGCTATGTAGAAAAGCCGCGAGAAAAACTTGCTCATAACGTTTTTAAGATATGTCGGCACCTCTTTTAGCGACTCGGGGCGCGGCTCTTTCAGCTTGTCGCGCATGTCGGCATTCGGGGGAGGACCGTATCCGGGACCCATAACATCACCGCCTTTTAAAAGTTAAAATAAATACATAAACAGAATACCATAAAATTATTTCCAAACAATGAATTTTTGATATTTATTGAATTTTAATATATTATAAGAGTTGACATTAAGCCGAAAAAATGATAAACTAAGTTAAGAGAATATTTCCGCGTTCGCGGAGAACGGAGAAAATGTGCAAAATGAAAAATACCCTTGTTAAAGTTGTGTCAGGTATTCTTGCCTGCCTTATGCTTGTGCCGGCGGCGGCGTCCTGCAAGTCGGGCAGTGACAGTAAAAATACCACAGCTGCCGAGGAAAACACTCTCCCGCGAGACACAGCCTCACTGCTTGCCGCAAGCGTTTACGCCGCGGACGGGCTTGACTACGCGCTAAAAACAATAGAGAAGTACTACGACAAGCGCACAAGCACGGTAAAGCGCGCGCTGAGAAACTCAAACGCCGCCGAGATTTGGTACGTTGCCGCATTTGTCGAAATGCTGACAGAGGCTTACAAGCTGTACCCCGACAACGAGACTATAAAGACATACTACATAGACGCGCTTGATAAATGCCTGCCGCAATACGAGGTCAAAAGCGCCATGATAAAGAACCCGAAAAAGACCTATCTCAGACAGACCTATTACAACGCGGGAAGAGGGAGCAGCGGCGACTTCTATTACGACGACAACGCGTGGATCTGCTATCAGTTTATCGAGGCTTATGAGCTGCTCGGGGATGAAAAATACCTTATAAAGGCGGAAAAATTGCTTGAATTTCTCTGGACCGGCTGGAGAATCGACGGAGGCGGGATCTATTGGGACAAGACCTTCGGCGGCATTGCGGTCTGCGCTACGTCTCCTATCGCCACCTGCCATTTAAGGCTGTATATGCTGACAGAAAAGCAGGAATATCTTGATAAGGCAATACAGGCTTACGATTGGCTCAATGAAAACGTAAAGGGCACGAACAATCTGTACTACGCCGGAATCGGTGACAACTGGCAGCCCTCATACGACCAAGGCACAATGCTTATAAACAGCTCGCTTCTTTATAAAATAACCGGAGACGAAAAGTACTTCAAGAACGCCAGAAGCCTTTCAAACGCGGTTTTAAATCACTGCATTGAGGTTTCGGGCTCAAGAGGGAATATAACGGCAAAGCTCAAAACCAACCCTTATTACTGCCCCTGGAGCTTCGGGTGGCTGCTCCGCGGAATAATGGCGTTTTACGACGTCAGCAAGACCAAGAGCGAATCCTTTATGGTTTATTTTAAAATGATTATGGACGCAAGGCGGGGAATTGTCAATAAGAACGACCAATACGACCCGTATCTCGGAACAGGCTGCATGGACTGGCTTGGCGACGGCAAAACCTTCTCCTCTGACGACGTTGTCATAATGCCGTCGGGCTACTCCACAATGCTGCTGCTTATCGCAAGCTTTGACGTTTTCCAAAGCGAGGACGCGCTCGAAGCGCTGAACGGCACCGAGGCATGAATTAATATTGACTTAGGGGGCTTTTTGAAAAAAGTCCCTAAGAAATTGCAAAAACTTTTAAAAAATAATAGTTAGCTTTAGAGCAATATCACCGTGCGGAGTAACTGTCCGCTTGATATTTATGCACAAGCGCTCAAAAACCCGACCGATGAGAAATTTTCGGTCGGGTTTTTTAGTAAAAGTTTTTGAAGGTTTTAGGGGACTTTTTTCAAAAAGTCCCCTAAATTGATAATTAATTTCACTCAGCTTATAGCTATAGCCGAAAGGGAAACGTTTCCGCTTCCTTCAGTGAAGAATCTTATGCCGATGGAGTCGCCGCCTTCATACTTTGAAAGGTCAATGGTTATAATGCCGATTTGAGCTTCGCCGTTAGCGGAGAAGAGGTTCATACTGCCGAGCTCTGATTCCTCAGCGTCGTAGATAGTGAGAATGTTTGTTGAGTTCCATGCGCCGACAAAGAATTTAATAGTTGAGCAGCCCTCAAGGTCGGTAATTATCAAATCGATGTAGTTTGTGGCATTCTTTCCGTTTGTTGTCGATTCCATAACCTCGGTTGTTGTGCCGTCAGTCCAGGATATAGTAGCCTTGTTGTCGTCGTGGTTTTGTCCGCCGTCGAAGCTGATGTCTCCGATTCTGTCGGTTGCGTCCTTCTTCTGATCGCCGACCTCGGCGTAGTATTCCCAATAGATAGTACCTTCTGCCGTGAGGTCAAAATTATCTGTAAAGGGCTGATTGACGTCGACCATGCCTTCGGGGATTCCGGGAGGCTCTGGGTCGGTATTGCCTTCATCGGAGCTTGAAGAAGATGAAGGAGTTGTTACTGCCGGTTTTGCGGTATTACTTGTGGTTGTTTGTGAGCCGTTGCCCGAGCCCGAGCAGGAAAGAGCTGCAGCCGCAACCATGAGTATTGCCATAACAAGGGCGAGAAGCTTTAGATTTTTCATGTTTTCACCTTTCTTTTTATTGGATTGAATGATCCATTAATTTACCTTTATTATACACGACTTTATGAACTCGTTATGACTTTTGTATTATCTTGGTATGAACGTCGATATTTTCGGCAGGTTATACAAAGAAGGGGCAAATATGTCGGAATTTGTACGCCCCGATTATGCGATATTTCGCAAAAAATGCAAAATCACACAAAAGCCACATAAAGTGGAATGAAGCGCCGCTTTGCAGCATGAAAAATGAAGCATTGCCTTTGGCAATAATAATCGCGTGCGCACAGCGCGCGCACCACGTAACATTTGACCGCCGCGCTATGCACGGATGGCAAATATCATTAGCGAAGCGACATCATTTCAAATTAAAAAACCGGAGCAAAATGCTCCGGTTTTGAAAAATTCATAAAACTCAGCTGATTGTTATTGCGGTCATGGAAACGTTGCTTCCGTCGGGAGTAAATCTGACACCGAGCTTGGTTCCTTCATATTTTGAAAGGTCAAGTGTGACGATACCGATTTGAGCGTCGCTTTCGCAAGTGAAGAGGTCCATGCTGCCGATCACATTTTCATCCTCGTCATAGAGTTCAATAACTATGGTTGCCTGATATGCGCCGACAAAGAATTTAATAGTCGAGCAGTCTGTAAGATCTGTAAAGGTAAGGTCAATAGAGGTGGAGGCGTTCCTTCCGCTTCTGAGTGGTTCTTCCATGGTTGCGGTGAGTGTACCGTCATTCCATGTAACGGTAGCCTTATTGTCGTAGTGGAACGAACCGCCCTGGAAATCAACCTCGCCTATACGGTCGGTTGCATCCTTCTTTTGGTCGTCGATTGCGCCCCAGTACTCACCAAAGTACTCCCAATAGATTGTGCCCTCGGTAGTGAGGTCAAAATTATCGGTAAATGGCTGATTGACGGTGATCATGCCCTCGGGAATTCCGGGAGTCGAAGGCTCTTCGGTGTTTCCTTCCTCGCTTGAGCTTGAGCTTGAAGACTGAGGAGCGGTAGTTGCAGCGGTGTTTGAGCTGCCCGGGGTAGTGGTTGATTTGCTGTCATTTGAACCTGTGCAGGAGAAGGCAACAGCCGCTACCATGAGTATAGCCATTATAAGGGATAGAAGTCTTAGATTTTTCATGTTTAACCTTTCTTTTTTTGATTGAATAATCAATTAATTTACCTTCATTTAGAAAATAGTTGAAAAACTCAGCTTATTGTAATAGCGGTAAGCGAGACGTTATTTCCGTCGGGAGTAAATCCGACGCCGAGCTTTGTTCCTTCAAATTTTGAAAGGTCAATTGTAACTATAGCGATTTGTGCATCGCTTTCGCAAGAGAAGAGGCTCATGTATCCGATTTCGTTATCCTCTTCGTCATAGAGGTGAATGACCATGGTTGCCTGAAATGCGCCGACAAAGAATTTAATAGTCGAGCAGCCCGAAAGGTCGGTAAAGGTAAGATTTATGGAGCCGGTTGCGTTCTTTCCGGTTCTGAGCTCTTCCATTACAGGGGTATTTGTACCGTCAGTCCAAGTAACGGGAGCCTTGTTGTCGTAGTGCGTCTGTCCGCCCTCGAAATCAACCGGTCCGATTCTGTCGGTTGCATCCTTCTTTTGGTCGTCGATTGCGCCGTAGTACTCGCCGTAATACTCCCAATAGATTGTGCCGACTTCCGTGAGGTTAAAAGGATCGGTAATGGGAAAATCATAGCTGATCATGCCCTCGGGGATTCCGGGAAGTTCGGGTTCTTCGTTGTTTTCATCCTCGCTTGAGCTTGATGACTGAGGAGCAGTGGTTCCGGCGTTGTTTGAGCTGCCCGGGGTAGTGGTTGATTTGCTGTTATCCGAACCTGTGCAGGAGAAGGCAACAGCAGCTACCATGAGTATTGCCATTACAAGGGCAAGAAGTCTTAAATGTTTCATATGTTTTCCTTTCTTTTTTCGGATATTATTTATCCGATATATTAATTTTATTATACATAAATTTATGAACGTATTGTGTCGAAAGCGTTAGTAGATAATGAACGAAGATATTTTCAGCGAAATAGACTATTAATGCACAAATATAGGGGGTGTTTCGGGGTGTGAGTTAAGCTATTTTTCACAAAAAAGGTGAAAATGCACAAAAAACACTTTTCAAAAACTCGCACAGCTGCGCGCTTTTTTTCACAGACGAGTTAATGATTCATTCCTTATTTTGATAGTATTTGGGGTATTCAAGAAGGGAAGAAGCGTGAACACATTGCCGCGCCGCGGAGAATAGAGTATGAACAAATTCATATTTTTTTAAAAATTGATAGCTTTGAAAAAGTATAGAAGCGCGGCAACATGAAGAACCGCCGGAGGCGGTATGAAGAATGAAGCATTGCCTGCGGCAACATTAAGCGCGCAAAGCGTGCATATCGTATCACTTGACCGCCGCGCGCCGCGCGTCGGTCAAACATCATTAGCTAAGCGATATCATTACAAAATTTCCGGAGCGGGAAGCGCTCCGGAAGTTTTATTTAGTTTACTGCTACAGCTGTAAGAGAAACGTTACCGCCGTTAGACTGTTCTGCTTTGAGAACGATTGTGATTTCATCGCCTTCGTAGCTCTCAAGGTTAACAGTAACAAGTGCCATCTGAGCGTCGCCGCCGGCAGTCGCAACCTCCAATGAGCCGCGATCATCCATATCTGCATCATAAACTGTGAGCTTGTTTGTTGCGTTCCAGGCACCGACAAGAAGGACAATGGTCTTGCAGCCTGCGGTCTTGACAGTGACGACTATTTCGCCGGAGTTGTAGCCGTGGATTTGTTCCTCAGCTGCCTCGGTGTTTGTACCGTTTGTCCAGGAAACGGGAGCCTTGTTGTCAAAGTGAGCCTGTCCGCCGCCAAAGTCTGTATCGACAATGTCCTCAGCGTCCTTCATGTAGTCGTTGGCGTCAGAGTAATATTCCCAATACTTTGTTCCTACTTCGGTGAGGTTGAGCGGGTCGACATAAGAAGGAGTAATACCGACCATTCCTTCTGCGATTTCGGGCTTGTCGGGTCCGGGCGCTTCGGTTGCCGAAGAAGAACTGCTTGTGGGCGCGGGGGTGGTTGTCTTGGGTGTGGTTGTGGAGCCGCTGTCATTTGAACCTGTGCAGGAGAATGCAACGGCTGCTACCATGAGAATTGCAAGTAAAAGCGCGATGAATCTGAAATTTTTCATATTGATTCCTTTCTGTTTTTGATTTTCGGTTTTTGGTTTGTGATTTTATTGGGTTTATGAACAATTTCTATTATACAGATAATTGTGAACACAATATAAATTCTCAAACAATAAATTATGAACGCAGCGCCTTATCGGCAAATTTTGACTTGAATTTATTTTACGGCAATAGCGGTGAGCGATACGTTACCGCCGTTTGAGTTTGTAGCCTCAAAGAAAATCTTAATTGTCTGACCCTTATATTCCGAAAGGTCAACAGTCAAAAATACGAGCTTTGCCTTGTCTGTGCCGACCGCAATATCAAGTGACTCAAGCGGAACGTTGTTTTCGCCGTAAACTGTCATTCTGTTTGTGGCGTTCCACGCGCCTGTCATAAGCTTTAAAGTAGTGCATCCCGCTGTGCTAACCGTTACGGTTATGCTTTTTGCGTTGTAGCCCTCGGGAGTCTCCTTTGAAGTTTCTGTCGCGCCGTCGCTCCATTTAACCGAGGTAGGGTTGTCAAAGTGCGCCTGTCCGCCGTCCTGAAATTCGGAGTTGACTATATCGTCGGCATTTGCCTTGTTATCGTTTGAGGGACCATAGTATTCCCAATATTTTGTGCCGTCGGCGGTGAGGTCAAATGCGTCCTCGCCCGCGTCCTTAACGTCAACTATCGACTTTGAGGGGGTGGGGTCGACCGGGTCGACCTCCTCGACAGAGCCGTCTGAGGCGGTAACTGCCGAGAAGGTGATATTTTCACCGGTGAGCAGGGAATAGGTGATATAAATTTCGCTTTCGGTCTCAGACTGACAATCGATATTTATCATTCTGTAGAAGTTCGTGTTGATATCGCCGAAGGTTAAGGTCTTGGCGTTGCCCGCTCTGTCGCGTACCGTCAGCTTTGCAACCGACCTGTAGCCGCCGAGATATACCTGATAGTGGGTCTTGTCGGGAGTTACCTTGAGAGTAATTTCGAAGATGTGGTTGGTAACCGTGCCGTTCGTAGAGGAGCCGATCTCGCGTATATCGCCGTCCTGCCAGGATATTGTATAGTTGTCGTTAAACTGATAGAAGGAGCCTATTGTCGAAAGGTCGCCTACAAGGTGATTTTCTATGTTCTTGCGAATTACCGACTCGGTGTTGATTGTTCCGAACACTGCCCAGTCCTTGTTGCCAAGAGATGTAAGGTTGGGAGCGGTTGAAGCCTTTACAAGCTTTTCAACGCTGACGTCAAGATTTGCGTTTGTCCTGTCGTATTCGGTATTGGTTCTGTCCTCGGTTGTCGATTCGAAGGTGAAAACAACCGTGCTCATGTCGGTGATATTGGAGCTGAAGGTTATTTCGTATACAGTGTTGTCGAGCATTCCGCCGCTTATTGCGAAGGGCTTTGCCTTTTCGTCCTTGTTAAGGGTCTTAAAGTCAACCGCACTGCCGTTAACCGTTACGGATTTCAGCGCGCCCCAGTCGGCTCTGCCGTGAATACGCGCGGTGTAGTTACGCGAGGTGAAGGCAAGCTTTCCTTCAAAGGAGCCGTTTGCGGGGTTAACCGTCAAGGTTACGGTGTTTTTGTCCTTTGAGCCTTCAAGGGTTATATCTGTTGTGCGGAACTTTCCGTCCTTGTAAGCCACGGTTTCGGTGTCGTCCTCGTAAAGAGTGAAGGAGGATTTGTAGCTTGTGCTCGGGTAAAGGTCAAGAGTTAAGTGGCTCCAGTCCTTCTCGCTTGTGTTCTTCATGTTGTCTGCAAGTGCAAGCACCGTACCCATGCGAACGAAAATCGGGGAGGTCTCAAGCCCGTGAGAAACGGTAACAGTCGCCGGTCCCACAAAGGTTTCGCCCGTCCAGACGTCCATCCATTCGCCGTCGGGTATAAACACGTCGCGCGAGAGCTTTGCAAGAGAATTGAGGGTCATATAAATGTGCGCATAGTTGCCCGCGTCAAAGTATTCAATCTTTATGCTGTGGGTCGAATTTGCTTCAAGCGGGTCGGAATACAGATATCTGTCGTATACGCTCCAGCCGTTAATTACCAGC
The DNA here is from genome assembly GCA_947631765.1 of uncultured Clostridia bacterium. Lineage (GTDB taxonomy): Bacteria > Bacillota > Clostridia > Oscillospirales > CAG-272 > CAKSQF01. Next base: position 20,236 of record CANRMP010000002.1, read on the forward strand.
TTATCGTCAATATAAACTCTGACTCCGTCGTCTGCAAACATTCTTATAACGCAGTCATCACTTCCTACAACTATATCGCCTGTCCAGCGGATAGAGAAGTTGTCGACAACCGACAAGCCTTGGGGACCGTCCGCAACCCAGTCAAAATAGATGTTCTTGTCATAGCGGGTAACGGTGGGTTCGCCCGACATATTTCTGTTTGAGAAGTACTCGCCGTAAAGTCCCTCATTGCCGTTTGACTCAAAATGCGTTTCTTTGTCGGCGGGGTAGCTGTCGGAAAGTGGAGCGATAAGCAGGCTGTCGCCGAGCAGATACTCGTCATTGGCGTCTGCTTCCGCGTACTCGGGGTAAAGAACGTCAAGTCTCTTAACCAAGGGAAGACCTGTTGAATAGTTTTTGTACGCCATAGCGTAGTAGAGGGGAAGGAGCCTGTAACGCATGTCAACATATGTATGCGTTACCGCCTCAGCCGTTTCACCGAACAGCCAGGGCATTCTCGAATAAGGCTTAGTACAGTGCACGCGGCAAATAGGTGAAAGCGCACCGTATTGCAGCCATCTTACGTACATATCGGGGGACACGTCGCTTGTGTGTCCGCCAAGGTCAGAGCTCATGTAGGGAATACCAAGCTCTGCTCCGCCGTAAATTATGTCAAATATCTCGGCGGCAAGCGAATCTGCGCCCGTTCCGATATCGCCCGTCCATTGCAGAGTATAGCGGTGAGCGGCAATGTCGGAGGCGTTAGTCAGATTTCCGTTCCAAATTCCGTCGACGTTTGCCATAATCAGTCCGCGGCGTGCGTACTCGCCGATATCTGTTATGCTATTGTAATAATCCTCGGTTATCCACTGGAAAGCGTACATACCGGAGGCGTAAATCGAGATGTCATTGTCAATGGGCTTTAACGAAACGCTCCAGTTGCGGTCATACCACCAAGCGTCAAGCCCGAGAGAAAGAATCAGCTTTAGATTTTTGTTTCGATACTCAACCTCTTTTTTGTCAAGCAGGTTGGTAGTTCCGGCGGTAGGCTCGGGGTGGTCGTTAAATACGATATTAACGCCCTTTTCGTGTGCCTTTTCAAGAAAGTCCGCCATGTTGGGGAAGTAATTTTTGTTTATTGTGTAGCCTGTTCCGCTGCTTGCGTCTCTCCAGTCGGTGTCAATGACAAGCACGTCAATAGAGTAACCTCTGTCAAGATAATCGTCAATCTGTTGAAGCGCGGTTGTTGCGGAATAAGCGTACCATCTCGAATCCCAATATCCGAGCATCTTAAGGGTTATAAGCTCGGAGGAGCCTGTAAGCTTCGTGAAATCCTTTGTGAAGGTCTCATAGCTTCCCTGAGGCAGGAAAACAAAGGTATCCGTGGCGTCGTTTGAGAGATCCCAGCCGTTGTTTCTCTTATACTCCTCCATAACGGAGTATCCGTTTTCGGAGGGGATAACGCGGGGAGCGTCAGTAAAATACCAGGAGTTCAGCTCATCCGACGGGGAGGGCAGGTAAACGCTCGCTTTCGTGTCGGTCTCGTAGCGCCAAAGCTCCTCATCCTGTCTGCTTGTTATGTAGACGTCTTTAAGGGTCTTTGCTTTTTCGGGTATGTAGATTTTGTAAGCGTTTGCGGTGATAACCGTCACGCCGTCCGTTGTGCTTGTTTCATAAGCTACCTTGTCCCAGTTTGTGCGCTTTGTGACATGGAACGAGGGTCTGTCCTCAAAGCCCTTGGGACCCTTAACCTCAAGTCTTACGATGGTGTCGGAGAGAAGCTGTACTCTCACGTTTCCGACAGTCACCGATTCGGGAGGCGTTCCGGGGTCTTGCGGCTCGGGGGTGTCCGGTGGATTTGTTTCTGATGTTGTCGTGTTACTTGTTTCTTCCGTTGTTTTCTTGCATCCGGCAAGCAGGCCGCAAAGCATTGAAAAGGTAAGCAGAATAAGCAAAAATCTTTTCATGACATACTCCTTGCTATTTTATTTGATTTTAGTATACCATCGACTGCAACTCATTGTCAAGAACAAATCTTACTTTAACCTGAACAATTTTTACCTGCCATTGATTTTTCAAAAGGTGCTTCGAAAAAATTCACAAAGCGATTGACTTAACATAAAAAGTGTGTTATAATGTAAAAAAATATGCGGAGGAAATGAAAATGAAGCGTATCAAGACCTTAAATACAAAGAAGCTTTGCGAGAGCGCAAAGAACGGCGGATGCGGCGAATGCCAAACTTCCTGCCAGTCCGCCTGCAAGACAAGCTGCGGAGTTGCAAATCAAAAATGCGAAAACAAGAAGCAGTCCGAGGTTAAATAATTTCGAACTGCGGCGCGGGGTAAAGATTTTACGGCAATTTCACGCGGCTCGCTTTTATATTCGAAATATGAAAGCGTGCGGTGCGGCTGTATTTTCTCTCCCCGCCGAGCTTTTTTTATTTCGGAGTGAAAATGATCCACAGATATAAACTGTTTAACATGAATATAGTGCTTGACGTCTACTCGGGCGCGGTACACGTCGTTGACGATGTCGCATACGATATTATCGGAATGTATGAAGAGTACCCGAAAGACGTTATAGTCGAAAAAATCCTTGAAGCCTACAAGGGGCAAGAGGACATAACAAGAGAGAGCGTTCTTGAATGTATATCCGACGTAAAGGAGCTGGTTGACTACGGCTCGCTTTTTGCCCCCGACAGCTACGAAAATATGGCGGGCGAGCTTAAGAAAAGGAGCGAGGGGGTAATTAAGGCGCTTTGCCTTCACGTTGCCCACACCTGCAATCTTGACTGCTCGTATTGCTTTGCAAGTCAGGGCAAATATCACGGCAAAAGAGCGCTGATGAGCCTTGAGGTCGCAAAGCGCGCAATTGATTTTCTTATCGAAAATTCCAAGGGGCGCACAAACCTTGAGGTCGACTTTTTCGGCGGCGAGCCGCTTATGAATTTCGAGGTCGTAAAAGAAACCGTAAAGTACGCAAGAGAACGTGAAAAAGAGTGCAAAAAGAATTTCCGCTTCACGCTCACCACAAACGGTATGCTTATTGACAAAGAGGTTATAGACTTTGCAAATAGTGAAATGAGCAACGTAGTTCTCAGCCTTGACGGTAGACGTGAGGTGCACGACCGTTTCAGAGTCGACCGCTCGGGAAAGGGAAGCTATGATGTGATAGTTCCCAAATTTCAGGAAATGGTCAAGGCGCGGGGCGGCAAAAACTACTACATACGTGGCACCTTCACGCACTTTAACACCGATTTTACAAATGATATACAGCAGATGCTCGACCTCGGATTCAGGGAGCTGAGCATGGAGCCGGTTGTCTCCTCACCAAACGAGCCGGCGGCACTCAAGGAAGAGGATTTGCCGATTCTTTTTGGAGAGTACGAAAAGCTTGCCGCAATGGTGCTTGATAAAAGGAAGGAAGGAGACCCGTTTAATTTCTATCACTACATGATAGACCTTCAAGGCGGACCCTGCATATACAAGCGAATTTCGGGCTGCGGCTCGGGAAGCGAGTACATGGCGGTCACCCCGACGGGCGAGCTATACCCCTGCCACCAATTTGTGGGAATTGAAAAATTCAAACTCGGAACCGTTTTTGAGGGAGTCACAAACAAAGAGGCGCAGTCGGAATTTATCGCCTGCAACGTCTACTCCCGCCCCGAATGTAAGGACTGCTGGGCAAAGCTTTACTGCTCGGGAGGTTGCGCCGCAAACGCGTACAACGCCACGGGAAGGGTGAGCGGAGTTTACAAATACGGCTGTGAGCTTTTTAAAAAGAGAATGGAGTGCGCCATAATGCTTGAAGCGCACAGAGAGCTTTTTGAGGACGAAAACGAGCCTGAAAATGAAGAGTAATACCCCGATTTATGATTTTTTGTCCGATTATGCGAAGAAAAACGCCGTCAGAGCGCACATGCCGGGGCACAAGGGACAAAGTCCCTTTGACCGATGCGGCGTTTCAAAGTACGATATAACCGAGATTGAGGGCGCCGACGTGCTATACTCCTCGCACGGAATTATAAGGGAGAGCGAGGAGCTGTCTGCAAGCCTTTTCGGCGCCGGACGAACTCTCTACTCAACCGAGGGCTCCTCCTTGTCAATTCGCGCAATGCTTTATCTTTTATCGCTTTACGCCCAAAGATTCGGTAAAGAGCGGATAATTGCCGCCGGAAGAAATGCGCACATCAGCTTTGTAAATTCCTGCGCCCTGCTTGATTTTGATGTAAAATGGCTCTATCCCGAAAGCTCGCAAAGCGTCATAAGCTGTAAAATCACCCCCGAAGAGCTTGACGCCTTCCTATTAAATATGAAAGAGAAGCCGTGCGCCGTGTACATCACAAGCCCCGATTATCTGGGCAACATTGCCGATATTGAAGGGCTCTCAAGGGTGTGCAAAAAGCACTCGGTACTGCTTTTGGTCGACAACGCGCACGGGGCGTACCTTGCCTTTCTTGAGGGCTCGCCTCACCCTATAAGGCAGGGATGCGATATGTGCTGTGATTCGGCGCACAAAACTCTGCCCGCGCTGACGGGCGGCGCTTATCTTCATATATCAAGAGACGCGCCGAAAATGTTTGCCGAAAACGCCGAAAGGGCAATGGCGCTTTTTGCCTCGACAAGCCCCTCATACCTTATTCTTGCCTCGCTCGACCTTTTAAGGGCAAATATTAACTCGGAATATTATAAAAAGCTGTCCGATTTTACAATAAAGCTTGAAGGTCTGAAACAGTTTGTTTCAGGTATAGGGCTTAAACTTGTCGGTAATGAGAAATTAAAGCTGACTCTTTCTCCCAAATCCTTCGGCTATACCGGCACAGAGCTTGCAAAAGCTCTCAGCCTGCAAAACGTTTTCTGCGAATTTGCCGACCCGGATTTTGTCGTTTTGATGTTCTCGCCCGAAAATTCGGATGCTGACCTTTTTAAAGTTAAGGTAGCTTTCGAAAATCTTGAAAGGCGAGCGGAAATTTTAACGGCTCCTCCCGCCCTGCCGCGCCCGAAAAGCGTGATGTCAATGAAGGAGGCGCTCTTTTCGAACTCTCATGAAATTCCGACCTCCGATGCGCTCGGTGAGGTTCTCGCTTCTGCCGAGATATCCTGCCCGCCGGCTGTGTCCTTGGCGGTTGCGGGGGAGGTAATCGACAATGAGGTATTAAATAGCATGGAATATTACGGAATAAAAAAATGTCGGGTGGTAATAAAATAAAAATACCTTTCTTTTCGGAGGAAAATAAATTGAATGTACACAGCAAAGGTTCAGACGAGCTTATAAGCGAGCTCTCCTCTGACAAAAGCTCCGGGCTTTCCACCGAGGCGGCAGAAAGCCTGCTTAAAAAATTCGGTGAAAACCGCTTGCGTGAAAAGAAGAAAAAATCAGCCCTTCGCCGCTTTTTGGAGCAGTTTTGCGACGTGATGATATTAATTCTCATCGCCGCCGCTATAGTTTCCTTTATAATAGCGTGCGTTGAGGGCGATCCCGAGGGCTTTTTCGAGCCCGCGCTTATTCTTGTCATTGTGATTTTAAATGCGCTTATGGGCATGTTTCAGGAGAGCAAGGCTGAAAAGGCGCTCGAGGCGCTAAAGGATATGTCAGCCCCTCATGCGCGAGTTATAAGAGACGGCATAGAGCGCGTGATTGACGCCTCCTCCCTTGTTGTCGGGGACATTATAAAGCTTGAAGCGGGCGATTTTGTACCCGCCGACGCGCGACTTATCGAAAGCACCGGGCTTAAAAGCGAGGAATCGGCGCTTACCGGTGAGTCGGTACCCTCCGACAAGGAGGCAAATGCAGTACTTCCCGAGGATGCCCCCTTGGCGGAGCGGTGCAATATGATTTTTTCGGGTTGCAGTATCAGCTACGGAACGGCAAAAGCGATAGTCACCTCAACCGGTATGAATACCGAGATGGGCAAAATCGCAAACCTGCTTGCCGGCGAGGAAAAAACTCAAACGCCCCTGCAACAAAAGCTTGCAAAGCTCGGAAAATACCTCGGAATTGTAGCGCTTGCCGCCTGCGGCATTATATTTATCGTCGGGCTTGCAAGCGGTATTGCGCCGCTTGAAATATTCATGACCGCCGTCTCTCTTGCGGTCTCAGCCATACCCGAGGGGCTTCCCGCAATTGTCACAATCGTGCTTTCTATCGGCGTTCAGCGTATGGTGAAGCGCGGCGCACTGATTCGCCGCCTACCCGCTGTCGAAACGCTCGGAAGCGCTTCTGTTATCTGCTCGGATAAAACCGGAACTCTCACTCAAAACCGCATGACCCTCACAAAAGCCTACCTTGACGGGGAAGCTGAGGTCGAAAACCTTGAGGGTGGCGCCTCGGACAAGGTAAAAGAGCTTCTAAAGCTCGCAACTCTTTGCTGTGACGGCTCGGTTGTCTTTGATGGGGAAGAGGTTCACCATATCGGCGACCCGACCGAGACCTCAATAGTATACGCGGCGCATATAAACGGTATGCCAAAAGACGCTCTGTTTGAAAAATACCCGCGCGTTGCCGAGCTGCCGTTTGACTCCGATCGAAAGCTTATGACAAGCGTAAATATAATTGACGGTAAATACGCCGTCATTGTCAAAGGAGCCTTTGAAATGCTCTCGCCCCATTGCGTGTCGGGCGATATAAGTCGCGCTCAAATGCTGACAGAAAAAATGAGCGCCTCGGCGCTTCGCGTTTTGGCAATAGGAATAAAATATCTTGACACTCTCCCCGAAAAGCTTGACAGTGAGGAGCTTGAAAACAACCTTAATTTTATCGGGCTTGTCGGAATGATTGACCCGCCGCGCCCGGAGGCAAAAAAGGCGGTTGAAATCTGTAAAAAAGCCGGAATTAAGCCGGTTATGATTACAGGAGACCACGTGGTTATAGCCTCCGCCATTGCCAAGGATCTCGGCATTTTAGGGGATGGCGACCGCGCAATAACCGGCGCCGAGCTTGACTTAATGGACGATGTCACCCTTGAAAAGGAGGTCTCGCATATTGCGGTGTACGCGCGAGTCTCCCCCTCAAACAAGATTAGAATTGTAAAAGCATGGCAGAAAAAAGGTGAGGTTGTGTCAATGACCGGCGACGGCGTGAACGACGCGCCCGCGCTTAAAGCGGCTGATATCGGCTGTGCTATGGGCATAACCGGAACAGACGTTGCAAAGGGCGCCGCAGATATGACCCTCACCGACGACAATTTTGCGACAATTGTTGAGGCGGTACGCGAAGGGCGGGGAATTTACGCCAATATCAAAAAGGTCGTCACCTTCCTGCTCGGAACAAATATAGGTGAGGTCATTACAGTCTTTGCGGCAATGATGCTTTGGCATGTGACCCCCCTGCTTTCGATGCAGCTGCTTTGGATTAACCTTGTTACCGACAGCCTGCCGGCGGTGTCGCTCGGTATGGAGCCGGTGGAGCCTGATATTATGGAGAAAAAACCCAAGCCCAAAAACGAGGGGATTTTCGCAAACGGCGGCGGCATAAAGGTTACGCTTATGGGAATTATGTTTGCCCTTCTCACCCTTGTCGGCTTCAAGGTCGGAGAATTTGTCACAGGCAGTATTGAGTGCGCGCGCACAATGGCGTTTGCCGTGCTCTCGCTCACACAAATTATACACGCCTATAACATGCGTTCCGAGCGCTCGATTTTTAAAATCGGAATTTTCGGCAATCGCAAGCTTAACTATTCAGCCCTTCTTTCAATTACCCTTGTAGCTCTTGTGATGTTCACCCCGCTTCGCATTGCCTTCGGGCTTGCTATTCTACCTATTAGACTGTATCTGCTGATTCTCGCATTGACATTGACTCCGGTCGTAGTCATGGAAATCGCAAAGCTTTTTGGTAATGGGAAATAAACGCAAGGAGGGACTTCTTGAAAGAAGCTCCCTCCTTGAACCTCCCCAAGAACTTTTGGGAAAAGGTTGTTTGATATAACCTTCCGTTTGGCGATAAACGAGCATTAACCCAAAACAAGCGTTTTAATTTTTCCCTTGCTTTTTAAAAGCAAGAAACTCCCGTAATATCATATGCGGCGCTATTTTGCGCCGCATATGATATTTTATCACCTTAAAATTCGAGTTTACTTTCAATATATGCTTTAAGCTCGGCAATAGGAAGTCTTATTTGCTGCATTGTATCGCGTTCGCGCAGGGTGACACAGCCGTCGTTTTTGCTGTCAAAGTCATAGGTAATGCAAAACGGCGTGCCGATTTCGTCCTGACGGCGGTAGCGCTTGCCGATAGAGCCTGCGTCGTCAAATTCAACATTCATATATTTTGAAAGGGTGTTATAAATCTCGCCCGCCTTGTCGGAAAGCTTTTTCGAAAGGGGAAGAATTGCGGCTTTAACGGGAGCCAGCGCCGGGTGCAGGTGCAAAACTGTGCGCACGTCGTTCTTTTCGGTGTCGACAATTTCCTCGTCGTAGGCGTCGCAAAGGAATGCGAGCGCGACGCGGTCTGCTCCGAGCGAGGGCTCAATAACGTACGGTATATACTTTTCATTTGTATCCGGGTCGAAATATTCAAGCGATTCGCCGCTGACCCTTTGATGCTGACTAAGGTCGTAATCCGTCCTGTCGGCAATACCCCAAAGCTCGCCCCAGCCGAACGGGAAGAGAAACTCAATGTCGGTCGTCCCCTTCGAATAGAAGCAAAGCTCTTCCTTGGAGTGGTCGCGCAGTCTCATGTTTTCTTCCTTCATTCCGAGACTCATAAGAAAATCGCGGCAGTAAGCGCGCCAATACTCAAACCATTCAAGGTCGGTGCCAGGCTTGCAGAAAAATTCAAGCTCCATTTGCTCAAATTCTCTTGTTCTGAACACAAAGTTCCCGGGCGTTATTTCGTTTCGAAACGACTTGCCGATCTGTCCCACTCCGAAGGGAAGCTTTTTCCTTGTGGTGCGGGCGACGTTTTTAAAATTCACGAAAATGCCCTGCGCCGTTTCGGGGCGAAGGTAGACCGTGCTTGAAGAATCCTCGGTAACGCCTATAAAGGTTTTGAACATGAGATTAAATTTGCGAATAGGGGTAAAATCCGAGGAGCCGCAGGAAGGGCAGACGATTTTATTTTCCTTTATAAAATTCATAAGCTCGTCGTCCGACCAGCCCGCGGGATTTATGTCAAGTGACCTTTCAAATGCGTAGTCCTCAATAAGCTTGTCCGCTCTGTGGCGGCTCTTGCAGACCTTGCAGTCCATGAGCGGGTCGGAGAATCCTCCCAGATGTCCCGAGGCAACCCAGGTTTCGGGATTCATAATAATTGCGCTGTCAAGCCCCACGTTGAAGGGACATTCCTGAACGAATTTTTTCCACCACGCCTTTTTCACGTTGTTTTTAAATTCAACGCCGAGCGGACCGTAGTCCCAAGAGTTTGCAAGCCCCCCGTATATTTCGCTTCCGGCGTATATAAAGCCGCGCCCCTTGCAAAGCGAGACTATTTTATCCATTGTCTTTTCATTGTTGTTCATATGATATCATCTCCTGCAAAAATAAGTGTTTACTGTTTAAAATATGAGAGCGTTCTGGCGCGATTGATATTAAATCTGGTACCGTCAACGCTGATGTCGCCTATAACGTTAATAGCCGCCGTGTTGTAAAACTCATAGGAGAAATACAGCATTATTTTTTTCTCAAATTCCTCGTATGTAACATTGGTATTGTAGAATTTTGAAGCATTTTTATCGAAATTCTCTTTAAAATTCATAAGATAACCGCTTGTCGCAGTCTTGTCAAGCGCGAATTTTGCCGCCGCTTCAAGCACATTTGCCTTGGTAAAGGCGTTTTTAAAGCCGCTGTATTTTATTATGTCGTAAAGTCCGACGCTGTCGATATTCTGACTGCCCGCATTGTAAATGCGGTTTTCCTCGCCGAGCTGACCTGTAATTTGCGCACCCTCGTCAAGGGTTATCGGAATTTCTCCCCAATCGCTAAAGGCCGACACATAATCGTCCGTGTCGATATAGGCGTAAAAATCGACGTGAAGACCGGTGATATATGTAACAAAGTCCGCAAAAAACGAGTAATCGGCGCCGTTTTGCCCGTTTTCTATGTAGTAATACGCGGTGTCCATTGTAACGCTAACGTCCGAAATAGTAACAAGTGACGTGCTCGGTATTGAGCAAATCAGCGTGCGCGACCTTGCGCTGTCAAAGGAGATAAGGGTTAAAAAGTCAATCCTTCTTGTCGGGCGCGGGGCGTGACTGTCAAGTAGGGAATTGTAATCGTCATAAACCCCGCCGAGGGTTCCGCCGGTCTCCTCCTGAACGGGGGTGACCTCGTCCGTCCCGATAAGAAGCAGGGTAAGAATCCCTTCGGCGTTCGACTTCAGCGCCGAGCTTTGCGAATTTGAATTTTTATCGCCGTCGTCATTTACTACGTTGTCCTTGCCGTCTTTATTAAATATTCTGTCAAGCGTCGGTCCTGCGGCAATTGCCGCGATAAATCCGAAAATGACAAGAGCCGCCAAAAACGGATAAACAAAGCTTTTGACAAAACCGTTCATTATTTATATATACCGCCGTATTAACGGCTTCCCTTCATGAAAATTAAAAGCACTGCCGCTTAAAATATATTATATAATAAATAATCAATTTTTTCAATAGATATTTCTAAAATATCTTGAAAAACAAGGAATTATATGATATAATGATTTAACAATAGTGGAATTATACGCTCTCATAGTTAAATGGATATAACAAATCCCTCCTAAGGATTAGTTGTGGGTTCGATTCCCGCTGGGAGTGCCATTTATTTTTTCGGCGAAAGGGCCGAACTATTTTATTAAAAAAGGTGGTTTGTTTGTGGACAAGGACAATGCAAGACTGCTTTGCGACGTTACGTGCGACAAATGGAAGGTAGGAACTCCAATTCAGGTCAAGGGGTACTCGCTGTACTACAGTTATCCTTACAACAGAAATTTTATAACGGCGTCTCTTGTCAATGTGTCGTCAAAGGTTGTGAAAAGTCTTTATCTTGACATTGACTGCTATGACGACGCAAACGATTTTATCGGAAGGACAGCAAGCCTTCCGATTACAAATGTAATGGCGCCCGCAGGGGGGAATTTCGGCAGTGAAAACGAGCTTGTTATCGACTATCTTAACGCTTCAAGGGTTGAGATAAATATTAATAAGGTTGTCTTTGCCGACTCCACGGTCTGGCGCGCCGAGGGAACCGAGTCTCCCCGTGTACCGATTCCTACGCAGAAAAAAATTGAGGAAAGCGAGAATTTCGAGCAGATTTTGCGCGAATGCGAGGGGGTAACAACCCCTAAATTCCTCCCTATTTTCTCGGATTATATCTGGCTTTGCACCTGCGGGGCGGTAAATGAAAATGACTCTGATTTATGCCTTGGCTGTAAGTGCTCAAAAGAGCTTTGCCGAAGGCTTGCCGACAATGATTATCTAAAACGGCAAAAAGATGAATACGAAAAGGAAGAGAGAGCGCGCGAGATTGAGCAAAAATATCAAAGCGCTTTAGTTTGTGACGCAAGCTTCGACTCTCTTATTTTGGCCGCCCAAAGACTTGAAGAAATAGGCGCCTATAAGGACGCGGCAAGCCTTGCCGCAGAATATCGGAAAAGGGCAGAGGAGCTTAAGAAAGCCGAAGAGGAGCAGAAAAAGGAGCTTATATACGAGAAAAATATAATAAAAGGCAAAGCCTCATACAATGAATACATGGCGGCGGCAAAAAAGCTTGATGAAATAGGAGATTACAAAAACGCCGCAGTACTTGCAAAAGAGTACAAAAGCGAGGCGGCTTCCCAAAGGCGAAATCAGCAAAGGCAGGAAAAGCAAAAGCAGACCCTTAAGAAAAAAGAGGAAAAGCTGAAAGCCCAAAGGCGTAAAAGAGCCATGAGGCTGACGCTTATAATTTCAAGCTGTGTTGCGGCGGTAGCGCTGATAGTTGCCGCAGTCGTTATCTTTGTAATTCCTTCCATGACAAGGCGGGACAACGAGGATTTGTACAACGAGGCAATGGAGCATGTAAGGAGCGGAGAGTTCACCGCGGCAGTGCGAATTTTGGAAAAGCTCGGCACTTACAAGAACGCCGACAAGCAGATAAAGGCAATTTCAACAGAGCTTACAGGGCATGAGGACGCGTATTTTCTTACCAGCGAGGATTTTCCCTGCTACAGCATAAGCGAGGACGGCGTTCTCTCATTTGACAAAACCTCATACAGCGTAAAAACAGGGGTGGTCAAAATTCCCGACGTGCTTGACGACATTGCGGTAAAGTCTATTGAATCCTCCTTCCTTATGGGAGCCGACTGGGTCGAAAAGGTGATAATACCGCAAAATGTCAAGGAAATAAGCTTCCAAGCCTTCATGAACTGCACCTCCCTTAAAGAAATTGAAATGCACGATGGGATTATAAGTATAGGTCAGTCGGCTTTCTCGGGCTGTACCTCGCTTGAATCCGTTAAAATTCCCGAATACGTCAATATGCTCGGCGCAAACGCGTTTTACAAATGTACCTCACTAAAAGAAATAACACTTCCTTCAAGAATAATTGAGATAAGAGAGCACACCTTTGAAAGATGCTCGTCACTCACCTCTGTGACCTTTAAAGGAAATGTAACAAGTATTTCAAGCTACGCTTTTTCTCTTTGCGACTCGCTTGAAAAAATTACTCTTCCCGAAACGCTGAAAGAAATAGGCGGCAACGCCTTCTCGCAGTGCACAAAGCTAATCAGTATTGAAATCGGAAGCTCCGTAAAAACAATAGGCAGCCGTGCCTTTTCGGGCTGTACCGCACTGACATCGGTAAAGCTTGGAGAAGGGGTCGAAAGTCTTGAAAATTACGCCTTTTCCGACTGCACCTCGCTGGTTGAAATCGAGCTTAACTCAGGCATTAAGAATATAAAATACAAGGTGTTTGAGGGTTGTACCTCGCTCTCCCGCGTGCTTTACAAGGGCAGCAGGGAAGAGTGGGAAAATGTGATTGTTGGCAGCGACAACAGTCTTCTTGAAGAAAAGCTGGCGTTTGAGAATTAATTTAAAAGTAAAAAAACAAACAAAAATCCGATCCGAGGTTTTATCCCCAAGATCGGATTTTCGTTGGTTAAGAAGGCAAACTATATACTCGGCACAAGTTACAAACACACAAGTGCCCTGATATGCAAATTATTTAAGGTCGCTCCAGTTAAGCTCTTTAAGTGAGCCTTTTTCTTCTTTTACAATTGATATTGCAAGAACGTCTTCTGTTTCAAGAATTTCAATTTCAGCCTTCGGAGCTTCATATTCAAGTTTCATTGTCAGTCCTCCTTAATATCACTCGTTGATTGTAACAGAAGTGGGATTGTAGCCTATTGGAACATCTTTTACGATCCATCCCATAATGACAGAGCCGTCAACCGCAAAGTAGGTTGTCGTCTTACCGTCCAAGGTTCCGTCAATCGAGGCATAAGCCGTAACGGTATCATTTTCTCCGAGCACTATTGTCCTTGTGTCGCCGGTATCGTTTGTAAAGACAATTGTGACGGTCTCTTTTCCGGTGAGGTAACCTTCTTTTGCAAGAGATAAGATTCTGACGTCTCTCGTATCGCCGTCAGCCTTTCCGTCCTGATAGTAGTTGCGAACCTGCTGGTCGGGGGATTCGTGAACAAGAGTCTCATGGTTGAGATCGGGGTCTGCGTAGAGGAATAAGCCGTAAAGCTCGATTGCTCCGGGATCGCTCTTAATTCTTCTGAACTCGATTTTATAGTAGCTGTAGGCTGTATCGTTATCAAGGTCTATGCAGTAGAACTGGTCTGCTTTACTGATAGTAATTGTACGGTTGGTAAAGGAGAGAACATCCCAGTTTTTCCCGTCACATGATCCGCTGATCATGACGCCGTCTGCGATTCGCTTAAAAGTGCCGTCTTGTCCTGCGTTACGTCCGGCGTTAATTACAAGATAGTTGACAATGGCGCCTTTAGAGTCTGCAACCTTCCAAGATATTGAACCGCCGCCTCGAGTATTATCGCTAAAGTCAGCTGCAAATCTGGAGTTGTTGTTCTTGTCAGCTTCACTAAGACTAAGATGGCTCTCGTCAAATAATTTATCTACAGTAATATTGCCGTATGTTTTAGAGAAATTTTGAACTGCTACGGTTGAAGTATCAACCTTTACTATTTCTTTGCCATCCATATTAGGCATAACGACGTCTTTATCGCCGGAAGCCATAATGTATCCGCCTGTCTGCGAATCGGTGAAGGAAACGTTTTCAAATGCAATGCCTTTTGCCTTTGATGCAAGACCATATCCAATGCCTGTAAGCGGCTTGTCATCGGTGTACTCAAGGATAGGCTTATCGCTTGTTCCGAGGTAAACCTTAATTGTGCCGTTAAGGTATGTAGCTTTAAGCGTAATTTTGCCGTCGGCTATATCGGTGTCTTTAAGATCGTAATCTTTAGCCCAGCCGCTCCAGTCGCCTTCGTTGCGTTCAATACCTATTTTGTTTACGCCATTTTCAATGTGATGCTCGACAAGGTAGTATTGGTCGCCGCTTTGGTAAATTTGAACGTCCTGATCTCTGTTTTCTCTGTTGGCATCCTGAATTGCGAACATAAAACCGTACTCATTACCGGCAGCAAGGGTTGCGGAAAGAGTGACCTCTTTGGTTGAATTTCCGAGTATGTACAAGCCGAAGTTTGGTGTACCAGGAAGGTTAGTTGCGGTATACTTGTTTCCGTCCACTGTCCAGTCGCCGCGATTAGGACCTTGTGCCACCGCTTCGACCTCTGTTGTACCGCTAATCAGCGCTGCAGAAACAGCTAACGGAATACCCCCCCCCGCAATCATGGTAAGAGCAAGAATAATTGCCAAAAGTTTCTTCATGAATTTGCATCTCCTTTTTGTGAATTTAAGTTTAATAAATTCTTATTAGTATATTATCACATTATGCGCTTATAAGATAGGAAAAAGCTGAGACGTTCCTTTTATTTTTGGGAAAAACAAATATTGTTCACAATCTTCCTTAAATTCATAGCGAACTTTTCATAAAACAACCCCGCGGCAAGTGCCGCAGGGCTGATTAGTAAGCTTGTATTTTTGTTTTGCTTTTTGCCTTATGAGCCACGGCTCACATGTGCAAATTATTTTGTCAAGCGTTATCCTTGATAGCCGCCTGAGCAGCAGCAAGACGTGCGATCGGAACTCTGAAGGGCGAGCAGGAAACATAGGTAAGTCCGAGCTTGTGGCAGAACTCAACCGATGTGGGATCTCCTCCGTGCTCTCCGCATATACCGATGTGCATGTCGGGACGAACCGACTTACCGAGCTTAACCGCCATTTCCATAAGCTTGCCGACGCCCGTCTGGTCAAGCTTTGCGAAAGGATCGTTCTCGTAAATCTTCTTGTCGTAGTAAGCTCCGAGGAACTTGCCCGCGTCGTCACGGCTGAAGCCGAAGGTCATCTGTGTAAGGTCGTTTGTACCGAAGCAGAAGAATTCAGCCTCTTTTGCGATATCGTCAGCGGTAAGAGCCGCTCTCGGAATCTCAATCATGGTTCCGACCTCGTATTTAAGCGCAACGCCGGCCGCCTTGATTTCTTCATCCGCAACCTTAACGACAATGTCCTTAACGTACTTAAGCTCTTTAGCCTCTCCGACAAGCGGAATCATAATTTCGGGAAGTACCTTCCAGTCGGGGTGCTTCTTTTGAACGTTTATAGCCGCGCGAATAACAGCCTTTGTCTGCATTGCCGCAATTTCGGGATATGTTACGGTAAGACGGCAGCCGCGGTGACCCATCATCGGGTTGAACTCGTGCAGGGAAGCGATGATTTCCTTAATTCTCTCAACAGTCTTTCCCTGTGCCTTTGCAAGCGCTTCGATGTCTGCTTCCTCGGTGGGAACGAACTCGTGAAGCGGCGGGTCAAGAAAACGGATTGTAACCGGTGTGCCCTCAAGCGCCTCGTACAGCTTTTCAAAGTCGTCCTGCTGCATGGGCATAATCTTTGCAAGAGCGGCTTCTCTTTCTTCAACGGTATCAGCGCAGATCATCTCTCTGAACGCCGCGATTCTTGCGGGCTCAAAGAACATGTGCTCTGTACGGCAAAGACCGATACCCTCGGCTCCGAGCTCTCTTGCCTTCTTTGCGTCTCTGGGTGTGTCGGCGTTGGTTCTGACTTGAAGCTTTCTGTACTTGTCAGCCCATGCCATAATTCTTCCGAACTCGCCCGTAATCGATGCGTCGACAGTCGGGATAATTCCGTCGTAAATGTTACCTGTCGAGCCGTCTATTGAAATAAAGTCGCCTTCAACGTATGTCTTGCCGGCAAGTGTGAACTTCTTGTTCTCCTCGTCCATGGCAATATCTCCACAGCCCGAAACACAGCAGGTTCCCATGCCGCGCGCCACAACAGCCGCGTGCGAGGTCATACCGCCTCTGACTGTGAGTATACCCTGAGAAGCCTTCATGCCCTCGATGTCCTCGGGGGAGGTTTCAAGTCTGACAAGCACAACCTTCTTGCCTGCCTTCTTCCATGTCATTGCATCCTCGGCAGTAAAGACAATCTGTCCGCAAGCCGCGCCGGGAGAAGCGCCAAGTCCCTTACCTACGGGATTTGCCGCTTTGAGCGCCTTAGCGTCAAACTGCGGGTGGAGCAGGGTGTCAAGGTTTCTCGGGTCTATCATGAGAATTGCTTCCTGCTCGGTCTTCATGCCCTCGTCAACAAGGTCGCACGCGATTTTGAGAGCTGCGGGAGCGGTTCTCTTGCCGTTACGGGTCTGGAGCATATAGAGCTTTCTGTCCTCAATCGTGAACTCCATATCCTGCATGTCGTGATAGTGGTCCTCAAGGATTTTGCAGATCTTCTTGAACTGCTCGAATACCTCGGGCATAATTTCGCCCATCTTTTCAATCTTCATAGGTGTACGCACACCTGCAACGACGTCCTCGCCCTGAGCGTTCATAAGGAACTCGCCCATAAGCTTCTTTTCGCCTGTTGCGGGGTCACGTGTGAATGCAACGCCGGTACCTGAGGTCTCGCCCATATTACCGAATACCATGGGCATTACGTTGACAGCCGTACCCCAAGAATAGGGGATATCGTTGTCGCGGCGGTAAACGTTTGCGCGGGGATTGTCCCATGAACGGAAGACCGCCTTAATTGCCTCAAAGAGCTGAACCTTCGGGTCTGTCGGGAAATCGTCCCCGATTTTTGCCTTGTACTCTGCTTTGAACTGCTCCGCAAGAGTTTTGAGATCGTCGGCTGTAAGCTCGATGTCCGATTTTACGCCCTTTTCTTCCTTCATCTTGTCGATAAGCTGTTCAAAATACTTCTTTCCGACCTCCATAACAACGTCGGAGAACATTTGAATAAATCTTCTGTAGCAGTCCCAAGCCCATCTGGGGTTGCCCGATTTTGCCGCCATTGTCTCAACAACCTCTTCATTGAGTCCGAGGTTGAGAATGGTATCCATCATGCCGGGCATGGACGCGCGCGCGCCCGAACGCACCGAAACGAGCAGAGGATTCTCCTTGTCGCCGAACTTTTTGCCGTTGATCTTTTCCATTTTTTCAACGTACTCATTGATTTCGGCAACTATTTCGTCATTGATCTGCTTGCCGTCTTCATAGTACTTTGTGCACGCCTCCGTGCTGACGGTGAATCCTTGGGGAACCGGCAGTCCGATGTTTGTCATTTCGGCAAGGTTCGCGCCCTTTCCGCCAAGCAGTTCACGCATGTTTGCGTTACCTTCCGAGAAAAGGTAACAGTACTTTTTACCCATGTTTTTTTACCTCCGTATTAATAATAAATGAAAGTATTGTCTGTTCCGTGTAATTGTATCACAACTTTTCGCAAATTGCAATTACTTATAGCGAATTTACAAATAATTTACTTTTGGAATTTACCCTATTTCTTTTAAATGCTATTGAAATGTTAAAAAAAATATGGTATAAGTTATTTAATAAATGAGAATTTCGGGGGCAGGATATGAAAAGCAAGTGTGAAATCGACGAAATTTTAAAAAAGCTTGATAAATCGAGCGAAACAAAGGTGTGTTTTGAGAGCGTGTATTCACTGCTTGAGAATCACTTTATAAGTGAAAGAGAGCTTTGCTGGATTAAAAATCTTATCGAATGGTTTGATTTTGTAAATACAGTGACGGTACGCGCCATAATGAACAACATCGAAAACGGGGTTGAATTTCTCTCCCTTGACGGTGTTGTCATCTCACCCTTTGCAAAAATCGGCAAGGGAACGACAATTCACCCGGGCAGTCAGATAAGAGCTGGAGCGATAATAGGCGAGCGCTCGGTAATAGGTCCCATGTCGGTTATCGAAAACAGCACGGTGGGTGACGACTGCGTAGTAAACGCCACGCAGGTTTACGATTCCGTAATTGAAAGCAACGTTAAAATCGGACCCTTCTGCCACATAAGACCAAACTCCCGCATTTGCTCGGGGGTGAAAATCGGCGACTTTGTAGAGGTTAAAAATTCGACGCTGGGCAACGATACCCACGCCTCGCACCTTACCTACATAGGAGACAGCGACGTCGGAGAGCGTGTGAATTTCGGCTGCGGTACAGTCACCTGCAACTACGACGGCTATAATAAGAACCGCTGTACGATAGGAAACGACGTCTTTGTCGGCTGCAACACAAACCTTATAGCTCCGGTAACCCTCGGCGACGGGGCGTACACCGCGGCAGGCTCGACAATTACCGACACCGTTCCCGCCGGTGGCTTGGGTATTGCAAGGGCAAGGCAGACCACAAAAGAAGAATGGGCGACAAACTTTAAGAAAAAGAACCGGAAGTAATATATAAAAATGGAAAAGAAAAATATATTCGACCTTTTTGAGCTTATATCAAAAAAGGGTGAGGGCGACGCCCAAAAGCGCGAGCCTGTTTCCTGGCTTGTTGTGGGGCTCGGGAACCCGGGAAAAGAGTATGTAAATTCAAGGCACAACGCGGGCTTTGACACACTTGACTTTATTGCCTCAAGAGAAAAAATTCGCCTCATTTCAATGAAATTTCAGGCGCTGATATGTGAAAGCACCTTTGCTGCAAAAAGAGTGCTTTTTATGAAGCCGCAGACCTTTATGAACAGCTCGGGAAACGCGGTAAGAGAGGCGTCAGCCTTTTACAAAATCCCGCCCGAGAGGATACTTGTTATTTGCGATGACGTATCCTTTGACGTAGGTAAGCTGCGTATCAGACGAAAGGGAAGCGACGGCGGGCAAAAAGGGGTAAAAAGTATTATTGAACAGCTTAATTCGGACGAATTTCCGAGAATCAAGCTCGGGGTCGGCAAGAAGCCTCACCCCGACTATGACCTTGCAAGCTGGGTGCTCTCCGACATTCCCCCCGCCGACAGAGAAACCTTTCGAGAGGCGGTTATAAAGGCGGTGGACGCGGCGGAGCTTATAGTTAACGGCGAGATTGAGAAAGCGATGCAGCTTTACAATTAGAGGAAATATGAACGACATTTTAAACGCTTTCAAAAATCAGCGAGAATACGAAGAAATAAGCCGCGCTCTTAAAAGTGAGAGCGCAAAAAACCTTCCCATGCTTGTCACCGGGCTTTGCGAGGGGGCAAGAGAGGTCTTTTTGGCGGCGCTTACAGACGACCGCAAAATTAAAACCTCCCCGCTTCTTGTCCTGTTTTCGCAGGAAAAGGAGATAAACCGCATGGCGCCCGCCCTTGAAGAGTTCGGCATTAGGGTCAAGGTCTTTCCCGTGAGGGATTACAATATGAGAAATATATCAGCCTCCCATGAGTTTGAGCATGAGAGGCTCTCGGCGCTTCACGCGGTGCTTGAAAACAAGTGCGACGTCGTATTAACGACCCCTGACGCCGCGCTCTCCTACACCACGCCGCGCGAGGTGCTAAAGGAGCGGGTAAAGCGTATAAAGGTCTCGGACACTGTCGATATTGACGCTCTTTGCGAGTGGCTTGGCGAGTGCGGATATTTAGCACTTGACGCGGTTGAGGCAAGCGGGCAGTTTTCAAGGCGGGGCGGAATACTTGACATATTCTCAACAGGTGCCGAGGAGCCGACAAGAATCGAATTTTTCGGGGACGAAATCGACCGCATGTCAAGCTTTGACATTATGAGCCAACGGCGCACCGAGGATATAAACGAGCTCTTTATCACCCCCTCGCGCGAGGTTGCCCTTCGCCGCTCTCAGCGCGAAAAGCTTGTTCAAATTATAAAGCAAATGATATCAAAAGCCTCCGACCCGCATATAAAAGACGAGCTTAAGGGCGAGCTTGAAGCACTGATAAGCGGGCGGGAAATATCCTCTCTTGACAAATACATTTCCTTTGTTTATCCCGAAAAAGAGTGCCTTTTTGACTATTTTGACCCGTACTCAAGTATTGTTTACTTTGATTACAGCGCCCTTATTCAAAGAGTCAAGGGCTACGAATATCAGGAAATCGAAAACGACAAGGCGGCAATTGAAAGCGGCTTGGCAAAAGGCAAATATATCGAGCACACCTTGGGGCTTTCTGCGTTTGAGGAGATAATGCGGGGGAGAAAAAATATAATTGTAAACTCCTTTGCCGCAACCATGTCAAGAATGGAGCTTTCGGGAATATATACCTTTGTCAGCCGTCAAACTCCCTCCTTTACCGACAATTTGGGACTGCTTGTCGAGGAGCTTGAGGGCTACAAAAGATCCTCGTATAAAATAGTCCTGCTCTGCGAGGGCGAGCAGAATATCAAAAATATGAAAGCTCTGCTTGAAGAAAATTGCATTTCGTCGTCACGCGAAAGGGGAGCCGACGTGCGCCTTGTGTCTGCTCCCGAGCTGTGCGGCTTTGAGCTTACCCAAAGCAAATTTGTCGCCCTGTCGGTTTCAAGAACCGGTCAGGGGGTGGGCGCAAAAAAGAAAAGAGCGGCAAAAAGGACAAAAGCCAAGAGCGCGCAAAACGTGCTCACCTATACCGACCTTCACGAGGGGGACTACGTGGTTCACACAGTCCACGGTATAGGCATGTATTTGGGACTTGACAGTCTGCTTGTCGCAGGCGTGCTGCGCGATTTTGTAAAAATCAAGTACGCGGGGGACGACATGCTGTATCTGCCCTGCAATCAGCTTGACAACCTTTCAAAATATATAGGCGCCGAAAAGGAAGCAAATATCAAGCTTTCAAAAATGGGCGGCGGCGAGTGGCAAAAATCAAAAACCAAGGTAAAGACCGCCGCAAAAGCCATGGCAAAGGAGCTTATAAAGCTCTACGCCGAGCGAGTGAGACGGGAAGGCTTTGCCTTTGCGCCCGATGACGCCGTCGAGCGAGAGTTTGCCGACACCTTCGAATATGAGGAAACCGATGGACAGCTTGACGCAATTGAGGACATTAAGCGCGATATGCAGTCCCCGTGGCCTATGGACAGACTGCTTTGCGGAGACGTCGGCTACGGCAAAACCGAGGTTGCCCTTCGCGCCGCCTTCAAAGCGGCGACAAACTCAAAGCAGGTCGCAATTCTTGTTCCGACCACCATCCTTGCCCTTCAGCACTATCAGACAATGATGTCAAGAATGAGGGGCTTTCCGATTAATATCGACATGATATCCCGTTTCAGAACCCCCAAACAGCAGGCAGCCTCACTTGAAAGGCTCGAGCGCGGGGAAATTGACATAATTGTCGGCACCCACCGTCTGCTTTCAAAGGACGTAAAATTTCACGATCTCGGTCTCGTAATAGTAGATGAGGAACAGCGATTCGGCGTGGCGCAAAAGGAAAAGCTAAAACAGCTTGTGAAAAACGTCGACGTGCTCACCTTAACCGCAACGCCCATTCCGCGCACGCTCAATATGGCAATGAGCGGAATACGCGACATGTCAATACTTGAAGAGGCGCCCGGGGACAGACTGCCGGTGCAGACCTACGTCTGCGAGTACGACAGGGGAATTATAAGCGAGGCAATAAAAAAAGAACTCCGCCGAGGCGGTCAGGTGTTCTATCTTTGCAACGTAATCGAGCGAGCCGAAAAAATTATAGCAAGGCTGAGGGAGGATATCCCCGAGGCGCGGGTTATGGTTGCAAACGGTCAGATGGACAAGGAGCTGCTTTCCGACATCTGGCAGCAGATGATAAGCGGCGATATCGATATTTTAGTATGCACCACAATAATCGAAACCGGAATCGACGTCGCAAACGCAAACACCCTTATTGTCGAGGACGCCGACAAAATGGGGCTTTCCCAGCTTCACCAATTAAGAGGCAGAGTAGGGCGTTCAAGCAGGCGCGCGTACGCGTATTTCACCTACCCGCAGGGCAAGGTGCTCACCGACGTGTCGGAAAAGCGGCTTGAGGCAATTAAGGACTTCACCGAGTTCGGCGCGGGCTTTAAAATCGCAATGCGCGACCTTGAAATAAGAGGAGCGGGCGACCTGCTCGGCGCCGAACAGCACGGCAATATTATAAGTGTCGGATACGAAATGTATATGAAGCTGTTAAACGACGCGATACTTGAAGAAAAGGGCGCGCCCACCGAAAAGGCGGTTGAATGTAACGTTGTATTTAACGTCGACGCGTATATTCCCGAAAGCTATATAAGCTCTCAAAACGGCCGAATAGAGGCGTACAAAAAGATATCGCTTATTCGAAACGAGGGCGACATGCTCGACGTCACCGATGAGCTTATCGACAGATACGGCGATATGCCCAAGGTCGCGGACAATCTTATAAAAATATCGCTTATACGCGCTTTGGGCTCCGAGGCGGGTGTCACAAAGGCGGAATATCGGGCAGGCGCGCTCACCTTTTATCTTGCAAAGCCTGAGCTAAAAATCTGGACGGCGCTTGCGATAAAGTTTAACGGGCGACTGCTTATATCAAACTCCTCAAAGCCATACGTCTCCTGCCGAACGCTCAAAAACGAGAAAATTTCCGAGCTTGCAATAAAGCTTCTTTCCTCATTTATTGAAATTCGGGACGCGCAAAGCGAAAAAAATTAATAGAATGTTTTAAAAATATCACCCGATTTTTCTTGAAGAGCGAAAAAAGGCGGTATATAATATCCAAAACTAATGACGAAAGTACGGTCAAAGCATTTGAAAATGAAAAAATTTATAACAATTCTATGTATATGTTTTATTCTTCTTTCCGCTTGTTTCTCCATGTTCTCCTGCACCTCGGGCAAGGATGCCTTGGAATATAAAGGATACGAAATCACCGAGGGGATGTATTCATATTGGATGAAAAGCTGGAAGTCGTATTATCTGAGCTATTATTCGGACATCACCGACACCGAGGAGTACTGGAACGCCGAGGCTTCCGAGGGAGTGACAAACAAGGACTATTTAACCGAGCAGATAAGCACGAGAATAAGGTATTATCTTATTGCCGAAAAGCTTTTTGACGACTATAATTTAAAGCTTGACGACGAGGTAAAAGAGAAAATAGAATCGGATATAAACGACCAGACCGATTATTACGGCTCAAAGGGTGCGTTTAACGATTTTCTTTCCGAGGAATACGGAATAAACATAAACACTCTCAAAAAAATCTATACAATCGAAGAAAAGTACAGAGCACTCTTTCAGTATCTTTACGGTACAAACGGCAAGAACACCTCCACCCCCGAGGAGCTTGATAACTATTACAAGACCTATTTTGTAAGAGTTAAGTACGTCATGTTCTTAAAGGAGGTAAAATACGCCTATGACGAGGAGGGGCACCGCATAACCGACCCCGCAACCGGATATTATGAGTTTGAAGACCTCACCGACGAGGAAAAGGAGGAGATCACAAGAAAAGCAAACGAGGTACTTGAAGGCGTAAAGGGCGGCGAGAATATCGACACCTACATGGCAGAGTACATGAAGGAGTTCGGATACACTCCCGAGGAATACCCGAACGGCTACTATATCTCGGCTGACAATTACACCCTCCACACAGTGGACGTCACCTCGGCGGCGCTTGAAATGGAAATAGGGGAGGTAAGGCTGATTGAAAACGAGTCCTGCTATTTTGTCGTGCAGAAATTCGAGCTTATAGACAAAGCCTATGCCGCCTTGCCCGACAGCAACCAGTTCACCGACCTTGTCAGTTATTCCAACAACTTGAAATTTACGGCAGAGTTCAACGAATATTTGTCCGATATTGAAGAGGATAGCGAGCTAATCGCAAAATATTCGGTGGAAAAGATATAAAAAATTGCATAAAGTACTTGCAAAACGTAAAAGTGTGTGATATAATAATAGCGTAGACAGTAATTCCCGGAAGAGTGTGAAAGCACTCTTCCGTTTTCGTGAGACGGAGGTTTTAATTTTTAATGGGAAACAGCTCGATAGCAACTCTTGTCAGAGGGCTGATTGAAGACAAGATAAATGAGCTCGGGTATGAGCTTTGGGACGTCGAATACGTCAAAGAGGCGGCGTCGTGGTATCTGAGAATCACAATCGATTCAAAAAACGGAATCTCAATAGACGACTGCGAAAAGGTTCACCTTGCCACGGAGCCGATAGTAGATAAGGCAGATCCGATTGATAACCAATATTATTTTGAGGTCACCTCACCCGGCATTGAAAGAGTGCTACGAACAAGAGAGCATTTTGAAAAATGCGTCGGGCAAAAGGCGGCGATAAGGCTTTTTAAACCACTTGACGGGCAAAAAAGTATTGTGGGTGTAATTTTGCCGCCACCCGAGGAAAAAAACACGGTTGAAATAAAAACCGACCTTAAAACCTACAAACTGACTATAAGTGAAATAGCGAAAGCAAACATCGTATTTGATTTTGAATAATATATTTTGAAAGGATAAATAAAATGAATATCGAATTTTTCACGGCGCTTGAGCTGCTTGAGAAAGAAAAGGGCATTCCGAAGGATTATATGCTTGAAAAAATTGAGGCGGCGCTTGTGGGCGCCTGCAAAAAGGAGCTCGGAACCGCAAACGTAAGGGTGAGTATCGACAGCGAGAAACGCGACGTCAAGGTGTATTTACAGCGCGAGGTTGTCGAGGTTGTCGAGGACGAGACAACCCAGATATCCCTTGAGGACGCCAAAAAGATAAGCAAGCGCACCACACTCGGCGCCATAGTCGAGACCGAGGTCAAAACGAAGAACTTCAGAAGACTCTCCGCGCAGGCGGCAAAAAACATGATTATTCAGGCAATTCGTGAAGCCGAGCGCGGAATGATGATAAAGGAATACGAAAGCAAGAAGGAAGAGGTCATAACAGCCACCGTTCAGAAAATCGATCCTCTGACCGGAAACGTTGTTGTCGACACCGGCACAAGCGTTGCAACCCTGCTTAAAACCGAGCAGATTCCAAATGAGGAATTTGAAGTAGGAGAGCACATAAAGGTGTTTGTCACCGAGGTTAAAAAGGAAAGCCGGGGACCGGTCGTCACTCTTTCGAGAACTCACCCGCATATGGTCAAGCGCCTTTTCGAGCTTGACGTTCCCGAAATACAGGACGGAAGCGTTATAATAAAGTCGGTGACAAGGGAAGCGGGTTCAAGAAGCAAAATGGCGGTTTACTCGCGCGATGAAAGTATTGACCCGGTTGGCGCATGTATCGGTAACCACGGTATGCGTATTGCCTCGATAGTCAACGAGCTTCGCGGCGAAAAAATCGATATCATAAAGTACAGCGAGGTTCCCGAGGAGTTTATTGCCGCCGCGCTCTCTCCCGCCTCGGTTCAGTCGGTTGAGCTTGACGGCGAGCGCTCCTGCAAGGTGTACGTCGCTCCCGACCAGCTTTCGCTCGCCATAGGCAGAGTGGGGCAGAACGCAAGACTTGCCGCAAGACTTACGGGATACAAAATCGATATTAAAACCAAGTGATTAACGGAGGAAAGCTTTGACGGGCAAAGTTAACAAACCTGAAAAAAAGAAACCGATGAGACGGTGTCTGGGATGTATGGAAAGCTTCGAAAAAAAGAACCTTATACGGGTTGTCCGCTCGCCCGAGGGTGAAATATCCCTTGACTTTAAGGGCAAGGCTTCGGGCAGAGGCGCATACATTTGCAGGAATATTCAGTGCTTTAAAAAGGCGAGAAAGGCGAAGAGATTCGAAAAAAATTTAGAGTGTGAAATACCCGAGAGCGTTTATGACGCTCTTGAAAAGGAGTTGATGCTTTGTGAATAAACTTCTTTCCATGCTCGGGCTTTGCCGCAAGGCGGGAAAGCTGAGGCTCGGCTCGGAGGCTGTCGTCGAGGCGATAAGAGGCGAAAATAAGCCGCCGCTTGTCCTTCTTACCTCGGACGCCGCATTAAATCAGGTAAAGCGAATCGAGAACGCCTGCGCCTATCACAAGGTACCGCTTGTAAAGCTTGAAGTAACCAAAGGGGAGCTTGGCGCGGCGCTCGGCTCCGCCGCGCAGACCGTGTGCGCGGCAATAATCGACAAGGGGTTTGCAGATGCCGTTATAAAGCTTATTAACAACAATAAATCCGAAAAAACAGCAGTGTATCCGGGAGGTGCGCAATGATAAACAACAGCAAATATAAAATAAGTGTATTGTCTAAAAATCTGAATATGAAGAACAAGGACCTGCTTGATATCCTTGTAAAGGTCGGTATAACCGGCAAGACCCATTCCGGAACGCTGGAGACATACGAGTTTTCGATGCTTTTTGACTATCTGACAAGGAACAATCAGATGGTCGATATCAACAGCTATATTATGGGTATGACCGAGATAAACGACCCGGCAATTGTCGGTCTTTGCGCTCAAAGC
Organism: uncultured Clostridia bacterium; assembly: GCA_947631765.1. Taxonomy (GTDB): domain Bacteria; phylum Bacillota; class Clostridia; order Oscillospirales; family CAG-272; genus CAKSQF01. The sequence continues at coordinate 46,835 of CANRMP010000002.1, forward strand.
GAGACCGAGGGCGCCTCGGGTAATGCCGCAAAAGCCGAAAAAGAGGATAATACCGCTAAGGCGGAGTCTACCGCAAAGGGAGAAAAGCCCGAGGTCTCTTCCTCCAAAAACGCTGACCAAGGCGCAAAGAGCAAAGAGGATAAAAAGGTTGACTCTTCAAATAAAACAGCCCCCGCAAGCGGCGTAAAGGGAAGGGTTGACGAAAGGTCGGATAAAGAAAAGGAGAAAGCAAAAGCCAAGCCACAGCCCGAGAGAAAAGAAAAGCAAAAGGTCGCGCCCGTTGACCGTTTTGCCAAGGGTCCGACAGTCACACCTTCGCAAAAGCCGACAAAGAAGGACAACAAGCCCTTGCAGGACAAAAACAAGCAGAATGTTAAAAAGACTGTAACCGAAATTGCAATTGCCGACGACTCGGTAGAAAGCAAGGCGTACACCGGCGCAAAGTCAAGAGTTATAGACACACGCGCATCGGATATTGACCTTTCAAAATACGATGAAAAGCTCGAAACCTTTGTCGACCCCTCCTCCAATGAGGAAAAAATGGGCAGACAAAAGGTCAAAAGACAGCAAAAGGGAGGAGTCCAACAGGGACAGCAGGGCGGTCAAAGAGGAGACAAAAATCAGTCGAAATCCTTCGGCAAAACGCCCTTTACAAAAGACTCAAATCAAAAGCACAAGAAAAAGGACAAAGACTCCTCAAAGCCCCAGCGCGCGCCTGTTTCCGTTTCAATAGGCGAGGAAATTACCGTCGGCGAGCTTGCCGCAATGCTTAAGGTTACCGCCGCCGAGGTTATAAAAAAGCTTATGATGCTCGGGGTTATGGCAAGCGTAAATCAGACAATCGACTTTGACACCGCGGAATATGTTGCAACGGAGCTCGGAGCAACTGTCAGCCGCGCTGTTGAGGTGAAGCTTGAGGATAAATTATTTGACACGAGCGAGGACGACGAAAGCGATCTTGTCGAGCGCGCGCCGGTCGTGTGCGTTATGGGACACGTCGACCACGGCAAAACCTCGATTCTTGACAGAATCCGCCACACCAACGTTACAGCCGGCGAGGCGGGCGGTATAACTCAGGCTATCGGCGCGTACACGGTAAATATTAACGGCAAGGACATCACCTTCCTTGACACTCCCGGTCACGAAGCCTTTACCGCAATGCGCGCAAGAGGCGCAATGGCAACCGATATCGCAATTCTTGTTGTCGCCGCAGACGACGGAATTATGCCTCAAACAATAGAGGCCATAAACCACGCAAAGGCGGCGGGTGTCGATATAATTGTCGCCATAAACAAAATGGATAAGCCGGGCGCCAACCCCGACGCCATAAAGCAGGAGCTCACCGCATACGACCTTATCCCCGAGGAGTGGGGAGGCGACGTTATATGCGTTCCTGTCTCAGCCCTTACCGGCATGGGAATTGAATCCCTGCTTGAAAACATACTGCTTGTAGCCGAGCTCAAAGCGCTTTCAGCCAACCCGAAAAGGCGCGCAAAGGGACTTGTTATCGAGTCAAGACTTGACAAAGGTCGCGGACCTGTTGCAACCGTGCTTGTTCAAAACGGAACGCTCAAGGTCGGAGACACTGTAATTGCCGGAACGGCGGTAGGACGTATACGTGCAATGAGCGACGACAAGGGAAGAAACGTCAAGAGCGCGGGTCCCTCAATGCCCGTTGAAATAATAGGACTTTCCGAGGTTCCCGAGTCGGGCGAACAGTTTGCCGCAGTCGAGGACGAAAAGATGGCGCGCGAGCTTGTCGAGCAGAGAAAGGCAAAGCAAAAGGACGAAATGTTCAAGGCAAGCGCCAAGGTCTCGCTTAACGACCTCTTTGACCAGATATCCTCGGGCGTAAAGGAGCTTAAAATCATTGTCAAAGCCGACGTCGGCGGCTCTGCAGAGGCTGTCAAATCCTCGCTTGTAAAGCTTTCGACCGAGGAGGTCAAGGTGAGCGTAATTCACTCGGCAGTCGGAGGAATAACCGAAGGCGACGTTATGCTTGCATCGGCTTCAAACGCAATAATTGTCGGCTTTAACGTCCGTCCCGACAGAACGGCAATCGAGTGCGCGGAAAGACAAAATGTCGATATTCGCACATACCGCGTAATTTACGACTGTACCGACGAAATCGAGGCGGCGCTTAAGGGAATGCTCGCTCCCAAATACGAAGAGCGGCTCTTGGGACACGCCGAGGTGCGCCAGACCATACGCGTTCCGAGCGTCGGAACAATTGCCGGCTCCTATGTGCTTGACGGAAAGATAGCAAGAAACGCGCTGATTCGCGTCGTGCGCGACGGAGTTGTCGTATACGAGGATAAAATCAGCTCTCTTAAGCGCTTCAAGGACGACGCAAAAGAGGTTGCACAGGGCTATGAATGCGGCGTGGGACTTGAAAAATTCAACGATATCAAGATAGGCGACGTGTTAGAAGCCTACGAAATGGCTGAAATCGAAAGATAAATAAAGCATGGAAAATAAATTTTTGCCGATAAGCCCAAAGGAGTGCCAAGAGCTCGGATGGGACAGACCCGACTTTGTGTACGTAACAGGTGACGCATATGTCGACCACCCGTCCTTCGGAGTTTCGATAATTTCAAGAGTGCTTGAGGCGGCAGGTTACAGAGTTGCGATACTTTCCCAGCCCGATTATAAGTCCTGTGAGGACTTTAAGCGTTTTGGAAGGCCTCGGCTCGGCTTTCTTGTGACAAGCGGCAACATTGACTCTATGGTCGCCCATTACACGGTTTCAAAAAAGAAAAGAAGCTACGATTACTACAGCCCGGGCGGAAAAATCGGGCTTCGCCCCGACAGAGCGCTTATTGTTTACAGCAACAGAATAAGAGAGGCGTACGGCGATGTGCCGATAATCCTCGGCGGGCTTGAGGCGTCGCTGCGGCGCTTTGCCCACTATGATTATTGGGACAACAAGGTGCGCCGAAGCGTGCTTGTCGATTCAAGAGCCGATCTTCTTACCTACGGCATGGGTGAAAATATACTTATAAGGGTCGCAAGCCTGCTTGATAAGGGTATTCCGATAAAGAAAATTCAAGACGTGCGCGGAACGGTATACATCACAAACAAGGACGATAAGCCGCATTTTGACTATGTTACGGGCTACGACTATAATCAGCTTAAAACCGACAAGCTGACATACGCCAAGGCGTTTGCCATGCAATACCAAAATCAGGACTCGGTGTACGGCAAGGCGATTACCGAAATATACGACAACCGTATGCTTGTGCAAAATCCTCCGATGCCGCCGCTTGAGCGGGAAGAGCTTGACCGGGTGTACTCTCTGCCTTATACAAGAAATTGGCATCCGATGTACGACAGTCTCGGCGGCGTACCCGGGCTAAGTGAGGTCAAATTCTCGATAACACATAACAGAGGGTGCTTCGGAGCCTGCAATTTCTGCGCTCTCGCCTTTCATCAGGGAAGACAAGTTCGAAGTCGCAGTATCGAAAGCGTGCTTAAAGAAGCGGAGCTTATAACAAAGCTGCCCGATTTTAAGGGCTACATTCACGATATCGGCGGTCCCACCGCAAATTTCAGATATCCTTCATGCGACAAACAGCTCAAAGAGGGCGTTTGCGCCAAAAGAAAGTGCCTCTCTCCCACTCCCTGCAAAAACCTGAAGGTCGACCACTCGGAATATCGGCACCTTATAGAGCAGGTCGAAAAGCTGCCGGGTGTAAAAAAGGTATTTATCCGCTCTGGAATACGCTTTGACTATTTAATATACGACAAGGACGACTCGTTTTTTAGGAAAATGGTTTCTGATAACGTCAGCGGACAGCTTAAAGTCGCGCCCGAGCACTGCTGTGACAGTGTTTTAAGATACATGGGAAAGCCCGAAATCGCCGTCTATAACAAATTCAAGGACAAATTTTTCGAGATAACAAAGAGTATCGGCAAGGAGCAGTACCTTGTGCCATATCTGATGTCAAGCCACCCGGGCAGTACGCTCAGTGACGCCATTGAGCTTGCGCTTTATCTTAAAAAAAGCGGCTGCTCCCCCGAACAGGTTCAGGATTTTTACCCGACTCCCGGAACTGCCTCGACCGTCATGTATTACACCGGTATTGACCCCTTTACCCTAAAGCCGGTATACGTTGCAACCGATTATGAAGAAAAGCGTATGCAGCGCGCGCTTCTGCAATGGAACAGAAAGGAAAATTCCGAGCTTGTGCGCAAAGCGCTTAAAAAATGCGGCAGGGAAGAGCTTATCGGCAATTCTCCCTCATGCCTTGTAAAGCCCGCATCGCACTTTAACGGCTATAAAAATAGCGCAAACGGCTCAAAAAAGAAAGTTGAAGGGGCATATTTTAATAAGAGCAACGGGACAAATTCAAACCGGGAGAAGGACAAAAAGCAGGACAAAAATAAAAAAACAAGACAGAAGCGCTAAATTCGCTCACCCCCCTTGACAAGGACATCAAAATGTGATATGATATCATACGTTAATGGGATGTGGTGTAGCGGCAGCACACAAGACTTTGACTCTTGTTGTATAGGTTCAACCCCTATCATCCCAGCCAAAAATCGGCGTAGCGACAGCGAAGCCGATTTTTACTTTTTCACTATTCACTATTCACTTTTCACTAATTTTTCGCCGATTTTTGGCAGGTAAAAGGCAATAGTGAATAAGTAATAGGTTTAAAAGGTGTCCCTGCGGGGACAAATTTTTTAAAACTACAGATAGTGCATTATTTTCAAAAAATTGATTTTTCATTTAATTACAATGAAAGGCAAAAGTAATTGACAACACTTAATTTCTGTGTTATAATAAGATAATTTACAGTGGTGCGCTATGTTTTTAAAATGGCGACCGGCATAATTTACAGCTTGAAAGAAAAATAATGAATATAAATATTCCGCTTACAAACAACAAAGACTACATAGTAATGGGCGTGGATATCGGTTCCACTACCGCGAAAATAGTCGTATTAAAAGACAATAAAATAGTTTATGAGACCTACGAGAGGCACTTTTCTCAGGTTCGCCAGAAAACTCTCGAAATTCTTGAGCGCACAAAGGCTTTTGCCGACCGTCCGGTAAAGCTTGCAATTTCGGGCAGTGCGGGACTGGGACTTGCAAGAGAGTGCGGTATTCCCTTTGTTCAGGAGGTATTTGCGACCGCAGAGACTGTAAAGGCGCTTGAGGAGGATACATCGGTTGTAATTGAGCTTGGCGGCGAGGATGCGAAGGTCATATTTTTTAAAGGCGGCGCGGACGAGCGAATGAACGGCTCCTGCGCCGGCGGTACAGGCGCATTTATTGACCAAATGGCAACTCTCATGGACCTTTCTGTCGATGAAATGGACATTCTTTCGCTCGAAGCGAAAAAAATATATCCCGTAGCTTCACGGTGCGGAGTTTTTGCAAAATCGGATATTCAGCCCCTTCTCAATCAGGGCGCCTCAAAATCTGACGTTGCAGCCTCGATTTACGCCGCAGTCGTCAATCAGACTATAGCGGGGCTTGCTCAAGGGCGAAAAATCGAGGGAAAGGTCATGTTTCTGGGCGGTCCGCTCTCCTTCTGCAAGGGACTTCAAATCGCCTTTGTAGATGCGCTGCATCTTGGCGAAGAAAACGCAATTTTTCCCGAATACGCAAAGCTTGCGGTTTCGCTCGGCGCCGCTATATACGCCGACAAAGAGAATAAGGCTTATGACATTGACGAGCTTATTAAAATCGTTCGGGACGCGGCAAACGTCAAGTCGCCGCGCGCCTCTCTGCCCCCTCTTTTTGAAAATCAAGAAGAATACGATGAATTTGTCAAAAGACACGCCAAGGCTTACGCCGGCTTTTGCGATATTTCAAAATACACGGGCGACGCCTATCTCGGAGTTGACTGCGGCTCGACCACAACAAAGCTTGTGCTGATAAATTCAAACAACGAAATTCTCTATGAATATTACGATTCAAACAAGGGAAATCCGGTTGAAATCGTAAAAAATCAGCTTGTTAAAATATACTCGCTCTGCGAAAACCGTATATCTATTAAAGGAAGCGCCGTCACCGGATACGGCGAGGAGCTTATAAAGCACGCCTTTGATTTTGATACCGGCATTGTCGAGACAATGGCGCATTACAGGGCGGCAAGCTTCTTTGACCCCGACGTGAATTTCATTTTGGACATCGGCGGTCAGGACATAAAATGCTTTAAAATCAGAAATCACGCGATAGACAGCATAATGCTCAACGAGGCGTGCTCGAGCGGGTGCGGCTCCTTTATCGAAACCTTCGCAAAGTCAATGGGGTATGAAATCGCCGAATTTGCCAATAAGGGGCTGTTTGCCAAAGCGCCTGTCGACCTCGGCTCACGCTGTACCGTCTTTATGAATTCTTCGGTCAAGGAGGCTCAAAAGGACGGCGCGGGAGTTGAGGACATTTCCGCGGGGCTTTCGATGAGCATTGTAAAAAACGCCATATATAAGGTCATAAGAGCAAACAGCGCCTCTGAGCTCGGGCAAAATATCGTGGTTCAGGGCGGAACCTTTTACAACAACGCGGTGCTTCGCGCCTTTGAAAAGGAGCTCGGACACAACGTCACAAGACCGAAAATCGCGGGACTTATGGGAGCCTTCGGCGCGGCGCTCTACGTCAAAGAAATGGGGCTTTCAAAATCCTCACTTATAAGCGAAATCGACCTTGCATCTTTTTCCCACACCGCAAAAGCCGCCACCTGCAAGGGCTGTACAAATAACTGCCGACTGACAATAAACACCTTCGGCAACGGAAAAAGGTATATTTCTGGCAACAAATGCGAAAAGGGAAGCGGGGAAACCTCTTTGGTTTCAAAAGACCTTCCGAACCTTCACGAGTTCAAGCGAGAAATGTTTGAAGCGCTGATGGCAAACGAAAAGAAGGACGGCAAACTAAAAATCGGTCTTCCTCTCGGACTCGGTATGTACGAGCTTGCTCCGTTTTGGAAGGCGATCTTTGAAGAGCTCGGCTTTACGGTAGTTATTTCGGGCTTCGGAAGCCGAAAGCTGTATTCAAAGGGGCAGTACAGCATACCCTCTGACACCGCCTGCTATCCCGCAAAGCTGATGCACGGGCATATTGAAACGCTTGTCGAAAAACAGGTTGACGCGATATTTTATCCCTGCCTTACATATAATTTTGACGAAAAGGACACCGACAATCATTACAACTGTCCGGTCGTCGCCTATTATTCCGAGCTTCTTTATTCAAATTCCGACTGCATGAAAAAAACCAAATTTCTTTACCCGTATCTCAATATCAACAACCCTAAAGAGCTTACAGTCGAGCTTGATATGCTGATAAAGGAAAATTTCGGGAAGGATTTCTGCACTCAAAAGGATGTGCGCCGCGCGGTAAGCGCCGGGTACTCCGCTTATAACGAATGGATGGCAAAAATTTATGCAGAAGGAAAGCGAGCGATAGAGTATGCAAGGCAAAATTGCAAAAAGATTATGATTCTTGCCGGCAGACCCTATCATATTGACCCCGAAATAGGTCACGGAATTGACAAGCTTGCCTCACAGCTCGGGTTTGTTGTGGTAAGCGAGGATTCGGTTTCAATGCTTACCGAGCCCTGCTCGGTCGACGTGCTCAATCAGTGGACCTACCATTCAAGAATATACAACTGTGCAAAATACGCCGTTCTTCATCCCGACACACAGCTTGTTCAGCTTGTATCCTTCGGCTGTGGGCTTGACGCCATAACCACCGACGAAACAAGAGCGATACTGGAGGAGGGCAAAAAGCTGTACACACAGATAAAAATCGATGAAATAACCAATCTCGGAGCCGTCAAGATTCGCCTTCTCAGTCTTCTTGGCGCAATTGAGAGCGGGCGGTAAGTTTTTGCCGTTATCTGAAAGGAAATATAAATAATGAGCCAAAGAGTAAAACGTGTCGTTTTCACGAAGGAAATGAAAAAGGAATACACGATACTCGTTCCCACAATGCTTCCGATGCATTTTGAAATAATATGCAGGATTCTCAACAAAAACGGTTATAAAGCCGAAATACTCAAAAATTCGGGCGATCATATCAAAAAGCTTGGGCTTCAATATGTACACAACGATACCTGTTATCCCGCGCTTATCGTTATAGGTCAGTTCCTTGACGCCCTGAACAGCGGAAAATACGACTTAAAAAAGGTCGCACTGCTCATAACCCAGACGGGCGGAGGCTGTCGCGCTTCAAACTATCTCTCCCTCCTTCGAAAAGCGCTTGCAAAGGCGGGATATGATTACATACCTGTAATATCGCTTAATTTTGTGGGAATGGAGGACTCCCCGGGCTTTAAGCTCACCCTGCCTTTACTTCAAAAGATGCTGTACGCCGTGATATTCGGCGATCTTCTCATGCTCCTTTTAAATCAGTGCAGGTCATATGAAAAGGTCGCGGGGGAAAGCCGAAAAAAGGCGGATATTTGGACTGAAAGACTTGCAAAAATGCTTTCGGAAGGCTTTGTTTCATACTCCGAGGTCAAAAAAACCTATGTTGAAATTCTAAAGGATTTTGAGTCGGTTGAGCGTACAAAAGAAGAAAAAATCAGAGTCGGAATAGTGGGAGAAATATTTGTGAAATTCTCGCCGCTCGGCAATAACAACCTTGAGGACTTTCTTGTAAGCGAGGACGTCGAGGTAGTAATGCCCGGACTGCTTGACTTTTTGCTTTATTGCGTATATAATACAATTGTTGACACAAAGCTTTACGGGCTACATAAATTAAAGGCTGTCGGCGCCTCTGTGCTTGACAAATATATTGTCGGCAAGCAGAAAGACCTTATTGAGATAATAAAGCAAAACAGCAGCTTCAGACCGATGACCGCCTTTGACCACACAAGAACGCTTACAAAAGGGTATATAGGGCTCGGAGCGAAGATGGGCGAAGGCTGGCTGCTTACCGCAGAAATGCTTGAGCTTGTAGAGCAGGGGGTCAACAACATAGTGTGCGCACAGCCTTTCGGATGCCTTCCCAACCATATAATGGGCAAGGGAATGATGAAGCCGATTAAGGAAAGGCATGAGGGAGTCAGTATTGTCGCCATCGACTACGACCCGGGAGCCACGCGCATAAATCAGGAAAACCGAATAAAGCTGATGCTTGCTAACGCCAAGGCGGCAAAAAGTCCCGCTAACGTCGGCGCGGTTTAAGTCAATTTGTAATTCACCGAGAGGATAATAACGGCTATGGAAAAAATAAAATTTATCACTGATTCGGCAAGCGATATATCCCTTGAAGACGAAAAGGAGTATGGAATAACCGTGCTTAACTACAAAATAACCGTGGGGGATAAGGGCTATGTCAGCAGAATAGACGTAAGCAACAGGCAGTATTACGATATACTTGCCGCAAGTCCGGAGATACCCAAAACCTCGCAGATTTTCACTCACGAGTTTGTCGACCTGTTTGAAGATATCTACAGTCAGGGGTACACTCATGTTATAATGACGCTGATAAACAGAGAGGCCTCCGCAACATTCTCTAACGCCGAAACAGCGATAAGCGACTTTTACTCCGACCATCCCGAGGCAAGACAGCGCATGGAAATAAAGCTTATCGACAGCAGAAACTACACTTACGGATACGGCTATCCCGTAATCGAGGGAGTGAAAATGGCTGACAGAGGCATGTCCTATGATGAAATCGTAAAGTTTATAGAGGACTGGCTAAAACACCTTGTAATTTATTTTGTCCCCTACACCCTAAAGTACGCCAAAAAATCCGGCAGAATACCCGGAGCCGTTGCAGTGGTTGGCGAAGCGCTCGGAATAAAGCCTATTATGCGAATATACGACCATGTTATTGCAAATTCGGTTATGGCGCGGGGCGAAAAAAGAGTCGTGCCCACCCTTGTCGATAAGACTATGAGCGAAATAATTGAGGGCACGCCTTACATAACTCTTTACGGCTGTGAGGATAAGGACGGCGATGCTATTACCAAGGCAATGACCGAGGCTGTCGGCTATCCTCCCGAAAAATGCGTGCAGATAGGTCCCATTATCTCCTCCCATTCGGGACCGAGAGTTGCGGGAGTTGTTTTCCAGTCGAAATTTGCAAAATAAATATTTTAATTATGCTTTTTTCTCCCGTCAGGACGAAGACGGGAGAAAACTTTATTCGTTTTATTGACAAAAAGTATATAAAGGTGTAAAATAAAAAGAAAAGGTATAAAACGCACCGGCTTTTTGAGTGTTTTTGACAAAACAGAGCACAAAATAATTTTTAAATAAAGAAAGTTTGGTAGTCACATGAAATTTGTCTACAATATCAGCCAAAAAAGGATAACAAGTCCCGAAAATTCACAAAGCGCCGTACAGCTTGCAGCAAAAATTCTCTCGCTTTTTCCCGAGGACTGCGGCGAGTATCCAGTCTATGCTGTAAGCTTCGACAAAGAAAATAATATAATGTACAAGGCGTGCGCCGACAAAAAGCATGAAAAACTGAGCGTCGTTACGGCGCACCCCGAAAACACCGAGTGTATTTTCGAGCTGCTTGCCGCCGAGTGCCCCGAAATATCGGGAAGTGCAAATTCTTCAAACGAGGGGATAACACTAAGCCGCGGGGCAATAAGAGCCGCGCTAAAGCGCATTTACTCAAAAAAATCGGCGGTGATTTCAGTTCCCGATACCTGCGCCGAAAATCCTTTGATTTTTGAAAATATAGCGGGGCAAATTTACAGATATCTTGACATAGGCACAGCGCTTAAAATTGTATTCGGCGTGAATTTTATGCCCGCAAAAGACGAAAAAGAAGGAGTATACATTCTGCCAGAGAGAAAAATCCCACCCGAATCTGAGAGCTTTAAATACAATCTTGCTTTTTCGGTAAACGGAGAAACTGAGCTTGATACATTTGTCGACTATCTGATAGATTCCGAAATTGAAAGCCGTAGAGCGCTGCTTTCGGTTATTTCAAAGTATAAAGACTATGTCGAGGACCAAAAAACGCCACGTGAAATTCAGATCTACAAGGCGTTTGTCGAGGGGGACGAAAAACTGCTTTTTGATACCGTTCATTCCTACTGCGTGGAGTGCTCAAAAGAAGGTAAAACACCGATAATTGAAGAAGGCATCAAAGCGCTGCTTGCTCAAAACATACGCGAGCGCACGATTTTAAAGCTAATTTATGAGGGCTATGAAAATTGCAGCTTTGAAGAGCTGCTTACAAAAAATGCCGCAGAGACTGCGTTTTGCTCTTCTTTTCGTGAGGTCGGAGACCTATTTTCGGGAGACAACGCCGAAAGCTACAGCATAAGCCTTGCCTCGTTTCTTACAAATAAGGCCGAAAACGAGGAGAAATACGACCGCTATTCGCTTATTGACAACGAAATTAAAAAGACAGACAGGCTCTTTTTGAAGGCAGAAAACCCGATAGAGTTTTCGATGATAGGAGCGTACAGGCGCGTGCTTGTAACACTTTTAAAGCGGGCCGAGGATATTGTCGGAGAAATTGAAGAGCCGAGTGAAGATAAGAAGGACGTTGAAGCGCCCGCAAATGCCGGAGACGAGGTCGAAACCGACAAGGATATTTCTTTTGTCGAAAAGGTAAAATCGCTTTCGCTTATGACAAGGGACAATTATCTTGATATGTATTACAATCTTTTCGGCTCGGATTATCTCAACGACCTCATGGGGCTTGAGGAAAAGAGCGAGGACGATGGACTTTTAAGGGAGCTTTACACCGACAGACTATTGGCAATTTTTCGCTCATATAAGGATTATAAAAGGGCAATTAACGAGTGCGACAGGCTGAAAGAGAACCCGCCGCTAAGGCTTCTTGCCAAAATTAAATACACCGAAACCATGTGCATAGCCCTTGAAAATTCCGACTCCGATGGTATAGCCGGCGTAATTTCTGAATTTGACCCCGAAAAGGACGACCCGTTTGCCTTTTACTCTCTCTTTTACAGAAGACTGATAAAAATTGCCGAGGATGAGGGCTCTTGCGAGTTTATGAGCGCTCTTGAAAGAGTATGCAAGGACCAAAAGCTCTCAGCCCTTATTCTTGCGGCAAGGGTCAAAGCCTCAGATTCTCTTGACCCCGAGCAAAGAAAAAGAGATATAGATAAGCTGGTTTCCTGCTTTGAGCTTGTCAAAGAGTATATCGGTTCCGATATAATATTCGACTTTTGCGAAGGCGGCGAAAAGTATTTCGGCATAAGTCTTGAAAATTATATTTCGGCCGTCAGGGGAAATAATACTCAAAAGGTCCGGGAGGCGGCTGAAAAAAGCGCCGATTTTAATAATTTTCTTGCCATTATGGGCGTTTCGGGCTATGAGATAAAAAAGAGTCTTATAACCCTCAAAGACAATAATTACGAAAATGAAGAAAAGAAAGAAAAGCCGCTCAAAAAGGACTATGACGTGATTTTTATCGACTCTTCGCAAAAAAAGCAAGGCGAATCAAAGAAGGATGCGCGTATTACCGCAGAGATTGTAAAAAGCCGAGGAGAACGCAGACAGTTACCCGAGAATGAGGAGCAAAAAACCCCCGCAAAAGAGCCTGCAAAGACCACTTCAAAAGAGTCCTTGCAAGAGGAACAGAATGAAAATATCGGCATGACTATAAGCACTTCGGGCTTTTCAAACGACGGACATCCGGAGCTAATGAAAATAGGGATTGCCGCGCTTTCGGTTTTAACGGCGCTTGCAATAATTCTCTTTATTATTTTTTTTAACGGCTGAATGAAAGGAATTTTTTATCAAAGTTATGAGAATAGTAATAAAAGTGGGAACCTCAACGCTTACTCACACTACCGGTATGCTCAATATTCGTCGCGTTGAGAAGCTTTGCAAGGTGATAAGCGACCTTAAAAATTGCGGAAATGAAATCCTGCTTGTCTCCTCGGGAGCCATAGGAATGGGGGTAGGGAAGCTCTCTCTCAAAGGGCGCCCGAGCGACATTCCGACAAAGCAAGCGGCGGCGGCAGTCGGGCAGTGTGAGCTTATGTATACCTATGATCGCCTTTTTTCCGAGTACCGCCACACCGTGGCGCAAATACTCCTTACCGCCTCGGATTTTCAAAATGACGAAAGAAGGGCAAATTTTCACAACACAATGACAAGACTGCTTGAGCTCGGCGCTATTCCGGTTATCAACGAAAACGACAGCGTTGCGACCGAGGAAATAGAAATCGGCGACAACGACACCTTAGCCGCAATGGTTGCAACAAGCGTCGGAGCAGATCTTCTTGTCCTTCTCACCGACATCGACGGGCTTTACACAAGCGACCCCAAAAACAACCCGGGCGCAAAGCTTATTCGAAAAGTCGAAAAAATCGACGATTATATAATGTCGCTCGGAGGTGAAAAGGGCTCGGAGCTTTCTACCGGCGGAATGCACACAAAGCTTCGCGCCGCAAAAATCGCCGTGGCAGAGGGTACCGAAACGGTAATTGCAAACAGCGACAACCCCGACGTGCTGTACGATATTGCGGAAGGGCGTGAGGTAGGAACAAGATTTATTGTTTGTAAGGATTAAGCAAAATGGAAATATCAACGCACGAGATAATGAAAAGAGCGGCTCTTGTCAAAAGAGAAATTGCCCTTGCGGACAGCGGCCTAAAAAACCGGGCGCTTTGCCTTATGGCAGACTGCCTTATAGAGGACTGCGATAAAATTCTTGAAGCAAACCGAAAGGACGCCGAGGAGGCGTACGGGAAAATGTCCTCTGTAATGATTGACCGAATGCTTCTTGACAAAAGTCGGGTTGAGGCAATGGCGGAGGGAATTATTCAGGTGACAAAATTAAACGACCCCGTGGGTCGGATTATCTCCCGCTCCGAGCGCCCAAACGGTCTGCTTATTGACAAGGTGAGCGTACCTCTCGGTGTTATTGCAATAATCTATGAGAGCCGCCCTAACGTCACCTCAGACGCCGCCTCGCTTGCAATAAAGTCGGGCAACGCAGTAATACTGCGAAGCGGAAAAGAGGCGTGGCGCTCCTCAAATGAAATTGCAAGCTCGCTTCGCCGCGGACTTGAAGCGGCGGGTCTTCCAAAGGACTGCATACAGCTTATAAGCGACACCAGCCGCGAGAGCTCATACGAGCTTATGAACGGGGTGGGGTATATTGACCTGCTTATCCCGCGAGGCGGCGCGGGGCTTATTCGCGCCTGCGTTGAAAACGCAAAGGTGCCATGTATTCAGACCGGCACCGGAATATGCCATATCTATGTCGATAAATACGCCGATATCGACAAGGCGTTAAGTATTGTCGATAACGCCAAAACAAGCCGTCCCTCGGTTTGCAACGCCGCAGAGGTCTGCCTTGTGCATCGGGATATCGCCGAAACATTTCTGCCAAAGCTCAAAAAAAGACTGGTTTATGACAGAATTAAAGAGGAGAAAATTCCGGTGGAGCTTAGAGGTGACGAAAGCTGTGCAAAAATAATCGACATTAAGCCGGCGGGAGAAAAGGACTACGACACCGAGTTTCTTGACTATATTTTGGCGCTCAAAATCGTCTCTGACGAAAAAGAGGCAATAGAACACATATGCGCCCATTCAACCGGTCATTCCGAGGCAATTGTAACCGAAAATGAGCAGTGCGCGCGCCTTTTTACAAGCGCCATTGACAGTGCGGCGGTGTACGTCAATTCTTCAACGCGCTTTACGGACGGCGGCGAGTTCGGCTTCGGGTGCGAAATCGGAATTTCAACCCAAAAGCTTCACGCAAGAGGTCCTATGGGACTTTCGGAACTTACCTCATACAAATATATAATACACGGAAACGGTCAGATAAGATAAAAAACGAAAGGCAATTGAAAATGAAAGTAGGATTTATCGGAGTCGGAAATATGGGAGGCGCACTATGCTCTGCGGTCTCAAAAACGCTCGGGGGAGAGAGTATATACGTATGCGACGCCAATGAGGCGCGGGCAATGGATATTTCAAAAAAATATGGTGCAAGCTGCTCGGACGCTTTGAAAATTTGCGAGATATGCGACTATATTTTTATCGGCGTTAAGCCTCAAATGATAAGAAAGCTTTTAGAAAATATAAAGCCCGTAATAAATAACAGGCAGGACGACTTTGCGCTTGTATCCATGGCGGCGGGTGTTTCTATTGATACAATCGGGCAGATGTGCGGCGGAGAGCGGCATTGTCATGCAATTATACGAATTATGCCGAGTATTTCGGTATCAGCCGAGAGCGGAATGATACTTTGCGCAATAAATGATAAGGTAACCAAAAAATTCAAGGACGGCTTTGAATACATGATGCAAAAAGCCGGAAAGCTTGATTTTATAAAGGAAGAGCAAATAGACGCCGCAAGCGCGCTTACCGGGTGCGGTCCCGCCTTTGTCGCAATGTTTGTCGAAGCGCTGGCAGACGGGGCTGTATCATGCGGAATTTCCCGAGAAAAGGCGCTCGAATATGCAAATATGACGGTAATGGGCGCCGCAAAATATCTTACTGAAATCGGAAAGCATCCAGCCCTTCTAAAGGACGCGGTATGCAGTCCGGCAGGAAGCACCATTGAAGGGGTACTGACCCTTGAGGACGGGGCGTTCAGAGCGCTTGTCTCTAACGCCGTAAAAGCCTCCTATGAGAAAACAAAAGAGCTCGGAAAGCAGTGAAAATACATAAGAACCGCGCTTTTGCGTAAAAAATTCGGACAGCCGCGCTTTGGCTGTCCCTTCTATTTTTTATTATTTTACCTTATCTATATCGTCGATATTGTAAGGGGTTGACTGATATACAAAATAGTTGAGCCAGTTCGAGTAAAGCAGGTTTGCACTGCTTCTCCACCTCACAACAGGCGGCTTTGATATATCGTCGTTTGGAAAATAGTTTTTCGGAATATCAATGGGCAGTCCCGCCGCCTTGTCGCGCAGATACTCGTTTTTAAGCGTGTCGGCGTCGTATTCGGTGTGCCCCGTGACAAATACCTGACGTCCGCCGTCGGTCGATACGACAAACACTCCCGCCTCGTCAGAGCTTGCAAGAATTTTCAGCGCGGGAACCTTTTCGATATCGGCTCTAAGGCAGGTCGTGTGCCTTGAATGAGGGACAAGAAAGGTGTCGTCAAAGCCGCGAAAGAGTATTGAGGAGCGGTGGTCTATGTGATGCTCGTATACCCCGAAGAGCTTTTTTTCAAGCGGATATTTTTTTATCCCGTAATGATAGTAAAGCCCCGCCTGCGCGCCCCAGCAGATGTGAAAGGTGCTTGTTACGTGGGTTTTGCTCCACTCCATAATTTCGCAAAGCTCCTCCCAATAGTCCACCTTTTCAAAATTCATCTGCTCGACAGGCGCGCCTGTTATAATCAGTCCGTCATAATTGTTTTCCTTGACGTCATGAAAGGTCTTGTAAAAGGCAAGCATATGCTCGGCGGATGTATGGGTTGCATAATGAGAGGCGGTCTGCAAAAGCTCAAGCTCCACTTGAAGCGGAGTGTTGCCGATAAGCCTTGCAATTTGCGTTTCGGTCTCGATTTTCTTGGGCATAAGATTGAGCATCAGAATTTTTAGGGGTCTGATGTCTTGCTTTATAGCTCTTTTTTCAGTCATAACAAATATATTTTCACTTTGGAGCGTTTGGGTTGCGGGAAGCAAATTCGGAATTTTTATCGGCATATAAATTTTAAAGTCCTTTCGTGAATAATGCAAGTCTCGGTTTTATGTATAAAAATACATTTCAAGTATCGCTATGCTTATGGTTTCAAACATTATACCATTTTCAAATCTATTTTTCAAGACTTTTAAGCAAATGAGAGGAAAATAAAATTAAGTTGCCCCTTTTCTATTGACACGAAAAATATAATATTGTATAATATTATGAATAAGTATGAAAGCGTGTATATTCATAAATATACAAAAATGGTCGAAAGGATTTTGCGGTATGACAAGACATGAGGAAAGAGAGCTGTTAATGGCGCTTATTTACGAGATTCCGTTTTATGGCAAAGACGAATATAATACGCAGTATGAGTGCGAAAAGGCGGAAAGAGAGATAAGCTCCGAGTACATTGACAGCGGCGTTTTGGGAATTACCGAAAATCTCGATGTAATCGACAGGTATATTTCCGAAAGCGCAAAGGGCTGGAAGCTTTCAAGGCTCTCGAAGATTACGCTCGCTATATTGCGGGTTGCGGTTTACGAAATGGCGCTTGCGGGACTTCCTTATACAATTGCAATTGACGAGGCTGTTATTCTTTCAGGCAAATACGACGACGAAAAGGCGCCCGCTTTTGTCAACGGAATACTAAATAACATTGCCGAGGTCTGCGGACTTAAAAACAAAGAGAAAAACAACGAGTGTGGGTAAATGGCAAACTGTTTTTTGGGGATAGACACAAGTAATTATACCTCCTCTTTGGCGCTTGTAAGGGACGGACAGGTCGAAAAAAATCTCAAGCTCCCCCTTACAGTAGAGAAGGGCGAGCGCGGCTTAAGACAGTCGGAGGCGGTTTTTGCCCACATTAAGAATCTTCCCTTGCTATTTGAAACGCTCGGTTCCTACACTCCCTCAGCAGTCGGTGTCTCCACAAAACCGCGGGATGTCGAGGGCTCGTACATGCCATGCTTTCTTGCGGGATACATGTCGGCAAGTGCGATTGCAGAAAGCTTCGGTGTAAAATGCTATGCCTTTTCCCATCAGGCGGGACATGTTATGGCTGCCCTTTATTCCTGCGGGAGAGTTGACCTTATAAGTAAGCGATTTCTTGCCTTTCACGTTTCGGGCGGAACCACCGAGCTGCTTTTGTGCGAAAACATGAAAATAAAAAAGGTCGGCGGCACGCTTGATATAAGCGCCGGTCAGCTTATCGACCGCGTGGGAGTAAGGCTCGGCTTTGACTTTCCCTCGGGCAAGGCAATGGAAAAAAGCAGCCTTCCTCTTGATAAGGTTGACTGCGCCTCATACGTAAGAGGGACAGAGTGCAACCTTTCGGGACTTGAAAACAAAGCGCTTGAGAGAATTTCAAAAGGCGAGGATGCGCCGCATGTTTGCGCCTTTGTAATAAAAAGCGTGCTTCGCACAATTGACAAACTCACGTCAAACGCGATTTTGGAATACGGCGAGCTCCCCCTTCTTTACGCCGGCGGAGTTATGAGCAACACTTTAATAAAAAACAAAATACAAGAAAAATACAACGCGTATTTTGCAAGCCCGGACTATTCAACCGACAACGCCGCGGGAGTCGCCCTGCTTGCATACAACAAATTTGAAAATGAGCATGAATGAATCAAAAAATATTCTGACTGTCAGTCAGCTGACCGAATATTTAAGACTTAAAATAGAAAGCGACGCCCTTTTGTCCGGGGTTTACGTCACGGGCGAAATATCAAATTTCACTCGCCACAGAAGCGGGCACCTGTATTTTACGGTAAAGGACGAAAGCTCCTCAATTTCCGCCGTGATGTTCAGATCAGCCGCCGCAAAGCTGCGTTTTGAGCCAGAGGACGGGATGAAAATAATAATTTGCGGCAGAGTCTCGTTTTATCCGGCGCAGGGAAAATGTCAGCTGTACGTCGACTCTCTCACCCCCGACGGCTTGGGCTCGCTTGCCATGCAATACGAACAGTTAAAAAATCGCCTTGGCGCGGCGGGGCTCTTTGACGCCTCTCATAAAAAGCCGCTCCCCGCGTACCCTAAGGTCATCGGCGTTGTAACCTCTCCCACGGGCGCGGTTATAAGAGATATAATAAACGTCGTGACAAGAAGATTTCCCAGCACGAAAATTCTGCTTTATCCCGCGCTTGTTCAGGGAGAGGAAGCGCCTCAAGCTCTTATTGACGGAATTAATTTTTTTGACGCCTCAAAATGCGCCGACGTAGTAATTATTGGCAGAGGAGGCGGGAGCATGGAGGACCTTTGGGCGTTTAACAACGAGGCGCTTGCCTATGCGATATACAGTGCAAGCATTCCTGTTATCAGCGCTGTCGGGCATGAGACAGACTTTACAATATGCGACTTTGTTGCCGACCTGCGCGCTCCGACGCCCTCAGCCGCCGCCGAGCTTGCGGTACCCGACAGAGAGGAGCTTCTTGCAAGGCTTGAAAATTACAAAAAGCGAATGTACACGTCTCTTGTAAATAATTTTCAAATTAAGCGGGAAAGGCTAAAAAAGCTCTCGGAAAGCTACGTCCTGACAAACCCCGCACGAATGTTTGAGCTTCGAAAGCTTTTTGTCGACACTCTTTCAGACAGACTTGACAGAAATATTGCCGACAAGCTTACCAAATGCAAAAATATACTTGAAAGGGAGGCTTCAAAGCTTGAAGCGCTCAGCCCCCTTGCGGTGCTTTCAAGAGGGTATTCGGCTGTTTTCAACAAGGAAAATTCTCTTGTGCGCTCTGTGGACGAGGTAAAGCTTGGCGATACACTCAGCATTTCGCTTTGCGACGGAGATATAGATGCCTCGGTAATTAGCATAAAAAATTCGAATGACAAACAAAAAAATAATCGAAAGCGTGATAATTAAATATGGAACAAACTAACAAGACAAATAAAAAAAGCTTTGAAGAGTCTGTTGCAAGGCTTGAAGAAATAGTTAAGGAGCTTGAAGGCAAGGAAATCCCCCTTGACAAATCGCTAAAGCTGTACGAAGAGGGAGTCTCTCTTGTCGGAGTCTGCTCCTCCTATCTTGAAAACGCCGAAAAGAAAATAAAGGTGCTCTCGCTCGGTCCTACTGGTATTGAAGAAAAGGATTTTAAGGTCGGAAACGATGAGTAACATAGAAGCTCTTATAAAAGAAAACGCAAAAAGCACCGACAGAGAGCTTGAAAAATACTTTTCCCAAAAGGACGGGGATTTTAAGGTTCTTTTTGACGCCATGGAATATAGCCTCACCGCAAAGGGAAAGAGAATACGCCCCTTTCTTGTTATGCAATTTTGCAAAATGCTGGGAGGCAGAGACGAGGAAGCGAAAATATACGCCGCCTCTCTTGAAATGGTGCACACCTACTCGCTTATTCACGACGATCTGCCCTGTATGGATGACGACGATCTCAGGCGGGGAATACCGACCTGCCACAAAAAGTTCGGCGAGGCGACAGCCCTTCTTGCTGGCGACGCACTGCTCACCTACGCGTTTGAAATAATCTCAGGCGCCGATAATATATCCGACAAAAACAAGGTAAAGGCGATAAATATTATCTCAAAGGCGGCGGGAAGAGACGGCATGATAGGCGGTCAACAGCTTGACCTTCTCGGCGAAAAAAACGGCGTAGACTATGAAAAAATGACAAGAATGCATTCCTTAAAAACCGGAATGTTAATAAAAGCCGCCTGTCTTTTGGGGTGCCTTTCGGCTGATGTTTACTCGGGTGAGATAATAGAAAAAGCAGAAATATACGCCGAGGGTATTGGCAGAGTGTTTCAGCTTGTAGACGATATACTTGACGTTACCTCAAGCACAGAAAAGCTCGGAAAGACGGCTCACAGCGATGAAAAAAAGGGTAAAACCACCTACCTTTCATTTATGAGCGTTGATATGGCAAGGCAGGTAGCGTGTCTTATCACCGAAAAAGCCTGCGAAAGCATAAAAGAGCTTGACAAGGACAAAACGCTTTGCGAGCTGGCGATATATCTTAGAGACAGAGCAAAATGAGGCTTGATAAATATCTTTTTGAAAAGGGCTTTGCCGAAAGCCGTCAGAAAGCCTTAGGACTAATTGAGCGCGGAGGCTGTCTTGTAAATAATAAGACTGTTTTAAAGGCCTCTTATGAGGTAAAGGACGCGGACGAAATTAAAATTGTCGGTGAGGCGCCAAAGTACGTAGGGCGGGGCGGATTAAAGCTTGAAGGCGCGATTGAGCTTTTTAAAGTCGTGGTAAAAGACAAGGTCTGCATTGATATCGGAGCCTCAACAGGAGGCTTTACAGACTGTCTTTTACAGCACGGAGCAAAAAAAGTTATCGCCCTTGACAGCGGTCACGGTCAGCTTCACCCGAAGCTCCTTTCAAACAGCCGAGTAATAAGCATTGAGGGCTTTAACGCAAGAGAGCTTGATATAAACGTCACAAAAGAGAAGATGGATATTGCGGTAATGGACGTCTCCTTTATTTCTCAAACGCTTCTTTATCCGAATGTCGCAAGCGTACTAAAAGAGGGCGGACTGCTTATAAGCCTTATTAAGCCTCAGTTTGAGGCGGGAAGAGAATATATTAAAAAAGGCGGAATTGTCAAGGACAGGGGCGTTTACAAAACCGTTATCGATAAAGTGGTTAGCGCCGCCGCAAAATGCGGGCTATGCTTTATTGAGTGCGCCGAGTCGCCGATAAAGGGCGGCGACGGGAACACCGAATTTATTTCCTTATTTCGATATTTGCCACATGGCGTGAAAGAGTAAAAAATGAAATCAATTGTTATATTTCCAAACACCGCAAGAGATATAAATAACGAGGTCACCGAAAGGACGGTTCAAACCCTTACAGGCGCCGGTCACAAGGTGTACGCCTCTCTTGCGTACAGAAAAAAGCTTTCGGGAATTGCGGGGCTAAGCTTTAAAAACGAACACGAAATACTTGAAAACGTCGACCTTGGCATAGTGCTCGGCGGAGACGGCTCTATTCTCAAAGCGGCGGGGGAATGTGCTCCCTTCGGAGTTCCGATTCTCGGCATTAATTTAGGGCATGTAGGCTATATGGCGGGGGTTGAAAGCCGGGATATCGAAAAGCTTGTTACGCTTGTCGATTCGCAGTATAAGATAGAAAGCCGCATGATGCTCGATATCAGCATTATGCGCAGTTCAAAGGTCATATTTTCGGGCGGTCCGGTGCTTAACGACGTGGTGCTCACAAAATCCAAGGGGTACGGCGTTATTGAAGCCTCAATTTCCTGCGACGGCGAAAAGCTCAACACATTCCGCGGCGACGGGCTTATCACGACCACTCCGACAGGCTCGACCGCGTACTCGCTTTCAGCGGGCGGTCCCATAATCGACCCGATGCTCGACTGTATATGTATAACCCCGATATGCGCCCACTCGCTTAAAAGCAGACCTGTAGTTTTCAAGGACTCCTCGCTTATCGAGATAAGCTGTAAGGCGTACAACAACAGCGCGTGCGTAACGCTTGACGGCACTATTGCCTTTGATATCGAGGACAACGACCAAATTCACATTAAAAAATCAAGCTGCAGAGCCAAAATAGTCAAGACCGACGAGAGCGGCTTCTGCGCGACTCTTTACAAAAAAATCGCAGATAAACAGTAAAAGGGCTTGCAGTTATGAAAAACAAGAGACAGGAAAAGATACTCGAATTAATAAGCAGAGAAAATATAGACACCCAAGACCTTCTCCTTCAAAAGCTGAGAGAGGGCGGCTTTGACGTAACACAGGCGACCGTTTCAAGAGATATAAAGCAGTTAAGGCTTATCAAGGTCTCAACCGGTGAGGGCACCTACCGATACGCACCAAGAGACGAGGGCGACCCGAGACAGAGCGCAAAATATTTAAATATCATGCGCGAAACAATTACCTCAGTTAACTCCGCCAACAATCTCATAGTCATTAAAACCTATACCGGAATGGCGCAGGCAGCCTGCGCGGCGTTCGACTCGATGTACAGCTCGCAGGTGCTCGGGAGCATTGCGGGGGACGACACGATATTTGTCGCTCACGAAAGCAGTGAGGGAGCGGCAAAGCTTGCAAACGAAGTCAATCGCAGGATATTTGACAAAAAGAAGTAAACAAAAATGAGGTGCTTTTATGTTAGCGTCTTTGCACATTGAGAATATTGCGGTAATAAAAAAGCTTGATATCGATTTTTCAAAGGGCTTTACCGTTTTTACCGGAGAGACGGGCGCGGGAAAATCAATGATACTCGGCGCACTCGGGCTTATAATAGGCTCCAAGGTCTTTCGAGACGTTATAAGAAGCGGGGAAAGCTGCGCCATGGTGTCGGCAATGTTTTGCGATATTGACAAAAAAACGCTTGACGAGCTTGAAAAAATCGGGATAAAAGCCGATGAAGACAATGCAGTATACATTCAGAGAAACATATCAAGCGACGGAAAGAACGCGTACAGAATAAACGGCAGAGCGGTCTCTCAGTCCCTTCAAAGAAAGGTCGGCGAGCTGCTTGTAAACATACACGGTCAGCACGACAATCAAATACTGCTTGACCCCAAAAACCATCTTTCGATTCTTGACAGCTTTCAATTATACGAAAAACCGCTTCTTGAATACAAAGCCGCGTACTCTGAAATGTGCGAAATAAAGCGGCAAAGAGATAAGCTTGTTTTGGATGAACACGAAAAACAGCAAAGACTTGATATGCTGAGCTTTCAGATAAACGATATTGAAAGCGCATCTCTTGTCTCAAACGAGGATACCGAGCTTGAAAACGAGCTTAAAATTCTAAAAAACCTAAAACAGCTTTCAAAGCAGATAACAACAGTCTACCGCGCTCTTCTTAAAAACGAAAAGGGGATGTCTGCAACAAAGCTTGTGGAGATAGCGCAAAACTCACTTTCCGAAATATCCGACGTTTTACCCGAGTGCGAGGAATACTCCGCAAAGCTTCTTGATATACAGTATGAGCTTGAAGGCATTGCCAAAAGCGTCTACTTGCTTCTCCCCCACGCCGAGGAGGACCCGGAGAGGAGAATTGTACAAATTGAGGATCGCCTTGACCTTATAAGAAAGCTTAAGAGAAAATACGGCTCAACCGTTGACGAAATTATTGCCTTTTACAACAGAGCAAGAGATGAGGCAAAAAAGCTTGAGCTTTCGGACAAAATTATAGCGGAGCTTGATAAAAAGTATGAAATTGCAAGAGAAAAAGCCGAAGCGCTTGCCTTGAAAATAAGTGAAAAAAGGCTTGAAAAGGCAAAAGCGCTTTCGCAAAAGATATGCCACGAGTTATCCTTTCTCGATATGAACAAGGTGCGCTTTGACGCTCTTGTTACAAAGAAAAAGGAGGCAAACTCAACCTTGGCGCTTAGTGAAACAGGCTGTGATGAGGTTGAGTTTATGATATCCACAAGCCCGGGAGAGCCGCCGCGCCCGCTTGCAAAAATCGCCTCGGGCGGCGAGCTTTCAAGAATTATGCTTGCCATAAAATGCGTTCTTTCGGACGCCGAGGGCACTGGGACTGTGGTATTTGACGAGATAGACTCGGGAGTCTCGGGAAAAACGGCTCAAAAAATCGGAATTAAGCTCCATGAGCTTGCAAAAAATATGCAGGTGCTCTGTGTTACTCATTCCGCTCAGGTTGCCTCTGCGGCAGACAACCATTTTAAAATTGTAAAGGATATCGAGGCAGGGCGCGCCTATACCAAGCTCGAGCACCTTGACAATGACGGGCGAGTTTATGAAATAGCGCGAATTATGGGAGGAGTAAATATAACCGACGCCGTTATTCGCTCGGCAAAGGAGCTGCTCGAATATACAAACAAAGCCGACAAAATCGAAAATGAATGAATAAATAAGGAGAACAAAACTATGACAATTTACGATGAGCTTGTTGCAAGGGGACTTATAGCCCAGGTCACGGATGAAAATGAAATAAAGACAATGATAAACTGCGGCAAGGCTACTTTTTATATCGGCTTTGACTGCACCGCAGACAGCCTGACTGCCGGGCATTTTATGGCGTTAACTCTTATGAAGCGCTTGCAAATGGCGGGAAATAAACCTATTGTTCTTATCGGCGGCGGCACCACAATGATTGGGGACCCCTCGGGCAGAACCGACATGAGAAAAATTCTCACCATCGAGGACATAAACCACAACGCCGAATGCTTTAAGCGCCAAATGGAGCGTTTTATCGACTTTTCGGACGGCAAGGCGCTTATGATAAACAACGCGGATTGGCTGCTTAAGCTTAATTATATTGACCTTCTTCGTGAGGTCGGAGCCTGCTTCTCGGTCAACAATATGCTTCGTGCCGAGTGCTACAAGCAGAGAATGGAAAAGGGACTTTCCTTCCTTGAATTTAACTACATGATAATGCAGTCATATGACTTTTACTACCTCTTCAAAAACTACGGCTGTAACATGCAGTTCGGCGGAGACGACCAGTGGTCGAATATGCTCGGCGGAACCGAGCTTATCCGCAAAAAGCTCGGCAAGGACGCGCACGCAATGACAATAACCCTGCTGACAGATTCTCAGGGCAGAAAAATGGGCAAGACCGCAGGAAACGCCGTTTGGCTCGACCCCGCAAAGACCTCACCCTATGACTTCTTCCAGTACTGGCGCAACGTCGACGATTCGGACGTCATGAAATGTATCCGTATGCTCACCTTCCTGCCTATGGAGCAGATTGAAGAAATGGACAAATGGCAGGGTTCGGAGCTTAACAAAGCCAAGGAGATACTCGCATACGAGCTTACAAAGCTTGTGCACGGCGAGGAGGAAGCAAAAAAGTCGCTGGATGCCGCAAAGGCAGTATTCGGAGCGGGTCAAAACAGCGCCGATATGCCGACCACCGTTCTTAAAGACACGGATTTTAATAACGGCAAGATTAATATTGTGGATATGCTTGTAATATCCTCTCTTGCCCCCTCAAAGGGCGAGGCAAGGCGTCTTGTAATGCAGGGCGGAGTTTCCGTAAAGGACGAAAAAGTCACCTCGATTGACCTCACCTTTGAAAAAGAGAGCTTTGCAGACGGTCTAATTTTGAAAAAAGGCAAAAAGATATTCCACAGATTCACCCTTTAATTTACAAAAATTTATTTTGAGGTACGGTTTACATGAGTTATTCTAAAGCGTTCGCTGATTTTCTTGAAAGCCGGAATTTTAAAGACCTTGAATATAAAACTAACGAAAGTCTTGCCACTCACTGCACCTTTAAAATCGGAGGAAACGCCGACTTTTGGATATTGCCAAAAACCTACACGGCGGCAAAAGATATAATTTTTGCCGCAAATGAAAGCAACGTGCGCTGCACGGTTATAGGAAACGGCTCGAATATTCTTTTTTCAAGCGAAGGCTACAGGGGTGCTGTAATCTGCACTTCAAAGCTTTGCGGCATATCGGTGAAAGGAAAGGAAATTTCCTGCAAGGCGGGAACTCCGCTAAGCCGCCTTGCAGCTTCTGCAATGAAAAGCTCTCTTACCGGGCTTGAATGGGCGTACGGAATACCGGGAAGTGTGGGAGGTGCGGTATACATGAACGCCGGAGCGTATGAGGGCGAAATTTCGGCGGTACTCAAGGAAAGCGAGTATTTTGACCCGTCGGACGGCAGGATAAAAACGCTCACAAACGCCGAGCATAGCTTTTCCTACCGTCACAGCGTGTTTATAGGCAGCCCTTACGTCATTCTAAAGTCGGTATTTGCCTTAAATTCGGGGGACGCGGTCGAAATAAAAGCCAAAATGGATGAGCTCATGGCAAAAAGAAGGGAAAAACAGCCGCTTGAATATCCGAGCGCGGGCAGTGTTTTTAAACGTTATCCCGGATTTTATACCGCGCGCCTTATAGACGAGGCGGGACTTAAAGGATATAGAATAGGCGGCGCCGAGATATCGACAAAGCACGCGGGGTTTATAATAAACACAGGCGGCGCAATCTCAGACGACGTTTTGTCGCTTGTCGAATTAATAAAAGAAAAAATATACAAGCTTTACAATATTAAAATAGAGACCGAAATACGCTACATAGTTTAAAGTTTTAAATTAAAGAAGGTGAGAATTTTGGGAAACAACGGCGGAATGGATATAATAATAGTATCCGGAATGTCGGGCTCGGGAAAGAACACGGTAAATAAAATTATCGAGGATTTCGGGTATTTCTGCATTGACAACATGCCCGCGGAGCTTATCACCGAGCTACTTAACGTTTACGCAAAAAAACCCGACCAAAACAAGAGAATATCACTTACTCTTGACATACGCGACAAAAAGAACGTAAACAGAATAACTCAGGTTATAAACACGCTTAAAAGTAGCCCCGAGCTTACCTGCCGCGTGATTTTCCTTGACGCCTCTGACGATATTATTATTTCCCGCTATAAGGAAACAAGAAGAATACATCCCCTGGTGCTTTCAGGAAGCCTGTCGCTAAAAGACGCGCTGACCATTGAGCGCGAATATATGGCGCCCATTCGCAACGCCGCAGATTACGTTCTTGACACCTCTTTTCTTAAAATCTCGCAGGCCAGGGAAATAGTTGCGAAAATGATCGGGGTAAAATACAGCGCAGAGCTTGTTATATCCTGCATGTCATTCGGCTACAAGTACGGTCTGCCTCAGGAAGCAGACCTTGTAATTGACGCCAGATGCTTGCCAAACCCCTATTACGTTCCCGAGCTTAAAGAGCACAACGGACTTGAAGCCTGCGTTTACGACTATGTTACCTCATTCGACCAGACAAAGCAGTTTATTGCAAAAACCACCGAATTTCTTTCATACCTTATCCCTATGTACATTGAGGAGGGAAAGGCGCATCTGACAATAGCTGTGGGTTGTACGGGCGGCAAGCACCGCTCGGTAAGTATGGTGCGCGCGATATGCGAAAATCTTAGCGACGCGGGGTATGTGACAAACGCTGTGCACAGGGATCTAAACAGAGAATAAAGGCTGAAGGAGCCGAGAATTTTTAGAAAGTGACGGTCAAAAAATGTCTTTTTCACAGGAAATAAAGGACGCGCTTTGCGCCCTCGGCGTCAAAAACAAATGCTGTAAGGCGGCGCTTGCTCTCGGCATGATTTATTCCCGTTCTGACTTTGAAAATCATATCTACAAGTTTTCAACCGACAGCGAAAAGTGCGCCTCTCTCTTTTCTCACACTCTGCGCTCGCTTTTTGGCAAGGAGCCGACTTATGAGGAATATGAAAAGCAAAACCGTGCAAAAGAGGAGGTCACCTGCCGCAGAGCGGTTTTTGACAGCGAGCTTACAAATAAGCTTGCCGAGCGCTTTCCGACCGGTGAGCTAAACGATATTTTTTCCTGCTCCATGTGTCAGGCAAGCTTTGCAAGAGGAATTTTCCTCTCAAACGGCAGTGTTAACGACCCCGAAAACTCATATCATCTTGAGCTCTCGGTTTGTGACGAAGGCAAAGCCGAAAATATAATGAAGCTGCTTTCAAGTGAGGGCATACAGCTTAAAAGAACAACGCGGCGGGGAGTCGGCGCGCTGTACACCAAGAACAGCGAAACAATTGAGGATATTCTGACCTATATCGGCGCCTCGCTCTATTCCATTCGCATAATGGATATAAAAATAGTACGCGAGATACGAAACAACGAAAACAGAAAAAGCAACTGCGACGCCGCAAATATTTACAAATCGACAGGAGCCGCGGCAAATGTTATACGGCAAATAAGCAGGCTGATTTCCGACGGAAAAATCGAAGCTCTTGACTTGCCGCTTAAAACCACGGCGCGCCTAAGAGTGGAAAACCCCGAAATGTCGCTAAGCGAGCTTGCCTCAATTCACGAGCCGCCTATAACCAAATCGGGACTTTTTCACCGCCTTGCAAAAATCACCGCCTACGCCCAAAAGTGCTACGACAGTAACGGTGACAATCGGTAAATTTTTTTAATAATAAAAACGAAAGAAAGGAAGCCTTTGGAATAAGGGCGCTAAGGGAAAATGGGAGATTTTGTTCATCTTCATTTACACAGCGAATACAGTCTGCTTGACGGTGCGTGCAGAATAAGCGATATTCCAAAGGCGGCAAAGGCTGCGGGACACAAGGCGGCGGCAATTACCGACCACGGTGTACTGTACGGTGCCGTTGCGTTCTATAAGGAGTGCACAAAGCTCGGCATAAAGCCGATAATCGGATGCGAAATATACCTTGCCGAGGGCGACAGGCGCGAAAAGCTGAAAACCCCCGCATATTTCAACACACATCTTGTCCTTCTTGTAAAAAACGAAACAGGCTATAAAAATCTTATAAAGCTTGTCTCAAAATCCTTTAGCGAGGGCTTTTACGTCAAACCGAGAGTTGACATAGAGCTGCTTGAAAAATATTCCGAGGGAATAATCTGCCTTACCGGCTGTCTTGCGGGACAGCTTCCCCAAGCGATACTCAAGGGCGACTTTGAAAGGGCTGAAGGCTTTGCGCTGAAGCTTAAAGACATCTTTGGGGACGACCTGTATTTTGAAATTCAGGACCACGGCTTGCCAGAGGAAAAAATGGTCGCACACGAGCTTGCCGCACTCTCCGAGAAGTTAAATATTCCGCTTGTTGCCACAAACGACGTCCATTATATATCAAAAAAGGACGCCGACACTCAGGCAATACTCATGTGCATACAGACAAACAGCGTGATAACCGACGGGCGCCCGGTAGGCTTTTCAACCGACGAGTACTATTATAAAGGCACAGAAGAAATGGAGGAGCTCTTTAAGGGCTATAAAAACTCCGTTCAAAATACAAAGGTTATTGCCGACAAATGCTCCTTTGATTTTGAGTTTGGAAAGACAAAGCTGCCAAGATTTATTCCTCCCGACGGCATGACCCCGAAGGACTACCTTGAAAAGCTTGCTTTTGAAGGCTTTCAAAATAAAATCGACAAAGGTCAAATAATATTTGACGACTCTCACGGCTATGACGAGTACAAGTCAAGAATAATATACGAGCTGCTCATTATAAACAAAATGGGCTACTCTCAATATTTTCTCATAGTTTGGGATTTTATAAAATACGCAAAGGACAACGGCATACCGGTAGGTCCCGGCAGAGGCTCGGGCGCGGGAAGCCTTGTGGCGTATCTTATAGGAATTACCGACATTGACTCGGTAAAGCACGAGCTGCTATTTGAAAGATTTCTCAATTTAGAGCGCGTCTCCATGCCCGATTTCGATATCGATTTTTCGGATATACGGCGGGACGAGGTCATAAAGTACGTTACAAACAAATACGGAAGCGACCACGTCGCCCAGATTATCACCTTCGGAACTCTTGCGGCTCGCGCGGCGGTAAGAGACGTCGGCAGAGCCTTGGGGCGTTCCTACGCCGACACCGACAGAGTGGCAAAGCTTATCCCGCAAAAGCCGGGAACCTCAATTTCCGATGCACTGCATGACCCCGAGCTTAAAAAAATATACGACAGCGAATACGAGGTGCGCGAGCTTCTTGACACCGCAATGTCGCTTGAGGGTATGCCGAGGCACGCCTCAAAGCACGCGGCGGGAGTGGTTATAACCGACATGCCTCTTACCGAATATCTGCCGCTTGCAACCGTTTCGGACGCGCTTGTCACACAGTTTGACATGGATACCGTGGCAGACCTCGGGCTTTTGAAAATTGATTTTTTGGGGCTGAGATTTTTAAGCGTAATTGCCGACGTTGAAGCTCAGGTGCAAAAAAACGACCCTGAGTTTTGCGTTTCGAATATCCCGCTTGATGACAAGGACTCCTTTGCGCTTCTTGCCGCAGGGAAGACCGACGGACTCTTTCAGCTTGAATCGCCCGGCATGACAAGAATGCTAATGAATATGAAGCCTCAGACTGTAGAAGACATAATGCTTGCCATTGCGCTCTACCGCCCGGGACCAATGGACTCAATCCCGAAATACCTTGAAAACCGCGCGCACAGGGATAAAATAAAATACACAATTCCGGTGCTTAAAGAGGTGCTCGACTCAACCTGCGGGTGCATTGTATACCAAGAGCAGGTTATGCAGATCTGCCGAAAGGTCGCAAACTTTTCATACGGCAGGGCGGACGTTGTGGTTCACGCCATGAAAAAGAAAAAGACCGAGGAAATAGAGAAGGAAAGGGAAGCGTTTATAAAGGGCGCCAAGGCGAATTTCTATTCCGAGGAAGCGGCAAGCGAGCTTTATGACGAGCTTGCGGGCTTTGCAAAATACGCCTTCAATAAGAGTCACGCCGCCTCCTATTCGCTTATTTCCTACAGAACGCTTTATCTCAAAGCCCACTATCCCGCAGAGTATTATGCGGCGCTCCTTTCCTCGGTTGAGGGCAACGCCGCAAAGGTTTCTGAGTATATAACGTATGCCGCAAAGCTCGGAATACCCACCCTGCCTCCCGATATCAACGAAAGCGCCTCCGGCTTTATTGCAAAAGGGAATAGTATAAGATATTCTTTAAGCGGCATTAAAACCATGGGTGAAGGTATTGTCGAGCTTATCGTCAGAGAGAGGCAAAAATACCCTTTTACCTCATTTATCGACTTTCTGCGCCGCATGAT
Organism: uncultured Clostridia bacterium; assembly: GCA_947631765.1. Lineage (GTDB taxonomy): Bacteria > Bacillota > Clostridia > Oscillospirales > CAG-272 > CAKSQF01. Next base: position 77,880 of record CANRMP010000002.1, read on the forward strand.
TTCCAAAGGGCTGAACCGCCAACAGGCAACCGCTCTTGCAAGTGTCGGAGTGTTTGACTCCTTCGGAGTCGATAGAAACAGGCTGCTTGCCTCAATGGACTATCTTTTTACCAACATTTCGCAAATTTCAAAGGACACAATTCAAGGTCAGCTCGATCTCTTTTCCGACCCGTTCTCCGGCAAGGTTGCAACCGTTTCGGACGCTTACACGTATCCCGACCTTCCAAGGCTTGACCCAAAGCAAATGCTCGCCCTTGAAAGAGAATATATAGGAATATACCTTTCGGGCAGCCTGCTTTCTTCATACAGCGAAAGCATCAAAGCGCTCTCCTGCACCGGAATATCCGAGCTTGTATCTTCGTTCGGCGATAACGGCGAGGAGACCGGAAAATTTTCCGACGCTCAAAAAATAAGAGTTTGCGGCATAGTGTCAAAGGTCACAAAAAAGACCACAAAGGGCGGGGAGACAATGGCATTTGTCACCCTTGAGGACAGCGGAGCCGAAGTTGAGCTTGTAGTCTTTCCGAAAGTATACGAAAAATGCTCTTATATGCTTGAGACTGACAAGGCGGTGTACGCCGACGGCGAAATATCTGTAAAAGAGGAAGAAAAGGCAAAAATTCTTGCAAGAAACATTTCTCTTTTGCATGAAAACTCCGCAAAGGGCAATGATAATACAGTAAAGCAAAATAACATGCAAACTACTCAAAGCACCGCAGAAGACGACAAAAAAAGCACCGAGCAAAGCCCCCTCGCCTCAAAAATTTATATAAGGGTCAAAAGCTTTCGGGAAGGTGCTTTTCGGCGCGCGCTCAGCCTTTGCGAAATCTTTTCCGAGTCGGGAAGGGTTGACGTGGTTTTTTACAGCGAGGCAGAAAAAAAGTATTATAAGACCGATATTAAAATTTTCGCCGACGACTATGTATTAAATCAGCTTGCAGAAATTTGCGGCAAGGGCAACGTTGTGATAAAATAAGTCAAATAATTTTCACACCTTGATGCTATTATTATTCACAGTGAGTTAATTTGTGGAGATTAAAATAATAGAGTATAAAACCAAAAGATAATTTAACCGGTAGGTATGCAATGAACGACAAAAATAAAGAAAGGGAAAAGAAGGTTCAACGCGACGTTCAAATGAGCGTTCGTTCGGTGCTTGCGATCTTTATTAAAATTCTGACCGTAGCGCTTAATATCCTGCTTACATTACTGCTTATTGTGGCAATTGCGGGAATAATAGTTGTCTGCGCTTTTGCGATATATCTTTCAGATAATGTCGACTCGGACGTTGACGATATTATAACGCTCAGCACAAATCAGGATTCGATAACCTCAATATACTATTATGACGAAAACGGCGAGCTTGTCGAAGACGTGTCCCAACGACTGAGCAGCGGCACAAACCGTCTTTGGGTGTCATATGACGAAATTCCTGAGGACCTTGTAAACGCATTTGTCGCAATTGAGGATAAGCGCTTTTTCGACCATCACGGGGTCGACTGGATAACCACCGTGAAGGCAACGCTGAAGTTTTTCATCCCCGTGGGTTCAAATCCCGGCGGCTCGACCATTACCCAGCAGCTGATAAAGAATCTGACCGGCGAGGACGACTATTCGATACAGCGAAAGGTTACCGAAATTTTCAGGGCTATGGCGCTTGAAAATGTCAAGTCAAAGCCCGAAATTCTTGAAATGTATCTGAATACCATATATTTGTCTCAAGGCGCAAACGGCGTTCAGGCGGCGGCAAACGTCTACTTTTCAAAAGACGTCAGCGAGCTTACACTTATTGAGTGCGCGGCAATTGCCGCAATAACTCAGTCCCCCACAAAATGGGACCCCGTTCAAAACCCCGAGAACAACAAGGAGCGACGAAACACCATACTTGCGGAAATGCTCAGTCAGGGCATGATAACCCAAGCCGAATACGACGAAGCCTACGACGCGGAGCTTGAACTGAATTTAAACTATGAATCGATATCGCTTGGTACCACCTCGTGGTACACCGACGCTGTAATCAACGACGCCATTGAGCTGATTATGGAAAATTACGAGGTCTCCTATGGGATAGCAAAGCATATGCTTTATTCGGGCGGATACGATATAATAACCGCGATGGACCCCGAAATTCAGGACATTTTGGAAAGATACTATGAGGACGTATCCGACACAAGCGTGCTTCCCGTCAACGACGTTGTAATGCCCGAATCGGCAATGGTCGTGGCAGACCCCGAGACCGGCAATATTTTGGGGCTTGTCGGCGGAAGAGGCGAGAAAACGCAGAGCAGAATATACAACCGCGCTACAATGGCGCAAAGACAGCCCGGCTCCTCATTCAAACCCGTGGCGGTCTATTCAAGAGCACTTGATCTGGGAATTATTAACCCCTCAACGGTGCTTGACGACACTCCTTTCAATTTCGGAAACGAGACGGTCGACGCAAACGGAAAGGTGACCTATTCAAAGCCCAAGGGCTGGCCTAAAAACTCAAATAACCGATACGGAGGAAGGACAACATTAACCTACGCCTTAGTGACCTCGAAAAACACCTTTGCGGTCAAGGTTGTCGATATGCTCGGAGTCGACGAGTCTTACGATTTTCTCACAAATAAGCTCAGAATGAAGTCTCTTGTGGAATCGGCAGAGAAAACCGGAGGCGTTTCGAGGGATAAAAACGTCGCCTCTCTGGGACTGGGAGGTCTGACATACGGCGTTACCGTGCGCGAGATGGTGGCGGCGTACACAATATTCCCGACAGGCGGAGTGTTTACAGACCTACGCACCGTAATTCAGATGAAAGATTCAAGCGGCAAGGTTGTAATTGACAACGCGGTCGATAAAGAGGTTGTTATAAGCGAGGGCACCGCCGAGGTTATGACAAGGATTTTACGCGGAGTCATATCAAACAGCAGCGGTACCGCCTACTCTTATATGAGGGGAATAAGGAACACCAAAATCGACGTTGCGGGCAAGACCGGAACGACCGATTCAAATAACGACAGATGGTTTGTCGGCTACACGCCGTACTATGTGTGCGGCATTTGGATAGGCTACGACGAGCCACAGTCGCTTTCAAGCATTGTGAAGCACGGCGAACACTGTGTTTTGTGGAGCGACGTCATGGTCGATATTCATCAGAAGATTTTGGACGATGCAAAGAGCGGAAAAACAACGCTTAAAACCTTTGACGACAATCTGCTTATTCAGGCGACCTATTGCGAGGATTCCGGACTTCTTATCACCGACACCTGCAACAAGGACCCCAGAGGCAGCCGCGCCGAGACTGGATATTTCACAAAAGACACTCTTCCCACAAAGGCGTGCGACGTGCACGTGCTTGTCCCGTACTGCACGGCAGGAAAGGGAGTTGCAACAGACAGATGCCCGAGCAGCTCTGTAAAATATGTTGCACTCATGAACGTTACAAGAGTTTATCCGAGAGACATTTACGTCACCGACGCGCAGTATACCTGGAGAAAGCTCCCGAACGGCACCAACCCTTACCGTGGTTCAAGCAAATTCCCATTCTATTACAGCATGTATCAAAGTGGCTCTTATCCAGGAAGAACAAACACTTCAAACCAATATAACAGAACCTGTCCGCTCCATTAATTTTATAACTGATATCATATAGTCAAAATCACCTCATATATTTATGTATGAGGTGGTTTTTTTGAAGATTATAATGAATTTAAAAAGAGAGCTGAGAACGGCGAGCCTGAAAAATATACTTATCTGTTCGGCAATAACGCTGTTTTTGGGAGTGATTACTGCGCTTGTATGCGGAAATCTCAGGTTTTACTATCTGCTGATTTTGCCCTCGTTTGCATTTTCCCCGTCGTTTTACATTATCGCATGGAGCGTAATGTATATCCTGATCGGCGCGGCGACCGGAATCGTTATCGGCAACTGCGACAGCTGTCGAAAAAGACGAAGAGTTAAAGGACTTATACTCTACGCTGTACTGCTTGTCGTCTCTCTTTCATGGTACCCGACCTTTTTCTCCCTGCAAGCAATTTTTATTGCCTTTCTTCTTTCCTTGGCACTGCTGGTGCTGTCCTATTTTACAATGAGAATGTACGTCAAGGTGTCGATTCTTTCGGGAATTATCATGCTTATACACAGCTTGTGGGTGGCGTATCTTGTGATACTTAATTTTTGCGTGCTTATAATAAACTGACTATTGAAAACAGGAAGAAAATGTGATACAATAGCTTATAACAAAAAAGCAAAAGAGAAAAAAGTATAAAAAGGCGGAAATTATGCTTGTACTTGGACTTACCGGAGCGAGCGGAAGCGGAAAAGGATATGTGTCAAAGTGCTTTGAAAATTACAATCTTGCCGTAATTGATACGGATAAGCTTGTACATACGCTCTACGCGGAGTCCAAAGAGTGCATTTCGGCGCTTGTTTTGGAATTTGGGTCTGGCATACTTCATCCGTCGGGCATAATTGACCGCAAAGCGCTTCGAAATATAGTATTTTCGGATAAAGCGGCACTTGAAAAGCTTAACTTAATAGCTCATAAATTCACGCTTGACGAGGTGCGGCGTATCGTAAATGACTACAGAGGAAAAAATATAAGGGCAGTAGTGGTTGACGCGCCCCAGCTTTTCGAGTCGGGATATTTCAAAGAATGCGACAAGGTGATATCCGTTATATGCTCAAACCAAACGCGTGAGCGCCGCATATGCGAGAGGGACAACATAACAAAGGAAGCCGCAAGGGTACGCCTTGAAAATCAGCATGACGACCTGTTTTTTATAAATCATTCCGATTTTGTTATTTACAATGACGGAGAAGACGTCGATTTGCAGGTAAAAGAAATACTCAAAGCCTTAGGAATACTATGAAGAAATCCTATCTCATATTTGTCTTTATTCTCTTTTTAATAACGCTTCTTTGCATTCTGCTGGCTATTGCTTCAAGAGTTGAAAACGAGGTTGAAGAAAAGGTATATTATCAAACAGAATACCTCGATATAATCGAAAAATATTCGATAGAGTACGACGTCGAAGAAAGTATAATACTTGCGATAATAAAATGCGAGAGCAATTTTGACAAAGACGCAACCTCGTCAGTCGGGGCAATGGGACTTATGCAAATGATGCCGGACACTTTTTCGGACATGCAAAGGCGCCTTTCGGAAAAATATGAAACAGCTATGCTGTACGAGCCGGAAATAAGCATAAAATACGGGACGTATTATTTAAAATACCTTTACAACATCTTTAACGATTGGGAGCTTGTGTATGCGGCGTATAACGCCGGAATGGGCAATGTTTCAAGGTGGCTTGAAAACGAGGAGTACAGCAAGGACGGCAAACTACTTGTCATACCCTTTGCCGAAACGGATAAATATGTAAAAAAGGTGATAAGCACCGAACTTGAATATGAAAAAATTTTATCATCGGAGGAACAACAAAAATGAACGAGCTTGAAGTCAAAGAGCTAAAGAAAAAACTTTTAGGAGAGAGCAAAAACGTATACGCCTGCATCAACGAAGAGGAGGAAAAGGAAATGGAAGCCTTCGCTTCCGATTACTCAAAATTCATCGACGCCTGCAAAACCGAAAGGGAAGCGGTGAAATTTGCCGTAGAGGAAGCCGAAAAAGCCGGATTTTCCGAATACAAATTCGGGCAGGAAATAAAAAAAGGCGGCAAATATTATTACAATAACCGCGGCAAGTCGCTCACCCTTTTTGTTATCGGAAGCGAAAGGCTCGAAAATGGAATAAGAATATCGGCAGCCCATATAGATTCCCCGCGAATCGACCTAAAACAGCATCCGCTTTACGAAGAGGGTGAAATGGGCTTCTTTAAAACTCATTATTACGGCGGAATAAAAAAATATCAATGGACTGCAATTCCGCTTGCCCTTCACGGCAAGGTTATTAAGAGCGACAACACTCAGGTGGATATTGTAATAGGAGAGGACGACTCCGACCCGGTATTTTACATTAACGACCTGCTTCCTCACCTTGCAAAGGACCAGGTGTCAAAGTCGCTTGGAGAGGGGATCCCCGGCGAAAAGCTAAATATTCTGATAGGCTCAAGGCCGCTATACGAAGGCAAGGAAATAAAGCTTGCCCTTATGAAGCTTATAAACGAAAAATACGGCATTGTTGAGGACGATTTTATAAGCGCGGAGCTTACCGCCGTTCCCGCATTTAAGGCAAGGGACGTCGGCTTTGATCGCTCGCTTATTGCCGCATACGGGCATGACGACAGAGTGTGCGCATATCCCGCGCTTCGCTCGATTCTTGAAATTCAAAATCCCGAAAATACAGTTATGGTCATTCTTGCCGACAAAGAAGAGGTCGGAAGCGGCGGTTCGACCGGTATGCAGTCAGAACTTTTCTGCGACATAATAAAAGATATATCAGCCACATTAGGCGCAAACGAGGGAGCGGTCAGAGCGGCGTCTATTTGCCTTAGCGCCGACGTCAACGCCGCCTTTGATCCGAATTTCGGTGAGGTTTACGAGTCAAGAAACAGCTCGTTTATAAATCACGGCGTTGTCATGACAAAATTCACAGGCTCAAGAGGTAAGAGCGGCACCTCGGACGCAGACGCGGAGTTTGTAGGATATGTAAGAAACCTCTTTGACAGGGAAGGGGTCGTTTGGCAGACGGGAGAGCTCGGAAAGGTAGACCAGGGCGGCGGCGGAACCGTTGCGGTCTATATTGCAAATAAAAATATAACGGTTGTCGACCTCGGAGTTCCTGTAATCTCAATGCACGCGCCGTATGAGGTTATTTCAAAAGCCGACCTTTATATGACCTATAAGGCGTTCAAGGCGTTTGCAAACAACTGATAAAAATAGATCCCAAAGCATCCTGCGCCGCGGCGCAGGATGCAGACTTGTATATTGATATGGATAATGAAAATAAAGAAAACAGCGAGATTTTATCGATTTTAGAATATATAAAATCAAAAAACCTGCAAGGCAAAACGGCACTTGACGAAAGCTCCTTTTCATGGACCTTGGGGGATATCCGTATGCGCTTTCTTTTTGACCCGCTTGAAACAACAATACTGTATTACGGTAATAATCGCTTTATCGACGGACATTTTCACCTTGACAACAATGAGGTTATTGACCTTATTGAAAAATTAAACAGCGACGAATATGTAGCTGAGGTTTCCTTTTCGCTCTTTTCTTCCACCTTTTCGGTTATGAAAAGCACCGAAAAAAGAAAGAAAAGCAATATTTTTGTCCTTCGCTATTATTCAAAGCCGCAAGCCTCAAATGTCGTATATGTTAAAAGTGGAAAGGATTTAAAATCAAACCTCGACCGAAAGAGAAGAGAAAAATAGAAAATACAACGTCAACGGTAAAACCCATGAGTTTTATGTTGACGTTTTTTATTTTCTCAAATGACAAAAAAAGACGGTAAAATGCTCAAAAAAGGTTGTTAACAGAGACAAAAAAGTGTGATATAATTCTTATAAATAGTATAAGTATATATAAAATTCAAATTCAATTGCGTTGGCAAATCAAATAATAAAATTATGAAAGGAAACAAAGCAATGAAAAAAATTGTAGCAACACTTCTTTTGGTAGGACTGTGTCTTTCAATGCTTCCTCTTTCCGCTTTTGCAGTTGAGGGCGTTGATATCAAGGCTGACAATTTGGCGCAAGCCGAGGGAGTTACGACAATATCCTTCTATTCTCACGAGGACACTACCGACAACTGGTCAATAGCCAACATTAACGACGGTGACTCCATTGAGACTGTCGGAGGACTCGGAAACGGCAAAGCAGGCGGCTATCACAGTAAATATTATCAGAACGAAGCCGATGCCGAGGATCAGTTTGTCGGATATAACTTCGGCAAAAAGGTCACCTTCAATACGGTGATTATTACGCCCGTAATGGCAAGCACCTTCCCGGTTGACTTTGAGATTCAGGTATCAAATGACGGCAAAGCCTGGACTCCCGTTGTGACAAAGACAGGATATTCCATCACCTCTACCGCAGGATACCTTCCTCAAACCTTTACGTTTGACCCCCAGACCGCTCAGTACATGAGACTTTACGTCACAAAGCTCGGCAGAGATAGCGCGTTCTTCCTTCTCAAGCTTACCGAGATGGAGGTTTACAACCTTGAAGAAACAGACGCTCCCGTAAATATAGCGGCAGGAAAGCCTGTAAGCAGTGATTCACATCACGAAGACGGTCCTTGGAGCCTCGATTATTTCAACGACGGCGACAGAGTCAATCTTTGCACCACAAAACTTGATTACGGTCAATTCGCAGGTTATCACTCGAATCCGAACACTCCCAGAGACGGCGGCGCCAATGCTCATGCACAAATTACAATTGACCTCGGAGTAGGCAGCAAATTTAACCAAGTGGTTATCTATCCTTCTCACGAGCTTCGCTCCGTAAAGCTGCTTAATAACGCACCTGACGATGCAAACTTCCCGCTCGGAGTATTTTTCCCTGAAAACTATGAGATTCAGGTTTCGGACGATGGCGAGCATTTCACAGCCGTTAAGACTGTTACAAACACTCCAAAGTCTGACGCAAAACCCGTTGTACTTGATTTTGACACGACTACCGCAAGATATATCCGTCTCTATATGTACAACATCACCCACTATATTAAGCTCACCGAGTTTGAGGTATACAACATTGAACCGACAACCGATCCCGGCGAGACCGAATCTCCTACAACCGGAAGCGCACTCCCGGCTCTTGTATGTATTGCCGGTATTGCTATAACGCTTTGCGCCCTTGTTATTAAGCGCAGACGCTATAACTGATTAATCTGCATCTGAAATTTTTCATAGCTTGGAGCGCCTTCACCACCGTGTGTTGGCGCTTCTTATTTACGCCATTCGGGCGCAAATAAGAATGTCCGCGAAGCGGACGCTTCATATTGTTAAAGGCAATGCTTCGTGCCACCGAAGGTGGCGCTTCATATCGCCGCAGGCGATGCTTCATTTTTCATTTAAAAAAATTTGTCCGCTCTGCGGACACCTTTTAAACCTATTACATTACAAAAATTAAACCGTCAAAAAAATATCTATTGACACAGCCTTTATTTTGTGCTATAATACAAGCACCGCAAGAAATGAGGTAATAAAAGCTGTAAATGCGGATGTGGCGGAATTGGCAGACGCGCCGGATTTAGGTTCCGGTGGGAACACCGTGCAGGTTCAACTCCTGTCATCCGCACCATTTTCATTTAATAATAAACGGAGGCATAGCTCAGCTGGTTAGAGCGCACGGTTCACATCCGTGAGGTCGGGGGTTCGAGCCCCTCTGTCTCCACCAACAAGGCGTTTGCTTTTGCAAACGCCTTGTTCAATGATGTTTGCCGCGCCGCGCCTTGCGCGGCTTGTCAAATGATATGGATTTTGCCCAATGATATGGGCTTTGCCCAATGATATGTGATAAGGGGCAAACATCACATCATTGCGCGCCACGCGCGTAATATCATTCTTCATTAAAAATTTTTGTCCGCTTCACGGACGATTTTTTATTCAGTCATCAATAAAAAATACCTTCACAAAATATAGCTCAAAATCTTTTCAATTCGCTCCGTACAGTCCTCCTTGAGGGCTTCTTTTTTTCTCCAATTGTCGGAAAGCGGAAAATACAGCTTGTCGTTGACGGTTCTTCCCATATACCACTTGCCATTTTCGCCGCGATTTTCATTTAACCAGTCTGCGACAAACCTTAGCTTATAACTTGCCCGCGAATATCTTACAAGCAGTTCAACCGCGCCTAAATACCTGCTTGCGTTTTTGCTTTGAAACTCTTGCGGCAAAATCCGGATTTTGCCGTCGTATACATAACAGATACCTCTATCGAAATTTAAGATATGCTCAACATATGCCAGCTCTGTTTTTTCGTCAAGACAATCGGCAAGAAGTGATATTGGGTAATAGCTTTCAATTCCGAGAATTTTCCCGCCGCTCGGGCGCAAAACGCTTTTATATGCCTTGACGTATTTATCATAATTGTATGTCCCGTCCTCAAAGGCGGCGCTTATAACCTCTGCCCAATTTTTTGCAACCTTATTCGCGGTGCCGACCTCTTTTGCGAATCTTCTTATACCGGTTGACAATATCAGCATGGTGAAAATATTCCAATCATGAAACCTTTCGGCTCTGTCGGGTATTGTATTTTTTCCGACAAGGCAATTATTCATATACAAAACCGCTTTTTGAATACACTCGTCCTCTATTGTATATCCGAGTCTTTCAAGTCTATGCATTGCCTGCTCGGTGGTAATATGAGAACCGCCAGATACCGAAAGGGAATGAAAGTCACCCCAACTGCCGTCCTCTTTTTGCCATTCTATAATCTGTTTTGCCCATTTCCCGTCTTTATGCATAAGCGTCTCCATAAAATCTAAAAGCTTGGCGATTATACACTTGCCAAGCGTCAACATACACCCAAAAGGCGCACCTTTGGGCTTTTACCGACATTGCATCAAATTTTGTAAAACTATATCTATCTTCTTTGCTGATTTTGATACAAAAAGAAAACCGGAATTTATCTTCTCTTCCATGCCAGCGCTCTTTCATCTAAGCAGTCCAAATCATGAAACAGCGAATAGATTTCCTGCTTACATTTTTCGCAAGCATACGCAATAAATTCGTCTGCCATAGCCTTAGTGAAGAAGAATGTTGTACCTGTTAAATGCATTTGGAAGTCAGCTTTCATATCAGCAAGAAATTCATAAATCGAAAAACGTCCTAATTTATTCAGAGGCTCTTTATCAAATGAATCAGGAAACGTAATGGTATTTGAGAGCGCATATTTTTGAATTACATATTGATTTATCAGTGCGTAGTCATTATGTAATTTTTCGACATTCCCCGGGGATAACGGATTCCAGTTATAACTATTATAAATAAAATTTCTAAAATACATATCCTGTACCAGATGAAGATAATAGCCGAGATATAAGTCATCTTCAAGAATTTTTAGAAGAAATTCGGAACGGAAACCGGCCAAATCATATGTTTTTTTCGTTCCATTGTCTATGCTGGTTTTCAAATGACTATTTCCACTTATGGAAGCATCAGGCAAAATTGAACCAAGCGCCAGTCTGTTTTTATCTTTGTACTCATATTCCTTTGATATTAGATCCGTTATTGCCAGATGGATCAACCTTGATGCCATTCCCATTTCCCCCTCTGCAATCTCGATTTGCCTTGAATCGTTTCGATCAAAAATCTAATACAAAAATGTGAGAAAATCTACGAGTGCCACTCCCGGCACACACTTTACACCGCAAGCGAAAAAATTACACCGCAAAAGCGTGTTTTCTCGGCTTTGTTTCAAACTCGACTTACAGCTTCTTTTCCATTTGAATATAGCCCTTGCTGAAAGACGATGTTGAACCCGGCGCTGCGGTAGAGTGAAACTGTGGGCTCAAGCGTTATTCTCGTATCCAAAAACAGAGTATGGCCCCCTGTTTTTTTGCATAGCCCTCGACAGTATTAAGAAGCTCCTTTGAATAGCCGTTTCCTCTGTAATCCTTTTTGATAAAAAGCCGTTTTATCTCACCTACTCCGGGAGCTTTTTGTCGGTACGCGACGCAGCCTATCGGCAAATCGTCAGAAACTGCCGCCCATACTTTTTCTATGCATTCCTTATCGCTGTAGCGTGTATAATACCCTCTGTCTTCTCCCATAAAACATAGCATAAAATCATCGTGCTCGAAAAAAAGCCTTAAAATTCGCTCGTCGGAGACGCTCATTGGGATAATATTCATACTTGCTCCTTTTACCCGCGTCTTTATATTCGCAAAAAGCATCGCTGTCAAGACGGCTTTATTATCCATGATTATCCATTATCACTCTTTTTCTTACACTATATCATAATTTTCACTCTCTGTCAAGGGTATTGTCTTTTTATACGAGTTTTGGGAAATAAGACTGCGCCCAAAGTATGGCGGGAGTTGAAAATGCGCCGGGCGTTATAGTAGTCAAGCGAGAAAACTCAGCAGACAGCCGCAAATATGCGACTGCCTGTTTTGTAATACGATACTAGTTATAAAGCTTTGCCATTAATTTGCACTGTGTGCAAAGCGGAGGTTCTGTTATTCTCTCGGTTTACGCTCGATAAGCGCGTCAAGGCGGGAGAGCAGCGCTTGATATTGCGGCAGGTTCTCTAAACATTCTTTTCCGCAAAGATTTGCGATACGGTCGCGGTAGACAGAGGGATATACCAAAAAGTGATAACGAATCCTGCTGTTATTCATACCGCTGATATCCGTATAAATTGTTACCGCACGCTCGAGCATTCCCAAATCCTGACTCGGGGAATCCCATATTTCTTCCGCTATCCACGTCATGCCACAAAGCCAGCGGCAGTTGATTTTAAGCTTTTGCGGTTTTTTTATGCGCATTGTGTTCTCAAGCAGCAGTACAGCCCCTTCAAGCTCACAAAGCGCTTCCTGTATTTTCCCGCCCCGCGCGGCAATGGATGCCCGAGCGATGCCAAGCTTGAGCCTTTCGCAAACCCACTTGTCCGGCTCGGAGTCCACGCTTTGCTCTCGGACAAGGTCAAGCAGCCTGCTTTGAAATATTGCGGCATAATCCTTTGCGTCGCTATTCTCATTAAGTCCTAACAGTGTGACAGGCTCAAAAAGGTCATCAAGGGCTTGATAAAGCTTAAAACGCCGTTCGGGCTCAAGCCGCTCCTTGTCTTGCCGCTCCAAATACCGCTCAAAAAGCAGAGTGCGGCGAGACAGGTCGTAAGCGGGGGTGAATTTACTAAGAAAGTCTTCGATTTTTTCCTCCTCCTCAACCATTGCCATTGTTTCTATTACCCAATAGTCCATCGGGTGAAGCGCAAGGTACATTTCTGCCGTTTGCCGAATTTCGGGCAGGACCTCGGGCATCATAAAGCATCGGTTGTTGCCCACCCAAAGGCGCCACGCCTCTGCGCTGTCCAGAAAGTTTCGCCGTATATCCCTTATGAGCGACACTACTTTCTCGGTATTAATTTGCGGCTCCAAGCATTCTCGGCGCAGTGCGTCAAACGTCTCGTGCGCCTGTTTTTCCTTCACGGCATACATAACGCCCATAAGCGAGTCGACCGAGGTGTTAAAAAAATTCGCAATGGCGGGCAGCAGCTCCATGTCGGGGTATGTTTCGCTATTTTCCCAGCGGCTGACCGATTGACAGCTTACCCCCATTTGGTCGGCAAATTGCTGTTGCGTGAGGTCTGCCTTGCGGCGCAAATTGCGTATGTTTTCTCCGATTTTAAGTTTCATATTGTTCTCTCTCTTTCTTTTTTTGTTTGCGGGACCCGTCCTTGTGCACGATTATAGAATAGCAGAAGGAAAGCCTTCTGTCAATCGCACGTTTTGCGAAAGTTTTTCACGTAAAACGTGAAAAAGCGCGAGTCATATATAAGTATCCGCAAAGCAAGGCGCAAAAAACGCCCCGCGTCTTTTAGGAGCAAAAAATATTTTGTATTTTTTTTAAAATAGGGCTTGACAAGTTATATATCACATGCTATAATGCCTATAGTTTCTATAGGCTTAATATGATTGAATGAGGAGCTGACAGGATGACCTTCCTTTTAAAAGAGCGATGTTGCGGCTTCGCACGCTTGATTTTTAAAAAATAATAAAATATATTTACTGCATTATAAGGAGCGAACACAATGAAAACTTATGAAAAAATTACCGACCTTATCGGCAATACCCCGCTTTTGAAGCTTACAAACTACATAAAAGTACACAACCTCGGCGCCGATGTTTACGCAAAGCTTGAGTATTTCAATCCTGCGGGCAGCGTTAAAGACAGAGTTGCAAGGGCAATGATTGACGACGCAGAGGAGAAGGGACTGCTAAAGCCCGATTCCGTGATTATCGAGCCCACCAGCGGCAACACCGGAATCGGTCTTTCCGCCGTCGCGGCCGCCAGAGGATACAAAATCATTCTCACTATGCCCGAAACCATGAGTATTGAGCGCCGAAACCTGCTCAAAGCCTACGGCGCGGAAATTGTGCTGACCGAAGGGGCAAATGGAATGAAGGGCGCGATAGCCAAGGCGGAGGAAATAGCCAAGGCGACTCCGAACAGCTTTATACCAAGCCAGTTTACCAATCCCGCAAACCCCGCAATTCACCGCGCAACCACAGGTCCCGAAATATGGGAGGACACCGACGGCAAGGTGGATATCTTTGTCGCGGGAGTCGGCACTGGCGGAACTGTCAGCGGAGTCGGCGAATATCTAAAGCAGAAAAATCCGAACGTCAAGGTGATAGCAGTCGAGCCTGCCGGCTCTCCTGTGCTTTCCAAGGGGGTTGCCGGACCGCATAAGATTCAGGGTATCGGCGCGGGATTTGTACCCGATACGCTGAACACAAAAATATACGACGAAATTATCGCCGTTGAAAACGAGGACGCTTTCGCCACCGGTAGGGAGCTTGCAAGGAAAGAAGGTCTGCTTGTCGGCATTTCCTCGGGTGCCGCGGTCTTTGCCGCATCAGAGCTTGCAAAACGTCCCGAAAACAAGGGCAAATTTATAGTCGCCCTTCTGCCAGATACGGGTGAACGGTATCTTTCAACCCCGATGTTTTCCGAGTAAGAAATGAAAAAATAATAAATTATCGCCGCGTTTCTTTAAAAGAAGCGCGGCGATTAACCGTTATTGTCAATGCTTTTTAGAAGGGTTCAGATTACGTAATCGTTTGTCGCCCTTTCTCTGTGCTGCTCCAAAATGTCCTCAAGCGTTACAGAGTCAAGATATTCGTTAACGACCTTGTAAAGCCCCTGCCAAACTGGAAGGGTGGGGCAGTCGGCGCTTCTTTCACATTCTATAGGGCTTCGCTCAACACATGCAACCGGCGCATAGCTGCCCTCGGTGAGGCGCAAAATCATGCCTACAGTGTATTGCTCCGGGTTCTTTGCCAGCATATAGCCGCCCTGATAGCCCCGATTTGTCTTCAAAATACCGGCTTTGTTGAGAGCCGGAACAATCTGTTCCAAATATTTTTTCGAGATACCCTGTCGGTCGGCGATATCCCCAAGCGGAATGTAACCTTCATTTTGATGCTCGGCAAGGTCGATAAGCATTCTCAGCGCATAGCGTCCCTTAGTTGATATTTTCATCTCTATACCTCATTTTTATTATCTGCATTTTAAGAGCCGGCACTTGACAACCGTTTTTATAATACTATAATAACATATTTTTTGTAGGTTTTCAAGAGTTAAAAAAATTTTTTATTGATAACTAAACGAGCATGGAGAGTTTATTATAAACGGAGCAAGCATTTTTTATAACTGCAAGTGAATACTTGTAGATTTTTTTCGAAATATTGACTTTTTTGAATTTCTGTGTTATAGTAATCCAAAAACACAGTATTTGAGGCTTAAAAAATGTTGTCTTTCTTGTCAGTTATTGCAAACGTGAACGATCAAGACAGAGTGACTGAAATCTATCAAAAATATCACGATATCATGTATAAGGCGGCGCTCAGTAAGCTGTCGGGCGGAACCAACGCCGAAAACAACGCTGAGGATGCGGTTCAGAGCGCTTTTATAAAGATTATAAATCATCTGCAATCAATTTGCTTTAACGAGTGTGAGGAAAGATTGCGAGCGTATTTTGTAACGATTGCTATCAATGAGGCGCTAAATATTTTAAAACATAATCAATCTGTTTCTTTGGACGAAATAATGGATAATCTGCCGGAGGATATTATTTCGGACAATGATTTTGTGGATGAGCTTTGTATGCGGGATGAATATGACAGGGTAAAGCGAGCGCTGCTTAAACTAAATGACCATTACCGCACAGTACTTTTTTTGTACTTTGTAGAAGAAAAAAAAGGCTCGGAGATCGCAGAGCTTTTGGATATGAATGTTTCGACGGTGCACACAACTATTCAACGCGGCAAAGCTTTACTTTTGGAAATGCTGAAAGGGGAAAGTTGAAATGAAGGAAATTAATAATAGCATGAAACTGTTTCGGCAGGCATTTATTGAAGCTATGAACGAGAACACCATGAATATTTTAGCAGAATATCCCGAAAAACCGGTTTACTCCAAAAAACATCTGCGTGCGATGAAACATATCATATCTGGCAGGGAAAAACCACCGATTAAAACCTCAGGCAGGGCATTTCCAAGAAAGCGACTTATTGCAATACTTATCGCCGCGGCTATCCTGCTTGGCGGACTTACTGTCTATGCAAATCGTGACGCGGTGGTCAAATTAGTTGAAAAGATTTATGACACGTTTACAAGAATTACCTATAATAAAGATCAGGATAACGAATCAGATCTTCCGAACGGCATTGAAGAAGAGCGGATTCCCACATATGTGCCGGACGGGTTTATTTTGCAGGATTATAAATCGTCACTAACAACTGTGTATGCTGTATGGCAAAATGAAAATGAATCCATAACATTTTGTCAGTATATAATAAATGCTGCTTACGATTTTGACAATGAACGTAGTGATTTTATCACAATGATGATAGGCGATTATACAGTACAGGCAATCCTAAACGAATCTTTGAATACTTATATTTGGAATGACGGAGAGTATGCATACTCGATTGACTGCACTGTTACCATGGAGCTTGAAGAAGTTGCCCATATGATTCAAAGCGTTTCAATAAAAGAATAAGACAGTAAATTATTTAGATTAATCACCCGTAATAACTTACGGGTGATTAATTATGCACAATTATTCAAGCAAAGCAAATAAAAAAATGTGCAATATTACGAAATTGAAAAAAGTGTCGATTTTTTTGAGACAAAACGATGTCTAAATTGGTATTACTATATGAAATACAAAAACAAAATCAAATGAAAAGAAAGAGGTCGAGAATATGAAAAAAATAATATCAATTCTTTTAGCTGTTATCTCATTAGTTGGAGTTGTAGCATTTCCGGCTTATGCAAATGAAAATGCGGATGTTGAACCGTGCTTAAATAATGGTAACAACTGTTTGTACTGCTTTAAAATCTCATCTTCTGGGATGTTAGAGGTAAGCGTTAAATATGCTGGGGTATATGGAGCAATGACAAAAATAACTATAACCACGTATATACAAAAGAAAACATTGGGTTTGTTCTGGACAACAGTTGATATTGGAACCTCAAATAAAAAATGGATTGATACCTCAACAAATGTGAGCGGTATTATTACTCATCAATTCCAACTGAAATCGACCGGAACTTACCGCGCTGTATTCAAGGTTGTTTTCTCCGGAACAGGAGGTGCAGACGACAAAATAGAAAATAAAATTGAAGCAAAATATTCATAGTAATTTAACTATTTTATAAATAAAAATTATTTACAACATTTTTCATAAAAATACTTGACATTTAACGCAAAAGGAAATATAATGAATGAACAACAAGTATTTCAAAACTATATATTAAAATCATATTATTTACAGCTTTATTTAATGCTGATAAATGATAATAACTTCCCAAAAGGCAGGCATCATCTTATTTTTCCTTGTGGAGGCGGGTGACGCCGAAAAAAAAGCAAGTTGAGGCTTTTGAAAAAATTCAAGCGATAATGAACGACATCAAGGAAAACGAAAGCTATATTTCGGGCGCTTCCGAATATAAAAATACCAAAATCGGAGAGATAGATTTTTCAAGGCTGTATACCTTTTTAAAAGCGATACACGAAAATAAATATGACCGGTATATTGAACAAAATCATGTTGAAACCGTAGAGGAAGATAAGTAGTTTATGATAATCTGTAAAAACATTTGCAAGGCGTTTTCGGAGCAGGTTGTTATCGGATCCTTTTCATATGAATTTAAAGACAGAGGCTTTTATCTGCTGCTCGGCGAAAGCGGAAGCGGTAAAACAACTTTTCTAAATATTCTTTCGGGAATTTTAGATTTCGACGACGGAGAGATTACATGGAATGACAAAGCTTTTACAAGCAGAGTGGAATATTCTGATTTTAAAAACGAGTTTGATTACATAACGCAGGACACATTTTTCGCCGATTTTCTCTCGGTTATGGATAACATGCGCCTTATCTCGGACAGTGACGATAAAATTCGGGAGGCGCTTGATAAATTTGGGCTTAGCGGTAAGGAAAATCAGATGCCCTCCACACTTTCCGGCGGCGAAAAGCAGCGCCTCGCAATAGCAAGGGCAATTCTTGGCGGCAAAAAGGTGCTTTTTCTTGACGAGCCGACCGCCTCTCTTGACGAGGAAAACAAGACAGCCGTTTTTGAAATGCTTGCAAAAATCAGCGCCGAGGTGCTTGTAATATGCTCCTCCCATGACAAAGTGGCAAGGGAATATGCAAATGAAGTTATTGAATTTACAAAAATCAAAGAAAGCTCGAAAAGCAAAAGTCGACCTCAAACCAAAAAGACAAGGAAAAAAACCAAAAAGGAGGTAAAAATGGCTTCTCCCGCCGCAAAAAAGCGGGGGCTTTACCGCCTTTTATTAAAGTGGTTTGTAAGTAAAAAGCGGACAAAACGGAGCGGCGTGCTTTTTGCGGTTTTTGCGGCGCTTTCCTTTTGCCTTTGTCTTTTAGGCGATATCCCGCAAAACAAGCTCGACTCTTCAATAGAATTCATGTATAAAATCAATATGTTTGAGGTGCATACCGCCGGCACGACCTTTGAGCAGATTGCGCCGGATAGCGATGAGGTGCGCGCCGTTGTGCTCAGCTACAGGGGAAGCTGTCCCGACGGAAGCGAGGGCTATCACGGCAGTGACGGGCATTATATTCCTTTGCCCGACTATGAAATTTCTTTGCCGGTTCTGCCGTTTGACAAGGGCGCCTTCAGGCTTTCGGACAAGGTGCTTTACGGAAGCTATTTTACAAGCGAAAATCAAGTAATTCTGTCAAACGAAATGGCAAACGCCATGAATCATGATGACCCCGAGGCGCTTTTGGGGAAGAGTATTTCAAAAAATCTTTATTCACTCGGTGTTGTCGATTTTGAGATAGTCGGTATTTTTAATAAATTCAACAGCGCCGAAAAGAAGTATTTGGAGTCGCTCGGCGTCTCGATTGACTCCGGCGACAGCTACAGCGCCGAGGATTATGGCGAGCTTTGTTTCTTTAATTCCAAGCTTACCGACAAATATGAGGATGACGAAAGCTTTTATTTCGGGAACAGCCGCTCGCGCGTGTATCAAATTTACTTTGATACATACAAGGACATGAGAGCCTATTACGACAAATATTATGACAAATTGACCTCCTATCGCGGCGTTATTTTGTCATATGACGACGCGGGATTTGAATATGAATCCCTTTTTACCATCCTTTGCCTTGTCCTTTTGCCGCTCGGGATGTATACGGCAATATTTACAACCTTGTTTTTTGCCGCGCTCAAGAAAACCGAATTTCAGCATAATAGCCGATTTATAGCGGTTTTTGAGTATTCAGGGTACGAAAAAAAGGAAATAATTCGGTGCTTTATTCTCCTTAATATTCTTGAGCTTGTGATAATAATGAGTATTGCAGAGCTTTTTGCCTTTCTGCTTACGCTTGCGATAAACGCCTTAAACCGTGCCTTCTTGTTTGTGAGCTTTGATATTTTCTCCTATAATATCCTCCTGATTTTGGCGTACAATCTGCTTGTGATTATTATGTCCTCTTTGGCGGTAAGCCTACTTTTCAGAAGGGTAAGAGTTTTGTCGTGGTACGAAAGCCTGATATCCTCCCGTGACCTTATATAAGAAGGGAGTAACTGTATTATGAAATTGGAACTCATACATATAACAAAAGCTTATAAGGATAACGAACCGATAATAAAGGATTTTTCATATTCCTTCGAGTCGGGCAAAATATACGTTATCAAGGGAGTCAGCGGCTGCGGCAAAAGCACGCTTCTCAACCTTATCGGCGGACTTGATACAAGCTACGAAGGGACTGTCAAAACCGACGGCGTCGAAAGTACCTCAAAAATGAGTGGCTATATATTCCAAAACAGTCTGCTTGTCTCGGGCATAACGCTTTTGGAAAATCTGCTGCTTATCAAAAATTCCAAAGAAGAAGTGTACAGACTCTGCGAAAAGCTAAAAATAAACGACCTGCTTTCAAAGTATCCCGAACAGCTTTCGGGAGGCGAGCGCCAAAGAGCGTCGATTGTCAGAGCGCTTCTTAATTCTCCCCGCCTCTTGATTGCCGACGAACCCACAGCCTCCCTTGACGATACAAATTCAAAGAGCATTGCAAAAGTCATGGCAGAGCTTAGAGACAAAGACAGAATAATTATCATTGCCACCCATGAACATTATTTTGACGAATATGCCGACGTCATTTTAAATTTGCATTACGGCGTTATTGAAAAAGAAGAACAAAATACGCCCAAAATTGCTGATTTTATAGAAAATGAAAGGCAAAGCGGCTCTCAAAGCCAAGACGGCAAAGGCACACGGTCAAAGGGAATCGGGGGCTTTCGCTTCGCGCTAAAAAGGCGCCCGAGGCTGCTTATAAGCGGCGGAATACTGCTTATGGCGCTGGTGTTTTTTGTGATTTATGCCATTTCCGCTCTAAAAGTGAATTTTTCAAGCGAGTATTTTCGCTATATGAGGGGAGAATATCCGCTTGACGTTTTCGGGCTTTATACTCAAGAATTTGAAAGATTTAAGTACAAAGACGACGTCAAGGTGTATGAATACTATACCGCTTATGAGAACGGCTATACAGCAGTGTATCTGCTTGATAAAAAGAACAGCGTGTTTTCAATCAAGGGAATGATAAAATACGGAAAATTCCCGAGCTCGGAATATGAAATTCTTGTGAATCCTCCCTTTGTCATGTCGTATTTCGGAGCCGATGCAGAATATAGGGAGGTTGTCGGCAAAAGCGTCACCTTCAAGGACACCGAATTTGTTATAAGCGGTATTGTAAACAATTTTGACAGTAAAAACTTTGAAAGCAATTTGTATGGAGACGACGGATTCTATTTTTATAATTTTCACAGGGCGGAAGATACCATTGCGCTCTTTGTACCATATGATACACTTGTGAAAATAGGAGAAAAAACCACGCCGGCAGAAGAGTATAAAAACCCCAGAGGCGAACCCCTCCTTTGCGTTTATGAGGGACTTTATGAAAATACCGCGGTGAGGCAGGCTATTGCCCTTGTTACAAATTCACAGTATGATGCTCCAAACGGCTTTTATCAAAGGGTCGAAAACTCTCGGCAGACTGTCGATACAGTAATCGTTGTTTTTTACTTTATTTTATTTGTCACCTTTGCAATATCCTGCATTTTCATGTCGACCATTGTGCAGACAGAGCTTTTTTACCGCAGAAGGGAAATAGGATATTTGCAGATTTTCGGTCTTGGCAAAAAGCGAATAAAAAAGCTTCTTGTTTGCGAGTATTTTTTGAAGGTGGCGTCGGCGCTTGTAATGTCGCTTGTCTTCTACATTGCGGCGGCTTCGATATACGCTCTTGTCCTCGGCGCCTTTCCTCTCTTTGACCCGCTAATAGCGCTTGTCTTTTGCGCGCTTCTTGCCGCGCTCTATCTTTTGACCGTATATCTTTGTATCAAGCGCTTCTTAAAAAAGAACGTAATAACGCTGATAACATAAAAATATTTTTCGGCTGAATATGAATATAAAAACAGACTTGAGCTGTGAGATTTGACAGTTCAAGTCTGTTTTGCTATGGCGCTTTTATTTATTGTTTTACGATTTTTGCTATAAAGAATCCGTCGGTGCTATGAATATGCGGAAAAAGGGTGAGCATACCTTGGCAGCTTATTTTTCCGACTATAAAGGGGGCAAGTGAAAAGCCCGAATGCTCCGAGAGAAATTTATTGACTATATCCTCATTTTCCGCTTTGTGTAGGGTGCAGGTCGAATAAACCAAGACCCCGCCTTCTTTAAGATACCCGGCACTTGAACAAAGTATTTTATATTGAAGCTCTGAAAGAGAGGCAAGGTCGTCAAGGTCCTTGTACCTTAGGTCGCTTTTTTTGGCGATAACTCCGAGTCCGGAGCAGGGGACGTCGCATATCACGCGGTCTGCAGAGCCCAATAGCTCGCAAATAGCCGACGAAGAGTCATGCTCTCTCGGAATAATTATATCAATTCCCAAGCGTTTTGCGCCGCTTGAAATAAGCGAGAGCTTTGATTTGTGAATATCAAGAGAATAAACCCTGCCGCAGTTTTCCATATCTATAGCCGCGCCGAAGCTTTTGCCGCCCGGGCAGGCACAAACGTCGATAACTGTTTCGCCTTTCTCAGCTCCGAGAACCTCCACCGCCATCTGGGACGCTTCGTCCTGTACAAAATATTTTCCATTTTCAAGCTCAAGCTCGCTTATCGGAACTCTTGAGGTAAGCTTTACTCCGCTTGGCGCAAGAGAACATTTTTGAGAGACATTAGAAAACTTTTTACACACGTCCTCCATTGTACATTTTAGCGTATTGACTCTTAGAGTGATAAAGGGCGAGCTGTTTACAAAGCTCAAAAAATCCTCGCCAAACTCCGAATAGTCATGCTGCCATATACTGCAAATTGAGCTTGGAAGCGAGTATTTTACAGACAAATAAAAGAGAAAATCGCGCTCTTTGTCCGGAAGAGGAATTTCTTTTTCAAGGGCGGCTTTTCTGAGAATAGAATTTATAAATGCTTTTGAGCGTGAAGAATACCTTGCCGCAAGCTTCACGCTTTCGTTTACCGCGGCGCTGATTGGAACGCGGTCAAGGAAAAAGAGCTGGTAAAGACCGAGCCGCAGTATCACAACAGTTGCAAGGTCAAGTCGGTTTAAGGGTCTGTTTGAATACACCGAAATAATATAATCAAGAGTAATTTTTCTTTCAATCACTCCGTAAAGCAGGGCAGTGAAAAAAGCCTTGTCGTTGCCCTGCAGGTCCATATCCGATATAACGCTGTCAAGCTCCAAAGAGGAGTACTTTTTTTCTTTTTCGATCCTAATAAGCGACCGATATACCGCTTCACGTACATTCATAACAAGTTACTTTTCGGAAAGGAAAATATCCCCTACTTTTATCTTTCTGCCGTTGATAAAATCTTTGGCGCTCATTTTCGACTTTCCTTCGGGCAAAAGAGAGGTAATGCCTATAATGCCGTCAAGGCAGGCAATCTCGATTTTGTTGTCGTCAAGAGACACAACTGTGCCGCAAGGAGCGCCTGCCGCCTCATTTGAAACAATCTCCGAGGAAATAAATTTTATCATCCTTCTATCAAGATAGGCAAAGGAGAGCGGATAGGGCGAAAGACCGCGGATTTTATCGTGAATCTGCCTGACCGGCTTTGAAAAATCAATTAAACAGTCACCCTTTTCGATTTTTGCGGCGTAGGTTGCCAAAGCTTCGTTTTGCTTTTGCGGCAATATTTTATTGTCCTTTAGTTTATCAAGAGTCGAAATAAGAAGGGTGGCGCCAAGCACTGACAGCCTGTCGTGGACAGTTTCGAAATTGTCGAGGTCGTCAATTTGCGTTTTTGCACTTTCAAGAATATCGCCGCTGTCAAGCTCTTTTGCCATAAACATGGTTGTAACGCCCGTCTCCTTCCTGCCGTCAATTATCGCGCGCTGCATCGGCGCGGCGCCGCGGTATTCGGGCAGCAGTGAGCCGTGCAGATTGATACAGCCGTATTTCGGAAAGTCAAGAATATAAGGGGGAAGAATTTTTCCGTATGCCACAACTACAATAACATCCGGTATAATTTCATTAAGAAGAGGCAAAAGGGCATCGCCCTTGAGCGTTTCGGGCTGATATATCGGGATATTTTGCGACATTGCAAACACCTTTACGGGAGATGGCGTCATAATATACCCTCTGCCGCGCGGTTTGTCGGGCTGTGTCACAACCGCCGCAACCTCATGAAGCTCGCACAGCTTTTTAAGCGAGGGGACGGCAAAATCCGGCGTGCCCATAAAGACAATTTTCATCAGTCGTCTTCCTCGTGTTCAAGCTCGTCCTGAGTCATCATTCTTTTTGCTTTATCCGTATAAAGGATTCCGTCAAGATGGTCAAGCTCATGGCAGAAAGCGCGCGCAAGAAATCCTTCGGCGGTAACGCGGTACTGCACTCCGTTACGGTCGGTAGCCTCAACTGTTACCTTGTCCGGTCTGTCAACCACGCCGACCTTGCCGGGTATGGAAAGGCATCCCTCATAATCAAGCTGACTGCCGCTAAATTCGATAATTTTCGGGTTAATCATCTCGTAAAGCGGTCCGTCCGGTTCGGTCTGCACAACAACTATTCTTCTCAGCACTCCCACCTGAGGACCCGCAAGTCCTACGCCGTTTGCTTTGTGCATCGTCTCTGCCATATCGTCAAGAAGCGTCAGGATTCTCGGGGTTATTTCATCTATCGGTCTGCACTTTTTGCGAAGCGTTTCATCACCCTCTGTAAGTATTGTCAAATATGCCATTAAATTAATTACCTCACGTATTATATAATAATAAATTGTCAGTTTGGATTTACGTCAATTGAAATGCCGAGTTTATTGCTTTCAAAACTTGAAAACTCGGTATAGAGCAGAGACAAAAGCTCTCTTGTCCTGCCGCTGTTTCTGCATTTGAAAATATATTTCATTCTGTATGTGTTATTTACGCGGTATACCGGAGCCTCAAACGGACCGAACACCACTAAAGAAACGTCCTTGTAATCTCCCTTTAGCAGGGCAGAAAGCCTTGCTGCAAAGTCGCCGAGCAGATTTTTAAAGACCGCCTCCTCGGTCGAGGAAAAGGTGAAATGCACCATATCGCAAAAAGGAGGAAAGACGAAATTTTTTCTTATCGCTATTTCATTTTTATAAAAATCCTCGTAATTCTGCGCCGCGGCAAGCTTTATAACAGGATGCTCGGGATTATAAGTCTGAATTATGGCAATACCCGCCTTATCGCCTCTTCCCGCTCTGCCCACAACCTGAGTAATCAGTGAAAAGGTGCGTTCGTTTGCCCTGTAATCGTCAAGATACAAGGAGGCGTCCGCAAGCAGTACGCCCACAAGAGTAACTCCCGGAAAGTCGTGACCTTTAGACACCATTTGCGTGCCGACAAGCAGTTTTGCCTCGCCCTTTCTGAACTTTTCAAGCATTTTGTCGATCGAGTGACGGCTTGATGCGGTATCGGCGTCCATGCGAATTGTCGGAACGTCGTTAAAAAGAGTCGCTATATCATCCTCCGCCTTTTGCGTTCCAAAGCCCATATAATTCATATGCTCGTTTGCACATTCGGGACAAACGGCGGGCAGAGCCTTCCGATTTCCACAATAATGACATACAAGATATCCGCCCTTGGATTTTTTTCCGTATGAATGGTAGGTCATTGAAACGCTGCATTTTTCGCATTTTTGAACAAATCCGCAAAGAGGGCAGGAAATATAATTGTTGTATCCGCGCCTGTTGACAAAAAGAATTGCCTGGTCATTGTTTGCAATTGTTTTTTTCAGGGCGTCCTGCATGATGCTCCCCACCGCCGAGGTATTGTTTTGCATGGCGTCTATTCTCATGTCGCTTATAATTGTCTGCGGGAGCTTTGCGTTGTTAAATCTTTCGGTAAGCTTAATCAGCTTGTAATAACCCTTTTCGGCTTTATAAAAACTGTCAATTGAGGGAGTTGCGGAGCAAAGCAGCATAAGCGAATTTGTGTGCGCGCATCTGTACCTTGCAATATCTCTGGCGTGATATTTTGGGTTTGACTCGGATTTATAGGTATGCTCGTGCTCCTCGTCGATTACAATCATTCCGAGATTGTCAAAAGGCGCGAAAACAGCTGACCTTGTGCCGATACAGATACACGCCTCTCCCGAGCTGATTTTGCGCCAAGCGTCAAATCTTTCGCCGTCCGAAAGGGAAGAGTGGAGCAGGGCGACCTTGTCGCCGTAATATGAACAAAAGACAGCCACCGCCTGAGGCGTGAGAGCAATTTCTGGAACAAGCATTATAACCTGTTTTCCGATAGAGAGCACCTTGTCGATAGCCTTTTTTATGACCATCGTTTTGCCGCTTCCGGTAATGCCGTAAAGCAGAGCGGCGTTTGGCTTTTCCTCGGCAATAAGGCTTTCGATTTCGGAATACGCCTCGTTTTGCATATTCGAAAGCTCAACGTCGTCCGAGGCTTGCCCGATTTTATAAGGCGTTCTTGAAAGCTCGCGGCTTTCTATTTCAATAATCCCTTTGTCGGCAAGACTTTTTACCGTCGAAGCGCCTATCGACAAAACCTCGGAAAGCTCGGTCGTTGTGACGCTCCCGTGGTCGATAAGATATCTTACAAGCGCTATTTGCTTTAGTCCGTGCAGCTTTTTGTCTTTTATCAGCTCATATGCGCCGTCATTGTCATACAGCAGATGAATATACTTTACCTGCTTTATGTTTCTTTCCGAGGCGCCGACATTTTTCTTTAAGTACCCGAGCTCGACAAGACCGGAAAGTATGGGAGTTACCTCCTTGCCGAACTTTTTAATAAGGCTCTCGGCGCTCATAACTCCGGCGCTTGCCACGGCATCATACACGACAAGCGCTTTTACACTTACTTTTTGCCTCTCGTCGCTAAACGAAAGCGCGGTATAGGTCTCTTGAATTTTTGAAAAAAAAGCGGAGGGAACAATACATTTTACAACGTCGCCGAAGGAGCAGAAACAATGCCGCTTTGTAAAATCGCAAAGTCCCATAAGCTCTTCGCTCAGCGTAAAATCGGGATCTACGGAAAATATGGGCTTTAGTTTAAGCTGTAACTCGTCTATGTCCTCACTTCTTTGCGAATATACAACAGCGTACGATTTTCTGTTTGATCTGCCGAAAGGAACATTTACGATTGAGCCTCTGACTATTTTATCGACAAGGTCGTGAGGTATGTAGTATTCATACACGCAATCCGCCCTGTACGGTACGCCGATAATGTGAAGACCGGCAATATTATACTGCATAGCTTTTCCTTTCAAATCAAATGCGACGAAAAAGGGGAGCGCTCTTTCCCCCTTCGTTTCTTTGTTTAATCTTTGTCTTCTTTTATTGTTCCGTCAAGCTCGGGCGCGTTTTTAATGATATATTCATTGTTTTTGAGGCGCATCAGAGCGACCTTAACCGCCTTTTCATCGCGGCAGTCCTTGTCGATAAGCGCAAAAAGCGGCTTGTCGGTCTCCTTGTTTGCAATAAGCTCTTCTGCGCATTCGCGCTGGGCGACATATTCGTCAGTAACCATTTTTGCGCCCTTTGCCGCGGCAATAACAAGGGTATAGCGGTTGTATTTTCCTTTTGAAAGCTCACTTATGGTAGGTTTAATCATCTTTATAAATCCTTTCTAAATCAATTTTGCAAAAATTCTTGCGGTATATGAAGATTTCGAATTATTTTGTGCTTTTCCGAATCGGCTATTGAGGTTATGGAGAGCGCCGCCTCGTCAGCCAAAGCGTCGTCAACGATAACCACATAGTCAAAATCACGATAGTATTCAAGTGCTCGCTCAGTATCATGAGGAGTATTTTCGACCTCTTCCGCCGGGGGAGCAGTCTCGGGCGACCTGCCGCCCTCGTCTAAATAGGAGCTGTCGGGGGGAAGAAGCAGAACAAGTACTGCGTCGGGGTAAAGCGCCTTGACGTTTGAAGCGCTGTTTACACTTACATCAAGAATGACGTTTATCCCGTCCTCGAGCTGAGCGATAATATTTTTAAGCGGCGTTCCGTAGTAATTGCCGTGACGGTAAGTGTACTCAAGCATTTCGCCGTCCTCAACAAGCTTTAAAAATTCATCGGCGCTTACAAAGTTATAATCAACGCCGTCGATTTCACCGTCTTTCGGCTCTCTTGTGGTATATGACACCGAAAGGGAATAATTGTCCGAACGTGCGAGAATTTCATTGATTACCGTGGCTTTCTCGGTGCCAAAGGGATCGGAAAGCACAATAAGTAATCCTTTTTCGTTTATGTTCATGATATATTTTATAGTTCTCCTTTTGGCATTTATTCACTTTTTGTTTCCGATAATTCAAATGATGCGTCATCATCCGCTTCATTCAGTCTTTGATTAATGATATCGGTATCAAGTGAAGAAAGTATAATATGCCCGCTGTCGGTAATTATAACCGACTGCGTCTTTTTGCCGCAGGACACGTCAATAACGTTTCCCGCTTCCTTTGAATCCTGAATCAAACGCCGTATCGGTGCAGAATCGGGAAGCGCCACAGCAATTATACGGGAGGCGGAAACCAAATTGCCAAATCCCACGTTTATAAATTTCATCTTTTCTCCTTTGCTCGCTTTTATTCGATGTTCTGAATCTGTTCGCGGATCTTTTCAAGCTCGCATTTTATATCGACTACAATATGGGCAATGTCCGCGTCCGAACACTTTGAACCTATGGTGTTAGCCTCACGGTTCATTTCCTGAAGCAGAAAATCAAGCTTTCTGCCTATCGGTTCACTTTCTTCGAATATCTTTTCAAAGCTTTCAAAGTGAGAGTTCAGTCTTACGATTTCCTCGTCTATTGCTACCTTATCCGCATATATCGCGCACTCGGTGAGAACTCTTTGCTCGTCAAAGACTATGCTGTTGTTATTTAGAATATTATGAAGCCTTGTCTCGAATTTTTCCCTGTATGAGGCAACGCATTTGTCGCTTTGTTCCCTTATTTTGTCAACAAGCGCTTTGACATGGTTCTCTTTTGCAAGAAGATCACGCTTTAGGTTTTGACCTTCCGCCAGCCTCATCTCGTCAAAGCGGTCAAACGCTTCGTCAATATATGGGAGCACAAAGCTCCAAATCGCCTCAATATCCTCCTCCGGGCGAACAGAAACGAAAAGATTGCTGTTATTCGCAACCGACATCACGGTTATATCGTCCGCAAGGGAAAATTCATCTCTAAGCTCATGTAGAGCCTTGATATAGCTTTCGGCATACGCACGGTCAAGAATCACCTCGCCGACGCTTTCAAGTACCTCAATTCCAAGATAAATATCCACTTTGCCCCGACTCACTCTGTCTTTTACATAAGCTCTTAGCTTATCTTCAAGAAAGGTAAATCCCCGTGATATTTTTATCTGAGGATCAAGATATCTGCCGTTGACGCTCTTTATCTCAACCGTTATCGTTTGTCCGTTTGCTTTGGCGCTTGAGCGCCCGTAAGCAGTCATGCTTTTTGCCATATATAACTCCGATATAAAAAAATATACACTAAATTCACAAAATACACATAATAAGTTCAGGCACAAATACCCTCATATTAATTTTACATTAAGTGACATCGCTTGTCAATAAGATAAGCTAATTTTTATTCATTATTATAAGAATTTTTGACATGTGTAAAATGCTTGCGGGTTGAAAAACAGGAGACGTTTTATAAAATAATAATAGCGATTAAAAAACCGCAAGGGACCGAAAAGACGGTCCCTTGATGTTATTTTACAACGATATTTACAAGCTTGCCCGGGACGCATATCTCTTTAACGATTGTTTTTCCCTCAATATACGGGCGTATTCTGTCAAGCTTCCTTGCGGCGTCAATCAGCTCCTCCTTGGAGATGTCCGCCGGTACGGTGAGCGTGCCTCTGAACTTTCCGCATACCTGAACCGCGACCTCGACTAAATCGTCAATTGTCTTTTTCTCGTCGTACTCAGGCCACTTTGCAAGCGACAAAAAGTCGCTGTATCCGAGTTTTTCGTGTATTTCCTCGGCAAGGTGAGGAGCGAAGGGGCAGAGCAGAGTAATAAAGGTGTTAAGCTCGTCTTCGGTCAGTGAACCGTGTTCGTATATGGTATTTAGCAGCGTCATCATTGCGGCGATTGCGGTGTTGAATTTGAGCGCTTCGATATCTTCTCCGACCTTTTTTATAGTCTTGTGGAAGCTGTTTTCAAGAGCGGGAGTCACACCCTTGCCCTTGGCGATGGCTGTGAGGTCGGCGACTCTTTCAAGAAAACGCTTGCAGCCCTTGACGCTCGATTCAGACCATGGCGCCGCAGAACCGTAGTCACCCATAAAGAGTATATAGGTTCGAAGCGTATCCGCGCCGTACTCTCTTACAACGTCATTCGGGTCAACCACATTTCCGAGCGATTTGCTCATCTTGACTCCGTTGGCTCCGAGTATCATTCCCTGAGCGGTCCTCTTGGCGTACGGTTCGTCGCACGGCACCTTGCCGATGTCATAGAGGAATTTGTGCCAGAATCTCGAATAGATCATATGCCTTGTCACATGCTCCATTCCTCCGTTGTACCAGTCAACGGGCAGCCAATATTTCAGCTTTTCGGGGTCGGCGAATGCCTTGTCATTCTTCGGGTCGATATAGCGCAGGAAATACCATGATGAGCCCGCCCACTGAGGCATTGTGTCGGTTTCGCGCTTTGCGGGACCGCCGCATTTCGGGCACTTGCAGTTCACAAATGAATCTATTTTGGCAAGAGGACTTTCTCCTCCCTCTCCCGGCTCATAGTTTTTAACCTCGGGAAGCTTTAGAGGCAGCTCGGAATAGGGAAGGGGTACCATTTTGCATTTCGGACAGTGAACTATCGGAATAGGCTCTCCCCAATATCTCTGACGGTTGAACGCCCAGTCCTTCATCTTGTACTGCACGCCCTTCTCGCCGATTCCTTTTTCCTCAAGATATTCAAGCATTCTTTCTATGGAGGACTTTTTATTGGTGTAACCGTTGAGAAAATCGGAGTTTATCATTTCTCCGTCGCCGGTGTAAGCCTCTTTTGATATATCTCCGCCTTTAATTACCTGAATTATGTCAATGCCGAATTTTTTTGCAAATTCATAGTCGCGCTGGTCGTGAGCCGGAACCGCCATAATGGCGCCCGTTCCGTATCCCATCATTACATAGTCGGAAATATAGACAGGTATTTCCTTGTTGTTAAGAGGATTTATAGCGGTGAGTCCTTCTATTTTGACACCGGTCTTGTCCTTGACAAGCTGTGTTCTCTCAAACTCGGTCTTCTTGGCGCACTCTTCTTTATAAGCATCAAGCTCAGATATGTTTTTAATAGTTGCCCTGTATTTTTCGATTATCGGATGCTCGGGTGCAATGACCATAAAAGTCACACCGAAAAGGGTGTCGGGGCGAGTGGTGTAAATGCGAAGCTCTTCGTCGGCTTCCTTGATTTTGAAGTTCACAAACGCGCCTGTGGATTTGCCGATCCAGTTCTCCTGCTGCATTTTTATGTTGGGGAGATAATCGACCTTATTAAGACCCTCAAGGAGCTTGTCGGCGTACTTTGTTATTCTTAAATACCAGACGTCCTTTGATTTTTGAATTATGTCGCTGTGGCAGATATCGCATTTGCCCCCCTGCGAATCCTCGTTTGAAAGGACGACTTTACAGCTCGGGCAATAGTTTACAAGCGCGGTATCGCGGAAAACAAGCCCGTGGTTAAACATTTCAAGGAAGATCCATTGAGTCCACTTGTAGTAATTTTCATCTGTGGTGTCGATAACTCTATTCCAATCGAACGAAAAGCCCACGCGTTTTAACTGGTCTGTGAATTTTGCAATGTTGTCGTCGGTGACCTTGCGGGGGTGAACGCCGGTTTTTATCGCGGTGTTTTCCGTGGGAAGTCCGAAGGCGTCAAAGCCTATCGGGAAAAGAACGTTATAACCCTGCATACGGCGCTTTCTCGATACCACCTCAAGACCGCTGTATGCTTTGATATGTCCGACGTGAAGTCCCGCTCCGCTGGGGTAGGGAAATTCAATCAATGAGTAAAATTTGGGTTTTGAAAAGTCGTCCTTTGCCGAAAATATGTCGGCGTCTGCCCATTTCTTCTGCCATTTGCTTTCAATACTGCCAAAGTCGTATTTCATGTCATGCCTCCGAGGTTAATTGTCTGTCAATATTCCGGAGATGTCAATATCACTTGTCTCTCCGTAAAGCTTTTCAAGCTTATAAAAATCACGGGAATCGCGGGAGAAAATATGAACCATGACAGGTCCGTAATCAAGTACAACCCATATTCCCTCATTGTATCCGTCAATATTCAATGCCGAAACGCCGCAAAGAGACATTTTGTACTCAACCTCTCCCGCAAGCGCCTTTATCTGTGTATTCGACGAGCCGGTGCAAAGCACGATGTAGTCGGTAATTGACGACTGCCCTTCAACGTGAAGCAGCTTTAGCCCTTTGGCTTTGCGTTCGTCGAGAATTTTAATTATATTTTCCGCAATTTCATACGGCGTTTTTCCGCTCAGATCTTTTATGTTTGTGAGTTCTTCCATTTTTAAACGCTTATAAATTTAAGCTTTCCTTTCCGTGCGCGTACGGCGGGCGAATTTGCCGCACGACACTGATTTTTGGTTTTCAATTAAGATTATTATAGCATTACTTTGAAGAATAATCAATAGTGCGCAAAAGATAATTTCTTGATTTTACGGTATCGGGGTGAATAACCGCATTTTCTTCTATCAGCTGTTTCAGTGTTAAGTCAAGTGAAAAAAGTATCGCGTCGTCAAGTGACCAAAAGCTTGATTTTCCTTTGCTCAGCGCGCCGTAAAAACGTTCTCTTACCTGTATGCAGTCGTCAAATTTTCTTGTCGGCTCGATATAGTCGGCAAGGTACAGCAGTTTTTCGCCGAGCGACATATTGGCTCTTCCTGTTGTGTGATAGCGGATATACCTGCAAATATTGCTTTTTACAAGGTCAGGATAATACTTTTTGGCGTACGCTTCGCCGGTTACGGCGTGAAGCGTTTTCGGGGAGAGAAGATTGTCTTTTTTTAGCGTTATTCCGAGCTCTTTTGCAAGGGCAATTTGTCCGTGTTTGTCATAGCCCTTTGTTATATCGTGCAAAAGCGCCGAGATTAAAAGGTCGTGCTTTTGATTTTTCGACAGCTTGAAAATATCCGCAAGCTTTGCACATTCCTCATAAACCGAAATGACGTGCAAATATCGGTAATTATCAAGCTTATTTTTTATTTCCTCTTTAAGAAATTCAAGGTCGTTCATAATATCACCCGTTTTCATAAAGTCTATGGCTATAGATATATTCTCGCACCTTTTCGGGTACAAGCGTTGAAATATCGCCCTTTGCTTTTATTGTCTGCCGCACGATGGTTGAGGAAATATCTAAAGGTTCGTGCTTTAAAATAATAACAGACGCCGAATATTTTTCACAAAGCAGGGCTTTTTCCCGCATTATTTCCGCGTCGCATTCGCTGTTTCGGCGGGTTAACACTATTGTAGAGAGCGCGCAGATAATATCCGGGCGGTACCAGTCCTTAAGAGTAAGAAACATATCGGTTCCACAGAGAAAAAAGAGCGAAATATCCTCTTTTTTCAAATAAGACAGGGTCTTTGCAGTGTAGCTCTTTTCACACCTGCTTATTTCATAATTCGAAACCTCGGTTTTGGGAATGTCAGAAAAGGCAAGACAAGCCATATTGTATCTTGCTATAGGGTCGTTGTCCTTTACCGTTTTGTGGGGCGGGATATTTGTTGGCATAACTATCAGGCTGTTTAGGTCGAGCTCGTCAATAAATGCCTTTGCCGCCTCCACATGCCCGTTGTGAGGAGGCGAGAAGGTCCCCCCGAATACACCGACTTTTTTCATTTTTTAGATACCGTCAATATCGATTTTCGGAGATTTTTCCGATCTTCGGTAAAGAACAAATTTGTTGCCTATAACCGTCACGACCTGCGAGCTTGTTTTATTTGAAATAATATCTGCGGCTTCTCTTGCGGTATACTCGCTGTTGTCAAGCACATGAAGCTTTATAAGCTCCTTTGCTTCGAGCGCGTTTGAAATTTGGCTGGTCATGTTTTCGGATATGGGATTTTTCCCGACCTGAAATATGGGGGACAAAGGGGCGGCCATCTTTTTAAGATATGCACGTTGTTTACTTGTCATTGTACTCTCCGTATTATGTTTTTTGTTATGGATTTATATAGTTTTTCATAAAATCCGGAAGAATCAGGGCAAATTTCTTTATGGCGTTTGCCCTGTGGCTGATTTTGTTTTTTACCTTTTGGTCAAGCTCCGCAAAGGTTTTATTCTGCTCGGGGCAGAAAAAGAGGGGGTCGTAACCGAAGCCGTTTTGCCCGCGGGGCTCTCTTGTTATATACCCTTTGCACTTGCCGGTGACCGTAAGACGTCGCATATCAGGCGCTACAAGGGCAATTGTGCACACAAAGCTTGCCCCTCTGTCCTTGTCCGGAACATTCGAAAGAGCGGCAAGCAGTTTTTGGTTGTTTGCCTTGTTGTCTGTTGGTTCTCCCGCGTATCTTGCTGAATATATTCCGGGTGCTCCTCCAAGCGCGTCAACCGTAAGCCCGCTGTCGTCCGCTATTCCGAAATATCCGAGCGAGGCGGGAAGCGAAGCCTTGATAAGAGCGTTTTCTTCAAAGCTTGCGCCGTTTTCAATAATATCTCCGGTATACCCTATGTCGTCAAGCGAGAGAATTTCAAAATCTTCGCTTATATACTCCGACATAATTGAAACAAGCTCGTCTATTTTATGTCTGTTGCGTGAGGCAAGCACGAATTTCATCATTTGATTTTATATCCTTTCGTCTTTAAAAACATCAGTCAAAAAGGGCGTTTACAAAATCCTCGGCGTTAAACTGTTCAAGGTCGTCAATTGTTTCGCCGACTCCTATAAATTTAACCGGTATGTCAAGCTCCTTTTTAATCGAAAAGACTATTCCGCCTTTTGCGGTGCCGTCAAGCTTTGTGAGAACCAGTCCGGTAATATTTGCCGCGTTTTTAAATTCTTTTGCCTGATTTACCGCGTTCTGACCGGTGGTCGAATCAAGCACAAGCAGAGTTTCTCTTGCGGACTCGGGAAGCTCGCGCTCAATAACCCGGTCGATTTTTGCAAGCTCCGCCATAAGGTTCTTTTTGTTATGCAAACGTCCGGCAGTATCAACTATAAGAACGTCCGAGCCGCGTTTTTTTGCGGCATTCACCGCGTCATAAACGACTGCCGCGGGGTCGCTTCCCTCGGACTGTTTTATTAGGTCGACTCCCACACGGTCTGCCCAGATTTGAAGCTGTTCAATGGCGCCCGCTCTGAATGTGTCGGCGGCGGCAAGGAGCACCGATTTTTTCTGCTCTTTGAGGCGATATGCAATTTTTGCAATTGAGGTGGTCTTTCCGACTCCGTTTACACCAATTACCAGTATCACGGCGGGTGCGGGGGAGAGGGTGAGCGGGACCGCGTCTCCTATCATTTCAAGCAGTATAGATTTTAAGGCGTAAAGTGCACCGTCGGCATCCTTTATTTTTTCATCCTTTGCCTTTTGACGAAGCTTTTCGATTATATCTTCGGTTGAATCGTATCCGACGTCGGCACCGATAAGTATTTCTTCAAGCTCTTCAAGGGTGTCCTCGTCGATCCCTCTTCTGAAGATGGATGAAACATTTGAAAAAAATGAATTTCTGGATTTGAATAATCCTTTTTTGAGTTTTTCAAAAAAGCTCATTGCACGTTAACTCCTGTTTTCTGTTGGATTTCGTTCATGTTGACGACAAGTACCTTTGATATGCCTTTTTCCTGCATAGTTATGCCGTAAAGCGTGTCCGCAACCTCCATTGTGCCTCTGCGGTGGGTGATTATTATAAACTGAGTGTTTTCCGAGTACATTTTCGAATAAGCGGCAAAACGGTCAACGTTTACCTCGTCAAGAGCGGACTCGATTTCATCCAGCAGACAAAAAGGAGAGGGATTTACTTTGAGTATGGCAAAGAATATTGCAATTGCCACAAAGACCTGCTCGCCGCCCGAAAGCAGCCTTAGATTCTTTATTATCTTGCCCGGAGGCGCAACCTCGATTTCTATACCGCTTTGCAGTACGTTGTCCGGGTCAGAAAGATAAAGATTTGCGCTTCCTCCTCCGAAAAGCTCGGCAAATACCGACTTGAAATTTTCGTTTATTTTTGCAAAGGTCTCGCTGAATTTTTCGCACATTTCCTTTTCAAGCTGACCGATTATATCGGTTAATTCCCGACTTGATTTTGCAAGGTCGCCTGTCTGCTTCTTTAAAAATTCGTATCTCTCGCTTACCTCTTTGAATTCTTCTATTGAGCCGACGTTTACCGGTCCGAGCTCTTTTATTTTGCTCTTGTACCTTGCAAGCTCGCTGCTCTTTTTCGAGCGGTTAGTCTCGTTTACGCTTTCGTATTGAAGCTTTTGCGCGTCCGAATAGCTGAGCTCATACTCCTCAAACAGCTTTTCAGCAAGCTTGTCTCTGTCCGAATTTATCTTTTCAAGTCTTAAGGAGAGTGAATTGTAGCTTGCAAGACATTCGACCTTGCGGTTGGTCTTCTCGCGTGAAGCTGTGCGCAGATCGTTTATTTCCTTTTCAAGCTCCAAACTCTCACTGCTTAAATTCTTATTTTCCTCCTCGACCTCGACAATCAGTCTTTCTAAGCTTTCAATTGCAGACTCAAGCTCCCTGCAGCTTTCTTTAAGAGCGCTCTCGCGACTCTTGATTTCAGCAAGAGATGCGGTGAGCCGGTCGGTTTCGTTTTGCACCGAGCTCAAGGTCGCCTCGGTCTCGTTCTTGCGCGAGAGCAGGTTTTCTATATCTCGCTTCTTTAGTGAGCATTCAAGGAAGGAGGCGTTTTTTAATGAGATAAGCTCGTCACGACGTGCTTCCAGCTTTGCAAGCTCCGCCTTGCTTTTATCAATCTCGCCGTCGCTGTCCCCAAGCTTTTCTTCCGTCTCACGGCAGAGAGCGCGCATATTTTCGGTCTCTTCGTTTTTCTCGTTGTCCATGTCGCTCATGCGTTTAAGACTGTTTTCAAGAGATATTGCTTTTTCAGACTCCTCGGCAATATTCTTTTCGATAATGGAAAGGGAGGTTTCCTCGGCTTTTATAAGGGAAGAGAGAACCGAGATATCCGACAGAGCGGAATTTTCGTCGTCCTTTTGTTCGCCAAGCTCCTTTTTTGCCTGCAAAAGCTCGTCATAGAGGGCTTTGGAGCGCCCTTCGAGCTTGTTCTTCTCGGCAATTATCGCCTCGATTTGCGCACTTCTTGAAAGTATGCCGCTCTCCTGCTTTACCGAGCCTCCGGTATAGGAGCCTCCGGCGTTTATCACCTGACCGTCAAGGGTCACTATGCGGAATGAATATTTAAACGCTTCGGCGGCTTTTGAGGCGTTTTCAAGATTGTCAAAAATAACGGTTCGACCGAGCAGGTAAAGAATTACCTGTAAGTATTTGTTATCAAAGGCAACAATGTCGCTTGCCACTCCCAAAAATCCGTCAAATGATTTAAGACGCGCCATATCGATATTCAGTCCCGATGCCCTTATTGAGGTCAGGGGATAAAAGGTGGCGCGCCCCGCGTTTTCTTGCTTTAGGCGGGAAATTGCATCTTTGGCGGCGCGCTCGTCTTCTGTAACGATGTTCTGAATATTTGCACCGAGCGCGGTTTCAATTGCAATTGTGAAGCGCCGCTCGACCTTAATAAGCTTTGAAACAGGTCCGCAAATTCCGCGAAGCCTTCCCGAGGCGGCTTGGTCTGCAATAAATTTTACGCTTCTTGAATATCCTTCAAAATGCTCCTCCATGCGCCGAAGCGCCAAGGAGGTCTGCTCCTTTGAGGCAATTTCCGAGATAAGAAAGGAGTATTCGGAATTCTTTCTTGATATTTCCTCTTCCTTTTTTGCAATGAGCGCGCGAAGCTCCGCAAGCTTTTCTTCAAGCTCGCGAAGTCTTAAATTGTATTCATTTACAGTCTTTTTTCCCGCATCTTGCTTGTTCTGAAGGGATAAAAGTCTTTCTTTTGATAAGGAAAGATCGGAGGAAATCTCATCCTGCCGTTCATAAAAGCTGTTTTTTGCGGCGTCTCTTGTTGATATTTCAAGGCGCAGCTTATAGAGCCTTTCTTCAAGCTCTTTTTTGCTTGCTTCAAGCGTTTCTAAAAAATCGGCAAGGGAAGATATGCTCTTTCTCTGCTCAGAAAGCCGGTTTTCGGTAAGCTCGTACTCACCATTTAGCTTTTCAAGCTCTTCCTCAGCGGTATTTATTGCAAGCAGAAGATTTTCCTTTTCCGCGTTTTTTGAAATAAAGAGCTCTCTTTCTCTGTCAAGAGAATCGCAGGTGCGTCCCTTTGCCTCGTCAAGGTGCACAAGCTCATTTTTTGCAAGAGAGAGGCTGTTTATCTTTTCGTGTTTTTCCTCATTAAGCCTTAAATGGCGCTGTGTTTCAGCGTCAAATTGAATTTTTTTCTCGATTTGCAGCTCTGAAAGCCGATCAATTCGCGTTTCAAGCCCGCTCAAAGCCTCTTCCACTATGTCAAGCTCGTGCTTTGCCGCAAGGCAGTCTCGCTCTATCATCTCGCGGTTTTCGCTTACCTTGGCTATGTCGTAAAGTATCAGCGCAACCTCAATTGCTTTTTTCTTTTCGTAAAGGTCAAGATATATTCTTGCCTTTGCCGCTTCCTTTTCAAGAGGACCGACTCTCGTTTCTATTTCGCTTAGTATATCTGTAAGTCTGACTAAATTTTCGTCCGTTTCTTTAAGTCTTCTTTCGGCGTCCTGCTTTTTGATTCTGTATTTTGAGATACCTGCGGCTTCTTCGAATATTATTCGCCGCTCCTCGCTCTTTTGAGAAATAATTTCGGATATCTTGCCCTGACCGATTATGGAATATCCGGTTTTGCCGATACCGGTGTTGAAAAACATGTCGTGAATATCACGAAGTCTTGAGGGCTTGTTGTTGATAAGATATTCGCTGTCTCCACTGCGGTAAAGCCGTCTTGTTATTGTTATTTCGTCATAGTCAATATCAATTCTGCTTTCGCCGCTGTTGTCTATTGTAAGCGACACCTCGGCGTATCCCATTGCGGGACGTCTTTCGGTACCGCCGAATATAACGTCCTCCATCTTGTTGCCGCGTACGTTCTTTGAGGACAGCTCGCCGAGTACCCAGCGTATGGCGTCGGAAATGTTGGATTTTCCGCTTCCGTTGGGACCGACTATCACGGTAACGCCCGAGGTGAAGTTTATCTTGGTTCTGTCCGGAAAGGACTTGAAGCCGTGCATTTCAAGTGATTTTAAGCGCATCTTGTATTTATCCTTTTATTTATGTATGGGGGTTATATTTATTTGCCGATGGCTCGGTAAAGCTTATTTCTATCTCATAGCGCATTAGTTCTTTATCTGTGTGAAATCTGAATTTTTGCCCGGGATACAGCTTACGCAGCCTGTTTATATTCATTCTCTTGTACCCGACGGCTTTTGAAAGCGAGGAGGGGTCGGAGTATATTTCGACAATCGAATTGTCGGGTATTTCAACGCTACTTAGCGTCCCGACGATTTTTTTAAAATAATATTCGCTAAAGCACATTTCGCCAAGGGCTGGGTGAAAGGCACCCGAATATATGCCTTTGTCAAGATGAAGTCCCTCGTTTTCGCAAAGCCCCACGCGCAAAATATCAACTCCGGCACTGACGAATATGTCAATAATATCGGCGCTTCTTTTTACGGCTTCGTCAATCGAGAGAGGAATGTACTTACCGCTTATTTGAAGAGTATATAAAGCGGTGTCCCAAAAGACGACGGTCGGGTATATTCTTGCCGCCGACGCGCCGAGAGCGCATATTTTGCGTGCGGTTTCAAGCTCATCTTCAAGGGTAGAGGAGGGAAGACCCGTCATCATCTGCCCCACAAGCTCAAACCCGCTCTCGACAATAAGGCGGCAAGCTCTTTCGGTGTCCGCTGCGCTGTGTCCTCTTTCAGAAAGCTCAAGGACTCTGTCGTTCATGCTCTGAACGCCTATTTCGATTGTTTTGACATGGTGTTCTTTGAGAATCGAAAGAATTTCATTGTCAATATAGTCTGGTCTTGTCGAACAGCGCACACCGCTAACTTTTCCGATATTTACAAACTTGTCGGATATTTCAAGCAGAGAAAGCATAAGTTTTCTGTCAATACCCGTAAACGAGCCGCCGAAAAAGGCTATTTCAACGTATGAGTTTGAAAAGTCAACTGTCGAAAGTGCGGCTTCAATCTCTCGTTCCACCAAGGAAATATCAAATGAGTCCTTGCCCGTAATCTTTTTTTGATTGCAGAACACGCAGTCATGCGGACAGCCCGCATGAGGCACGAAAATCGGAATGTTTATATGTTTCATTCGTTTTTTCATTCGTTTTTCCCGAAAAGCTCAAGAGCGACCTTTGCCGCGTTTTGCTCCGCTTCTCTTTTTGACTTGCCGCGCCCCTTGCCTATAACGTTGTTATTCAGCTTTGCCGCCATGAAAAATTCCTTGTTGTGAGCGGGACCTCTTTCCTCGATAAGCTCATATTCGAGTATCTCGCCCTGCTCCTGTTGTACTATTTGCTGTAAAAGCGACTTGTAGTCGACTGTCAGATTTTCTCTTTCAAGTGTTTCTATGTTTTTTATTGCGAAGGGAAGCACGAATTTTTTTGCCGCTTCAAGCCCGGAATCAAGGTAAATTGCCGCGATAAGCGCTTCAAAAGCATCGGAGGTGAGAGAGGGTCTTTTTCTTGCGCTTTCATTGTCCTCGCCGTGTCCCAAATACATATAGCTTCCAAGCTCTATTTCTGCCGCGTATTTTGAAAGAGGCTTTTCGCTTACCGTGAAGGAGCGTATTCTTGACAGCTCTCCTTCAAGGCTTTCGGGAAATTTAGAAAAAAGATAGCTTGTCACGATAAGGGAAAGCACCGAGTCGCCCAAAAATTCCATACGCTCGTTACATTCGACCTCCTCGCCCTTTGCCTTTGCCTCGTTGGAATACGAAGAATGGGTAAGTGCGCGTATCAGAAGCTTTTTATCCCTGAAGGTATATCCTATTCTGTCTTCCAGTTCTTTTAATTTTTCGGTGTTCATAACTGCCTCTTTGCTTTTTTTGCGTTAATTATTTATGCTTAAGTTCTCTAAG
Source organism: uncultured Clostridia bacterium (assembly GCA_947631765.1). Taxonomy (GTDB): domain Bacteria; phylum Bacillota; class Clostridia; order Oscillospirales; family CAG-272; genus CAKSQF01. The sequence goes on from CANRMP010000002.1 coordinate 118,630, forward strand.
TGAGGAAGGAGAGTTGAATTTACGTATGAAAGCGATCTTTCGCTTATCGCCTCGTTTCGCGCGCTCTTTCCCCCTTTGACCTTTCTGTCAAGGGGATCCACTATTCCGAAATTAACGTTCATCGGCTGGAAATTCCCGTTTGGCGTTGAAATATACTTTGCAAGAGCGCCAATGGCTGTAAATGAAGGAAATTCCAAAGCGTTCTTTGAAAGGCACAAAAGGGCAGCGTTAAGACCTGCGGCAAAGCCGGAGGAAGCGGATTCGATGTACCCCTCAACCCCTGTCATCTGACCGGCAAAGAATACATACGGCTTGTCCTTCATTGAATATAAATTTGTCAAAAGCTTCGGAGAATTTAAAAAAGTATTGCGGTGCATCACGCCGTACCGGCAGAACTCGGCGTTCTCAAGTCCGGGTATCATGCGAAAGACTCGTTTTTGCTCCGGAAAGGAGAGATGGGTCTGAAAGCCGACGATGTTGTACATCGTTTTGTCCTTGTTTTCACATCTGAGCTGGACGACGGCAAAGGCTTCCTTTCCGGTGTCTGGCAGGGGAAGTCCCACAGGCTTTAAGGGTCCGTAGAGCAGAGTTTCAAACCCGCGTTTTGCCATTACCTCAACCGGCATACAGCCCTCAAATACGGTCAGCGACTTTTGCTCTTCTCTGTCAAAGTCTTTAAGAGGCGCCTCCTTGGCAGATATCAGGGCGTTGTAAAAGGCGGTGTACTCGTCCTTTGTCATGGGGCAGTTGATATAGCAGGGCTCACCCTTGCAGTAGCGCGACGCCAAAAACGCCTTGTTCATGTTAATTGTATCTGCTTCGACAATCGGCGCCGCAGCGTCGAAAAAATGAAGCGAATCCTCTTTAAGATACTCGGTAAGATATCTTGAGAAAATATCCGAGGTAAGAGGTCCTGTAGCAACGACCGTTATCTCGTCTTCGTGAATTGAGGACACCTCGCTTTCGTAAATTGTAATAAGCGGGTGATTTTTTATCCTTTGCGTAATATAACCCGAAAACTTTTCCCTGTCAACCGCAAGAGCGGCTCCGGCAGGAACCGCGCTTTGCTCTGCCGACTCCATTATAAGAGATCCTAAAGCCGAAAGCTCGGCTTTAAGAAGTCCGACAGCGTTTGAAAGCTGATTTGAGCGAAGGGAATTTGAGCATACAAGCTCGGCAAAGCTTGGGCTGTGGTGGGCAGGCGTGAAGCTTTTCGGCTTCATTTCGTACAAATTGACCTTAACTCCGAGCCTTGCCGCCTGCCATGCCGCCTCGGTTCCGGCAAGTCCCGCGCCGTAAACGTTTATATGGTCGAACTTCATTTGCTTGTCGCCGTAGGGGTAAGGTCGCCCGAATAGTTATCCTCAGACTCTCTTGTATAGTCGCAGCCTTGGCTCTTACAAACAAGAAGGTTTTTGCTCCTCTTGTAGAAGAGCATAGAGCCGCATTTGGGGCAGAGGTGAAGAGTCGGTCTGTCCCAGGAGGAGAAGGTACATTCGGGAAATTTTTCACAGCTGTAAAACACGGTTTTTCCCTTGGTCTTGCAGAGAAGCTCGGAGGAGCAAATCGGGCAGGGGACACCTATTTTGTTTTTCGGCTTATATGTGAATTTGCATTGCGGGTAATTTGAGCAGGAATAAAAGGGGCCGAATTTTCCGACCTTTTTAACAAGAGGCGCGCCGCATTTCTCGCATATAAGCCCTTCGACCTTTTCAGGTGCTTTTTCTTCGTTTTCCTCGCTTTTTAAAGGCTTGGTGTTCTTGCACGTCGGATAGTTGGGACATGCCGCAAATTTTCCGTATCTGCCGCTTTTAACTATCATGCGGCTTCCGCATTTTTCGCATATCATATCCGTTTCCTCGGGAGGAAGAGCCAAGGGGTTGTTTTTCATTCCGGAATTTGCCTTTTCAAGACTTACACTGAATTTTGAGTAAAACTTGTCGAGCGTTTCTTCCATTGTGGTCTTACAGCTTGCGATTTCGTCAAGATCGCTTTCCATCTGAGCCGTAAATTTATAGTCGACAATTTCGCGGAAATTGCTTGCAATGATATTTACTACCGCTTCGCCTAAAGGTGTGGGCGCAAGATTTTTTCCGTCCTTTTTAACGTAGCCGCGCGAGATAATAAGCGCTATGGTGGGCGCTATTGTCGAGGGACGACCGATGCCTTTATCCTCAAGGAATTTGATAAGAGTCGCCTCGTTAAAGCGGGGAGGCGGATCGGTGAAATGCTGTTCGGGCAAAAGCTTTAAAAGCTTTAGAACCGAGCCCTCGGTAAGAGGCGGGATTTTGGAGTCTGCCTTGTTCTCGTCTCCCTCGGCAGAGTCGTCGTAAAGCGCCAAATAACCTTTGAACTTGAGAGTCGAGCCGGTGGATTTGAAAATATATTTGCCGCAGGCAATATCCGCCGAAACAGTGTCAAACGCCGCAGACGCCATCTGACTTGCTATAAAGCGCTCCCATATAAGCTTATACAGCTTATACTGGTCGGGGGATAGATGAGACTTTATTTTTTCGGGAGTCAATGCCGAATTTGCCGGTCTTATAGCCTCGTGGGCGTCCTGCGCACCGGCTTTTGTCTTGTAGGTTCGGGGAGTTGACGGGTAATACTCCTTGCCGTACTCACCTATTATAATATCCTTTGCAAGGGCTGACGCTTCGGCGGAAACTCTGAGTGAGTCGGTACGCATATAGGTGATAAGACCGTGAGTGCCGCCGTTTTCAGCTCCGAGAGCTATACCTTCATAAAGCTCCTGCGCCACCTTCATGGTTTTTGTAGGCGAAAATCTGAGCTTTCTTGACGCGTCCTGCTGGAGCGAGGAGGTATTGAAGGGAGGCGGGGGATTCTTCTTCTTTACCGAGCGCACAACGCTTTTGACAATAAAGCTGTTGCCCTCAATTTCCGAAAGAATTTTGTCCGCTTCCTCTTTGGTTTTAATTTCAACCTTGTCGTTCTCCGTCCCGTAAAAGCGCGACTTGAAGGAGACCTTGTCACTATTTTCAAGCAGTGCGTCCAGAGTCCAGTATTCGACAGGGACAAATTCTCTTATTTGATTTTCACGATCTACGACCATCTTTGCGGCGACAGTCTGCACTCTTCCGGCGGAAAGACCGCTTTTTACGTTCTTCCAAAGGAAGGGGGAAAGCTTGTATCCCACAATTCTGTCAAGGATTCGCCTTGCCTGCTGTGAGTTTACAAGATTCATGTCGATAGAGCGCGGATTTTTAATTCCGGCGGTAACGGCAGGCTTTGTTATCTCATTGAAGGTCACGCGGAAGGTCTTTTCCTTAGGTAGCTCAAGAACGCTTGCAAGGTGCCATGAGATAGCCTCTCCCTCTCGGTCGGGGTCGGTGGCAAGATACACCTTTCCCGCGTTTTTGGCGTACTTTTTCAGCTCTTTGATAAGCTCACCCTTGCCGCGAATGTTTATATAGTGAGGTGTAAAATGGTCTTCAATGTCAACTCCGAGCGAGCTCTTCGGGAGGTCTCTTATATGCCCCACGGAGGCGACGACTTTATAATTTGATCCGAGATATCCTTTTATAGTCGATATCTTGGAGGGTGATTCCACAATCACAAGATTAGACATAATGCATATTTTCCTTTCAGGCATCAATGCGTTATACAAAGCGGCAAAAATACCGCCTGTATGCTATATGTTTTACTCCCTGACGAACATTCCGCCCGGAAGATTTTTTACGAATTTGTTGATTTCAAGTACCGTCATTGCAATCATCACGTCCGAAATGCTGAGCTCTTCGTCTACAAGCTCGTCCGCATTAACCGGAGTGTGAAGCTTCATTTTTTCAAGCACCTTGAGACTTGTTTCATCAAGCATGCTTGTATCCCTCGGCATGTCGGTAGCTTTTGCCGTGTCCTTCGGCGAGGCTTGCTTTGCTTTGACGGCGCTTTCATATTTTTCGGTCTCGGTGTTTGACTCGCTGTCGGTATTATCGCCCGAAGCACTCTTGGATTTGGAAAAGCCGCCGAAATTATTTTTTATCTTTTCGGTATAATAGTGCTTTGGGGCTTTCGGTATGTTTTCAATGCGTATTCTATGCGGGAAGAGACATTCGTATTCTTCAAGCACGTCTACTGCCGAGGTTACCATTTTGGCGCCGTTTTTGATAAGGTCGTTGGTGCCGAGGCTGTTAAATTCCCCGACCTTGCCGGGAAGCGCGAAAATATCCCGCCCCTGCCGGAGTGCTTCCTTTGCCGTTATGAGTGCGCCGCTCTGCTTGTCCGCTTCAAGCACAAGAGTGCCGAGCGACAGCCCGCTTATTATCCTGTTTCTGTGAGGAAAATGCGACGGCAAGGGTCTTGTTGCCGGCGAGTATTCTGTGATAATAACTCCGCTTTTTATTATTTCGGCAAAAAGCTCGGCGTTTTCTCTGGGATATACAACGTCGATTCCGCAGCCGAGTACCGCAACTGTTTTGCCGTAAGCGTCAAGCGCGCCTCTGTGACACACAGCGTCAATGCCTCTTGCAAGCCCGCTGACAATTACCGCGCCCGCTGCTGCCATATCATACGACATTGTATACGCTTCGCGCCGCCCATATTCGGTAATTCTGCGGGTGCCGACGGTTGCAATACATACGTTGTCGTCAATATCCGGCAGATTTCCTTTAAAATAAAGCAAAAGCGGCGGACTCATTATTCTTTTGAGCCTTGCGGGGTAGAGCGGACTGTCATACGGCAGAAGCCCGACTTGATTTTTAACGCAATAAGAGTAAACCGAGTTTGTCTCCTGCACGTCCTTGTCGGAAAGGCGCGCGACAACCTCTTTTGAAAGTCCTAAAGCACCAAGCGCTTCGGCGTCGGCGTTGTACGCTTCTTTTGCGTCTTCAAATGTATTAATAAGCTTCTCGGTATGCTTAAAGTCGGGACCGAGCTTTAGCGTAAGCCATATCCAGTATCTGACGTCAACCATAGTATAGTCCTCCTGTCGGCGTAAATATTGCTGCTGATTTTCATAGCTGTTTTTTGAAATTTTCCCACATGAGAATTGTTGCCGCCGCAGTCACGTTGAGCGACTCCGAGCTTTTGTTCATCGGTATTGTAACGCACCCTTGACAGCAATTTATAAAGCTTTCGGAAAGTCCGTGTCCTTCGTTTCCCACCGCAAAGCAGATATTTTGCCTGCTTGCAAGCAGCTCACCAAGGCTTGTCGAATTTTTGTGAGGAGTTGCGGCGTATACGCTGTATCCCTTGGACAAAAGAGACGCGGGAACCGAGTTTATATCATTTACGACTAAGATATCACTTCCAAAAAGCGCACCCATTGATGCACGCAGGGTCTTTCGTGCGTACACGTCGGCGCAGTCATTTGAAATAATAAGAGTACCCGTGTTCAAGGCAAGGGCGCTTCTTATCAGCGTGCCGAGATTTCCGGGGTCCTGCACTCCGGCGACAATGAAGGGAGACGTGATTTTTTCATCCTTATATATTTTACTTAAAAACTTTATTCTGTCAAGATACTTGGCAACGCAAAACAGCCCTTCGGGCGAATTTTCATCTGTTAATTTTTCATAAACGCTCTCGGTTACTGGTATCTTTTCAAAGCTTCCTTTCAGAGCGCTTACAAATTCGCAATTTTTCGGGGTGTAAAAGAGGGCCAAAATGTCAACCTTGGCGTTTATAGCTTCAAGCAAAAGCTTTTTTCCTTCAAAGCAGAACTCTCTTTTTTCGTCCCTGTATTTTTTTCTGTGAAGCTTTGCGGCTTCAACTATTTTTTCGTTGCTTCTTGACCTTATTATCTCTCGGTCCATGACTCACCTTTAGTTAAATCGTCGGGGTTGCTTTGTCAAAAGACAAAACAACCCCAAAAAATATTTTACAGCGCAACTTTAGCTTTTTCGACAAGCGCGGCGAATGCTTCCTTGTCGGAGACGGCAAGCTCGGCAAGCATTTTGCGGTTAAGGTCAATTCCGGCTTTTTTAAGCCCGTTCATAAACCTGCTGTAATTTATGCCGTTTACCTTTGCCTCGGCTGATATTCTTGTTATCCAGAGCTTTCTGAAATCTCTTTTCTTGAGCTTTCTGCCGGTGAAGGCATAGTTTCCGCTCTTCATGACGGCTTGCTTTGCCATCTTGAAGTGCTTGCTCTTTGAGCCCCAGTAGCCCTTGGCTGCTTTTAAAACCTTATTTCTTCTCTTGCGCGTCATCATAGCGCCTTTGACTCTTGCCATTTTATATTTTCCTCCTGATACTTACAAACTTAAATGATAAAGCGCTCACTGCTTTTGAATGAGTGTTTTGACGGTGGGAGCGAAGCTCTCGCTGAGATATCCTCTCTTGCGCAGGCCTCTCTTGCGTTTTGTGGTCTTTATACCGAGCTTATGGCGATGGTTTGAGTGATTCAGCTTTACCTTTCCGGATTTTGTAAGAGAAAATCTCTTTGCAGATGCACTGTGCGATTTCATTTTAGGCATAATAAATAAACTCCTTTCGACTGCTTTTGCAGATAATATACAAACTTTTACTTTGCAGGTGACTGTTTTACCGGCGAAATTATCACCGACATGGCGCGCCCTTCAAGGGTTGCGGGCTTGTCGACGCTTCCAAGCTCGGATACATTCTCCACAAACTTATCGAGCAGTTCTTTGCCGACGTCCTGACGCATAATTTGTCTTCCCTTGAAAATAACAAGGACCCTGACTTTGTTCCCGTCCGAGAGAAAGCGCTTTGCGTTTTTCACCTTGGTATTGAAGTCGTTGACGTCAATCTGCCATGAAAGCTGAATCTCCTTGACGCTGACCTTTTGCTGCTTTTTCTTCGCTTCTTTTTTCTTTTTGTCGCGGTCAAAACAGAATTTTCCGTAATCCATGATCTTGCATACGGGCGGATCGCTTTGGGCAGCCATAAGAACAAGGTCGAGACTTTGATCGTATGCGGTGCTAAGCGCCGTAGACAGGGTAAGTATTCCGAGCTGTTCGCCGTTTTCGCCTATAACTCGGACGTTTTTGCTCATCAGAATGCCGGATGCGGCAATCTCTTCGTTAATGAGCTGCTCATTGTCATTGTTCGTCTTTATTGCAGGATACCTCCAAAATAGAAATTAAATAAAAAATATGCGAAAACACCGGTTCCGCATACAATACAATTATCACAACTTCCGCCCGAAATACAGGCAAAAGCAAGAATTATTGACCGCTTTGAATATCTGGCGGTGAGAACGTAACCGTATCTTCTTTATTTTTCTTGTGTGAGTATATCACACCTTTCGGAGTTTGTCAAGAGCAAAAATAAAAAATTTACAAATATCGCACCCGGGTTTGTTGACTTGCCTTTGTGCCGAACAAGTGGCTTAAATGCCCACAATCGAAAAATATATTTATAACCCGCAAATCCCGCACATTTTTTGTGCGGGATTATCCCGTTAATCACCAAGTGTTATTATATAACCGAGCATAAAGGAAATTCCGATTGAAATATATTAATAAGATTACTTTTTCTGCCCGATATCTTGCACAGCAATTATTTGTTGACAGCGTCAACGAGAAAAATAAAACTGTCTGCAGTGCAATGGAGCAAAATTTCCGATCATCTTTCAAAATCGGAGCAGTCAGCGCACCATATCTGAAAGCTCTGTCTTACGTTTTTGACGTTTTAAGAATAAGAAGATTATTAAATACACATATTTGAGTTATCTTGTCAAAGTTTCAATCTTTGTCCCCCAACAATTGATTTTGTAAAGTCCCTCGGTTTCAAATTCATATGAAAACCGTTTATTAGTAGACGTTATTGTTTCTATTCTAAGATAATATCCCATAATTGCCTCCTTTTATGGCACAGAAAACAAGCCCGCAAAAAGAGTTTTTTTCTCATCTTATAAAAGATTATTCAAACCACTTGTTCATACCAACAAGAATCTGCAATCCCATTTTTGTCAAAATGGATCATGAAATATTCGGGGTCGGTGGTTCCTAAATAGCCGACTTTAGCCTCTTTGTCAAGATAGCCGCAGGAACAATTTTTATACAATCCGTCTTTTTATCCGGATTATCCTGCGGTCTATCAGACTCACCGTATTTTTCAATAAGTTCGGCAGACGTCAATCCTATGATTCCATCATCGCCATCCTTTTTTGTTACCGTTGTTTAAATACGTTATATCACAAAGCGCAACGCAGGTCAATACGAGCGTCGGATATTTTGTAAATTTTGAGTTAAAGCACTTGAAATTTTCTTTCGGGAGCGGTATAATTTAAGAAGCAGCGAAGGAGAATAAAGCAGTGAAGGAAAACGTTAAAACAACTAAGGCAAAAAAGAAGAATAAAAACAAAAAAAATAAGATTTTTGCGCTTATTTGTGTTTTGGGCGCGCTTTTGCTTTGGCTTATCTTTTTAGTCGGTTACTCTGCTTTTGTTGCGCTCTCTATTTTTATTCCGAGCATCGAGCTTCCGGTAAATTACACCGTGGCGATAACCACAAACGTCGGAACAAGAGACGAAAAGAAGGAAAAATATACCGTCTCGAAAAAAGATATAACTATCGGCGGTGAGCTTTATGTGAATTTTACCGAAATTGCCGACCGCTGCGAATTTCCGGTGAGCGGCGACACCACAAGACTGCGCTATACAATATCCGAAAACGAAAGCAAAAACGACTATTTGACTGTGTTTCTCTCACAAAACAGGGCGCAGCTTAACGGCAACTATGTCAATATTCCGCACGGCGTAAAATATATTGAAGGGTCGCTTTATCTGCCGCTTTCCTTTGTCGACAGATATATAAGCGGCGTCGAGGCTTCCTTTGATGAAAAGGAAAAAACAATAAATATTTCTGTGGGGACAATGTTTTTCCTTATGCTTCAGGACAATACGGCGCCCGAAAAAGTGGATATTTCGAGCATTCCGGAGCAGGAGTGAAGATTGTACAGATTTCGTCAAAAAGAAATAAAAAAAACTAAGTTATTTGTGCAATTTGACTATTGAGTTTTTTGAAATATAATGTTATAATAATCGTACCGGTAAGGCCTGTTAGTCAAGCGGCTAAGACGTCGCCCTCTCACGGCGAAGGCATGGGTTCGATTCCCGTACGGGTCACCAAAAACAGAGAGCGTTAAAAGGTTCTCTGCTTTTTCTTTATATGCGTTTTTCTCTTTTCTAAGAAAATCACAAGGAGACTGACAAAATGTCGGACGTCAAATTCAATGCCATAGTGGGTCAGTCGGGCGGTCCGACCTCCGCTATAAACGCAACCCTTGCCGGGGTTATTCGCGGCGCGCTCGCCTCGCCCGATATAGAAACGCTTTACGGCGCTTTTAACGGTATCGAGGGGATGTTAAATGACAGGGTGTGCAATCTTTCCTCTCTTTTTCGCGGAAATGACGGGGATATTGAGCTTCTCAGCAAGACCCCCGCGGCGGCGCTCGGCTCCTGCCGCGTGAAATTGCCGCCTCCCAAGGAGGAGAAGAGCCGTTTCGTTTATGAGAGTCTTTTCTCCTTTTTTAAAAGGCACAATATAAAATACTTTTTCTACATCGGCGGAAATGATTCCATGGATACCGTCATGAAGCTTTCCGAAAAGTCCAAGGAGTACAACGCCGACATGCGTTTTATCGGCGTTCCCAAGACTATTGACAACGACCTTTGCGGCACAGACCACACGCCGGGCTTCGGCTCCGCCGCAAAATATATCGCCTCGACACTTTCTGAAATTGTCAGAGACTGCGCGGTATACACAGTAAAATCGGTTACGCTTGTCGAGATAATGGGCAGGGATTCCGGCTGGCTTGCCGCCGCCGCGGCATATCCTTCGCTTTTGGGAGAGGGCAGAGGTCCGGATTTTGTTTATTTTCCCGAAAGAATATTTTCCCTTGAACGCTTTTTTGCGGATATCGAGGCGGGTTTTTGTAAAAAGCCTAATATTGTGGTGGCGCTTTCCGAGGGAATAAGATTTGAGAACGGCACTTATGTCGGCGAGTCGGCTCAAAGCGGCGCGCTTGACGTTTTCGGACACAAATACCTGTCGGGCGCCGCCAAGGTCCTTGAAAACGAGATAAGAAGAAAATTTTACTGCAAGGCGCGCTCCTTTGACCTTTGCCTTCCTCAGCGCTGTGCCGGGCACCTTATGTCCGAAACCGACAGAATCGAATCCCTTCTTGTGGGAAGCGAGGCGGTAAAGCTTTGCGAGAGAGGGGAGAGCGGCTGTCTTATTTGCTATGAAAGGCATAATGACCCGTATTTTGTGACGTGCAGCCCGAAGGACATAAATCTTATAGCCAACCGCGTAAAAAAGCTGCCCGACTCTTATATCAACGCCGAGGGCAACGGCATTACAAAAGAATGCTTTGAGTATATAAGACCGCTTATTGAAGGCAACGTCGATATTACATACCGCGACGGAATTCCGCTTCACTATACGATAAAAAGATAAAAAGATGATGTATCCGCTTTGCGGACAAAATACATATGATATAAAAATTAACGCCGCAAAGGCGGCAGAACGGAGATATTACCAATGAATAGAGTTTACAATTTTTCAGCGGGTCCTTCCATGCTCCCGCTTCCCGTACTTGAAAAGGCGGCGTCCGAGCTTGTCAATTACGGGGAAAGCGGCATGTCTGTCATGGAAATGAGCCACAGATCGCCTGTATATGACGCGATTATCAAGAACGCCGAGGCAAAGCTTCGTGAGCTTATGAACATTCCGGACAACTACAAGGTGCTTTTTTTACAGGGCGGAGCGTCCACACAGTTTTCCGCAGTGCCTCTTAACCTTATAGGAAGAACAGGGAAGGCAGACTATATCGTCAGCGGTCAATTTTCGGGAAAAGCCTTCAAGGAAGCGCAGAAGATGGGATATGACGTAAAGTGCATCGCCACCTCCAAGGATACAAACTTTGACAGGATTCCGACCGTCACAAAGGATATGATAAGAGGCGACACCGCGTACCTTCATATTTGCTTTAACAACACAATTTACGGCACAAAGTACCCCGAAATTCCCGACACCGGAGATGTTCCGCTTGTGGCTGACATGTCAAGCTGTATTATTTCCGAGCCTGTCGACGTTTCGAAATTCGGCGTTATATACGCCGGCGCGCAAAAGAACATGGCGCCCGCCGGACTTACTGTTGTTATTGTGCGTGACGATTTGCTCGAATATTGCGACCCCAAGGCGCCCACGATGCTCGAATGGAAGACAATGGCGGAGAATGGCTCAATGTACAATACTCCCCCCTGCTATCCTATTTATATTGCGGGACTTGTTTATGAGTGGATTCTCGGAATCGGCGGCCTTGAAGAAATGAAGAGAAGAAACGTCGAAAAAGCGGAGCTGCTTTATAACTATCTCGACTCTCAAAGCTATTACATCGCGCCGGTTTTAAAATCCAGCCGCTCCATGATGAACGTTACGTTTGTAACGGGCGATGCGGAGCTTGACTCGAAGTTTGCCAAGGACGCTTCAAAAGCAGGACTTGTAAATCTCAAAGGACACCGCAGCGTCGGCGGAATGAGGGCTTCGATTTATAACGCAATGCCGAAAGAGGGCGTTGCTGCGCTTGTAAAATTTATGGACGAATTTGCAAAAGCAAATCCCAAGGCTTGAAAGGACATCCGAGATGTATAAGGTACAGTTACTTAATAAGATTGCAAAAATAGGCACAAAAGAATTCGACCCGTCTCTTTACGAGGTAGGGGAGAACGTGACCTCACCCGAGCTTATAATGGTTCGCTCGGCAAACATGCTTGAGAGCGAATTTTCAAATGAGCTTATCGCTATAGGAAGAGCGGGAGCCGGGGTCAACAACATTCCGGTTGATAAATGCGCAAAGCAGGGAATTGTGGTTTTCAACACTCCCGGAGCAAACGCAAACGGCGTTACAGAGCTTACAATTGCTTCGCTTCTTTTGGCTTCGCGCGACATAATCGGCGGCGTTGAATGGGCAAAAACCCTAACGCAGGATGCCGCAAAAGCGGTTGAAAAGGGCAAATCCAAGTTTGCGGGCAATGAGATAAAGGGCAAGACGCTCGGAGTTATAGGACTGGGGGCTATCGGCGGCATGGTTGCAAACATTGCGGTGCATCTCGGTATGCGTGTTATCGGATACGACCCTTATGTGACGGTTGACGCTGCATGGCGCCTATCAAGTCATGTCACAAAGGCTCAAAGCTACGACGAGATATTTGAAAAATGCGACTATATAACAGTGCACGTTCCCGCAACCAAGGATACAAAGGGTATGTTCTGCAAGGCTGCGTTTGATAAGATGAAGGACGGCGTTAAAATCATAAATCTTTCAAGAGCGGATCTTGTAAATTCAGCCGACATGATTGAAGCCGTAAAATCCGGAAAAGTTTCAAAATATGTAACCGATTTTCCCACGGATGAGATTATCGGAGTTGACGGAATTGTGGCTATTCCTCATCTCGGAGCCTCCACAGAGGAGTCTGAGGACAACTGCGCGGTGATGGCTGCCCGCGAGCTTATCGATTACTGTGAGAACGGCAACATAGTCAACAGCGTAAATTATCCCGGAGTTTCCTCTCCGAGAAACGGAATGAACAGGCTTTGCATCATGCATTCCAACATTCCCGCCGTTATTTCCTCGGTAACCTCGGCTTTTGCCGCCGACAATATCAATATCGAAAACCTTGTCAACGGCTCAAAGGGCGAGTACGCTTATACCATAGTCGACATCAAGAGCGAAATAAGCACTCATATTGTCGACGAGGTCAAAAAGATAAACGGAGTTATAAGAGTTAGAAGTCTTTAATTAATTAACAACTTCAAAGTACGCCGTGCGCGGGCATTTATCCTTCGCACGGCGTTCTTGTTTTATTTTATTGTCAAAAAATTTACATATTCACTAAAACCGAAATAAATTTCTGTTGATTTTATATAATAAGTATGTTAAAATATATAATATTATTGTGAAGGGTCGGTTTGACATGGAAGAAGCGGCAGAGAAAATAGCGCACCTTAGAGAAAGACTTGAATATTACAGCAAAAAATACTATATAGACGACGCGCCGGAGATATCGGACGCGGAATATGACCGGCTATTTTATGAGCTTAAAGCGCTTGAGGAGGAGCACCCCGAGCTGTACGACCCCAATTCTCCGACTGTCAGAGTCGGGGGAGCGGCGCTTGACAAATTTGAAAAAATAGTTCACACATATCCGCTAAAAAGCCTTGCCGACGTATTTTCATATGACGAGGTGAGGGATTTTTGCGCACGAATGTCAAAATACGGGGATGTTGAGTATTCGGTCGAGTGCAAAATCGACGGTCTTTCCTCGGCAATACGCTATGAGGGCGGCTCTATGGTATACGGCGCTACAAGGGGCGACGGGTTTGTCGGCGAGGATGTGACGTCAAATCTTAAAACCGTAAAATCCCTGCCGCTTAAAATTCCTTATCTTGGCAAGCTCGAGGTAAGAGGCGAGGTCTTTATGCCCAAGGAAAGCTTTGCAAAGCTCAACGCCGAGAGAGAGGAAAACGGGGAGGCACTTTTTGCAAACCCGAGAAACGCCGCCGCAGGCTCCCTTCGCCAGCTTGACTCGAAGGTTACAGCCTCAAGAAAGCTTGATATTTTTATTTTCAACATGCAGTACTGCGACAAAGCATTTGAAACCCATTCCGAAACGCTTGACTTTTTGGCAAAGCAGGGCTTTAGTGTTATCCCTTTTTGCCGCATTGCCAAAAGCGCCGACGAGGTAATCGGTGTGATTGAGGAAATCGGACAAAAGAGAGAGGGGCTTTCCTACGATATTGACGGTGTGGTCATAAAGGTCAATTCGCTTTCGCAAAGGGTAGAGATAGGCGAGAACACCAATACTCCCAAATGGGCTGTAGCGTACAAATTCCCGCCCGAAAAGAAGCAGACAAAGCTTCTTGACATCACGGTTCAGGTCGGAAGGACCGGGGTTTTGACACCCACGGCGGAGCTTATGCCCGTTTACCTTGCCGGGACTAAGGTGAGTCGCGCGACCCTTCACAACATTGATTTTATCAGGGAGAGAAATATAAGAATAGGCGATATTGTGACCGTTCAGAAGGCGGGGGACATTATTCCCGAAATAGTTGAGGCAAAGGGAACGCCCGGACTTGACGAATTTGAAATGCCCGCCTTTTGCCCGAGCTGCGGCAGTCCCACAATAAAGGACGACGAATCGGCGACAAGGTGTACAAACATTGCCTGCCCCGCGCAGCTGCTGCGTAATCTTGTGCATTTTGCCTCAAAGGACGCAATGGATATTGACGGCATGGGTCCCTCTCTAGCAAAGGTGCTCAGAGAATCGGGCATGGTAAAGGGTGTCGCCGATATATACTACCTTGACAAAAATAGTATAGAAGGGCTTGACAGAATGGGCAAAAAGAGCGCCCAAAACCTGATAAACGCCATTGAAGCCTCAAAATCAAGAGGACTTGCGAGGCTTCTTTACGCCCTCGGAATACGAAATGTGGGAGAAAAGGCGGCGGAGATTTTAAGTCAGGCTTACCCGGACATTGAGCTTTTGTTTTCGGCAAGCGAGGAAGAGCTCTGCCTTATAGACGACATAGGACCTGTAACCGCCACGTATATTAAGGAGTTTTTCTCGCACGAAAGCACAAGAGTGCTTGTTGACAGATTAAAGGCGGTCGGTGTACTGACGCTTGCAGAGCAGGGCGAAAAGCTTGACGCTCGCTTTGCAGGGCTTACCTTTGTGCTTACAGGAAAGCTTCCCACAATGACAAGAGACGAGGCACAGGGGCTTATTAAAAAATACGGCGGCAAGACCTCCGGTTCGGTTTCAAAAAAAACCGACTACGTGCTTTGCGGCGAGGATGCGGGGAGCAAGCTCACCAAGGCGCGGCAGCTCGGTGTTGCGGTTATAGACGAGGTTGAATTTTTAAAGATGATCGGCGAAAAAGGATAATCTTGCCTCACGAGAATTTTAAGGGTTAATAGAATGTTTTTTGATAAGGTTAAAATCACAATTAAGGCAGGGGACGGCGGAAACGGCGCGGTCTCCTTCCGAAGGGAAAAATACGTCTCGCACGGCGGTCCCGACGGCGGGGACGGCGGAAGAGGCGGAAACGTGTATTTTCGCGTTGAGGAAGGTCAAAACACTCTGACCTACTACAAGTACAAAAGAAAATTTACCGCCCAAAACGGGGGCGACGGCTCGGGCTCGAAGTTCCACGGAAAGAACGGCGAGGACCTTATATTGCCGGTTCCGCTCGGAACTCTCATAAAGGACGCCGAAACCGGGCTTGTAATTAAGGACATGTCGGAGCGCGAGGATTTTCTTATCTGCAAAGGCGGAAAAGGCGGATGGGGAAACAAGCATTTTGCCACTCCGACAAGGCAGATACCACGCTTTGCCAAGGCGGGCATAAAGGGCGAATACAAAGAGATAACACTTGAGCTTAAGCTTATAGCTGACGTGGGCTTTATAGGACTGCCCAACGTGGGAAAATCCTCTCTTCTTTCGGTTATAAGCGAGGCAAGACCGAAAATCGCAGACTATCATTTTACAACGCTTGAACCGTCTGTCGGAGTCGTAGAGCTTGATAGGGAGAGAGCGTTTGTCGCCGCCGACATTCCCGGACTTATCGAGGGCGCGTCACAGGGTGCCGGGCTCGGGCATGAGTTTTTGCGACATGTAGACAGATGCCGGCTTTTCGTTCACGTCGTCGATATTTCGGGCAAAGAGGGAAGAGACCCCGTTCAAGACATAAAAACCATAAACCGCGAGCTTGAGCTAAGCAATCCTGAGCTTATGAACCGTCCTCAGATAATTGCCGCAAATAAATGCGATCTGCTTGAAAGTGACAGCGATTTGTCGGCTTTTGAGAACTTTTGCAAAGAAAACGGCTATGAAACGGTCATGATATCTGCGCTTGAAAACAAAAACATACAAAAGCTTTTAAATCTTGTTTACGAAAAGCTCACAAAACTGCCTCCCGTCAAGGTGTATGAGACCGAATATATCGAAAAGGACGATGTTGAGTGCAGAACCAATCATGACGTTACAATTAAAAATATAAACGGAGTTTATGTTGTCGAGGGAGAATGGCTGCTTCGCCTTATGGCTGACATTTACTTTGACGACCGTGAATCGCTGATGTATTTTCAGAGAATGCTCAGAAAATACGGCGTTATCGACGCTCTCTTAAGCGCGGGGGTTAAAGACGGTGACACTGTCAGCATATACGACTTTGAATTTGATTTTGTTACCTGAGAGGAAAATACATGGAATATTACAAATACCTTCGGCAATTTGTAGGGCATGACCCTATTATGCTTGTCGGCGCGGGAGTTATAATATACAAAGAAAACAAGGTACTGCTCCAGCGGCGCGCGGACGATTTGTGCTGGGCGTATCACGGGGGAATTGTCGAGCTCGGAGAAACCACCGAGGAGGCGGTTCGCCGTGAGCTTGTCGAGGAAATCGGAGTGAAGGTTGGAAGACTTCAACTCTTTGGAGTATATTCGGGAAAAGAGCAGTTTGTCTGCTATAAAAACGGCGACAAGGTGCAGTATATCAACACGGTATACGTCACAAACGAGCTTCTTTGCGAGCCTGTTCCCGACAAGGTCGAGGCGCTTGAATGTGCGTGGTTTGACATAAATTCACTGCCGACCGACCTGCACGTGTCCGATGCTTCGGTTCTGTTGGATTTTGCCGAATGGTTAAAGGACAAGGAGCAAAAAGATGCTTGAAAAGCTTGAAAAAACAGAAATACGCTATGAAAGCATTATTAACAGCCTGAGCGAGCCGAATATTATTGAAAACGCCGCGGAATACGCAAGGCTGATGAAGGAGCAAAAACAGCTTTTCCCCCTTGTTGAAAAATACAGGGAATACAAAAAATGCAAAGATGAAATAAGCGAGCTTTCGTCAATGCTTCTTGAAGTGGACACCCCGGACTTTAAAAAAGAGATCGAAGGAGAGATAAGAGCGGCAAAGGAAAAGCTTGACAGAACCTTTGAAGAGCTTAAAATAATGCTTATCCCAAAGGACCCCGACGATGAGCGAAACGTTATAGTTGAAATAAGAGCGGGAGCCGGAGGGGAAGAGGCGGCGCTTTTTGCCGCCGACCTTTACCGAATGTACACAATGTACGCCCAGCGTCGCGGACTCAAAACCGAAAGGGTGAGCTTTAACGAAACCGAGCTCGGCGGTTTTAAGGAAATATGCTTTATGGCATCAGGTGAGGACGCATTTTCGCGCTTTAAATTCGAAAGCGGAGTTCACAGAGTTCAAAGGGTTCCGGTCACCGAGTCTCAGGGAAGAATACAGACCTCAACCGTGACGGTGGCAGTCCTTCCCGAGGCACAGGACGTCGATATTGTAATAAATCCCTCCGACCTTGTAATCGAAAGCTGTAAGTCAAGCGGAGCCGGAGGTCAGCATATCAACAAGACCGAATCGGCGGTAAGAATAACACATAAACCCTCGGGAATAGTCGTTGAGTGTCAGGAGGAGCGTTCGCAGTTCAAAAACCGCGACAAGGCGATGGCTCTGCTTCGAAGTAAGCTTTATAACATCGCAAAGACCGAGCGGGATGAGAAAATTGCCGGAGAGAGAAAAAGTCAGGTCGGAACGGGAGACAGAAGCGAAAAAATAAGGACGTACAATTTCCCGCAAAAACGCCTTACAGACCACAGAATAGGGCTGACGCTCTATTCGCTTGAAAGCGTTATGAACGGCT
Organism: uncultured Clostridia bacterium; assembly: GCA_947631765.1. GTDB lineage: Bacteria > Bacillota > Clostridia > Oscillospirales > CAG-272 > CAKSQF01. Next base: position 136,283 of record CANRMP010000002.1, read on the forward strand.
GTATTGACGATATTATCGACGCGCTCATTGCGGCGGATACGGCGGAAAAACTGAAAAACGGGGAATTTCATTGAAATATATTATATGGAAACACTCATAATATCGGGAAACGACGATAACGGAATAAGAATTGCGGCAAATATAATAAGAGAGGGCGGGCTTGTCGCCTTTCCCACTGAAACGGTTTACGGGCTCGGTGCAAGCGCTCTTCTGTCGGGCGCGGCAAAAAAAATATACGCCGCCAAGGGCAGACCCTCGGACAATCCGCTTATAGTCCACCTTTCAACTCCCGAAGATGCGGAAAAATTCGCATATGTCAGCGATACATATTTTAAGCTTGCCGAAAAATTCATGCCGGGTCCGCTGACTGTAATATTGCAAAAAAAGGATATAATACCGTTCGATGTTACGGGCGGGCTTGATACCGTCGGACTGCGGGTACCTTCAAATCCTGTCGCAAACAAGCTTATAAGGTATGCAGGCGTACCGATAGCGGCGCCCTCAGCCAATCTTTCGGGCAAGCCGTCAACCACAAGGGCTTCCCATGTTATAAACGACCTTTACGGCAGAATAGACGCGATAATCGACGCGGGAGAATGCAGTATAGGGCTTGAATCGACAATTGTCTCGGTTGAGGGCGATAATTCTCTAAAACTGCTCCGCCCGGGAGGCATCACTCTCGAACAGCTCAAGGAGTGCGGCTTTAGAGTGAGTCTTGATAAGGCGGTGACCCAAAAGCTTGACGACTCGGAAAGACCTGCGGCACCGGGCATGAAATACCGTCACTATGCCCCAAGGGCAAGCGTCACACTCTTTGACGGAGATTACGAAATTGTAAAAAGAAAATTATATGAGTTAAGGGATGTTGACGGCGCGGCGATTTTGTGCTACTATGAAGATACGGAGCTTGCAGGGCTTAAAAATTCGATAGTTATCGGGAGCAGAATTGATAAACAAAACACCGCTCACAGACTTTTTGCACTGCTTAGAGATATAGACTGCGACAGCAGCGTAAAAGACATTTACGCGGCGTTGCCCGAAAAAGACGGAATAGGTCTTGCAATATTCAACAGGCTTATAAAAGCCGCGGGATATCGCGTTATAAAGGTATAAGAATACAAAAAATTAAGATAAAAAGACATTAATTTATTAGATTGTCGGAGTAAAGATGGCAAGAAAAAAGATAAAAGAAGAAACAAACAGCTCGGAGCAAATCGCGCCTATTGTAGACCAGCCCATAACCGAAACGGTTGAAAAAAACTACATGCCGTATGTTATGAGCGTCATAATATCAAGAGCGATACCGGAAATTGACGGATTTAAGCCCTCTCACAGGAAAATTCTTTACACAATGTTTAAGATGGGACTTATGACCGGTCCGAGAACAAAGAGCGCGAATATTGTGGGACAAACCATGCACCTAAACCCACACGGCGACGCTTCGATATACGATACCATGGTGCGCCTTACAAGGGGCAATCAGTCACTGCTTCATCCCTTTATCGATTCAAAGGGAAGCTTCGGAAAGCAGTATTCAACCTCAATGGCGTACGCCGCATCACGTTATACTGAGGCAAAGCTTGACCCATTCTGCGCCGAAATATTCAGGGGTATCGATAAAAATGCCGTCGATATGGTACCAAACTACGACAATACAACGACCGAGCCGGTACTGCTTCCGACCTCTTTTCCGAATATTCTCGTTTCACCCAATATGGGTATCGCCGTGGGAGTTGCAAGCAAAATATGCTCCTTTAACCTTGCCGAGGTGTGTGACGGGACAATACAGATTCTGAAAAATCCGCACACCGACGTTGACGAAATGCTGGATATCATAAAAGCGCCCGATTTTGCGGGCGGCGGATACGTGATATACGACAGGGAAGAGTTTACAAGCATTTATAAAACCGGACACGGGAATTTCACGCTTAGGGCAAAATATCGCTATGACCCGAAGGCAAACTGCATCGACATTTTAGAAATACCTTATTCCACCTCGATTGAAAAAATCATGGCAAAGCTCATGGAGCTTGTAAAGGCGAATAAGCTTAAAGAGGTGTCGGATTTCAGAGACGAAATCGATCTCAGTGGCTTTAAGCTCACCCTTGACCTGAAAAAGGGCACAGACCCGGACGCTCTTATGGCAAAGCTTTACAGGCTTACGCCGCTTGAAGACAATTTTGCTTGCAATTTTAACGTTCTTATCGACAATGTACCAAAACAGCTTGGCGTTATTGATATAATCAAGGAATGGATAAAATTCCGAATGGTATGCGTTCGTCGGGAGCTTACCTTCGAGCTCGGCAAGAAAAACGACAGACTTCATCTGCTTCTCGGACTTGCAAAAATCCTGCTTGACATCGATAAAGCGGTCAAAATAGTGCGTAACACTCAAAACGACAGGGATGTTGTACCGAATCTTATGCAGGGCTTTGACGTTGACGAAATTCAAGCGGAATTTATTGCCGAAATCAAATTAAGAAACTTTAACAGAGAATATATTCTTAGCAAAATCAACGAAATAGAATCGCTAAAAGACGAGATTGAAAAGCTTGAAACGCTTATTTCAAGCGATGCAAAGCTCAAAAATTATATCGCCTCACAGCTAAAAGAAATTAAAAATAAATATAAAAAGGACAGGCTGACCGAAATAATATATCCTCATGAGATAGTGCAGTACGAGGAAGAGGATACGGTTGAAAACTACAACGTAAAGCTCGTCTTTACAAAAGAAGGATATTTCAAAAAGGTCAATTTCAATTCATACAAAACCTCCGAGGAGCAAAAGGTCAAGGAGGGAGACGAGGTGATCGTCGCAGAGGACGGTGACAACCTTACCGACCTGTTGTTTTTCTCCGATAAGGCGCAGTGCTATAAATCGAAGGCTTCGGCTTTTGACTGCGTAAAATCCTCGGTTATGGGCGAATATGTACCTGCAAAGCTGTCTTTTGACCAGGGAGAGAGGGCAATTTTCTTTTGCGGAGTGAAGGAATATTTTGAAGACAAATACATTGTGTTTATTTTCGAGAACGGAAAGGGAGTTAGAGTTCCGCTTTCCGCTTACGAGACCAAGGGAAACCGCAAAAAGCTTACCGGAGCATATTCTCAAAACTCTCCGATAGCAGCGGTGCTTTATGAGGATGCGCCCTTTGATATGCTTATTCTTGACAGCTCAAATAAAGCGATACTGATAAATTCTTCGCTTATCCCAATAAAAACCACGCGAAATTCTCAAGGAGTTACGGTTTTTTCTCTTAAAAAGGGCTGTAAGGTTGTAGGAGCTATAAAGAATTTTGCGGGAAAGAGCTCCGGCGGCAAATCGCTTCGCAAAACAAAAATACCCGCAACAGGCGTCAGCTACGGCGAATATGAGCTCTCTGAAAATCAGATAAAGCTGATATAGCGATTAAACTCGGAAAGGAGAAAAGATGGGAAAGAAACAAAAGTATAAGGAAAGCGACGCGAAGCTTTGGATAAGGCTTCTTTGCGGTTTTCTCGGCGCCCTCATGGTGTTTGGAATAGTTTTTATGGTTATCACCTCTTTTTTAACCGATTCCTTCGCCGCGCCCGAGGACAATCAAAAATACAACGTCAAGAGCCGCGAAATAAGCGTCGGACTTAACTACCTTTCAAGCGCTGTTCCGGGCTGCACACTAAGCAGCACCGGAATGCTGACGGTGTATACAAACAATTTAGAGCTTGACGATATAACAGGCGAGGTCACCGTTTCCTTTGACGGCAACGAGTATATATATAACGGCGAAATATCTGACAACACCAACGGAGTTTTGATAATCGGAGGTTATCATGTTCGAATATCTTACATTCAGACAGCAGGCGGCGGCTCCTCTTCCGGGCAGGACAATCCCGTCTTTGTCGTTCCCGGAGCCTCGGGAGACTCGGGAAATGTAGGTCAGGGCTTTACAAAGGAAAATATAAACGAATATATTTCCGGACTCAACCAGTCGGACGCCTTTTCAAGACTGCAGGTTTACGCCTTTCCGATGTATATCGGCTCGGAATGTTATATTGCGGTGGGCGACTATGCAACAAAGGAGGAAGCCGCAAATCTTCTTGGCGAGCTTCAGCAAAATTTCAAAATTGTTGCCGATATCGCAGAACCGAATGACAATATGATGACAGTTCACACGGGCGAAAACAGAATACTTTTTGAAACCGACAGCAAAAGCGACCTTAAAATAAGCTCTTCGGGCAATAATCCTTTGACAAACGGCAAGGGCGAGCAGTTTTACGGCACATTTGAATTTTGCAGAGACAACAGCGAGAATAAGGGAGCTTTAAGGATTATCAACACTCTTACTGCCGACGATTACGTAAAATCGGTTATGTCTGTTGAGCTTTCCTCAAATTATTCCTCTGAAATGCTGAAAGCCTGCGCAATTGTTTTTCGAACTCTTGCTTATAATCTGCATGGCGTACACAGCGAGCAGGGCTTTGACGTGTGCAGCGATTCTCACTGCCAAAAGTACATAGGATGCGCTTCTGTTTCGGAAAGTATTTCGGGCGCTGTCGACCAAACGCTTGACAACGTGCTGACCTATGAGAAAAAACTAATCTATCCCGTATACTGCATCTCAAGCGGCTCTACTACCGTTTCACTGTCCGACGCCATAGGAAATAATCTTTCTTATCTTACCTCTTTAAAAACGCCGTGGGATTTGGACAATGCGGCATTTGACGATTGGACGGCGAGCGTTTCACCGAGCGAGCTTTGCAGAACGCTCAACGCCGCGGGATATAACAAGCTTGAAACCTCAATACGCAGTATTTCTGTTGACAAGAGAAGCGAAAATTCGCTGTATATAACCGAAATTACGTTTACCGACATCCTTGACAACAGCGTGACGATAAGCGGCAGTGAGAATATAAGAATCGCGCTTGACGGCATTGTCCAAAGCGCCGCCTTTATCGTCGGCAAAAGCGGAAGCGCGGTCACCTTTGAAAGCTTTGATGAAAACGGCAATGCAAAAGAGGAAACGCGCGCGCTATCCGGAGTTGTGGGACATTTTGTCTTCTCGGGCGAAGGAGTCGGCTCTGGAGTCGGACTGAGCTTTAGCGGAGCGCAGAGCCTTGCAAAACAGGGTAAAACGTTTTCTGATATTATTTCGGTATATTATCCGAGCGCAACGCTTGCAGCAGTCAATGTCAAATAAAATTTAATAAAAAACAGGGGAGAGCTTTATTTCGGCTCTCCCGTTTTTTAGGTATTTTCCGCTTTGGTATTAAATATTTTTGCTTTTTGATTTGCGCTTTTTGGTAACTGCAAGCGCTATTGATACGCCTGCCGCAATAACAAGCGCGCCGATACCTATGCCGATTACCGGCTTTATGTAGCTTGAAACAAACTTATTGCTCGGCGGTGCTTCGGGCGTTACGATATCGTCGCCAATTATCGGTTCTTCCTCTTCGCTTTGCGGAAAGTCGACGATAAACTGTGCCGAGGCGATCCATTGTCCTGTTACATAGTCCCTGCCGCGGACAATCAGCTTGTCTTTATAAGCGTAGATGTAATATCCCTGCGAGCCCTCAATACCTTGATTTGTTTCAATTGAATCATCGTTCCAGAGATACGCTCCGGCGGCGGTGTTGAAAATAGTCGGGAGTTTGTCGTCGCGGGGCTTCATAGTGTGAAGCGAGTCCATTTCCCAGTGGCTGTGACCGGTAAAGAGAACAACCTCGGGATAGTCTTTTAATATTTTTGCAAACGCTCTTGACTGTTTAATGCCGTGCCACTCCTGATAAGCGAAGGTTCCCGCAACGGTGTCAATAATTCCCTGATGCAAAAATACATATATCGGACGGTTTTCGTCTCTGTCCTCGTTAAGCTTTTCCTTAAACCAATTAAGCTGAGTGGTTGACAGATCGGCTTGAAGCCCGAAGCTCTCGCTTCCGAGGAATATGAAGTGCACTCCGTTTAGCCAAAGGTCATAGTAGACCGAGTCGACTCCGGGCTCGGTATATTGTAAGAAATTTTTAAGATGCGTGTCATACGGTCCGTTTGCAAGGTCGTGATTCCCTATAGCGCAGTAAACGCTTGGCAGAGAGCTTCCGGCGTTTGATAACAGCTGTCTGAAGCAGCGGTATTCGGAGACCGATCCGCTGTCGGCAATATCGCCGTTAATGAATATACCGATGCTGTTGGGAGAGAGCTTTTTTATATCTTCAAGGGCTGTGGCAAAGTGCATGTTGTGAATGTGCGTCTGCGATGCGTTAAGATGTATATCGCTTAGCACCTGCATTTCGTAAAGCGGTGAACCGAAGTCGTAATCATTACAGCCCTCGGGGAGCATTACGGTTGCCGCGCTTTCCGACATCTTGCCGTTTCTTACCGCGTAGACTAAAATTCGGTCGGCGGTTATGGGAATAAGCGTACTTGTCACCATTTCATATTCTGTGACCTTTCCCGTGCATTTTATCGGAGCAAAGGCTGTATAGTCGGCAAGCGCTCCGTTTTTGTCTGCCCAATATGCCTTGTAGCTGTCGGGAAGCGCTTCCTCATTTGCCGCAGTAATAGAGAGCTTGCCGTCTGCCGCTCCCACAAATGCTCCGGTTCTTTCATATTCGGCGCTTGTCGGAGCGTCGGGCGGAATATTTGCGGCGGGATCCTCGTTTACGGTAATGCTCACGCTGTCAAGCACGGTGTATCCGTCATTTTCAAACAGATAGATTATGTACTCACCGGCGGGAACGCTAAAGTATGCCGAACGGTTGCTGTTCGTTCTCTCCGCTTGGCGCATGTCCTTCGTGCCGCCGGATACGTTGCCGTCTCTTGCAACATAGTACCAACGAATCGATTGATCGCTTTCGGGTGTGTCGGTGGCAAGGTACAGTCCGACCCAGTCATTGCCCGAGCCTGTGGCGGTAACGAGAATTTCTTCCCCCTCGGTGTATGTCGTTTTGTCGGTTTTAAGCAGCTCGGCTGCAGATACAAAAGTCGGAATCATAGTCGTAAATAACATTGCAGTTATGCATAAAATTGAAATAAATTTTTTCATTTTATGGTTATACCTTTCTTTCGATTTTTGAGGCTATGTGAAGGGTTAAAAGGTCAATTTGGCATTTGGGTTTTGCAAAAATATGCAAATATACTTATCACTGCATTTCGTCTTTATCAAAAAGGTTGGCGCAAAGCTTGTTTCGCTTATATTTCTTTATCGCAAGGTTGAGCGCAAGAAGGGCGAGAAAGGCAAGAATAACGCCGCAGATAATATATATCTCAATTCCTATTGTGCTTTCGATTTTGAGATCCTCCCAAAGCTCGTTTATCATCATAAGCTTGTCGGGAGTGAGATTTTCATAATACGAGGACTTGACGCTCTCGCTCTGCGAGTAAAGTATATCAATGGCGTCAGGGTGAATACCGTTCATGTACTCTCTGTACTCTTCGCTTTCGCTGACAAGGGAATTGGGAGTGGCGTAATATGTATATTCGGCGTTTGCCACGGCTATTTCTTCACTCAGCATGAAATTAATATACCGTTCGGCAATCGTCTTGTTTTGCGACACGGCGGGAACGCACATCGCGTCGACAAAAACGTTTGTGCCTTCCTTGGGATAGTAAAACGCAAGGTCCTCGTTGTACTCATACATTGAGAGAAAATCGCCCGCATAGTAGGATGAAACCGAGGCGGAGCCGCCCTTCATCTTGTTGAATATTTCGTCCATTACGTATGACTGGACAAGAGGCTTTTGCTCCTTTAAGAGCTCAAGCGCTTCCTTCCATTCCTCGTCTGTCGCTTCGTTTACGTCGTAACCGAGGTAGTAAAGCGCCGTTCCGAAAGCGTCTCTTGAATTGTTGAACTGGAGAATCTCGCCTGAATATTTCTCATCCCACATTAGCGACCAGCTACCGATATTTTCGTCGTCCTTGTCCACAAGCGCGGTGTTGTAAATTACACCCACCATTCCGTAAGCGTAAGGGACAGAATACTCGTTTGTGGGGTCGTAAAACGCGTTCTCTCCTTTAAAATTATCGAAAATGTACTCATAGTTGGGAATATTTGAAAAGTCGAGCTTTGCGAGCAGATTTTCATCTATCAGCCGTTCGATCATATAGTCTGAGGGGATTATCACGTCGTATTTCACGGCGCCCTTGCTGATTTTGGCGTACATGTCCTCATTGCTTGAATAGGTTGAGTAATTGACAATGACCCTTTCGCCGTAGGTTTCGTAATAATACTTTTCAAACTCCTTATTGACGTCCAAGGAGTCCTCCGAACCGTCGGAAATATACTCTCCCCAGTTGTAAACATAAAGAGTTACAGCGCCTTTGTTTTGGCAGGAGGAAAGGACAACCATTGCCGCAAGCAGCATGAAAAGAGTAAAAATATAAGTAAAAAGTCTTTTCAATTCAGTCCCTCCCCGCAAGTTTTTTCGCCCTCTTTGCTTTTTTGCCTTTGAGCTTTTTAAGGCTGTCGGCATTTGCAAAGTTGATAAGTAGCAAAAGCACGAGCACGGTTAAAATAATTATCGTGCAAAGCGCGTACATGCTGTATTTAACCTCATGCGCCGTCTGATTGTAAACGTAAAGGGGAAGGGTGACAAAGTCGGGAGAGCTTACAAAATGGCTTATGACAAAGTCGTCAAGCGACAGAGTGAAGGCGAGCATCAGTCCCGCGGCAATTCCCGGAGCAAGAGAGGGTAGCTCCACTTTGAAAAAGGTTTGGGCGGGAGTGCATCCGAGGTCAAGCGCCGCTTCCGAAAGATGAGAGTCCATTTGCTTGAATCTCGGGAGCACGGACAAGATAACGTACGGCAGGTTAAAGGTCACATGCGCGATTAGCATGGAGGTTCTGCCGAGCGAATTTGAAAAATGCAGAAAACCGCCCACCGCGACAAAAAAGAGCATCATGGAAACGCCGGTCACGATATCGGGGTTCATCATCGGAATATTTGTCACGGTCTTTATCGCGCCCTGAATTTTTTTATTTCGCATTCTGTCTATCCCAAGGGCGGCAAAGGTGCCGATAAGTGTTGCAATAAGCGAGGAAAAGACAGCAAGAAAGAGTGAGTTTTCAAGCGCCTTTATCGCAACCTTGTCTTTAAAAAGCTCAAAATACCATTTTAGTGAAAGCCCGGCAAAATGCGTGGTGCTTCCCGAGGTATTGAAGGAGAAAACGACAAGAACAAGTATCGGCGCGAAAAGAAGCAGAAATATAAGTCCGATATAAAAACGGGAGAGATTTTTCATACAATTATTCCTCCGTCCTCGTCGTTATCCGCGAATTTGTTCATTACCGCAAGCGAAATGAGAATAAGTATCATCATTATTAGCGATATGGCGGCGCCCGTGTTATAGGTCAGCTCGTTCTGGAACTGGCGCTCAATTGTGTCACCGATAAGGTCAAAGGTTCCGCCTCCGAGCTTTTGGGAAATGTAGAAGGTTGAAATCGAGGGGACAAAGACCATGGTTATTCCCGAAATGATGCCGGGGACGGTAAGGGGAATAATTACCTTTGTGAGAACCTGAAAATTGTTGCAGCCGAGGTCTCTTGCGGCTTCGATGTATCTTTGGTCAAGCTTTGTCATTGTGGTGTAAATCGGGAGCACCATGTAGGGCAGAAAATCGTATATCATGCCGAGAATAACGGCGCCTCCCGTGCCGACCATCTTGAGCTTCGGCAAGCCGAGGTTTGAAAGCATACCGTTTATAAGTCCGCCGTTGTCAAGCAGACTCATCAGCGAATAGGTTCTTATAAGCAGGTTTATCCACATCGGGAGCATTAACAGCACAATGAGTATCTTTTGCTTTGAAGGGGCGGTTTTAGATATAAAATAAGCCAAAGGATAGCCTATAAGAATACAAACCACCGTCGCTATCAGCGCAAAGCCTATCGAAAGAATAAAGGTATTCGTGTATCCCGAAAGGCCTGTAATATTGTCAAAGGTGAAATTCCCGTAGCTGTCGGTAAAAGCAAAATATATAACAAAGAGCAGGGGAAACACAATGAACATCACAGACCAGAGTATATGCGGCGCCGCCGCCGCTTTTCTGAAAAGGTTTCCGGTTTTCATTCTTCATCCTCCTGTGAGAGGTCGGAAAGCTTGTCCAGCTCGTCGCTGAAAGAGGAATAGTCGCCGAACATGCCGGAAAATTCAGACTTTTTCATAACCTGTATCTCATTCGGGTCAATTGAAATGCCGATAGTCTCTCCGACGGCTACTTTGTCGGTCGTTTCTATCATCCATTTGAAATTGTCGATGTCCGCAATTATTTCATAATAGTCGCCCTTGAATGTCACCGAGGTTACCTCTCCGGTGAGCATACTGTCGGTAAAGGGAACGATGTCGATATCCTCCGGGCGCACCACAACGTCAACCGGCTCATTAGGAGCAAATCCGAAGTCCTCACACTTAAAGGTCTGCTTTGCAAAGCTCACCTCATAGTCGCGCAGCATAATGCCGTTTACGATATTCGACTCGCCTATAAAGTCCGCCACAAAGGCGTTTACAGGCTCATTGTATATTTTTTCGGGCGTGCCTATTTGCTGGACAGAGCCGTTTGCCATAACAACGATGGTATCAGACATCGAGAGCGCTTCCTCCTGGTCGTGTGTTACGAAAACAAAGGTTATGCCAGTCTTTTGCTGAATGTTTTTCAGTTCGACCTGCATGTCCCGCCGCAGCTTTAAGTCAAGAGCGGCAAGAGGCTCGTCAAGAAGCAGTACCCGAGGCTTGTTTACAAGCGCTCTTGCAATTGCAACTCTCTGCTGTTGACCGCCCGAAAGGGTTGAAATGTTCCTCTTTTCAAAGCCTTTGAGATTGACGAGGGTGAGCATTTCCTTGACCATTTCGCGAATTTGCGCTTCAGGAGTCTTTTTGATTCTCAGTCCGAAGGCGATATTTTCAAAAACGTTCAGGTGGGGGAAAAGGGCGTACCTTTGAAAAACAGTGTTGATATGCCTTTTGTAGGGAGGAAGGTTTGTTATGTCCTCTCCGTCAAAAAATACATGTCCCGAGTCGGGGGTCTCAAAGCCGCCTATTATGCGCAGTGTTGTCGTTTTGCCGCATCCCGAAGGACCGAGCAGGGTAATAAATTCATTGTCGTGTATGTCAAGGTCAATACCTGACAGAACGGTCTCTTTGTCAAAGGTTTTGACAATATCCTTAAGCTTTATAATAACATTGCCGTTTTTTGTGCTTTCTTTCATTTGATCCGTGTGACTCACCTCCGCCGAAAAAATGCGGGTATTACAAATCAAATATCAAATGTGGGGCGCGCTGTATGTCTAAAAATAATAGCTTGCAACATTCGGTATCGCAGTTTCCCGCAGTTTATGGTTTAAATTATATCACAACCTTTCAACAAATGCAACAGTTCGACAAATTTTTATATAAATATCGCAAAAAACAGGTAAACGCACATAAGAAACGGGGAAATATTAGAGGAGGTCACAATAAGAATATACACGGCGCAAACCCAGAGAATGAAAAGAAAAACCGCGCTTATCGCCTTTATTGCAAGCTCCGCCTTTTGCGGAGCAAAACGTGACAAAAGGGCGCCTAAAATTTTTCCCCCGTCAAACACCTTTATCGGAAGAATATTTATTAAAAAAAGCGAAAGGTTGCAAAGGACAAGATATAAATGAGAGCTTATAATTCCGACGCCAAGGAGCGCAAGATTCATCAAGGGTCCGGCGGCGTAAATTACAATATCGTTTTTATACGAGGTTATTTTTGCCCTTCGGTGAATTGTGACGCCCAGAGGCGTAAAGCAAACGCTTTCAATTTCGCTCCCTAAAAGGCACGCCGCAATAATGTGTCCGCTCTCATGGACAAAAACGGACAGTAAAATTGCGACAAGCATTTTTGCCTTCATCGAACAGCAGACAAGAATTGTTATAATAAGTGTAAAAGGCGACAGCTTGATACGCGGCATAAAAATCAACTCCGACACATTATATGTGCCGGAGCTTCTGTTTTATGTTGTGGCGCTGCAGCGATATCAAAGGCCGAAAGCGAGGGCTGCCGTATCCTTGGCTATGAGCAGTTCTTCGTTCGTTGGGATAAGATAAACCTCAACCTTCGAATCGTCTGTCGAAAGCTTTACGGTATTGGGCTGGCGGAGCATTTTGGCGTTGAGCTCTTTGTCAATCTTTACGCCGAGATAGCTCATGTTGTCGCAGACCACCTCACGGAGTCTCGGGTTGTTCTCTCCGAGTCCCGCCGTGAATACAATGGCGTCAAGACCGTCCATTGCCGCGGCGTATGCGCCTATCTGCTTTTTAATCTGATAGAAAAGAATGCTTGTGGCAAGCTCCGCGCGATCGTACAGGGGATCGGACGGTCCTCTCTCAACCGCCGCTTCAAGGTCTCTTGAGTCAGATTTGCCGGTTATTCCTAAAAATCCGCACTTTTTGTTCATATAGTTGTCCATCTCCGCCGGACCCCAGCCCTTTTTATTCATGATAAAGGTAACAATTGCAGGGTCAATAGAGCCGCAGCGAGTACCCATTTCAACACCGTCAAGGGGAGTAAAGCCCATTGTAGTGTCAATACACTTGCCACCGCGCACAGCGCTTATAGAGGAGCCGTTTCCGATGTGGCAGGTGACGATTTTTGTGTCGCCCGTTTTACCTTCTTTTGCAAGAATTTCGTTCATTGCCATTGAAACGAACCTGTGGGAGGTTCCGTGAGCGCCGTATCTTCTTATATTGTAGTCCTCATACATGTCATAGGAAAGAGCGTAGAAATACGCCTTTCTGGGCATGGTCTGATGAAACGCCGTGTCAAACACAAGCACCTGCGGCACGTCAGGCATGACAGATGTGCATCCCTCAATTCCCATAAGGTGAGCGGGAGTGTGAAGGGGCGCGAAGTTTACGCAAAGCTTTAATTTTTCAAGCACCTCTGGGGTCACAAGACAGCTTTCGAAAAAGTACGGACCGCCGTGCACAACTCTGTGACCTATCGCTTTGATTTCGTCGACCGACTTAATACATCCGATTTTCGGGTCGGTGAGCGTGTCAACGACAATCTTCATTGCCACCGAGTGATTTTTCATTTCAATGTGTTTGGTGATTTTTTCGCCGTTTGCGGTTTTATGCTCGATAAGAGAACCGTCTGTCCCTATGCGTTCGCAAATACCTTTGCTCTTGACGTCCTCTGTATCGGTGTCGATAAGCTGATATTTGAGCGACGAGCTGCCGGCATTGACAACAAGTACATTCATTTTGTTTTCCTCCTGATTGACAAAAGTCATAACATATGTTAGAATGAATTTATTATACAACACATTGTATAATATTTCAAGCTTTTTTTGATTTTTTATATGAAACGCATCGAAAGGGGGAGAAAAGTATATGAAAAATGTTACCGTAATTTGTGAATATAATCCCTTTCACCTCGGCCATATGGCGCAGCTTCGCTTTATAAAAGAGTATTTTTATCCCGAAGAGACATGTATTATTTGTATTATGAGCCCGAATTTCGTGCAGCGGGGCGATATTGCGGTTTTGCAAAAGTACCGTCGCGCGCAAATTGCAGTTGAATGCGGCGCATCTCTTGTGCTCGAGCTTCCGTTCCCGTTTTCAATTTTTTCAGCAGAGGGCTTTGCAAGGTCGGGTATAGAGATAATATCAAGGCTTGCAAATATCGACTTTATATGCTTTGGAAGCGAGTGCGGCGACAAGGAGCGGATAGTAAGAACTGCAAATAACCTGCTTTGTGATGATTTTCGCCAAAGGCTGAGTAAGCTTACAAAAAGCGAGTTTGACATTTCCTACGCCTCTCTTCGTGAAAAGCTTTATAATGAGATGTTTGGTGAGCCGCTGCTTACCTCTCCCAACGATATTCTCGGAGTTGAGTACCAAGCAGCGCTAAATAAGGCGGGGTGCGATATCAACTTTATTTTGCCGCAAAGAGACAAGAGGTATTCGGCAAGCCGCGTGCGAGAGCTAATTGTCGGGAATAATGACAATAATAATGAAGAATTGTCATCACTTGTTCCGGATATTTGTTATAAAAGTCTGAAAGATAATAAGTGCCTGTCACTTATGGCGTTTGAAGAATATTTGCTGACGTATTTTTCGCTTGCCGACCCCGAATATATTTCAAAATTTTACTCGCTTAATTTCGACATGGCGCATAAAATGGTCTCTGCGGCAAAAAAATGCGCAAGCCTTGAAAGCTTTATAACCTCTGTCAGCGACAAAAGGTATACTAAAGCGAGAGTCCGCCGCGCAATACTTGGATCTATTTTTAGAGTTGAGGCTTCATACGCCGACATGGTTCCGCTTTACACTACCCCCCTTGCCTTTGACGAAATTGGCAGAAAATATCTTGCCGTCAGCTCCTCTTTCTGCCGCATACCGATAATAACCCGAAAGAGAGAGCTGTATTCAAATAAACGGGCGCTCTATCAATACGAGACGGGGCAGAGAGCAGACCTTCTTTACAATAAGCTTCTTTTGTCAAAAAATGTCGAAGTTATAAAAAAACCTTATTCAAAAAATTAAAATTAACATAATATCCATAAATTCAGCCAAGTTATTGACTATAATATATATTATTAAGAGAAAAAAGCAGGAGGGCGGATATGGCAGAACAGATAAAAGGAAAATATCTTATATATAGAGGACTGCCCCTCGTTCGGGAAAACAATATGATATGTTACGGCAGTATGAAAGACAAGTACATTCTCTACATGATGATACTTTCGTACAAGGAAATTTTGCTTGCGGACAATACCACCAAGGTTTCCGTTCCGGACAGAATTATCGGGCAGATAGTAAGTACCGATCCGAATTGTATCGGCGCCGATAAAATCGTCAAGAATTTTGAAAAAAACGGTCTTTACGAAGCGTTCGATATGGGAATTGTGATTCTTGAGCGATATAACAGGACAAAGTAAGATGAATTTATCGCCGGTAACGCCGGCGATTTCTTCATAACACAGTAGAAAACCACGGGAGGATGCAATGCTTTTAAGAAGAAAAATACTTATAATTGCGCTTTTGACAGCCTTTATCCTGCCGCAGATTTCCTGCGCGCCAAGCGGAACGACGGTTATTGCCACGGCAAAGGGAAGTACAAAAATCGAGCAAAAAAGCGAAAACATCGACCAAAGTACAAGCAAAAATGACGGCTCGGATATACCGATTACCGGCGGCGCCGTGATTAATAAAAACACAAAGGTTATTCATATCGATCCCGAATGCTCCTCGGTTAAAAAAATGAGCGAAAAAAACAGACTTGATATTGATGGCAAGGAGATTTCAAAGTATATTGCGGAAGGCTACAAGCTGTGCTCTCTTTGCGGCAAGGATTACTCTGCGTATAAGGCAAAAAGTTGATTTTACATATGAATTTTGTTTAAAAAACTATTGACAAGGGAAAAAGCGTGTGATATAATAACAAGGCTGACTGAAAAACAGCATCTGGGTGTGGCGCAGTTGGTAGCGCGCTACCTTGGGGTGGTAGAGGCCGCACGTTCAAGTCGTGTCACTCAGACCATAAAAAGACTTGACCTTTGTCATTTGACAAGGGTCATTTCTTTTAAGCCATAACTCTTTTGAGGCTGAGATTTTAAGGATTTATTATGGAAAAGAACTTAACAACCGGCAGTGTGTTTGAAACCATAGTGTCTTTTTCACTGCCGTTTCTGCTCTCTTATTTTTTGCAGACCCTGTACGGTTTGGCAGACCTCTTTATAATAGGGCAGTTTAACGCCGTTGAGAGCACAACCGCGGTATCTGTGGGCGGACAGGTGATGCATATGCTCACAGTTATGCTTGTGGGGCTTGCAATGGGCGCAACCGTTATGATAGGGCGAGCCGTCGGAGCCGACAAAAAAAGCGAGGCGGCAAAGACCATCGGCAATACGGTAACCTTGTTTACCCTATTATCCCTCTCTCTTACCGCCCTGCTTCTTATTTTTGTAGGTCCCATAGTCTCTGTCATGATAACGCCTCCTGAGGCGGTGCAGGGCACAAAAGAATATCTAAAAGTTTGCTTTATAGGTATTCCTTTTATTACAGCCTACAATATTATAAGCGCGGTGTTTCGGGGAATGGGCGACTCAAAAAGTCCGATGTATTTTATCGCCGTCGCCTGTGCTGCAAATATCGGGCTTGATTATCTGTTTATCGGGGCACTCGGCATGGGACCTCGCGGCGCGGCGCTGGGTACCACATTGGCGCAGACAATAAGCGTTGCGGTGTCTTTAATTGTCATAGTAAGGCGAAAATCCGGCATAAGACTGACGCGCGAGTGCTTTGTACCCGAGAAAAAAACAATTAAGGAAATAATGAACGTCGGCTTGCCCGTCGCTTTTCAGGACGGCTTTATACAGGTCTCATTTCTTGTAATCACGGCAATTGCAAACAGCAGGGGACTTACCGACGCCGCGGCGGTGGGAATTGTCGAAAAGATTATCGGGATTTTGTTCCTTATCCCCTCCTCGATGCTTTCCTCGGTTTCGGCGCTCTGCGCGCAAAATATCGGCGCGGGACGAATAGACCGCGCAAAGCTTACTCTAAAATACGCCACCTTTATTGCGGTGGGATTCGGGGTTCTTTTTGCCCTTACCGCGCAGTTTGTCGCACAGCCTGTTGTCGCACTGTTTGTAAAAGATCGGGATATCGGCGTTATAGTTGCCGGCGGGCAGTACCTTTGCTCTTATGTTTGGGACTGCGTATTTGCGGGAGTGCATTTCTGCTTTAGCGGATTTTTCTGCGCTTGCGGCAGGTCGGGAATCTCCTTTCTTCACAACTGTATTTCAATATGCTTTGCGCGCATTCCGCTGGCATGGCTTGCCTCGCAAATGTTTAAAGATACGCTTATGCCGATGGGGCTTGCAACGGTTATCGGCTCAATTTTGTCGGTTATTGTCTGCCTTGTCGCCTATTTTTGCTTATTCGGAAGGAAGAAAAATACCGAGGCGTGAACTATAAAAATTAAAATAACGGCGACGGGTAATTTTTTACCTGTCGCCGCCCTTTTATTGTCGGAGCTTAATTTATAATTTGCTCTTTTTCGTTTTTGTCCGCGTACTGCATTTTGTAAAGCTCATAGTATCTGCCTTTTTTCTCAAGAAGCTCTTCGTGCGTGCCCTCTTCGACAATCTCTCCAAGGTGAATCATGAGTATTCTGTCGGCGTGCCGAATGGTAGAAAGACGGTGAGCGACAATCAGCATAGTGCCGATATTCGCCATGCGTTCGAGCGATTCCTGAATTAATATTTCTGTTTCGGTGTCTATATTTGCAGTGGCTTCGTCAAGAATCATTACGGCGGGCTTGTGAATAATAGTACGCGCAAAGGAGAGCAGCTGTCGCTGACCTGCCGAAAAATTGTTTCCTCTTTCGCGCACCTCTTCGTCAAGGCGTGCGGGAAGCTTTTCTATAAAGCGGTCTGCGTTGACGTATCTGCAAGCGTCCATCAGCTCCTCGTCGGGTACCCCCTCTTTTCTGAGCAGCAGATTTGAACGAATGGTTCCCGAAAAGAGAAATACGTCTTGAAGCATCTGCCCGAGCTGTCGGCGCAAAGATGAAATCTTTACGGTCTTTATATCAATTCCGTCAATTAGTATTTGCCCCTTTTGTATATCGTAATTTCGGCAGATAAGGGAAAGTATTGTACTTTTTCCCGAGCCGGTCGCGCCGACAAACGCGACCATTTGCCCCGCCTTTACCTTAAAGGAAACATCCTTTAGCACCCATTCGCCGGGGACGTAATAGAACCACACGTGTTTAAATTCTATATCTCCCTTTATCTGCACAAGCTCTTTTGCATCCGGTGCATCCTGAATCTTCGGCTTGATATCGAATATTGTGAATATTTTTTCTGCCGAGGCAAGGGCGGATTGAAGCCAGTTAAACTGCTCCGCAAGGCTTTGTATGGGATTAAAAAACTTTGAAATATACAGATAAAACGACACCACAGTTCCGCTGCCTATAGTCTGTCCCATAAAATAAATATTCTTTATGTATCCTCGCCCGCCGAGATACAGCAGGCAGAGCACAGAGGAAATGTACAGCATATAAACAAGCGGTCTGAAAATACCGAAAACAAAAATCTGTTCCTTTTTGGCTTTGCCGAGGGCAATATTCTTTCTGTCAAATTCCGCCTTCTTCGCCTTCTCCTTGTTGAAAATCTGAATGATTTTCATGCCCGAGAGATTTTCCGAAAGAAAGGTGTTAATATCGGTTGTGCCGTCCTTAACTTTACGGTAAGCCTTTCGGCTGAATTTGCGGAAAACCACGGTAAAGAGCACAATAAAGGGAACAAAGCAGAGTACCATAAGGGTCAGCAGATAGTTAAGGCAGAGCATTGCCGCAAGTACGCCGATAATCACAAAGCAGTTTTTAACAAGGGTAACCAAAATGTTTGTGAACATCAGCGATATTGCGTTGGTATCATTTGTAACGCGGGTGACAAGCTTTCCTACGGGGATATCATTCAGCTGTTCATGAGACAGCGATTCGATATGCACAAACAGGTCCTCTCTTATTTTCGAGAGTATTCTCTGACCTATGGTTTGAAGCAGAACCGCCTGAATGTAAGTGCATATAAGCGAAACAATAAGTATTCCGGCATAAACCGCAACTGCTGCAAGAAGCCTGCTCATCGGGAAATCGTCTTTTATCATTTCCTCTATTTGCCCGATTATCATCGGGGATAGCAGGTCGTACGCTATCGAAAAGAGCATGACAAGAAGCACTGCGGCAAGGGAGAGAACATGGGGCTTTACATAATAA
The DNA here is from genome assembly GCA_947631765.1 of uncultured Clostridia bacterium. GTDB lineage: Bacteria > Bacillota > Clostridia > Oscillospirales > CAG-272 > CAKSQF01. The sequence continues at coordinate 155,000 of CANRMP010000002.1, forward strand.
AGCAGTCGGCGGATTATTTCTCCGTCCTTCATATTGCGGTCGAAGCCGACAGCTTCCTTTTGCCGCCTTATGCCAAGATACGCGATAAAGAAAATCAAGGAGAAGAAGCCGACAATGCCGCCTACAAGCAAAAGAGGGTATAATTCGTACATGTGTCACACCTGCCCTTCATAGGCGGCGCTTTTGGCGTCGTCAAGGCGTTGAAGCTCAACCATTGTGCGGTACGCGGGGCAGCTTTCAAGAAGCTCTGAGTGAGTTCCGACCGCCGCCACCCTTCCGTCCTCAAGGAAGATGAGCTTATCAAGGGATTTAACCGTGCTGACCCTGTGGGCAATAAATATTGTAGTCTTGCCGCGCCGGAGTGCACTCAGATTTTCGAGAATTTTCTTTTCGGTCTTGACATCGACCGCAGAAACCGAATCATCAAGAATGAGGATTGCCGCGTCCTTCATGATCGAGCGCGCAATAGAAATGCGCTGTTTTTGACCGCCCGAGACTGTGACGCCGCGCTCTCCGAGAATTGTTTCGTATCCGTGTGTAAAGGCTTCGATGTTGTCGTCAACGTCGGCAAGACATGCCGCCTTTCGAATAAGCTCGGGGTCGCTTTGCTCACAGGCAAAGGCAATATTGTTTGCAATTGTGTCAGAAAAAAGGAAATTGTCCTGCGGAACGTAAGCCGAGTATTTTCTCACCGTTTTTATCGGTATTTTGTTTATGTCGACTCCGTCAAGGAAAATAGTACCGTTTGGCACGTTGTAGGTTCTTAGCAGCAGGTCGACAAGCGTGGTTTTTCCGGCGCCAGTCTTTCCTATTATTCCGACGTTTTCACCGGCGTTTATCGTAAATGAGATGTCGACAAGCTCGTCGACGGCGCTGCCGGGGTAACGGAAGGTGAGGTGACTAAAGGTTATATTTCCTTTAAGAGGAGGCATATCCTTTACGTCGGGCGCGTCGGTAACGTCGGGAAGGGCTGTAAGCAGTGTGGTGATGCGTTCAAGGGAGGCTTTGCCGCGTGAAGCCATTTCAATAAGCTGTGAGACTGCCATTATAGGCCAGACAATAGAGGTAAAGTATCCGATAAATTCCATAAGATCGCCCGGATTGAATATCCCCTCATGTACAAGATAGCCGCCGTAACCGAGTATCACGCAAATTACCGATTCAACAAAGAGAGTGACCAAAATATTAAGCATGGTTGAAACTCTCGTATAGCTGACGTTTGCATCCTCGTTTTCCTTATTGAGCTTGTGAAACGCCATAAGCTCCGCCGTTTCCTTGACAAAGGCTTTTATTACTGCAATGCCCGAAAAGCTCTCTTGCGAAAAGTCGGAAAGTGAAGAGAAAGCCTCCTGCCTTTTCTCCCACTTTTTCTGCATGTTTTTGCCGACAATAGTTCCAATAATCAAGAGAAACGCCATGGGTATCAGAGTCAAAAGCGTCAGATACGGGTTCATTCTTGCCATTTTGTAAAGCGCCAAGACGCCGAGAATCAGCGCGTCGGCAAACATCAGTATACCCGAGCCGAAGCAGTCCTGAACGGTTTCAAGGTCATTTGTGAAAAGGGACATGAGATTTCCCACCTTGTTTACCTGGTAAAACTGCTGGGAAAGCTCCTTGCAGTGGTCAAACATACGGGCGCGAAGGTCTGTCTCCATCTTCACCGCGGAGCCGAAAAAAGCGATACGCCATAAAAAACGCCCCAAAACTATCGCAAGTATGATAAAAATCAGCGGTCTGCATATTTCGTCGAGCAGAAACGTCATGTCAAACACGCGTAAAGTACCGTCGAGCTCTACGATCCCTTTGTTGATACCGTTTATCACAAGGTTGTAAAGCTCGGGTATAACAAGCTGAAAATAATCAACCGCGACAAGCGCCAAAAGCCCTAAAAGGAGCATTGGCGCGTATTTTATGTAATATCGATTTATTTGCCTGCCGAAAAGCATATAAAGATTCCTCCGGTAAATTGTCGAAAAGACGAACCGATTAATAACACGGTTTAATGAGTATACCACATCTTTATTTTTTATTCAAGCCTTTTTTATATAATTGCCAATAAAAACGCAAAATCGCTTTAAACGCATTTTGAAAAGCGGGCAAAAATTACAAGGCGGGACGGCGGGAAAATTCCCGTCGCCCCGAAAATATTGAAAATTTTGTGTTTGCAAAGCTTTTCAAAAACTTTTTTGTTTAACTTTGCGGGTGAGCTTTTTTATTTATAATTGACATATACGTTATTTCTATTAGAAAGCCGGATATTCAAATTATCCAGTTCATCTACTGTCAGCGAGGGAAGCGGAACGAAGCCATGGTAGTATAGGACTTTATTTTCGGAATCGGGATTTTCTTTATCGTAATAGTCGATATTTAATATTAGTTCCATGAATGGTTCACCGTATTCTACGGGACGGCATTCGGCTTTTTTAAGCAGGAGCGCCATTATCGCTTGGTACTTTTCTAAAATATCGGTATCTAAGGTATATAAGTGCCCAACAGAATTGAAGATGTTGGCGCCGTAAAGGACTCCGCTCGAGTTTGGCTCATAGATTATCATCTCGCCGTAGCCACTGCTATTGGTCAACTCTTCATCCGTCATCATGTACAACTGTTCAAGCTCTTCCAGCGCGTTTTGTTGCACTATTGAGTTATTGCTGTTCATTTCAAGAATGAGCGCAGCCGATCTGGGCATATACCGATAGCTAATAGGAATGCGGTAAGTATTGACCGACATTCCGACCCGTAAGGGATAATATACGATTGCGATTTGGTCGTAGCTATTTTCGTCCTCGATGTTTTTCACAAGGTCTATTAAAACATATGGATCGATTTCACTGATTTCTTCCCGCAGAGTATCGGTGAATCTATTGACAAATATCCTTGGCATATTTATGGGATCTGACCCATCAGAGAGGTTTCCGTAACTGTAAGACAGCGAGTTTCTGGCGGGTTTGGGCAAGTTTGTCCAAAGGTCATAATACTGCTTGTCATCAAGAAGCTTTTTCTTAATCGTATCGGCATACGTCTTATCAATTTTTGTACGGCGGATTTTACTGCCGAACTTTGTGTTAATTATGAAGGTCATTTTCTCGGTATCTTTCTGGTGCGATCCCCATTCGTTCACACTTACTTTGAGTTCGGAAGCATTCATTGACAGCGTCTCGGAAACCAATTCTTTGACCTCGTCGGAATTTAGGACAACCTCGTCTATATGACATTTCACATAATCCTCAAAGTTACCGGAGTTATAATATTTATCATCGAAGATGACCGAAATGCCGGTAATTTCGTCTGCATCGGGAGAGAAAGAGAGATTGTAAGCGCGTATGCCGAACAAGCCGCCTACAACGATGAGATTTGCCGCCGCGACTATGCCAAGCCCGGGAATGACGCGGAGCAGGTTTTTCCACTTGCGGGTGGTTATAAGCTCATAGGAGAAATATATAAGAAGCGCCACAATATAGAGCACCACCACAGAAAGGGTGAGATTATCGTACCTCCAGTCGTATCCGTCGGTTACGGTTTGAAATATAAGAATACAAGGAATCAGGCAGAAGGTGCAGGTAAGCAGCGTACGGTAGAAGGCTTGAAGTCCTCTGCTCGGCGCGGAACGCTCTGCGCTCTCGCTTTTTCTGCGGACAAAGAAGAGAAGACCGAGTCCCAAATAGATAAGCCCGAGAATCAGCGAGTAGATAATGCCGTGAAACCTGTAATACGTAAAGTCTTGGGAGCGCAGACTCCAACGATAAGATCCGAAAAACAAGGCGGTGTAGAGGTTGTAGTCATCTGCCAAGAGCGGGAAAATGCCCGTTTCTACGAGAATAGGAGTCTGAGCCAGTATATTTGAGCTAAAGGCAAAGATGATAATACGCGGGATAAAGAGAATCATAATTGAGAGCAGAATGTTGGAGCCTGTGGTCCCCGTAAGACTGACCGCAATCGAAACCGCGCCTACTGCCAAAACCGACGCCGCGAAGGTCGAAAGCATGAACATCAGGAGCTCGGCGATAAGAAGTTCGAAATATTTGTTAAAAATCAAATATGTCAGCGCAGCGCCAAGGGAGGTTGCAAGGATTTCAATTGCAACCCACGTCAGAACAGACGCCGAAAAGCTTATAAAAATGCAAGCTCTGGTGTGGGGAATGGAATGGTAAAAGTCGGAGGTGCGCCGTTTGCTTAAAAAGGAGAAGAGCATCAGCGTCATCAGGGGAGCAACCACCAAAAAGATCGCAAAGAGGAAGGGATTGGCGTACACTCCGTAGATAATATCTTTGACAATTTGGTCGTCGCTATTATTCCACGAGGTATCGGAATAGTTCACTTGAGAGTGATTGATAAAGAATGAAATTCCCCATGCGGCGGGAACAACAATGGCAAGCACAGTGAGAATTGCCGTTGTGAGAATCCCCACCAGCTTTAGCTGGCGAATGCCGTCCAAATACATCCCTATGCTGAATATTTTATTTTTCATTTTCATAAAAAACCTCCTATCAGGGTAGGCTAAGCCTCGAGACGACGCCTTCCGGCTTTTTGGCAAATGCCTGTCGAAGCGACTAAGGAATAATGACTGCCGCAATGGGAAAAAGCCGACAGCTGCGCGACCGATTTGTTAGGGTCCTCTGTAACTGTTATGTTTGAAACAAAGCCGTACTTTGCAATGCCGCCACTTGAGAAGAAAGCTAAGGTTTTTTCTTTTGACACGTCAGAGGGCAGCGAATTTTGACTTTGCACGGAGCCGGGCATCGACTTACTCGGAGTAAGATATATGCGTAAATCATTCAGTTCGGCTACTGTAAGGGAGGGAAGCGGTATGAATCCGCTATAGTATGCGCTGCTTGCGTCAAAATCATCTCCTTTAACGTAAGCGCTGACTTCCATTTTTATTTCCATGAAGGGTTCACCGTATTCCACGGGACGGCATTCGGCTTTTTCAAGCAGAAGCTTCAAAGCCGCCGTGTTGCCTTCGAATGTTGCAGGAACAACCTTTTCAAGGTGATAAATATCATTACTTAAAGTATCGGCGATGTAAACCATTTTATCGGAATTCGGTATTACGATTTTTATAGTGCCTTCCGGTATGGCGTTAGCGGGCATACGCTCCATCGCCTTGGTCATATGTTCCAGAATGTTCCTTTGTTCATCAGTCTCATTGCTTTCAGCTTTCAGGATTAACGCAGTTGTTTTGGGCATATACCGATAGCTTACAGGTATGCGGTACTCGACGACCTTCGTTCCGACCCATATGGGGTAATCTATACCCGCGAATTGATCGTAGCTATCGTTATCCTTGTAGTCTCTCACAATATCCATCATAATTTTCGGGTCCATTCCCCTGATTTCCTGTAACAGGGTGTCGGTTAATTCCCCTCGGAGTTCACGAGGCAGTGATAAGTACCAACTATTGGAACTGTAGCCTGCTCTTGAGACATTCGGTTCTTCGGCAGGGAACGGTATGTCAGTCCAGAGGTTGAAATACCGCTTATTGTCGAGCATAAGCTTTTGTATTTGATATAAGTCATCCTGGGATATTTTCAGACGGCGTGTTTTAACGCCGAATTTTGTGTGTATTTTGAAGGTCATTTCCGAGTATTTGACACTTTTATCGCTTGTGTTTTGAGCGCTTCCGTACATGTTCCAGTCGCGTACGCTTTTTTTGAGCTCGGCGGTATTTTCAGACAGTGCCTTGGAAACGATATTGATTATTTCGTCGGAATCTAAATCGACCTCGTCTATCCGGCTGTTTACATAATTATCCCAGGTGTTGTCAGAGACATAGTAGTGTTCTTCATGATCGACGATAACCGATATTTTTTTAATCTCATTTGGGGCGGGGCTAAAGGACAGGTTGTACGCGCGTATGCCGACAAAGCCGCCGATAACAACGAGGTTTACAACCGCGACTATGCCAAGCCTCGGAACGGCGCGGAGCAGGTTTTTCCACTTGCGTGTGGTTATAAGCTCATAGGTGAAGTATATTAGAAGCGCAATAATGTAGAGCACGACTAAAAGTACGATATCATCTCCGTATATGTCCTCACTTCTGTGGGTTATGATTTCGAATATAAGGGCGCAGGGAATCAGGCAGTACGTGCCGGTAAGCAGCGTTCTGTAGAAGGTTTGAAGTCCTCTGCTCGGCGCGGAACGCTCCGCGCTCTCGCTCTTTCTTCGGACAAAGAAGAGAAGACCGAGCCCCAAATAGATAAGTCCGAGTATCAGCGAGTAGACAATGCTATGAAGCTGGTAATATGGGAAGTTTTCAAAGAACGAATCCCAAAATGAAAGGATGAAAAACACGGCGGTGTAAAGGTTGTAGTCGTAGTCAAAGAGCGGAAAAACTCCTGATTCAACGAGAATCGGGGTCTGCGCCAGTATGTTTTTGCTGAAGGCAAAAATCAGAATGCGCGGGATAAAGAGAATCATAAGCGTGAGCAGAATATTGGAGCCGGTGGTTCCGGTCAGGCTGACCGCAATAGTTACCGCGCCCACAGCCAAAACCGACGCTGCGAAGGTCGCGAGCACGAACGTAAGAAACTCGGCGTAAGCTATCTCGTAAAACTTGAAAAATATCAGATAGGTCAGCGCGGCGCCTAAAGAGGTCGCAAGTATTTCAATTGCAACCCAAGTCAGAACAGACGCCGAAAAGCTTAAAAATATGCTGACTCGTGTGTGGGGGATTGAATGGTAAAAGTCGGAGGTGCGTCGCTTGCTCAAAAAGGAGAAGAGCATTAGCGCAAGCATGGGCGCAATCACTATAAATATCACAAAAAGGAAGGGATTGACGCGTGCTCCGTCTATAATAATTTTGTCACGCACAATTGTATCGTTGGGATATTTGTTAATGTGATTTATATGCCAAATCAGCTCTGAAATCCCTTTTTGAGCGGGAATCAGAATGGCAAGCACCGTGAAAACCACCGTTGTGAGAATACCGACAAGCTTTAGTCTGCGTATGCCCTCTAAATAAAGTTTTATGCTGAAGATCTTCTTTTTCATAAAGAAAACTCCTTTCAAAATCAGAGTCAGCTAAGCTGAAAGTTGTAGCCGAGCGCTTCCATTTCGTAGGTAAAGACCTCCTCAAGCGAGAGAGGCAAAACGTCCATTAACGTCGGGGAAAGGGTCGACAGCTTGGCTACGGTTTCCTCACGGTCTCCCTTGACTATCATGTTTGAAACGGAGCCGTGCTTTGTAAAGTTAGTGAAGGATATTCCGTTTGAAGTGAAGAGATCCTTGTCGTAGGGATAATTAAAGGCAATTTGAACCTTAAATTGAGCGGTTTTGAGGTTTTGAATGTCGCTTTCCACAACCAGTCCTCCCTTGTGGAGCAGGGCAAGCTGATCGCAGGTGTCCTCGAGCTCTCGAAGCGAGTGGGAGGTGATTATAGCGCAGGCGTGCCGTTCGATGACGTCCTCGCAGATAAGCCCCTTGACGTAGTTGCGCATGACAGGGTCAAGCCCGTCAAACGTTTCGTCAAAGAAGATATAATCGGGCTTGCAGGCAAGTGCCAAAAGGGTTGCCGCCTGCCGCTTCATGCCCTTTGAAAAGGTGGAAATCGGCTTTTTCGGGTCGAGCGAGAACATTCCGGTAAGCTCCTTGCAGCGGGCGGTATCGAAATTTTTGTAAATCGATTTGTAAAGGGAAGCCATGCGGTTAATTGTTGCTCCGGGCAGAAAATACAGCTCGTCGGGAACGAAGGTAAAGCGCCCCTTCACCTCGGGATTTTCCCAAACCGGCTGTCCGTCTATCGTGACCGAGCCGCTGTCGTTTTTATATACGCCTGTAATTACCCGAAGCAGGGTGGATTTTCCCGCGCCGTTCGAGCCAACCAGCCCGTATATACAGCCGTCATGTATGGTGCAGGAGATGTTCTCCAGCGCCGTGAAATTATCGAATCGCTTTGTTAAGTTTGTGACCTGAATCATGTCTTAGCTCCTTTCAGATTTGCATTTTTGTAGATTTCCTCCACAATGGAAAGGATCTCCTCCTTTTTGATACCGGAGAGAGCCATCTCCGACAGGGTTTGCCGAAGATTTGCCAAATCCTTGCGGTATCTCTCTCCCAGCGCCTCCATTGCGCTCTCGCAGATAAAATAGCCCTTGCCCGGTACCGAGTGAATAATGCCGTTTTTATCGAGGTCATTGTACGCCTTGAGAATGGTGTTGGGATTGACGACGAGCTCCAGCGAAAGCGAGCGCACGGAGGGTAGATGATCGCCCGGTGACAACGCCCCCGTCAGCAGAAACCGCTCGGTCTGCTCGACAATCTGCTCGTACACCGGCTTTCTCGCCATCTGGTCAACGGTGAACATATTTGCCTCCTTTCGTTAACTGTTATACGCGAACTATAACAGTTAGATTTCCTATCACGCACAGTATATCACATAAAGCACGGCTTGTCAAGGGAAATTTGAAATTTATAGAAAAGTTAAATAAAATCCCGGAACTTATTCATATTTGAGCAACATTCGTACCTTTTTGCGCCAAAACAAAACGGGACGGCGGGAATATTCCCGTCGCCCCGAAAAAACCGTATCGCCGAGGTTTTTTATTTATTCTCGGCTGAGAAGATTTTTAATAAAGTCAAGGATATAACGTATTATACGCCAAAAAAGCTTGCGTATTTCGCGCTTGCTCTCGCTCTCCTTTTCGGATTCCTCCGACGTTTTGGGCGAGGCTTCGGGAGAGGCGTCCTCCGACTTTGTGTCGCCTTGCTCTTCGGGCAAAGGCGAGGCTTCGGGGGAATTGCTCTCCGACTTTGTGTCGCCTTGCTTTTCGGGCAGAGGCGAGGATTCGGGAGAGGTGCCCTCAGGCTTTGTTACCTCTTCTTTTTCGGCGCCCTCCTTCTGCTCGGTGTCGCTCTCCTGCTTATCGGGCTCCGCAGCGGTTGGTTTATCGTTCTCGGAATTTGAAGAGTTTTCGCTCTTATTGTATGCTTTTTCAATCAGAACAAGGTCACATGCAAAAAGGGTGCCGGTAATCGCCCCCTCCTTCAAGGTCGAAACGGTTATCGTTTGATTGTCGTTTATTTTTCTGACGTAAAGCTTTGCTTTTTTCACCCAGGAGGCGATGCTCTTTCCGCTTGAATAGGTTGTGACCCCTTCTTTTAGCGCAACGATATCATACAGCTCAAAGCTCGGGCACTCGGGAGTCTCGGTTTGCGAAACGTTCGGAGTCTCTTCCTCTACAATATACTCGACATAGGGCAGCTTCCCGTGCTTTGTCCAGGTTCGGGTGTTATAGCCCTGCTTTTTGCAGTTGCAGGCGGTTATTTGAACCTTATCCTCCCATTTCGGAGAACATTCCACGGCAAGTCCGTCGCCGATATAAATGCCGATATGGTCCTCCAGCCACAGAGCCTCGCCCTTCTCAAGAGAGGAAAAGTCCTCTGATATATCGGAGCATACCTTTATCATCTTATTTGCTCCGATATCCGGAACGTCGTTGCTTTTGTATATCGCTCCGCCGTACGTCCGTCCGGCATCTCCGCTCCAGCCCCACAAGATCGCCTTGATAAGTCCCACGCAGTCAAATCCGAAGGTGTCTGCCTCGGCTGCGTTAATAAGTTCTTTTCTCTCGGCTTTTTTGTTGTACGCATAGTTTGAGGTGTAACGCGACTTGTTTTTGTCATTCATAGGCGCGCCGAAACAGCCCATAATATAAAGCGTTTTATAATTTTTTGCTATATCCTTTGCTTTTTCTGCAAGTTCTGTATTTTTTATTTTTATTGCCATTTAACTTTCCTTTCGTTTGCGGTTAATACCGCACTATAATTTTATTCACAATTGTTAAAAAGAGTTTGTAATTTTATCCGATATCAAAACGCACCCTTTGGCAAAACGAAATACGATTTTTTGATTTTTTAACGATTTACTCTTGACAAGATAAAAAAATTGTGCTATTCTACACATTGTAAACCGTTGAGGCGGAGATAAAGGCGATAATGCTTCCACAGAGAACCCGCGGCGCTGAGAGTCGGGTGAAAAACATATCGTCAAATGGACCGCTGAGGGTGCAGTCAAATGAGCTTAAAGCTCAGAGTATTCTGCGACGCAAAGGCGCGCGTCAGACGCCTCGGATATTTTTATGTATCTTATGAGTGCACGGCAATTTGTGCCGTGAAGCAAGGTGGCAACGCGGATAATTGTTATTCGTCCTTGACAGAAAATGCATTTTCTGTCGGGGATTTTATTTTTTTTTTGTCAGTTTGGAGGTATTCATGAATTTTTTTCCGGATCTTAATAAGGTGCTTAAAATTGCCGAAAGTAAAGAATACAAGGTCGTTCCGGTAAGCTGTGAGATCCTTTCCGACATCTGCACGCCTATCGAGGCGCTCAAAATTTTAAAAAACATTTCCACCCATTGCTATATGCTCGAATCGGTTGCCGAAAAGGAAAAGTGGGGGAGATATACCTTTTTAGGCTTTGACCCGATACTTGAAATAACCTGCATTAACGGCGATATGAGGGTGGGCAATATCAGATTCAAAACAGACAACCCCTCCCGTTATATCCGTCAGGTGCTGAGCGATTATAAAAGCCCGCGTTTTGACTGTCTGCCCACCTTTACCGGCGGGCTTGTAGGCTATTTTTCCTACGATTATCTTTCCTACAGCGAGCCCTCGGTAAAATGCGACGTAAAGGACAGCGAAGAATTTAAGGACGTCGATCTCATGCTATTTGACAAGGTCATTGCCTTTGATCATTTCAGGCAGAAAATAATTTTAATTGCAAACGTCTCTCTTGACGACCCCGAAACGGGATACAAAAAAGCCGTGCTTGACCTTGAGCGCCTTTCAAAGCTTTTGCATACAGGCGAAAAGAAGAGGGAACCGGCAGGGCGCCTTGTCGGCAAGGTCACGCCACTTTTTGACAAGGACGAGTACTGCGCCATGGTTGAAAAGGCAAAAAGGCACATAAAGGAAGGGGACATATTCCAAATAGTGCTTTCAAATCGCCTTTCTGCTCCCTTTGAAGGAAGCCTTCTCGGCACCTACAGAATACTGCGAACGCTTAACCCTTCGCCTTACATGTTCTATTTTTCGGGGACAGACGTTGAGGTGGCGGGCGCCTCACCCGAAACGCTTGTAAAGCTTGAAAACGGCGTACTTCACACCTTTCCGCTTGCGGGTACCAGACCCCGTGGAAGAACCGAAAAAGAGGATGAGGAGCTTGAGGGGGAATTGCTTTGTGACGAAAAAGAGCTTGCGGAGCACAACATGCTTGTCGACCTCGGGAGAAACGACCTTGGCAAAATAAGCGAGTTTGGAAGTGTTAAGGTGGAAAAGCTTCATATTATCGAGCGCTATTCTCACGTTATGCATATCGGCTCGACTGTCGCAGGAAGGATACGCCCCGAATGTGACGAGCTTGATGCAATTGAGGCGGTGCTTCCCGCGGGAACTCTTTCGGGCGCGCCCAAAATTCGCGCATGTCAGCTTATAGGGGAGCTTGAAAACAACAAACGGGGTATTTACGGGGGCGCCATAGGTTACATTGACTTTACGGGCAATCTTGACACCTGTATAGCTATTCGCATTGCCTATAAGAAAAACGGCAAGGTGTTTGTCAGAAGCGGCGCAGGAATAGTTGCCGATTCGGTCCCCGAAAAGGAATATGAGGAATGTTTAAACAAGGCGAAGGCGGTCGTTCGCGCCCTTGAGCTTGCACAGGAGGTGGAGCCGTGATACTTCTTATTGACAATTACGACAGCTTTTCATATAACCTATATCAGTATATCGGCGAAATCGAACCGAATATAAAGGTAATACGCAACGATGAAATGACGGTCGACGAGATAAAAGCCGCCTCACCCGAGCGCATAATAATCTCTCCGGGACCCGGGCGACCGGAGAACGCGGGGAACATAATTGAGGTTATAAGAAGGCTCGGGGGAGAAATTCCGATTCTCGGCGTGTGCCTTGGGCATCAGGCAATCTGTGCCGCCTTCGGAGCAACAATAACATATGCCAAGCGCTTAATGCACGGCAAGCAGTCAGAGGTGTCACTCGATACGTCTTGTTCTCTATTTAAGGGATGCAGTGAAAAAACCTTGGTGGCGCGCTATCATTCGCTTGCGGCGGACAGTGCGACAATGCCCGAATGTCTCAAGGTTACAGCCTATACGAAGGATAACGAGATTATGGCGGTAGAGCACAGACAATTTTCTATATACGGAGTTCAATTCCATCCGGAATCGATAATGACTCCCGAGGGAAAAAGAATGCTTTCTAATTTTATATCAAAGGAGAGATAAATACAATGATTAAAGAAGCGATTGAAAAAATAGTAAACAAGCAGGACCTCACGTTTGACGAGGCTTACAGCGTGATGAATGAAATAATGAGCGGCGAGACCACTCCTACTCAGAACGCCGCTTTTTTAGCAGCACTCTCAACAAAGAGCACGAAGGCGGAGACTATTGTTGAAATTGCGGGATGCGCCGCGGCAATGCGCGACCACGCCACAAAGGTTGTCACCGACATGGATATATTCGAAATAGTCGGAACGGGAGGAGACAACGCGCACAGCTTTAACATTTCCACCACCTCCGCGCTTGTCGCAGCCGCCGGAGGAATGAAGGTAAGCAAGCACGGAAACCGCGCCGCTTCTTCAAAATGCGGTACAGCCGACTGCCTTGAAGCGCTCGGAGTGAACATCGACCAAAGCCCCGAAAAATGCATAGAACTGCTAAGGGAGGTCGGAATGTGCTTCTTCTTTGCGCAGAAATATCACACCTCGATGAAATATGTGGGGGCAATCAGAAAAGAGCTCGGTTTTCGCACGGTTTTCAATATTCTGGGACCGCTTACAAATCCCGCAAGCCCCAAAAGACAGCTGCTCGGCGTGTATGACGAATACCTTGTCGAGCCTCTGGCACAGGTGCTTATCAATCTTGGAGTAGAGCGCGGAATGGTGGTTTACGGGCGAGACAAGCTGGACGAAATCTCAATGAGCGCACCTACCGCCGTATGCGAATTTCGTGACAGCTGGTATAAAAATTACGTTATTACTCCCGAAGATTTCGGATTTACTCGCTGTGAAAAGGCCGACCTTGTGGGAGGAACGCCGGAGGAGAACGCACAGATAACTCGTGATATTTTAAGCGGCGTGAAGGGACCTAAAAGAGATGCGGTTCTGCTTAACGCGGGGGCTGCGCTGTATATCGGCGAAAAGGCGCTCTCGATAAAGGAAGGAACCGAGCTTGCGGCTGACCTTATCGATTCGGGCAAAGCGCTTGAAGTTCTGAATAAACTTATTTCAAAAAGCAACGGCAGGGAGCTATGAGCATACTTGACAGCCTTGCCGCCGAAGCCCAAAAACGCACCGAAAGAGCAAAAGAGAAGCTGTCGCCAAAAGAAATAAAAAGAATGGCGCTTGAGACAAAAAAGGGCGACTTTGAGTTTGAGAGTGCACTTAAAAAGACCGGCATGTCTTTTATCTGCGAGTGCAAAAAGGCGTCTCCTTCAAAGGGGGTTATTTCGCCTGATTTTCCATATTTGCAAATTGCCAAGGAGTACGAAAGCGCCGGAGCCGACTGCATTTCGGTTCTAACCGAGCCGAGGTGGTTCTTGGGGAGCGACATGTACCTTAAGGTTATATCGGAAAATGTTTTGCTGCCATGCCTTAGAAAGGACTTCACGGTGGACGAATACATGATATATCAGGCAAAGCTGCTCGGAGCCTCGGCAATTCTTCTTATATGTTCAATTCTTGACGAAAGCCGGATAAAAGAATACATTTCGGTGTGCGATACGCTTGGCATTTCGGCGCTTGTCGAGGCGCACGACAAAAGCGAGGTCAATATGGCGCTTGGTGCGGGAGCGCGCATTATCGGGGTTAATAACCGAAGTCTTAAAGACTTTTCCGTCGACACCGAGAACAGCAAAAGGTTAAGAGCCCTTGTACCGCGCGACGTACTTTTTGTCTCGGAAAGCGGAGTAAAGAGCGCAAATGACGTTAAGGCGCTCTACGATTTAGGAGCCGACGCTCTGCTTGTCGGAGAGGTCTTGATGCGAGCCGACGACAAGGCGGCAAAGCTAAGGGAGCTTCGCTCTCTTATTACGGAGATTTAAAAAATGACCAAAATTAAGCTTTGCGGTCTTTCACGACCGTGCGATATAGAATGTGCAAATTTTCTTTTGCCCGAATATATCGGCTTTGTGTTTGCAAAGGGAAGACGACGCTTTGTGAGCTTTGAGGACGCCGAAGCTCTAAGAATGATGACCGATAAAAGAATATCGGTTGTCGGTGTGTTTCGTAACGAGGCGCCCGAGGCTGTTGCGCGCCTTGCCCACAGCGGGGTAATTGACATGGTACAGCTTCACGGCAACGAGGACAAAGAATACATAATAAAGCTTCGAGCCATGACAAAGGCTCCGATTATAAAGGCGTTTAATATAAAAACTCAAGAGGACGTGAAAAACGCCGAAAACTGCAGTGCGGACTATATTCTTTTTGACTCGGCAGAGGCGGGAAGCGGCAGGAGCTTTGACCGCGCTCTTATAAAAAACGTCAAAAGAGAGTACTTTCTTGCGGGCGGGCTTGACCCGTCTAACGTGGAAAGCGAAATCGAGGCGCTTTCTCCGTACGCCGTGGACGTCAGCTCGGGCATTGAGTCAAACGGGGTAAAGGACGAAAAAAAAATGAGACGGTTTGTATATGTTGTCAGAAATACAGGTAACGAAAGGTGAATTTATATGACAAACAGTAAAGGACGTTTTGGCGCTTACGGGGGACAGTATATTCCCGAAACGCTGATGAACGCCGTTATCGAGCTTGAGGCGGCGTATGAGCATTATAAAAACGATTCCGAGTTTTGCAGAGAACTGAATAAACTGCTATGCGATTACGCGGGCAGACCCTCGGGACTTTACTATGCCGAAAAAATGACCGAAAATCTCGGGGGAGCCAAGATATATTTAAAACGCGAGGATTTAAATCACACAGGCTCGCACAAAATAAACAATGTGCTCGGTCAGGCGCTTTTGGCAAAGAAAATGGGAAAAACGCGGCTTATTGCCGAAACGGGCGCGGGACAGCACGGCGTTGCCACCGCGACTGCGGCGGCGCTTATGGGCATGGAATGCGTCGTTTTTATGGGAAAAGAGGACACTGTGCGCCAAGCGCTGAACGTTTACCGAATGAAGCTGCTCGGAGCCGAGGTCAAAGCGGTGGAGAGCGGAACCGCAACGCTAAAAGACGCGGTGTCCGAGGCGATGCGAGAGTGGACCTCACGTATTTCGGATACCCATTACTGCCTCGGGTCTGTAATGGGACCGCATCCTTTTCCGACTATCGTCAGAGACTTTCAGTCGGTCATATCCAAAGAGATAAAGTCTCAGCTTCTTGAAAAGGAGGGAAGGCTTCCGGATGCGGTAATTGCGTGCGTGGGCGGCGGTTCAAACGCCATGGGAAGCTTTTATAACTTTATTAACGACAAAGAGGTACGCCTTATCGGATGCGAGGCGGCGGGAAGGGGAATTGATACCTTCGAGACAGCCGCAACGGTGAATACGGGGAAAATAGGTATTTTTCACGGCATGAAATCCTATTTCTGTCAGGATAAATACGGTCAAATCGCTCCCGTTTATTCAATCTCCGCAGGGCTTGACTATCCCGGAGTAGGACCCGAACACGCGTATCTGCACGATGTCAAAAGGGCTGAATATGTGCCGATTACTGACGATGAGGCGGTAAACGCTTTTGAATACCTGTCAAGGACAGAGGGGATAATTCCGGCGATTGAATCGGCTCACGCCGTGGCGTATGCCATGAAAATTGCGCCGACAATGGATAAAAATCAAATAATCGTAATTACAGTGTCCGGCAGGGGAGACAAGGACTGCGCGGCAATTGCAAGGTACAGGGGTGAGGATATCTATGAATAGAATAAAGAGCGCATTTGAGCACGGGAAGGCATTTATTGCATTTATAACCTGCGGAGACCCCGACCTTGAAACAACCGCCGCATGTGTTCGTGAAGCGGCAAAAAACGGCGCTGACCTTATCGAGCTCGGTATACCGTTTTCTGACCCCACAGCCGAGGGACCTGTAATTCAGGGGGCGAATATCCGCGCTCTTGCGGCGGGGGTGACAACCGACAAGATTTTTGATTTTGTGAAGGAAATAAGGGTTGACGTCAAAATTCCCCTGGTATTTATGACCTATGCCAACGTTGTGTTTTCATACGGAGCCGAGCGCTTTATCTCAACGTGCAGGAACATCGGTATAGACGGGCTTATCCTCCCCGATCTTCCTTTTGAGGAAAAGGGGGAATTTCAGCCGGTGTGCGAAAAATACGCCGTGCCGCTTATTTCGCTTGTCGCGCCGACCTCCGAAAACAGGATAGGGATGATAGCCTCGGCGGCAGAGGGATTTTTGTACATAGTTTCAAGTCTCGGCGTAACCGGAGTGCGAAGCGAGATAAAAAGCGACTTGAGGTCAATTGTCGAGGTTGTAAGAAAGAATACAAGTATTCCGTGCGCAATAGGCTTCGGAATTTCCACGCCCGAGCAGGCAAAGAAAATGGCGGCAGTTTCTGACGGCGTTATTGTGGGCTCAGCCATTATAAAATACCTTGAAAGGTACGGCAAGGACGCGCCCTCCCAAATCGGAAAATATATAAAATCAATGAAGGACGCAATATCAGAAATCAAATAAAAAAAGCGAAAAAAGACATACAGAGAGCAGCGAACCGTTTAAAATGAACTCGGCTCGCTGCGCTTTGCTCTTTTATTCTCTTCCGTTCCAACAATAGGTGCAAACCTTGTCCTCTGGCAGTCCTATTGCTTCTATCATATCGTCAAGGCGGTGATAGCGAAGGGAGGTGAAATGCAGCTCTTTGCATATTTCATCGACCATTTTGCGATATTTTTCGCTGTCGGGATGCGAATACTCGTCAAGAGTGGCTTTGTCGGGGTCCTTGCCCTCAAGAGTCAGTATGACACGGCGGGTAATAAGCTCCATTTCGGATGTGGAGCGCGAGAAATTAAGGTACTTACAGCTAAAAAGCAGTGGAGGACAGCCGAGCCTTATATGTACCTCTTTTGCGCCGCTTTCGTAAAGAAATTCGGTGGTTTCGCGCATTTGCGTGCCGCGCACTATAGAATCGTCGATAAGAAGAAGGCTCTTTCCGTCTATAAGGTCGTGAACGGGGATAAGCTTCATTTTAGCTATGAGATCTCTTTTTGTCTGGTTCGGGGGCATGAAGGAGCGCGGCCAAGTGGGGGTGTATTTGATAAAGGGTCTTGAAAAGGGAATACCCGATTCAATTGAGTAGCCAATCGCATGGGCGGTTCCCGAATCGGGAATGCCGGCGACTATATCGGGCTTAACGTTATCCCGCCTTGCGAGCAGTTTACCGCATTTATAGCGCATACTTTCGACGCTGATTCCTTCGTATGACGAGGAAGGGTAACCGTAATACACCCAAAGAAAGGAGCATATGCGCATTTTATCGCCCGGTGCGACAAGAGTTTGCACTCCCTCGGGGGTCATTATGACTACCTCTCCCGGACCGAGCGTTTTATAATCCTTGTACCCGAGATTGAGATAGGCAAAGCTTTCAAAGCTTGCGCAGTAGCCCTCCTCCTTTTCACCGATGCTTATCGAGGTCCTTCCGAGCTTGTCCCTTGCGGCGTATATACCTTTCGGAGTCAGAACAAGCATACTCATCGAGCCCTCGATTATATCCTCGGCATATTTTATTCCTTCAATAAGGTTGTCCTTTTGATTGATAATCGCCGCCACAAGCTCGGTTTGGTTGATATCGCCGTTTTGCATTTCAAAGAAATGCGCCTTGTTTTCAATAATTTTTTCGACTATTTTGTCCGAATTGTTTATCTTTCCCACGGTGGTTATGGCATATGTGCCGTGGTGAGAACGAATGAGTATGGGTTGCGCCTCAAAGTCGGAAATACAGCCTATACCGAGATTTCCTTTCATTGACGAAGATTCATCTGTGAATTTTGTCCTGAAAGGAGCGTTTTCTATGTTGTGTATGGCCTTGTCAAAGCCGTGCTCCTTGCCGTAAACCGCCATGCCGGCGCGCCTTGTGCCGAGATGGGAATGGTAGTCGGTTCCGAAATACAAATCGAAAACACAATCTTCTTTTGACGCCACGCCGAAAAATCCGCCCATACAGTATCCTCTTTCATAAATAAAATTTGGTTTTATAAGCCGACAGAGTCGGCTTGCTATACGGTCTTGCCGTCTTGCGAAAATATTATAACACATAAAAATATCTAATGCAACAATTATAAAAAATTTTTTTGCGGCAAAAAGCAAAACTCCGTCGAATAAAAAAATGTTGACTTGTTTTTAAATGTATGATAAAATATCATGAAATAAAATGAACCTTCGGAGCATATATGGCAATTATTTTTTACATTTTTACAACGCTGCTTGCCCTCGGTATAATGGCGTTTGCCGCATATCTTGCGTATAAGAGAGGATTTTTTAAATCTTTAGTAAAATGCGGGATAGCTTTTCTGTCTCTGCTACTTTCAATTATTATAACAAAGCTTATTTCGCATGTCACAAAGGACGCTTTCGCCGGTCTTGCCGACCTTGTTGTTTCAAATATCGGGAGTGAAGGAACGCTTGCCGAGCTTATAGAGTCAAGCGACACCTTTGAAATTCTCTTTGCGGCTCTTCCCGCGGCAATTATCGCGCCCTTTATTTTTGTTATCGTCTTTTTTGTTTTAAAGCTTATACTTGACCTTGTTTTTCACATAGTCGAAAAAAACATCCTCAAAGGCAAAATAAATACCGAGTTTAAATACTCAAAGGGTGTTTCCTGCGTGTTCGGATGCATTATCGCCTTTTTGTGCATATTTTCGGCGCTTGTGCCGATAAACGGCTTTGTTACTGTTTTTGCAAACGTTTACGACGTTGTCTCCACCCTTGACGAAGAGAACGGCTCGCCGCTTTTTGACGGCGTTGTGGACGGACTGAATAAAAATCCGGTCAAAACCGTTACATACGCCATGGGCGGCAGAGCGGTTTTCAATACGCTTACCTCGATTGAAATCGACGGAGAAACCTACAGCATAGGCAGGGAAATCACCGGACTTTCGGCAATTGCTTCAAGAACTGTCTCCCTTTACAAGACCGACGTTGAAAGCTGGGGAGAAGAGCAGGCAAGAATGCTTCGTGAGATACCGGAGGCGTTAAGCGGTGCAAAGCTTGTTAAAACCATTATTTCTGACGTTGCGAGCATCGCCTCCTCGTCCTGGATAAACAATGAGGATTTCGGCGGAATAAAGCTTCCCTCAAACGTGTATACAAATCCGATAGTAAATGACATGCTTGCCGTGTTTGCAGACTCAAGCGGCGACACCATAGGCAAGGATCTTGAAACCGTCTGCGAAACCTTAGCCGTTCTTTGCGATAACGGCGCCTTTCATCTTTTCTTCTCTTCGTCGGGCTCCGAGCCCTATGAGGTGCTTGAGGTTATAGGAAAAGAAAACTTTGTAAAGGATATTTTTCTGATTTTCGATGACAATGAAAGATTTAAACCCCTTGTCGGTAAGTTTACCGAGTTCGGACTTGAAAATATGGCGCGCTCTCTGAGCGTTCCCACAAACGAAGAGCTGCAGCAAAAAATTTATAAAGAGCTTGCTTCAAAGCTTGAGGGCGCGTACGCTCTTGAGAAGGAAGAAGGGCGCAAGGCGGCAGAGAGGGGAGCTGTTTCCGTATTTGACAAGTATCAAATTTTGCTTTCCGAAAACACTGCAAAGTGCGTTGCAAGCTCCCTTTATGAGGGACTCTTTCAAAGCGAAAAGGTGGATGATGAAAAGGTCGCCTCGTACTTTGAAGGGCTGTATGCTGTAAGTGAGTACCCGGATATAAGCGCCGAACAATTCATTGAGAAATATTCCGAAAAGAACGGAAGCGAGGCGGCTTCATCTCTCTTTGGAGCCGATAAAGCGGCGCAGAGCGCAGCGTTTAATAACAGAGTAGAGCTTATTAAAAAGGTTAAAGCGGATGAAAAGTCGCTTGAAATACTCCTTTCGCTTGCCCCCTCGTGCGATATAATATCAAAAGATACCACAATTGAGAGTATTCAAAGCGAAAGCCTTGAAGGGGTAAGCAGAGAGGAGATAGAAGAGCTCGGCGTGGCTCTCGGTCACTCCGCAAGAGAGCTTTCCAAGGTTGCGGGGGATATATCGAAATTTGACAAGAACGCCTCGGGAGTCGAAATAATTAAAAAGCTTAATATAGAAGCGCTTGGGGGCGCATTTGAGGAAATAGGCGACAACAAGTACATAGGGGATACCTCAATAGGCATTCTTGACGCCTTTTTAAAGAATAAAGTCGGTTTTACCATGAATATACGGGATATTCTCAATAATTCGGACGATCCGAACGCCGAAAACTCAACCATAAGCTCGCTTCTTGTCGGATTTTACGACACTGTTCTGCTTATAGATAATCTAAATAACGCCGAAAAGACTCATGACGACAAGATACCCGCCGTCGATGAATTCATGAAAAACCTCGATCCCGCTAAGGCGAAAAGTCTGTCAAAGGCCATGAATCCTCAAACAATTGAGAATTTCGGAGTTCCCGAAGGCAAAGCCGAGGCGGCGTCCGATATGCTCGCTGTTATGCTTGAAGAGCTGGGAGATACCGAGAAAAACAGCGAGAGCGAGGCGGAGGCGGTAAAATATCTGTTTGATATTTCAATGACCTCCAAGAGCTCGGAAAATACAGTCTTCGGAGAAGGCGGAAAAATCGAGGACGTTGACAACTTTGTCAAAACCGTCAAGGGCTCTACGGTCGCGGCAAACACTTTAAAAGCATCGACCACAAACGACAAGGGAGAAAGCGTAAAGGATCCTCTCGGAATTGCCGAAAAGCTGACAAATGAGGACGAAAAAACGCTCCTTGATGCCATTGATGCCGCCTCCAAAGAGGCGGGAACCACCGAAAGCGAAAAGGAAACGCTCAGAAATCTTGCCGATATGTTCGGCGTCGAATGGGCGGCATAACTCTCACTGCATGTGAAAGAAGAGATACTATGAAATTTACCGAAAAAGAACTGAGCCGAGATATTAAATTCAGCGGAAGGATATTCAGCGTGGCAAAGTGCAAGGCGGAGCTTCCCGACAATACAATTGTCGACAGGGAGCTTGTATGCCACAGCGGCGGCGTTTGTATTCTGCCCGTTGACAGCGAAAACAACGGATATTTTGTCAGGCAGTATCGCTACGGGGCGGGAAAGGAGCTGCTTGAGGTGCCCGCGGGGAAGCTTGAGGAAGGAGAGGACCCGCTTTCGGCGGCGCTTCGTGAGCTTTCCGAGGAAACGGGCTTTACGGCAGAAAAGATAGTAAAGCTCGGGGTCGGCTATTCCTCTCCGGCAATACTCACCGAAAAAATATACATGTATCTTGCCACTGGGCTTTGTCGGGGAGCACAGCATCTTGACAAAGACGAATTTCTTGAGGTGGTAAAATGCCCGCTCGAGGAGATGTATCAAAATGTGCTTGATAACAAAATCGAGGATTCGAAATCTCAGATAACAATACTTAAATCATATTTGTATCTTAAATCTAAGAATAAAGAATAAAACTCCGAACTCTACGGCAAAAGCCGTGCAGAAATATTAAACAGTTTAAGCCACCGATTTTTCGGTGGCTTAAAATATGCGTTTTATTTGCTTTTATATTCTCAGAGCAGGGGCGCAAACAGGCGCAGCAGTGCAAAATAGAAGTTTTTGATTATTCCTTTGCGCTTGTGCGAGATGACAAGCGGAGAAGAACGCTCAAAGGTGTTTATCATATCCTTATAAACATCGGATATAACCGGTGAGCCGTAAAAGATACATCCGCATTCAAAATGAATGTACAGACTGCGGTAATCCATATTTACCGTTCCCACGGTTGCGACTTTGTCGTCGCAGACAAAGCACTTGGAATGAATAAAGCCGGGAGTATAGTTATAAATCTTGACTCCTGCGTCAATAAGGGCAGGGCAGTGGGAGAGGGAAAGCTGATAAACGGTCTTTTTGTCGGGGATTGCCGGTATTACGATGCGCACGTCGACTCCGCGTTTTGCCGCAAGTATGAGCGATTCTGAAAGCACGTTGTCAATAACAAGATAAGGAGTGAAAATATACACGTATTTTGTCGCGCTGTTTATAATATTTAAATAAATATTTTCGCCGAGGATCTCTGAGTCAAGCGGCGAGCTGCCGTACGGCTGAATGAGCCCTTCAAAGCTTTCGGAATATTTTTCTGTATTCTCGGGTATAAAGCTGTTTATATCGTCCTTTTCGGAGCTTCTCAGTCCGTTCCACATTTCGAGAAAAAGCCTTATAAAGCTTTTGACGGCGTCTCCCTTAACAAGTATTGCGGCGTCCTTCCAGTGCCCGAATCTTGTAATTTTGTTGATATACTCGTCGGCAAAATTCACCCCTCCGGTAAAGGCAACCTTGCCGTCGATTATCATAATTTTGCGGTGATCGCGGTTGTTCATGATAACCGACAGGAAGGGCTTGAAGCGGTTAAAGGATATGCACTTTATCCCGACCTTTTCAAGCTGACGGTAATATTTTGACGGAAGATGGTTGATACATCCCATATCGTCGTACATCACCCTGACGTCAAGTCCCGCTTTAGCCTTATCGATAAGTATTTCGAGAATGGAATCCCACATATATCCGGGCTTTATTATGAATATTTCGATAAAAATATATTTTTCCGCTTTTTTCAGCTCCTCCAAAAGGTCTGGGAACATTTCGTCTCCAAGCGGGTAATATTTTGCATAAGAGTTTTCATAGACCGGGAAATTGTTTTTTGCAACGTACTGCATCTGCCCGCAAATGTGCGGATCCTTTTCTGCTACTTTCCCTATAATCTCATTTGAGGAGGAGTCCTCGGGCTCTGCAATTGAGACCTCGGATATGCGTTTTCGAATACTTGCGGTTGAAAATTTTGTACCGAACAAAAGGTAGATAACCCAGCCTAAGAAAGGAAAAATGAGAATAGGGACAATCCAGGCAAGCTTTATTGAGGGGTCTGTCTGTTTGTTGATGATAAAGGCAACCACAAGAAAGCTCAGCAGTGAAAAGAGCATGGAAAGAGGATAGTACAAATTGTTTAAAAACAGCGGAATGAAGGCTATCCAGCAAAGCTGTATTAAAAGAGCGAAGCTGACAATTGTAAGTCTGTTTATTATCTTTTTCAGAAATTTCATTTAACTTTTTTCACCTTTCGCGTTTATACGTATTTAATTTAAGAGTCCGTCTGTTAACTGATTTCCGTGTGGGAAAGGCGCTTTTTGCTTATTATTTGACAAACATCAGCGAAATAATGCGGAAAGGATCAAAGGTAAGCTCGACTGTGTTTTTATTCTCGGGTGTGATATCTTCCTTGACGTCCTCAAGAATATTAACTCTGTATACCTTTTTGTAGCCTTCGGGAATTGATATTTCGCATAAAGTCTTGTTTCTCTCCGCCTCATAGAGTCTTGCAACAACAGCATCCTTGACAAGGGCTGCGGGCTTTATCGCCTCGCATATGATGTTGTCGGCGCTAAGGGTTATAAAGGGCGAAGCGCTTGTGCTTCCTTCTGCAATAACGCAGGGAATATTTAATAAATACGCCTCTTTTATAACGTTTGAAGTCGAAAAAGCGTCGTGAGGGTAGAGAGAATAGGTCATCTCATGTACGCCCTTGTCTCCTGTGATGTCCGGTCTTGTGCCTCCGCGGTGCAATGTCAGGCAAAGGTTGTTGTCATAGGCGGATATGCCGTACTTGCAGTCGTTAAGCAGGGCAACTCCGAAACGGGATTCGGATATATCCGACCATTTGTGGTTGCACACCTCGAATTTTGCGGCTTCAAGACTGTTGTTTCTCGTAGTGGGTCTGTCGATATGACCGAACTGTATCTCGTTTTTAACCGTTGAAGAATTGATGTCAAGGTCAAAGCTTGCTTTAAGCAGGGTGTGCCGCTCGTTCCAGTCTATTACGGTGTGAAAATCGACTCTTTGCGTATTCGCATAGAATATTACATCCTGAGTCAGAGTCGACGCCTTGCCTATTTTGTGCTTTTCACGAATTATAAAGGCGCATGGACCGTCCGAAATTACCTCAAAGGAAATAAGCCCGTTGCTCTTTTTGAGCTTTGTCATAGTCTCAAAGTCGATATCCCAGTTGTCCCAATAATTCGGAACGTCCTCGGCAATAAGGAAGGTGTTGAGCGCGCTTCCTTTTTTGCCAAGCTCGCGGCGATGTGTTTTGTCAAAGAAGGATGATATAGCGCCGTTTTCGTCAAAGGACACTTTAGCGTAGGGAGTACTCAGCGTTTTACTTTCGGAGTCATATTCAAAAGGCGATTCAAAGAGGGATGCTTTATTAGAAAGCTTAACTGTCGCCGATCCGAGAGCCGGAACCTTAACGCCGCTAAAGAGCGTCACCTTTTTGCCGGCAAGGTCTGTGTAGATCTGAGAGGGAAGAGACTCGGGGAATTTTCCGTTATATTGATATTTTACGCAGTCCTGTCTTTCAAATGATGTGGTATTGAAAAGCGAGAGGGCGTCCTTGTCGCTGCTTGTGAGCTCTTTTGCGTATTCCGACGTTACTGAATTTGCCTTTTGTATCACCTCATTGTTTTCAAAAACTGCCTTCTGTGTAACTCCGGTATAGCAGGTTCCGGGAAGTATGTCATGGAATTGGTTTTTGAGCAGTACCTTATAAAGCTCGTCGGTGTTTTCGTTTTTGGGATTTTTTGATATAACGTTCATATAGTCCATGTCGTGCAGAGCTATCTCGCACTTTCTGTTTGAACGTTTCATATCGTGCATTTGAGTGAGCGTTCCACGGTGAAGCTCAAGGTAAAGCTCTCCCGAAAATACCGGGAGTTCAGCACGCCTTTCTTCAAGCTTTTGCATAAATTCGCTTGCAGTGCCGTAGTGTACATTGCAAAGTCCGGGTATATCGGTAACTCTTCTTGCCTTTTCAAGCAGCGCGGGAGTGGGTCCTCCGCCTCCGTCACCGTGACCGAAGGGAAGAAGCTTTGCACTGCTGTCCTGCTTGTTCTTGTTGTAATCCACCTGCGCCATAATGTCCTTGACGTCGGGCTGAACGTCAATATTGTGCAAATGGGTGATAACCGAGCTTCCGTCTATTCCTTTCCAAATAAACGAGGTCAGAGGAAATTCATTGAGGTCGTTCCAGCCCATCTTGGTTGTGAAAAAGTATTTTACCTCCGATTCGAGCATTATTTGAGGAATTGCGGCGTTATATCCGAAGGTGTCGGGGAGCCAGAAGGAATCGGAGGTGTAGTTGTAATACTGTCTTGTGAAGTGCTGACCGTACATGAACTGCCTTGCCATAAGCTCTCCCGAGGTTATGTTGCAGTCACATTCAACCCAAACGCCTCCGTTGGGCTCATATCTGCCCTCTTTGACGTATTTGCACATTTTTTCGAATATATCGGGGTAATATCTCCTCATCCAGTCTGCGTGAAGCGCCGAGGACTGAATAAACTTGTATTCGGGATACTGCTCCATGAGCTTGCATACATTAGAGTATGTTCTGGCGCATTTTCTTATAGTCTCATCGACGGGCCAAAGCCACGCGGTATCCATGTGAGAGTGTCCTATCATGAACACCTCGCCGCGCGAAACGTCGGAAGATGACTTTTCAAGACAGGGCGCAAGAAAAGTAATGCATTTTTTAAGCGAGCCTTCTATATCCTCTTTGTCGGCTTCAATCGGGTACTGAATTACCTCGGCAAAGACCCTCTCAAGCGCATCTTGAGCCTTGGCTTTAAGGAAATTGTCGTTTTTAAGGTACTCCGCCATTTGAAGCACAATGTTTAAATCAAAGACAAATTTGTATATAGTTTCGTTTACGACGCAGATATCGACCGACTCGAAGGTTTTGTCAAATTCGCCCGGAGCGGCATAATCCTTTCCGTAATTTTCATAAGGACCGTAGCCTGCCACATAGTGATGGGCATAACATTCAAAGGCAAGGTCAAAGCGCTCGCCGCAGACTGCGTTTTTGGTGAATACCTGAGCCGAATGCATAATTCCCATATAGTCGCCCTTGCTGTTAATAATTCCGTCCGGAACGCCGCCTTTAAAGAAAAGCGTTTCATATGCGCCGGTTTTGGGAATGACGGAAAGCTTCTTCCCGCTAAGCTCATAGGGCACGGTGAAGCTTCCGACAAGCCAAAGATTCATGTATTCGCCGCCCCATCTAAAGCCTTTTGTTATATTTTCAAGAGAGTCCTTAGGAGGCGTTCTTAAATGCTCCTTGGTGACAAGACCTTTAATGTCGCTCATTTCGGCGACCTTTTCATAAATAAGTGATGCGTAAAGCTTGTTTAGCGTTTCAAGCTTTCCGCGTATACGCTTTGAATATTTTTCATAAACCATGGCATTGTTCATGCCCGCATGTCGGGCGTCCTTTCTTTTGACGGTGAGTAAGCGCTAAAGTGTACGATTTATGATAATATTATAAATGAAATTGCCCTTTCTGTCAACAATTATTGAAAAATATTCACGCTTTGCAGCCTTGTTTTTCGAATTTTCGGCGTTAATATGTAAGAATACATAGTCGCAGACCTAATTGCATAGGAAAAAATGTTTAATATGCCGCATTGACAAAGGGAGAATTATCTGATATAATAGTGGATAATAATTAAAAATAAAGAATATTCAAGTAAAACGGCGCCGCCCTGCCTCAAAGCTTTATGCTAAAGGGCGTGTGAAAGGACTGTATGATAAATATTGCAATACTCGGACTCGGAAAAATAGGAAGCGGAGTTGCGGAACTTATTGAAAAGAACGATACCTTGATATGCAGAGAGCTGCAAGAGCGCTTAAACGTCAAGTATATTCTTGACTTGCGTGACTTTGCCGGCACGCCTTATGAAAGCAAGGTTGTTCATGATATCGGCATTATTGCCAAGGACCCGGAAATCGATATCGTCTGCGAAATGATGGGCGGCACAAAACCCGCTTTTGAATACTCCCTTGAATGCTTAAGAGCCGGTAAGAACGTCATAACGTCAAATAAAGAGGTGGTTGCAAGCTTTGGAAATCTCCTCTGTGACGCCGCGCGCGACAATAAAGTGAGATACATGTACGAGGCAAGCGTCGGAGGCGGCATACCCCTTATACGGACTATCAAGACAGCCTACGCAGGTATTGCAATAAAAGAAATAAGCGGCATACTCAACGGAACCACAAACTATATTCTGACCCAAATGATAAAAGAGGACAAGACCCTCGAAGAGGCGCTAAAAGAGGCGCAGGAACTCGGATATGCTGAGGCTGACCCGTCTGCCGACATCAATGCGGACGATACCTGCCGCAAAATATGTATTCTTGCCGCGCTCTGCTTCGGGCGACTTGTTTCAACCTCAATGGTAAGCTGTAGCGGAATACGGTGCATTAAGCTTTCGGATACCGAAATTGCAGCAAAATTCGGAGCCGCAATAAAGCTTGTCGCAAGCGCCAAGCTTTTTGATAACGGCAAAATCGATATAAGAGTTTCACCCTGCCTTGTCACAAGGAACAATCCGATAAGAAACGCCGACGGGGTGTACAACGCCGTAAATATCTCGGCGTCAACCGTAGGGGACGTAACTCTTGTGGGACAGGGAGCGGGGAAGTTCCCCACCGCCGGAGCCGTGCTTTCGGACATTATCGACGTTGCAAAGCATATTAAAACCGGTCAACCCGTCCAAGAGCTTATGGAATGTGCGGACGAGGAGGAAATATGCGACGAATACACCACAAACTGCATGTATTACGCCGCGGTAAAGCAGGATAAAGAAAAGGTGCTTGACGATTTTTCGGGCGCCGAAATTCTCTATGCCGACGGAGAGATTACCGCATTTGTTTGCCCGGACATTTCAAGACAGACCTTTGAATACCTGCTATCCGCCGGGGGCTACGACGTGCTTTCAAGCCTTCGCGCCATATAAGCTATATAAAATATTCGTCGGTGAGTTCTTTTACCTCGTTTAGCCGCCTCATGATATAATACATGTTGATAAGCGTCATTGCGCCGATTATAATATCGGTAAGCATCCAGACTGTGTCGCTTGATATAAACACTCCGACAAAACAGCAAAGGCTGTAAAGAATGATATATCCATTTTGAATCGCCTTGTTTTTTGTGATGTAGCTAAGGCTCATTTTCCCGTAGTGCGACCACCCGACAATTGTTGATATCGCAAATATCAGAATAAACGCGCTTATGATATAGCCGGCGCTTTGCCCGAGTGCTGTTGAAAACGAGGCGATGACAAGCTCCATTCCGCCAAGGGCAGAAAAACGGTCATAAGAAACAAGGATAACAAACGCCGTTGCACTGCAAAGCAGTATTGTGTCCGCAAAAACCTCGAATATTCCCCAAAATCCCTGCTCAACCGGACTGTCGGTGTCGCTTTCGGCGTGCGCCATAGGCGCTGTACCGCAGCCGGCTTCATTGGTTATGAGCCCGCGCGATATGCCGTACCTTAACGCCTGCATTATTGTGTAACCGGCCGCTCCCGATGCCGCCGCTCTGATATTCAGAGCGTTTTTTACGATATTTGAGAGCACGGTGGGAATAAGGCAGATGTTTTCCATTATCACATAAAGTGATATCAGGATATACGCTATACATGCAAACGGGATAAGCAGCATTGTAAAGGACGAAAGCTGTTTAAACCCTTTGCATATGACAAAGAATATAATGAGGGCTGTCAGGGCGCCGAATATTACCTTTGAAATGTTAAAGGTCGATTCGACGGTTTCTGAAATTGCTCTCATCTGCATCAGATTTCCTAAGGTTAGTGAGGCGAGTATGCAGAGCGCCGCAAACACCAAGGCAATTTTTTTGCTCTTTATGTAATACATTGCTCCCCCGAAATACCCGCCCGCGCCTCTTTTACGGTACTTTACCGCAAGCACAACCTCGCAGTATTTTATGAGCATCGATACGAGCGCTCCGATCCACATCCAGAATATCGCGCCCGGTCCTCCGGCTTTTATCGCAGACGCTACGCCGAGAATGTTTCCGACTCCGAGAGTTCCCGCAAGTGCCACGGTGACGGTTCGAAAGGACGAGATTTTTTTGCTTTTGTCCTTTCTGAGCAGTACCTTGCCTATCACCTTGAATTTTGTTATATAGAGCACGCGCAGCTTTGCCGTAATGTAAAATCCGCACACAATGAGCACTGCGGGAACCAAGGGGGCGGCAAGGTAGTTTGTTGCAAAACGCAGTAAATATTTCATCTTAGGGTCATCCTTTAGGGCGTTTATTTTTTCACTGAAATTATATGAATGTGACAGCTTGCTCTATTCTGAAATGATTTTACTCATTTTTAATCTATTAAAGCATATATTGCATAAATAATTTTTCACTTTGTTAATAAATTTTCCAAATTTTCTGATATAATAGATTATATCGGCGTTTGGCGTCCTATATTTTAATAAATAATTTTGCCGCTTTTTACGGCTTGAAACGGAGGAACTGAATATGATAAAACCACTTGCGGACCGCGTACTTATCAAAACGCTTGAAGCAGACGAAACAACAAAGGGAGGAATAATACTCGCAGCAGCTGCAAAGGAAAAACCCCAAATCGCAGAAGTTATTGCCGTGGGAGAGGGAGCGTATGACAAAAACGGCGCTCTTGTTCCCGTTGCCGTGAAGGTCGGTCAGAAGGTTATAACAAGCAAGTATTCCGGCACGGAAGTTAAATTTGACGGTACCGAGTACGTTATCGTCAAGGAAAGCGACATTCTCGCTATAGTTGAAGACTAATTTATAATTTTTCGAATTTTTTGGAGGTAATTTGATATGGCAAAAAATATTCTGCTTGGCGTAAACGCCAGAAACTCATTGCTTGTCGGCATAGATAAGCTTGCCGATACAGTTAAAATAACGCTCGGACCTAAGGGAAGAAACGTGGTTCTTGACAAAAAGTACGGCGCTCCCCTCATCACAAACGACGGCGTGACCATTGCTAAAGAAATCGAGCTTGACGACCCCGCCGAGAACATGGGCGCGCAGCTTGTAAAAGAAGTTGCGACAAAGACCAACGACGCCGCAGGCGACGGCACAACAACCGCAACACTGCTTGCACAGGCGCTTATCAGTGAAGGCATGAAGAACGTTGCCGCAGGAGCCAATCCCATGGTGCTCAGAAAGGGAATACAGAAGGCTGTCGACGCGGCTGTTGCCGCTCTTAAGGCTGACTCCCAGGCAGTTAAGGGCTCTGAGGACATCGCGCGCGTTGCAACCGTTTCTTCAGGAAGCGCGGAGATAGGCGCGCTCATTGCCGACGCTATGGAAAAGGTAACCTCAGACGGAGTTATCACGGTTGAAGAATCAAAGACGGCAGACACCTTCTGTGAGGTGGTTGAAGGAATGCAGTTTGACCGCGGCTACCTCTCGCCTTACATGGCAACCGATATGGATAAGATGGAAGCTGTGCTTGACGACGCGCTTATTCTTATCACCGATACAAAAATCAGCAACATTCAGGACCTTCTCCCCATTCTTGAGCAGATAATCCAGTCTGGCAGAAAGCTGCTCATTATTGCCGAGGACGTTGAGGGCGAAGCGCTCCAGACAATAGTTTTAAATAAGCTTCGCGGAACTCTTAACGTTGTATGCGTAAAGGCTCCCGGATTTGGCGACAGAAGAAAGGAAATGCTCCGCGATATCGCCATTCTCACAGGCGGCGAGGTTATAACCTCCGAGCTCGGTCTTGAGCTTAAGAACACGACCGTTGATATGCTCGGAAGCGCAAGACAGGTCAAGGTCAATAAGGAAAATACAATAATCGTCGGAGGCGCAGGTGACTCGGACGCTATCAAGGCAAGAATATCGAGTATAAGAAACGCCATTGCCGACACAACCTCCGATTTTGACAGAGAAAAGCTTCAAGAACGCCTTGCAAAGCTTGCCGGCGGAGTTGCCGTTATCAAGGTCGGCGCCGCTACCGAGGTTGAAATGAAGGAAGTCAAGCTTAGAATCGAGGACGCTCTCAACGCCACCAAGGCGGCTGTCGAGGAGGGTATCGTTGCAGGCGGCGGAACCGCTTACCTCAACGTTATCGACAGCGTTGCAGCTCTTCTTAAAACCGTTGAAGGCGACGAGAAGACAGGCGTACTCCTTGTAAAGAAGGCGCTTGAAGCTCCCGTAAGACAGATTGCCGCAAACGCCGGATTTGAAGGCTCAGTTATCGTTGATAAGATAGTCCACACCAAGAAGAAGGGCTACGGCTTTGACGCTTATAACGAGAAATTCGTCGATATGGTCGAGGCGGGAATCGTCGACCCCACAAAGGTTACAAGAAGCGCGCTCCAGAACGCGGCGTCAATTGCCGCAACGGTGCTTACAACCGAAGCGCTTGTTACCGATATCAAAGAGGACAGAAAAGCCGACGAGGCGGCTGCCCGCGCAGCTATGCAGGCGGGCGGAGGAATGTATTAATCTTCCGAATACAAAAAAATTTCAAGCCGGAGCATATCTTTTGTGTTCCGGCTTGTATAATAGTATTTCTCAGCTTGGAATTAAAGCGGAAGAGGGATTTCGGCACGAAAAAAAGGATACGAAATTCGTATCCTCATTTTTGGGCATAAATTATTTGAATTTGCGCTTTCTTGCAGCTTCTGACTTCTTTTTGCGCTTAACGCTGGGCTTGTCATACTGCTCACGCTTTTTATACTCTGTGAGTATACCCGAGCGCTGGCACGAACGCTTGAATCTACGGAGAGCGCTGTCAAGAGATTCGTTTTCTTTAACTCTGATTTCTGCCACTGTTCACATTCCCTCCCCTCGCACTCGCAAGAGAATAAATTTACTTTGTTATTATACAATATATTAATCAAGTTGTCAATATCTTTTTTAAATTTATTTAAAAAAAGTAAATTTAACGCCGAAATTCCAAAGCGAGCCCTTATTTAGCTTGTAATTAATTTACACAAATAAAATACTTGGGCATTTAACCTTGACAATTATGTCAACTTATGATAAAATTATATTACAAAAGAATGTTAGGAGAAAGCGATGACAGATAAATTAAAAGTGGGAGTTATAGGCGCCACCGGAATGGTGGGACAGCGTTTTGTAACCCTTCTTGCAAATCACCCTTGGTTTGAGATTTCGGCGCTCGCGGCAAGCGGAAAGAGCGCGGGACGTACATATGAGGAAGCGGTTCGCGGAAGATGGAAAATGGCGGCCGATATTCCGGATAAATGCAAAAAAATGAAGGTGCTCGACGCGTCGGAGGTAGAAAAGGTCGCAAGTCTTGTTGACTTTGTGTTCTGCGCCATATCGCTTGACAAGGCGGCGACAATTGCGCTTGAGGAAGCATATGCAAAAGCCGAAACGCCCGTTGTTTCAAATAACGGCTCATGCAGGTGGATTCCCGACGTACCGATGATAATACCAGAAATTAATCCCTCCCATATGCAGCTGATAAACGACCAGAAAAAGAGACTGGGAACCAAGAGAGGCTTTATTGCGGTTAAGCCCAATTGCTCGATTCAAAGCTACGTTCCGCCTCTTACACCTCTTCTTTGCTTTGAGCCCGAGGTGGTTGTGGCGACAACCTATCAGGCAATTTCGGGGGCGGGAAAAAACTTTGCCGACTGGCCTGAAATGACAGACAACGTTATCCCTTATATTGCCGGCGAGGAAGAGAAGAGCGAACAGGAGCCTCTGAAAATTTGGGGTACATATAAAAACGGAGCTATTGAGAAGGCAAAGGCGCCGCTTATCACCACTCAATGTATAAGAGTTCCCGTAACTGACGGTCATACCGCGGCGGTTTTTGTAAAATTTAAGAACAAGCCCACAAAAGAGCAGATTTTAGAGTGCTGGAACAGCTATAAATCTCCCTCTCCCGTATTGCCCGGTTCGCCCGACAAATTCATCACCTACTTTGAGGAGCCCGACAGACCGCAGGTGAGAATTGACCGCGACATTTACAACGGAATGGGAATATGTGTCGGCAGACTGAGAGAGGACGCTTTCTTTGATTATAAGTTTGTCGGACTTTCGCACAACACACTAAGAGGCGCAGCAGGAGGCGCGGTGCTTACCGCAGAGCTTCTTACAAACGCGGGATACATAACAAAAAAACAATAAATTTTCCTTTTCATTGTTAGTATTTCGGACAAAGAGTTAATAATACTGAAAAGGTAACCTTTTCAGAAATTTATAGAAAAGTGAGGTATCCATATGAAAACTACGATCGTAGGCAGAAAAATCAGCGTCAAGGATTCCTTTAGGGAGCATGCGGAGAAAAAGCTTTTGAGATTCAACAAGTTTTTCAGCGACAACGCCGAGGCAAAAGTGGTGATTTTCAAAGAACCTAACACCGAGTGCGTCGAGCTTACGATAAACGCTGAAGGCACCATCTTCAGAAGTGAGCAAAAAGACGCAACGTTTATGAATGCCCTTGACAGCGCCGTTGATATTATCGAAAGAAAAATACGCAAAAACAAAACGAGACTTGAAAAACGCCTCAAAAGCGGAGCTTTTGATTACAAAGGCGAGGACGAGGCCACTGCGGCGATTGACGAGGAGGAAAGCGGGGAATTTGTTGTCAGGTATAAGACCTTCAACATAAAGCCGATGTCGGTTGACGAGGCAATTCTTCAAATGAACCTTATCGGGCATGACTTCTTCGTTTTCGAAAACGACGTTACGGGCGAGGTCAACGTCGTATACCGCCGTAAAAACAATGAGTACGGCTGTATCGTCAAGGAATAACATTATCAAAAAGGGGCGTCGTACATTGACAAGGGGACGCCCCTGTCTCTCATATTTTCACACGCGAATATTTTATTATTTTTCATATATACTTGCATTAAAAACGAATGAATGATATAATGTTTTTAGAGTAAAACATAAGGAGCGCTTGCTTATATGAATATTGTCATTGTAGGGGGAGGAACGGTAGGAGGCGCCATATGCGCCCAGCTTGCCGGAGAAAACCACGATATAACCGTTGTTGACTCTGATTTTTCCGTTCTCAACGAGCTCTCAAGCAGATGCGACGTGTTCGGCGTTGCCGGAAACGGAGCCGATATATCCGTTCTTCGCAAGGCGGGCGCCGAAAAGGCGGATCTGCTTATTGCGGTAACCTCGGGTGATGAAATAAACATTCTCTGCTGTGCCGCGGCAAAAAAGCTCGGGACAACACACACAATAGCGCGCGTGAGAAATCCGGAATATACCGACCTCATGCAGCTTATGAAGGGCGAGATGAACCTTTCGCTCACCATAAACCCCGAACGCGCCGTCGCCAACGAGGTTTACAAAATGCTGCGCTCACCGTATGCGACTAAAATCGATTATTTTTGTCGGGGAAGAGTCGAGCTTGCCGAGTTTACCGTCAGCGCCGATTCTCCGATGTGCAATATCACGCTTAACGAGCTTCGCAACAAGCTGAATATGCGCTTTTTAGTGTGCGCGGTGCTTCGTGACGGAGTTGCCCACATACCCACCGGCTATTTCAGCCTTGAGGAAGGGGACGTTGTTTCGGTAACGGCACCCGACAGGGATATTACACGCTTTTTCAAAGCGGTCGGCATATACAAGCATCCGGTAAAGGACGTCGTTATTGTGGGCGGAGGAAGAACTACATACTATCTTGAGGATTTGCTTCGGGACAGCAAAATAAATTCCACGGTTATCGAAGCAGATGAGTCTCTTTGCGACGAGCTTGCAAAAGAATTTGACTGCACGGTTCTTTGCGACGACGGCACAAGTCAGGACGTGCTTCTTGAGCAGGGAATAGGCAACGCCGACGCCTTTATCGCGCTCTCCGACGTTGACGAGGAAAACGCCATTGTTTCCATGTATGCAAAAACCCAAAACACCAAAAAAGTCATAACCATGATAAGCTCAATGTCATATATCGATCTGTTTAAAGGCGTGGGACTTGACAGCATAGTATCTCCCAAAACCTCAACCGCATCGATTATTCTTCGTTATGTGCGTTCAATGGCAAACGTGCGCGGCTCGGAAATCGAATCGCTGCACAAAATCATGGATGAGCAAATAGAAGTGCTTGAGTTTACCGTCAAGGAAGAAATCGAGGATATGACGGGAATCCCAATAAAAGAGCTTAAGCTTCGGGAGGGAGTGCTTATTGCCTGCATTGTACACGACAATAAAATCACAATACCGTCCGGTGCGGATATAATCAGCGACGGGGATACGGTCATAATCGTAACCTCGGTGGGTAAAATAAAAGGTCTTAAGGAAATACTGAAATAATGAATTATCGAATGATAGGGTACCTGCTCGGCGTCATACTTCTTATAGAAGCGGCTCTGCTCGTTTTACCTCTTGTTGTCGCACTGCTGTACGGTGAAAGCATAGTTCCGTATCTTGTAACCATTGCCGTGCTTATGTGCATTTCGCTTCTTCTGATAATTTTAAAGCCCTCAAACAAGCGAATTTACGCGAGAGAAGGCTTTGTTACCGTTGCGGTAAGCTGGATACTGATGTCTGCGTTCGGGGCTCTGCCCTTTGTTATCGAAGGCACAATTCCCAATTACATTGATGCGTTTTTCGAAACGGTATCCGGATTTACAACGACCGGAGCGTCGATTATGACGCAAATCGAAGGAAATCCTTACGGAATTCTCTTCTGGAGAAGCTTTACCCACTGGATAGGCGGCATGGGCGTGCTTGTGTTTATGCTGGCCATAATTCCTTCAATGGGCGGTCAAACAATACACCTTATGCGCGCCGAGGTTCCGGGTCCCACAAAGGGAAAGCTTGTTCCCAAAATGAGGCATACCGCGCTTATTCTTTACGGAATATACATATTTCTTACTGTCATTCAGATAATTGCGCTTCTTTTTTGCGGCATGAGCTTTTACGATGCGGTCGTAAACGCCCTTGCAACCGCGGGAACGGGAGGCTTTTCGGTTCTGAACGCATCGATTGCGGGGTATTCCAATCCTGCGGCGGAATGGGTTATTGCTGTCTTTATGTTTCTTTTCGGCATAAACTTCAATCTGTATTTCTTTATTTTGCTAAAGCGAATAAGGGATGTTGTTCTAAGCGAAGAGCTGCGCGTTTACACACTGCTGTGCGCCCTCTCCACCTTGGCGATTGTCGTAAACACTATGCATCTTTTTGAAAAAATGTCCGATTGCATAAGAACGGCATTTTTCCAGGTCACAACCATAATGTCGACCACCGGATTTTCAACCGTCGATTATAACGTGTGGCCTGACTTTTCAAAAACTCTACTGGTAATTTTGATGATTGTTGGCGCTTGCGCCGGTTCTACCGCCGGAGGACTGAAAATCTCCCGCGTTATCATTCTTGTAAAGAGCGCCTTTTCTGAGATTAAAAAGGTCGTACGCCCGCGCTCGGTTAACGTTGTCCGGCTTGACGGCGAAACTCTTACAGACGAGACGGTGAGAAAGGCTAACGTGCATCTTGCGCTCTACACGCTTTTAATCTTGGCATCCGTGCTTGCAATTTCAATTGACGGCTTCGGACTTGAAACCAACCTTACTGCTGTTTTATCCTGCGTAAACAATATCGGTCCCGGGCTCGGGTTAGTGGGACCCGCCGGAAATTTTGCCGGTTATTCGTATCTTTCAAAAATTATTCTCTCTGTAAATATGCTGTTCGGAAGGCTTGAACTTATGCCGATGCTCATTCTCTTCTCACCGACCGCATGGAAGAAACGCTGAAAGCGCAGTCTTTAATTTTGAAAGCTTTTAAAGATTTTGGGGAACTTTTTTAAAAAAGTTCCCCAAATATTTTTTTATTATTTTATTATGAAATAGGCTTTGCGCCTTTAGTCAGCAGGCGCTTTATATACCACAAACGCGCCCTCATATTCGGCTTGAAGAGTGTATCCGTTACCTTCAATCATGGCGATTTCCTTTTCATATCCAACATCTGCAAGCACCACGTAATCACATGAAAGTATCATTTCATTTGTGCTGTAATACACGTCGTAAAGCACCTCTCTTTCCGAAAGATAGGTAGTAAAGAACGCGCTTGTAGCAACAGAGGCGTCCTCCGGTATTTCGGAGAGCGTTTTGGCAATACATTCATATTTTTCTTGGTTATTGTAATAAGCTGTCGGGTACTGCATGGCGTTTGGAAAGACTATGGCGAAAAAGCAGAGCGCGCTAAGACATAATGCGCCGCACTGCACTACGCTTTTTTTGCGGCTCTTTTTGATATCCGAAAGATTAATTACCGCAAGGTAAATAAGAAAAGCCGAGCTTCCGAATGAATATTGGAAAAATATGTCGTATTGATACAAGTAATCGGTCATAAGATTTATCAGCAGATAGGGAATAAGGAGAATATACCTTTCGTATTTTCGGGTAAGCAGCGGTAAACCTAAAAGCGGAATCATGGTGAGCGCAATATAGCCGAGCTTTTCGACATCTACACATTCGAAGAGCATTTTGGCCGGAGACATTATTACCGCTTTTATAACGGTTATTAGAGATGCCGAATCATCGTATATAAAATTGTCGTAACGCCATGTCATAACCCCGTCGCCGAATTTTGCAAGGTAGTTTGTGACTACTAAAAAATAGGAAATTGAAAAAACGATAAGCAATCCCGAGATTATTATTTGCTTTACCTTTTCCTTCTTGTTGTCGTGAAGAAGATAATTTATAAGAAGATATATTCCGATAACCGCCACATAAACGGCGGCGTCTTCTTTTATGCCGAGCGTGAGAGCGGCAAAAATCAGACTGAATATTATGCTCCTTTTCTCCACTGCCCAGAAAAGCCAGAGCAGGCAGGGAGTTAAGAAAATGTTCTCATGAAGGTCATAGCCGACTCCCGCGCAAAACGCCGGATACATCATAAACATCGCGCAAATCAGCATCCTTCTTTTCGGGGATAAGCCGTAATGGGAGGCGATAAGCCACAGGGGAATTACGGATGATGCCAAAACCACAGCGCAAAGTGCCTGTAAGGTCGCAGGGTGAGGGAAAATGCAATAGAAGGGAAGCATGAGATAGTAAATCGGCGACATGTGCACTTTAAAATGAGAAAGCGTAACATGCCTCTCAAGGGTTGTAATCGGCAAAAAGCTTTGTTTCATGTTGTAAAACATCTGAGCAAATATGCCGAAATCATAAGTCGGCGTACTGCACGTGAGCACGCGAAAGACTGTCCAGATAGCAACAAAGGCACAAAAGAGCAGAGCAAGAGCTACTGTTATACAAATATAAAGCTTTTTGTGCTTTTGCGGCTCGATTAGCATCTTTTCGGAGGAATCGTATCCATAAAAGCAGTAACAGACGGCGGCAATTGCAACAAGCGCAAAAATCGCAAAGAAATACGGTGTGAAGGAAGAGGCAAGGGACAGTAGCGCGTATATAAATATTCCGACAGCGATAAGTATCGGTTCTATTTTCTCAAAGATGACAAAGCGCGAAAGAATGAAAAAGAGAGGGGCAAGCAGCAGAGTCAGCAGAATAATCCCCGAAAATGACAGAAAGAGCAAAAAGTCGGTGCCTGTCAGCACGCGATAATACTTGTCTACCATGAGATAATGGACGCTTATTGAAATAATGTAAGCTAAAATTATATGCCGAAATATCGTGGCAAAGGAGGGCTTCCATTCTTCAGGGTCGCTGGTTTTAAAGATTTTAAATATGATTTCTTTCAAATGCATGATTTTTGATTTCCTTGATTTTAAGCTTTAAAATTATGTCAAGTCTTTCTTTTGTATAAAACGTCGATTTCCCCAAAATCGGGTGCTTCAAAGGTCCCTTCGCATTTGTTTTTTATGTTTTCGTCAATGTAGTAGTCCTTTTTTCTGTTTTCGAGTATTTCACGATTGCGCTTTTCAATGTCGATTTGCCGAATTTTTTCGGGTGTGTCGATATAATGAAGCTCATACTTGATGCCTCTTGAGCTAAAAAACATACGACAGCTTTCCCTCTCGCTTTTTGACGGAAAGCCCCAGTCAAGTATGACGTCGCAAAAGGGAAGTATAAGGAGCGCTTTTTCTAAAAAATATTCCTTGATTCGCTTTGCATACTCGTCATGCAGCTCTCCCGCGTGTTGACCGAAAATATCAAGCATTATTTCATCAACCGAGAGAATTATTCCGCCCTCACGGCTTGCAAGCTCTCTTGCATAGGTGCTTTTTCCCGAGCAGATCCTGCCGCAA
Source organism: uncultured Clostridia bacterium (assembly GCA_947631765.1). Lineage (GTDB taxonomy): Bacteria > Bacillota > Clostridia > Oscillospirales > CAG-272 > CAKSQF01. The sequence continues at coordinate 194,142 of CANRMP010000002.1, forward strand.
ATTGATATCACCTTTCCCATAGCGCCTCCTAAATTACTTTTATTTTTGCCTCATATATTGTAGCATGTTACGGCAGCTCTTTTATTAACAAAAAAATAACAGAGAGTAAAAAATATCTTATACCTTCAAAGCGCCAAAGCCCGCGCGGCAAAGCTTTTGCAAAGACCGACTAAAATTTCTTCAAGTTTTCTTATATCTTGCTTCTTTGTGTTGATTTTTAAGACGGGATATGTTATAATACTTTGGATAAAAAGAAAAAAGTGAGAAGGATATTAAACCTGTTACAGGAGGAAACACCAAATGCCAAAGAGAACAGACATTCACAAAATACTTATTATAGGCTCGGGACCCATAGTTATCGGTCAAGCCTGCGAGTTTGACTATTCGGGAACACAGGCTTGCAAGGCGCTTTCAAAGCTCGGATATGAGATAGTGCTTGTAAACTCCAACCCGGCGACTATCATGACAGACCCGGAAATAGCAAACGTCACCTATATCGAACCCCTCAATGTGGATAGACTTGAAAAAATAATCGAAAAAGAACGCCCCGACGCACTTCTTCCGAACCTTGGAGGACAGTCCGGACTTAACCTTTGCGCCGAGCTTGCAAAGGCGGGACTGCTTGAAAAGTACAACGTCAAGGTTATAGGCGTTCAGGTTGACACCATCGAGCGCGGCGAGGACAGAATCGAGTTTAAAAATACAATGAATTCTATTGGCATTGAGATGGCAAAGAGTGAGGTTGCGTACAGCGTTGAAGAGGCGCTCGAGATCGCCGACACTCTCGGCTATCCCGTGGTTCTGCGCCCCGCTTACACAATGGGCGGAGCCGGCGGCGGACTTGTCTATAACAGGGAAGAGCTTAAGGTCGTATGCGAAAGAGGACTTCAGGCAAGCCTTGTGGGGCAGGTGCTTGTCGAGGAATCCGTGCTCGGCTGGGAGGAGCTTGAGCTTGAGGTCGTGCGCGACTCAACCGGCAAGATGATCACAGTCTGCTTTATTGAAAATATCGACCCTATGGGAGTACACACCGGCGATTCCTTCTGCGCCGCTCCTATGCTCACAATATCAAAGGAAACTCAAAAACGCCTTCAGGAGCAGGCTTATAAGATAGTCGATAAGGTTCAGGTAATCGGTGGAACCAACGTTCAGTTTGCCCATGACCCCAAAACCGACAGAATTGTCGTTATTGAAATCAACCCCAGAACCTCACGTTCCTCGGCGCTCGCATCAAAAGCGACCGGATTTCCGATAGCGCTTGTTTCGGCAATGCTTGCCTCGGGTCTCACACTTGCCGAAATTCCGTGCGGCAAATACGGAACCCTTGACAAATACGTCCCGGACGGCGACTACGTTGTTATAAAATTCGCTCGCTGGGCGTTTGAAAAGTTCAAGGGAATTGAAGACAAGCTCGGCACGCAGATGAGAGCCGTCGGCGAGGTTATGAGCATCGGAAAAACCTATAAAGAGGCTTTCCAAAAGGCAATTCGCTCGCTTGAAACCGGCAGATACGGTATAGGTCACGCCAAAAACTTCGACCGCCTTACAAAAGAAGAGCTTCTTTCAAAGCTTGTAACCCCGTCAAGCGAGAGACATTTTATAATGTACGAGGCGCTTCGCAAGGGTGCAAGCGTTGAGGAAATAAATAATATAACTCACGTCAAGGCTTGGTTTATCGAGCAGATGAAGGAGCTTGTCGAAGAAGAGGAAAAAATTGCCGCATATCACGGAACGCTTCCTCCGAGCGAGCTTCTAATAAACGCCAAGAAGGACGGCTTCTCGGACAAATATCTCTCTCAAATTCTCGGCGTTTCGGAGGAAGAAGTATACAAAAAGCGTATAGAGCTCGGCGTCGAGGAGGCTTGGGAGGGCGTTCATGTAAGCGGAACCAAGGACAGCGCATACTATTTTTCAACCTATAACGCGCCCGACAAGAACCCCATAAAGAGCGGCAAGCCGAAGATTATGATCCTCGGCGGAGGTCCCAACAGAATAGGACAGGGAATTGAGTTTGACTACTGCTGCGTGCACGCCTCCTGGGCGCTCAAAAAGCTCGGCTTTGAGACGATTATTGTCAACTGCAACCCCGAAACAGTTTCGACCGACTATGACACCTCGGACAAGCTGTATTTCGAGCCGCTTACCTTGGAGGACGTGCTGAGTATTTACAAGAAGGAAAAGCCGCTCGGAGTTATCGCGCAGTTCGGCGGTCAAACCCCGCTGAACCTTGCCTCCTCGCTTGAAAAGCACGGAGTTAAGATTCTCGGCACTCCCCCGGCAGTCATTGACCTTGCAGAAGACCGCGACCTGTTCAGAGCAATGATGGAGAAGTTAAATATTCCAATGCCAGAGTCCGGAATGGCGACAACCGTAGAGGAGGCACTTGAGATTGCTAATAAAATCGGATATCCCGTTATGGTGCGCCCCTCGTACGTTCTCGGCGGGCGCGGAATGGAAGTGGTTTATGACAACTCAAGCATGGAGGAGTACATGAACGCGGCTGTCGGCGTTACTCCCGACCGTCCGATACTTATCGACAGATTCTTAAATCACGCCATGGAATGTGAGGCTGACGCGATAAGCGACGGCGAGCACGCGTTTGTCCCAGCCGTTATGGAGCATATCGAGCTTGCTGGAGTCCATTCGGGCGACTCGGCGTGCATTATCCCCTCGGTGCATATTTCACCCGAAAATCTTGAAACAATTAAGGAATACACGAGAAAAATCGCCGTTGAAATGCACGTCAAGGGACTTATGAACATGCAGTACGCCATTGAGAACGGAAAGGTGTATGTGCTTGAAGCAAATCCGAGAGCCTCACGAACCGTTCCGCTGGTGTCCAAGGTCTGCAATATTCGCATGGTACCTCTTGCCACAGAAATAATAACCTCTGAGCTTACCGGAAGGCCCTCTCCCGTCCCCGCGCTTAAAGAGCAGGTGATACCGAATTACGGTGTTAAGGAAGCGGTATTCCCGTTTAATATGTTCCAGGAGGTCGACCCGATTCTCGGACCAGAGATGCGCTCAACAGGTGAGGTGCTCGGACTTTCCCGCTCATACGGCGAAGCCTTCTACAAGGCGCAGGAGGCGACTCAGTCAAAGCTTCCTCTTTCGGGTACGGTTCTGATTTCGGTCAACCAAAAGGACAAGGACGAGGTTGTTGAGGTTGCAAAAGAATTTTATGAGTGCGGCTTTAACATTCTCGCCACCGACAACACATACAAATTGATCACCCAAAACGGCGTTAAGGCAGAGCGCGTCAATAAGATTTTCGAGGGACGTCCGAATATTCTTGACCTTATCACAAACGGAAAGGTCGACTTAATACTCAATTCGCCTATCGGCAAAAACAGCGTTCACGACGACAGCTATCTGCGTAAAGCCGCAGTCAAGGCAAAAATTCCTTACATGACGACAATTGCGGCGGCGCGCGCCACAGCCAGCGGTATCAAATATGTAAAGACCCACGGAAACAGCGAAGTTAAGTCGCTTCAAACGCTTCATAGCGAAATTCACGACAAAGAGTGAATGAGAACACCGCCCGACACAGCGCTTTGCTGTATCGGGCGGTATTAATATATGACGACAGTTAAATTGACTTATTTTATTTTTGCGCCGTCAGAGAAGGCGTTGCCGACCTTTTCGCCAAGGGCAATATAAGAATTGTTCACCGGGTCAAAGGTAATGGGGCAGAGCTTTGCGGGGTCTATAGCTCCGTTTTTGCCAAGCACTTTTTCGTCCGCACTCACATTGACAATCCGTCCTATAACATTGCCGTCCTCATTGAACTTTACGAGTACGCATTCCAAGGTAACGGGCAGTTCGTTGATTGTCGGCGCGTCCACATAGGCGCTTTTGGTTACCGTAAATCCCGCTTTTTTAAGCTTCGCCGGCTCCTTGTTGGCGGAAACTATTCCGAGATAATCGCATTCGGCAACATGAAAGGCGTCCGCAAAGCTAACGGTAAAGGCTTTTTTTGCTTTGATATTCTTTGTCGTCTTATGGTCGGAGCTAAGACACAAAACCACCTGATCCGTGTCGTATATTCCACCCCAGGCGGCGTTCATTGCGTCTGCGTTTCCGTTTTCGTCATAGGTGCCGACAATAAGCACGGGAAGCGGATACATCCAGGTTTTTGCTCCAAAATTTTTTCTCATATTCATTAAGGCTCCTTTTTTATTTATTTGCAATTATTTAAAAATTCAAACATCAAGATAGCCCTGCCGCGGACTTACCCCGAATCGGTCGGCAAGTAGCTTTAACTGCTTGTCGGTGATGGTATTTTTTATTTGAAGGTGCGCGATTTTCATATAAATCTCTGCCGCCTTTTCCGCCGTTTCAATAAGACCGAAGGTCTCGTCAAGGTCATTACCCGCGCCGTAAATGCCGTGCTGTGACCACACGACAAGTCTTGCAGTCCTCATTTTTTCGGCTGTGGCAACCCCTATTTCATTTGTGCCGCAGAGCATCCAGGGCAGCACGTTAACGCCGTCCGCAAAGACCACAATGCACTCGGTGCACATCTGCCAAAGCGTACGGGTGAACTCCCTTTCGTCAAGGCTGTGAACATAGGTCATGGCAAGCAGATTTGCCGGATGGCAGTGCATGACAACGCGATTTTTTGTATCAACCGTAAGGCGCGAGGCGTGGCTCATAAGGTGTGCGGGAAGCTCGCTTGTAAATCTGCCGCCGTCCGAATATCCCCAGAGAAGCTCGGCGGTTCTGCCCGAGTTTTTAATTCGTATAAGTCCGAGGTTTATTTCGGGCGCGTATTTGATATTTTTAAAATACTTGCCGGTGCCGGTGACAAGAAAATACCTTCCGTCAAGAGTTGGCGCGTCAAAGCCGGTGGGTACTTCACGAATGACGGCACTGATGTCAAGGTAGGGGGAGACTTCTTTTTCATCAAGCATGAGGCTGATATTTCCGCCGTTTCGTTCGTCCCAGCCGTGGTCGTACATATTCGAGGCGGTGCGTATCATTTCAACCATATAGGGAGCGTTTAGTATGTCCTTTGCCATATTATGCTGATTTTCCATTTGCATTATCCCCTTTTTGAAAGCACCGTTTCTTCGTATTTCTTTATCTTGGGCAGCCACATTCCGTCGGCAGGCTTGTTTTGACGTATGCAGTATTCCTCCCATACATCGCCGAAGGGCGCGGATCTGAGGTCCTCCTGGAGAACCATAAGGGTTGTGAAATCGCCCGTATTTTGCAGGCTTTGCAGGGTGTTGTTGGGTTGAAGAAGGGCAAAGAGCAGGGCTTTTTGCAAGCTTCTGTACCCGGTTACCCAAGCGGATATTCTGTTTATCGAGGCGTCAAAATAGTCAAGCGCTATCTTCACTTTTCCGTCGACTCCCCCACATCGCACGATTTCGCGGGCAATCTCTCTTGTCTCATCGTCAAAGAGCACCACATGGTCGGAATCCCAGCGTACCCCGCGTGTGATATGCAGCGCTATTTCGGGAAAGAAGGTGAGAAGTGAGGATATCTTGTCGCTGACAAGCTCGGTGGGGTGGTAGTGTCCGTTATCCATGAGAGGGATGCACTTGCCGCGGTTTGCGGCGGAGTAGCCCAAAGCAAATTCAGCCGAACCTACAGTGTACGCCTCAACTCCTATACCGAACACCTTTGACTCAACGCAGGGCTTAACCTTTGAGAAATCATAGGTTTCCGAGAGTATCTCGTCAAGCGACTCGCGGTATCGTTGGCGGGGACCCATACGGTCAGCCGGAATGTCCTTAAATCCGTCACCCGTCCATATGTTCATAATGCACTCGCAGTTAAGCTCGTTTGCAAGATAGCTTGATATGCGAATACACGCCTTGCCGTGGTCAATCCAAAATTTTCTTGTTTTTTCGTTTGGCGAGGAGAGGGTCAGCGGGTCGCATTTCGGGTGAGAGAAGAAGGTCGGATTAAAATCGCATCCCAGTCCGCGCTCTTTGCAAAAGTCGACCCATTTTTTAAAATGACGGGTCTCAAGCCTGTCTCTGTCCGCAAAGTCGCCCTTTTCAAAAATTGCATAGCTTGCGTGAAGATTGAGCTTCACCTTGCCCGGAATAAGCCCGAGCACGGTATCAATATCCGATGTCAGTTCTTCAAAGGTTCTTGCTCTTCCGGGGTAATTTCCGGTTGTCTGTATGCCGCCGGTTAAGGGCTTGTCGGGGTCGGTGTCAAAGCCTCGCACGTCGTCGCCCTGCCAGCAGTGAAGGGAAATCGGTATATTTTTTAGAATCTCCATTGCGTTTTCGGTGTCAACGCCGAGATTTGAGTATTTTTCTTTTGCTTCAAGATAGCTCATTAAGCGCCTCCATTTGAATTTTCAAATTGCCGAGAGCGGAGGCTTCTATCGGGAGCGCCACCACCTCTTTGCCTGTATATTCTTGTGTTAGTTCATTTAAAAAGTCGTTTTTTGCTCCGCCGCCCACAATATACAGCTTTGAGTACTTGCGCGCGGTGTTATTTTCAAGCTCGCAAAGCGCCCTTTTGTAGCTGTAAGCCAAGGAGCGTAGCGCGCAGCATAAGTAGTCGGCAGGGCTTTTAAGACGTCCGCCAGTTGCCGCTTCAAAGGCTTCCTTCATGCTCTCAGGCGCCAAAAAACCGACGTCGGAGGCGTCAACCACAACATTTGTCGAGCTTTCTCTTGCCATTTTTGCGAGGGTGTCAAAGTCGGTATTCGGGCAAAGCTCTTTCCCGAGGCGGTTAAACATCCACATGCCCATAATGTTTTTTTGATACCTGTTGTATCCCAAACCGCCCTCGTTTGAATAGTTGGCATTCATTGAGGCAAGGTCGGTTATGGGTGCGGGAGTCTTGACGCCCAAAAGCGACCAAGTACCCGAGGATATGTAAGGCTCGGCGCCATTAATCGGAATACCCTCGACCGCCGAGGCGGTGTCGTGTGTGGCGCAGAGCAGTGCTTTTAGTCCTTTGTATTCACCTATCATCGTGCCGGGCATTGAGAGACTCGGAAAAAGGCATCGCGGAAGGGAAAGAAGGTCGGTGATATAGGTATCAAACCTGCCGCTTTCGGCGTTTACAAGTCCCTCGGTCGTGGCGTTTGTGTACTCTCGCGCCATAACGCCCGTAAGTCTCCACATAAGGTACTCGGGAACCATTAAAAGTCCGGTCACACAACTTAGGCGTCCCGCCTTTTTGTCCGCGTACAGCTGATAAATTGTGTTGAAGGGCTGAAATTGGCATCCTGTGCGCCGATACAGCTCCTCAAACGGAATAATCGCGTGCACCTCGTCAATTATTTCTTTTGTCCGAAGGTCTCGATAGGCAAAGCAGGGAAACTGTGGCTCGTTTTTACGCATAAGGACATAGTCAACCCCCCAGCTGTCGATAGAAAAGCTCACAATATCCGAAAATTGCGAGATGGCAATATCAATTCCTTCGCAAACGTACCTAAAAAGCGCCTCGATATCCCAAACAAGATGCCCGTTTTCCTCTTTCGGCCCGTTGGGAAATCTGAATACCTCTTTTGTCACAAGCTTTTCGTCCTCTTTCCAGCCGACAAGGTGTCGACCGGAGGAGGCTCCTATGTCTATTGCAAGATACCTTTCCATTGTATCGTTATCTTCCTTTAAAACTCAATAATGAAAGTATAACATAAACCGTTCTTGCTGTCAATAGCGAGTTAAAGCAGAAAATTCGGCAAAAAGCTGTCTTATTTTATCATCGGTTGGCGTTGATTTTTCGGTTGCTGATAAAGGATTTTTGAATATGTTTTGTATTTTACGCTTTTGAAGCCTTATATTCCTCGCCCCATGCTTTCATGGAATCCAGAATCGGGCGCATGGATTCGCCAAGTTCCGACAGCGCATACTCCACTCTCGGCGGGACTTCAGGGTAAACGGTACGGGTGATAATCCCATCCGCTTCCATCGACCGCAGGCTGTCTGTCAGTACCTTTTGGCTGATACCTTCCAAATTTTTTTGAAGTTCATTGAAACGCCACGGACGTTCCAGCAGATTTCGTATGATTAAAAGTTTCCACTTGTTCCCGATAAGCTGAACGGTAGTCGCTACGGGACATTCGGGTATGAGCTCGGCTTTGGTTTTCATGAAGGACCTCCGATACATTAAAAATGAATGTTACACTAATATTATATTGCAATATGCCTCAAAATGCAATAGCTTCAGACAAGTTCACAAAAAGTTAAAAATCGATTTTTCGTAAAACGCCGGGCAGTTACAAAAAAGTGCGTACTTGAACCGCAAAAAAATATCCGTATAATAATAGATGTATAAGCCGACAAAGCGGTCGGCATCACAAAATACAAAATAATTTAGTGACGGTGATAATATGACTCAAACCGAAAGAAGAATATTTCTGATAAAGAAGCTCATTGACGAGCAGACGCGTTACAGTAATTTAACCGTTCCGTCCGATGAAATAGAACAAAGGCGGCTCCTGCGCGCTCTTATGAATATCCGCCCGCCGTATCCCGTTGGCGAGGATTTTCTGAGAGTGCAGGACGCATATTTGCAGGAGGAAGCCGCACGAAAAGGCGTTGTGGATATTGCCGATTTGACGCCAATCGAGCCGGGTATCTATCTCTGGCAGGGAGATATCACAACCCTGCGCTGCGGCGCTATAGTAAATGCCGCAAATTCGGGCATGAGAGGCTGCTATGCGCCATGTCACGGCTGTATAGATAACGCCATTCACACATACGCCGGGGTGCAGCTGAGGCTTGAATGTGCAAGGCTGATTAAGGCGCAGGGACATGAGGAATGGGCAGGGCAGGCAAAAATAACGCCGGCGTATAATCTTCCGTGCGAGTATGTTCTTCATACCGTGGGACCGATTATTTACGGTCGTGTGTCTGACAATGAGAAAAATTTGCTTTCCTCCTGCTACATCTCCTGCTTGGAGCTTGCAAAGAAAAACGGTATAAAAAGCGTTGCTTTTTGCTGTATTTCAACCGGCGAGTTTCATTTTCCGAACGATATGGCGGCAGAGATTGCAACCAATACCGTAAGGCAGTATAAAGATGATATTGAGGTGATTTTCAATGTTTTCAAGAATATCGATTACAAAATCTACAGGCAGTTACTCGGATAATATAAAAAGGCTGAAACAAGCGCTAAAAGACGCGGACTCTGTTGTAATCGGCGCCGGTGCGGGACTTTCTACCTCTGCGGGTTTTACCTATTCCGGAGAACGCTTTATGCTCTACTTTGCCGATTTCGAGAAAAAATACGGTTTTCACGATATGTATTCCGGCGGGTTTTACCCGTATGGCTCGCCCGAGGAATTTTGGGCGTATTGGAGCAGATATATTTTCATTAATCGCTATATGAATCCGCCGAAACCGGTATATGAGGAGCTTCTAAGGCTCATTGGGGATAAGGACTATTTTGTCATAACAACGAATGTCGACCACTGTTTTCAAAAAGCGGGATTTGATAAAAAGCGGCTTTTTTACACGCAGGGCGACTACGGACTGTTCCAATGCTCCGAGCCCTGCTGCCAAGAGACCTTTGATAATGAAATAATCATACGTCGGATGAAAGAAATGCAAAATAACATGCGTATTCCCTCAAAGCTTTTGCCGATATGCCCGCATTGCGGAAAACCGATGACCATGAATCTGCGCTCCGACGATAAATTTGTCGAGGACGAGGGCTGGCATGGAGCGGCAGCACGCTATCAAGATTTCCTGCAAGCAAGAAAAAACGGGCGGATACTGTTTTTGGAGCTCGGGGTCGGGTACAACACACCGGTTATTATCAAATATCCGTTTTGGCAGATGACCTCGCAAAACAAGACGGCAACCTACGCATGTATCAACTATGGCGACGCTCACAGCCCCATAGAAATTGAGGCGCGTTCAATCTGCATTGACTGCGATATAGGCAAGGTTTTGGAGGATTTAGGGTGAGTATGCATGACATTTGGAACCCGTGGCACGGGTGCGTAAAGTGCAGTGAGGGATGCGAGCATTGCTATATGTACTTTCTTGACCGCATGAGGGATAGAAACGGCGCGGACATTTACAAAACCAAATCAGGCTTTACCTATCCCGTTCAAAGGGAGAAAAGCGGCGCTTATAAAATCAAAAGCGGAGAGCTAATTCGCGTGTGCATGTCCTCGGATTTTTTCTTGGAGGAAGCGGACGTCTGGCGAGACGAGGCGTGGGGACTTATGAGAGAGCGCAGCGACGTGAAATTCTTTCTTTTGACAAAACGCCCGGGAAGAGTCGAAAAATGCCTGCCCAAAGACTGGGGCGACGGCTGGGAGAATATCTTTTTTAACGTTACATGCGAAAACGGGCAGAGGGCAGACGAGCGCATCCCGATATTGCTTTCGCTCCCTTTTCGGCACAAGGGAATAATGTGCGCGCCCTTTATCGGCGGAGTAAATATCGAAAAATACCTTGAAAGTCGGCAAATCGAACAGGTAATTTGCGGCGGCGAGAACTATGACGGCGCAAGACCCTGCAATTTCGACTGGGTAAAATCCCTTAGAGAGCAGTGCATAAAATATAATGTTACATTTTGCTTTATCGAGACGGGAACAATATTTATTAAGGACGGCAGGCGCTATCACATACCGAATAAGAGAGTTCAAAGCGAAATGGCGTACAAATCCGGCGTAAACTTTGTCGGGCGCCCCATAGATTGGAAGCTTACAGACCGCCTGGGAATCGAAATCCCGAAAGCCGAGCTTTATGCGCCGCACTATGGCAAAAACTGTTCCCATTGCGGCAGTAAGCCTATTTGCAACGGCTGCTCCGACTGCGGAAGGTGTTAATAAAATACGGGGATAGAACAAATATTTATTGATAGTAGGGAATTAAAAGGGCGAACAAACCGTCGCTTTCAGCAAAAACAAAATGCCGAAAAGTCCGATTATACGGTACTTTTCGGCATTTTGCATGGGCGGCGAGAAACTAAACCTGCATAGTCCTGCTAATATAAGAGCCTAAAGCATAATATTTCTGCTTTAATCCTTTACGCCTTAAGTCGTCGCGCAGTTTTGTAATCTAAACGAAACGCTTAATGCTTTAAAAAATCATTTAAAACGTTTGCGCGCTTATCATTATATTTTCCGTCTTCACTAAAGGGACTGACATTTTTATATTTTATGATATCCTTTTGAGTGGCAGAGTCAATATAATGCCAATGGTCAACAAATTTTTCTTCGTCACATAAATGCCACTTTGAAACTATTTTTCTATATCTGTCAAGATCGACCTGAATACTATGTGCAGAGCACAAAAAATTGAAATCATCTGAAAACGATGCTTCGGAAATGTCCTTTATAATGTTAAGTATTTCGTTCATTGTATTTGGCTCGCCTGAAAGAAATGACCACAATTCACCAGCTAACAAGATGTCTTCAGGTGCGCAAAACTTTGAAAACTCAATCATATTTTTCATAAAGGCTGCCTTGTCAGCTCCGGTATCTGTTTCTGCCGTAGGATCGAACGGGAAGCCGAAGAAATAATAAATCTTTTTGTGCGCACAACCGGGTATTGTACTATAGTAATGCCTCAAAGCCGCCTTCGCTTTAAGTATTTTCTGCTTTTCGCCACGAGTTTCTCCGGAATTAGGCCGCACTGATTTCAGCTCGATGGCAACAATTTTTTCTTCGTCTTCAAAGAAACAGTCAGCAGTGAAATTGGCGCCAACAACTAAATTACCGGTTGCTGAATTACGGAGCATTTCATCTTCCATAATTGTATTTGGAGCAATTGTTCCGTTCTTTAAATCGGTCATGTGCTCTGAAATAACTCTTTCTTGTTCGGCATATAATCTGTATTGTGCACCCGGAAATGATTTTTTGTCACCATCGCAAAGAATATGAGCGACACCTTCAAAAAACGATTGTCCCAGTGTTGTGTTAAGCCCGTGTATCCAAGAACCAATATTTAATAGCGTATCAGAACTCGTGTGCAATTCTTCAAATTTGGACTCGAATGCCTTCAAAAATGCCTTGTGGAAAGGTGCATTGCGTGCAATAGTTGTGTCATCAGGAAACGAATCTGTCCTCGATTTCAAAATTTTTATTGTTTCAAATGCAATCAGTTGCTTTTTATTTGCATTCATTACCCCTTCTCCTTCATTCTAAATATTATTTCCGAATATGCATTTTTATCCTTTTCCGTCCTATTAAGAACGGGTCTTTTAAACTGTTCGACAATTTGCATTCCTGCTCGTTCAGCTATTGCCGGGTAAACATTGTACTTGTCATTGGCTACAATGAATATATTATAATCGTCCTTTAGGTATTGTTTGCAGTTAAGCAAAACACCGACAATATCATCGATATACTTTTGTACAGCGGTACGATTATTTCCTTTTGCCATCGACCCTATCTCAAGTTCGTCTTGACGTTTCAATGCAAAAAGCTCATATGCATAAGCGTGTTGTTCGTGATAATCAATTAATCCCACATATGGCGGACTACAGAATATTCCGCTGATTTTGTTTTTTCTGTATGCATCAGCCAAATCTCCTCCTATAGAGAAAATACTCTTTTCTAAGTCTAATGAAGAAGAATCACCGGTTAAACAAATTTGTACAGTGTCAGTTCTAATTCTGCCAAATTGTTCAATTCTGGCAATAGTGTCTTTGCTGTATGTATTCCACCATTTCATAATACTAAAAAGTGGCTTGCATATTTTTTTGTGCTTGGTACAATAGTATGTTGTATATACCGGTTCGATAAGTGTTGCCAAATCAGAATGGGTTGTAGCGCGGCACGATCTGATAGTTCTCGAAAGAATTATCTGTAGTAAGTGCTTTACAATCTCATCATCTGTGAGCGAAATAAGCGAGTTCACGTAATATATTTCTTTTTTTGCTGTCTCAAAATACCATTTGTCAATAAAGCTGTTACCGGATGAATTTATGTTTATATTGTATTTCGCTGCTATTGCATTGTAGACAGGAAGGAATTGCTCTTCTTTTTCTTTTGCATATGACTTTTCATTAATTTGCTTCTGATATACAGCTTTTTTAAATTCAGGCGAAGGAAAGAATTTATTGTTGAATTCAGTCAATGCCTGTAAAAGTTCTTCTTCGAAAGGACGTATATTAAGCGTTTTTTCAAAATTTTCAAGCAAAGAGGTTATTGTTGCCACCTTGGCTTCTATCAGCTTATAATCGTATTTTTGCACTTTACAATTGGCGATTTGCGAATTAAAAACTGAGACATCAATTCCGATTGCGTGCATCCCGAGTTCGTTTGCTTGCACGAGTGTTGTTCCGCTTCCACAAAACGGATCAAGAACTATGTTGCCCGGTTTAAAATACACTTCCTTCTTGAACGGATCAACATGATTATCCAAAAAATACTCAACCAATTGCGGAATGTATTTTCCTTTATACGGATGTAGCCGGTGTACATGCTTAGTTGTTTGTGATTCGTTGTAATTGTCAAATGACAAATTCCAGTTGACGTCCTGTCCGAGCTTATTTTTCCATTCAATTTCTCGCATACCCTTAAATGAGTTATAGTACGAAATTAATTGATTCTTTGAGACGCAAAGTCCCCTGTTAGTAAGGATTTTATCAATTCTACCGTACTGAATCAAATAATTGATATTAGAAACAGTGACTTCTTTACCAACATATTCTGACGCAAATGCGCTTGCTTCATCCAATGAAAATAGTTCATCCATTGTTTTTTCTCCGCTATATCTTTAAATTTCTTGGGTATATGTCTTGTGCTTTCTGCTCCGGCCGTTATACTTATATTGATTTTTCCAACACTTGTTTTTAATAAACCGTGATATCTCTTCCGTATCGCGGTCTTCGTAGTATTAAATTTTAACACATAGTTCCCTAAAATTCAAGTACTATGCGCGATTTTTCAAAGGAACGCGCGCCCGGTGCATTTTGGCAATTGTAAGCCTTTAGCCTGCCTTTAGCCTTTCAACCAAACGGAGAATTTTTTCGTCGCTGTTTTCCGATTAAGTTGTTTACTATACTTTTTAAATGTTGTATAATAAAAGCGGCTCCACAGGCGGATAAACTGTTTGAAAAAGTCCGACGGCGTTTTGCCGTAAAATTTTTCTCACTCCGCAAACCTTTTTTTATTTTGCGCACTATATAGACAGGAGCGCTCGGGAGACAGTATAAATGGAAAAACAAAAAGCTGACGTCATAATTACAAAATATCTTGAAAAAATCTATGGTTTTGCCTATAAAAAGTCTTTTTCTTATGACGAAACGGAAGAGCTTGCGGCAGAAATGACCGCCGAGGTCTACCGTATGCTTCGAAGTAAGGACGAGATTTACAATCTTGAAGGCTATATTTGGCGAATTTGCGAGCATACATATGCAAAATATGTTTCCGCGGTCAAAAAACGCCAAGGCGTATCGCTTGATGATATAGGAGAACTACCGTATTTTGAAAATTTTTCGGATGATGACGCCGGCGAAGATATCAGACGTTTGAAAAGGGAAATTGCATTTCTTTCTTCTTCAAGACGGGAGATTGTTTTCCGTTTTTACTACAAAAATGAAAAAATCGGGATGATTGCAAAACGGCTGCAGCTTCCGGAAGGCACCGTAAAGTGGCATCTCAACAGGGCAAGAAACGAATTGAAAGAAGGTATTGAAATGGAAAGAAAAACAGGAACACTCGGAATTAATCCGGTCAAAGCGTGTGACTTCGGTCACAGAGGATGGGTCGGAAGCAACGGCGGACCCGAGTATTATCTCGGCGACCGACTCAGCCTGAATATCGTTTACAGCGTATATTTTGAGCCTAGAAATATCTCGGAAATTGCGCAAGAGCTCGGCGTTACTCCGGTATTCATCGAGGACAAAATCGCTTTGCTTGAAAACAACGGCTATCTTGTCAGAACAAAAGGCGACAGATATACAACCTACGTCAAATTTTCACCGCGCACTTATTCAAAGCAGCAAGAGGATAACCTCTTGATAAAGAAATTCGAGGCTGCAAAGGTACTTGTCAAAGAATATGTACCTCTTGTTAAAGACGCCGTAGCCGATGTAGAATGTTACATCCCGAGCCAAAACAGACAGCTGCTTGAGGGTGCCGCGATTTTCTACGGTATAACAAATAATTGCTGTGTAAGGAGCAGTAATGCGGGTATTGATCTTAACAAGTATAATATATCCGATCTTGACGGCGGGAAATATATCGCCACTGTCGAGCTTGAGAGCGAATGCTCGGATCCCGAATTGGGATACATGCTCTGCCTGATTCTCTTGTCTTTCAGCATCTTCTGATAATGTTTGTGTTGATAATGCCAGCCTTGATCGGAATGCAGGATCAGATTGGTGCCGTCAGGTATCTTTTGAAACGCTTGCTCCAACATTTCTGTTACCATGCTGAGGACTGGTCTGTCATAAATCGTGTAAGAGACGATGTCTCCGCTGTGTAAATCCAGTATGGGTGAGAGATACAGCTTTTGTCCAAACAGACTGAATTCCGTTACATCTGTTACCCATTTTTCATTAGGTTTTTCAGTGATGAACTCTCTGTTGAGAAGATTCGGCGCAATTTTACCCACTTCTCCCTTGTAGGAATGGTATTTCTTCATTCTGACTTTGCATACAAGTCCAAGCTCCTGCATGAGCCGTTGTACTGTTTTATGATTGATAACATAATTTCGGTTATGAAGTTCTTTTGTGATACGTCGGTATCCGTATCTGCCTTTGTTTTCTGCAAAAATATTTGAGATTTCTTCTTTAATTTCCCTGTATTTATCTTCGTCTGTCCTGTGCTTTGCGTAATAGTAATAGGTGCTGCGAGGGATTCCGGCTATGTCAATGAGCAGCGTTACCTTAAATTCATGCCTTAGCTCCCAAATCACTTGTGCTTTTTCTCTTGCCGTACCCTTTCGGAAACCAAGGCATTCAATTTTTTTAAGTACGCATTCTCCGCTCTTAACCGCTGTACTTCCGCAATCAGGTCTTCTTCCACTTTTTTGTCCAGCTTTGGAGGTCGGCCTTTCCTTGTTCCGCTGGCTGACGATGCTCGTCCTCGCCGCTCTATGTACAGCCCTTCCGGACCTTCTTCAAGATATATGCGCTCCCATTTTGCAACAACTTTGTGGTCAGGAATTTCGTATTCCCTTGCTGCTTCCCGATAGCTTAATCCGTTTTTTCGCATGGTTTCTACAACCATTTGCTTGAATTCTCCTGTGTACCTTTTGTTTGGTACTCCTTTTGGCATAAAAATGCACCCCCCTTGTTAGACATTATATCACATTGTCTAACTTTTGGGGTGCATTTCAAAAACGATTTGTGGATTTATTAACATTTGATAGTAATACGTAAAAATCGGCAAGCACGTTTGGTGCTCGCCGATTTTGGTGCGGGTAACAGGACTTGAACCTGCACAGCCTTGCGACCATAAGAACCTGAATCTTACGCGTCTGCCAATTCCGCCACACCCGCATATTAACATATTAAGTTGTCCTTTAATTTTCACACGGAGTAAGGTCTCCGAGGCGGGACTAATAAAAAGTCTTTAAGGCGTTTACTGAGATGATTTCGCCTGAATCTTACGCAGTCTGAACTCGCTGTGCTCGTGACAAGAACGCAAGCGTTCTTGCTTCGCCGCAGGCGGCTCGTTCCGCCACACCCGCATATTAACATATTAAGTTGTCCTTTAATTTTCACACGGAGTAAGGTCTCCGAGGCGGGACTA
>CANRMP010000003.1 GCA_947631765.1 uncultured Clostridia bacterium
ATTCCCATTTCCTGCCGATAACGCTTTACGTTTGTCCCAAAAACTTTAACTATATCCATACTTGCAATCCTCCTAACATTATAGTATAATACCAATGAACACAAAAAGTCTACACACAATAAGTAACAGAAAGGAAGCCGTATATGAAGTTAAGAAATTTCCTATATTTAAATACAAAAATAATTGAAGATTATATTTCCGCCATTGATGGCTATACATACGATGAGGAATCGCAAGCGATAGCAACAAGTAGGGAGAACGCTGTAAACGGTGGTTTAGGATTAAAGACCATTTCAGCGGGTGGATCTCATAACGGTAAACAATCAGAAGAAATAAAACGTTCTGTCAAAATTAGTGATGCTGCTAAGTTTGATAAAATTTATAAATATCTTCAGTCGAGTGATGACGATGAGCAATTAAAATACTATGAGCTTTTATCTGATGATGTTTATAATGAACTAAGACGTGATGATTTTATTGAAGTTTTAGTAACTGCACGTTTTTCAAAAACAAAGGAACTTACCGATAGTGTTCGAAAATTAGCTGATTTAGCAACCATGATACAAGATATGACTGACCAACAAGTCCTCGATAAAAAAGCGACTGAGGCAATCAATGATTTTTCAGCTTTAGATAAAATGAAGTTAGGGAAAGAAATATCTTGCGTCTTTAATTTTGACGATGGAAAATATCCACTGGTGGCATATTTAGATGAGAAGTATTTTAGATGTGAACTATATAGTTTTGTGGGTCAATCTTATATGCTTTGCAAAGTCATTAGAAAAATCCCAAAAGGGCAGAATGTGAAACTTGATGAAATCTTTGATGATATAAAAAAACTCCCCCTTAATCGTGATCAAAGGAGAAAGATGCCCAAAAACATTGATAACCCCGATATTATTAAAGATGTCGTAAAGGGACCAGCTATGATAGTTGTACCGGTCGCAGTTTATCAGTAAATATTTTTACAAACTGTGATAGCCAAATAACTAAATAATTAAGTCTCAAATTTAGAAAGGACAAGTATATGACAGAGCAGCAATGGAAAGCATTTGCAAAGTGGTGTTTGGACAACGGACAGCGGAAATTGACTAATGAAGAAAAGGAGGCAATAAAATCAGCAATTGACCAAGCGAGTAGTTTGAATGAAATAGTACAAGTGGCATTTATCAGCTTAGCTATTGATTCGGATAGATAAGCTTTTATATGCAATATGTTATGGCAACAGAATGGCAACAAAAAATCGGATAGCGGGTGCTTTACCGATAATACGGATAATGTAGATACGCTCTGCTAAAATTCATAAACAAACTTGTTTAGAATGGATTTCAAAGAAGCGAAGAGTGAATAGTGAAAAGTAAAATCGGCTCCGCTGTCGCTTCGCCGATTTTTGGTCGGAGTGACTGGACTCGAACCAGCGGCCTCTTGGTCCCGAACCAAGCGCACTACCAAACTGTGCCACACCCCGAATTACTTTGAGATTATACCACAGTTTTATCCGTTTGTCAATGGGATTATCCGATATTCTTAAAATTTTGCTTTTGCTTTTTTTGTGCGGCAATTAAAGAACCGAAATATCATGCTCCTTTAAGAAAGCTTCAAAGATTTTGACAACCTCCTCAAGGGCAAGTCTGTCACCTTCTCCAAATCTTGAAAACACGGGACTGTCAATATCAAGCACTCCGATAACCTTTCCTAAAGCGGAATGTATCGGAATTACAATTTCCGAGTTTGACGCAGAGTCGCAGGCAATATGCGTTTTGAACTCATGAACGTTGTCAACAACGGTCGTAAGGTCATTTTGCGCCGCGTATCCGCAAACTCCGTTTCCGTACTCAATTAAAGTGCAGGCGACCTTTCCCTGAAAGGGTCCCAAAATAAGACCTTTTTCCCGACTTCTGTAAAATCCCGCCCAGTTTAAATTGTCAAGCTCTTCATAAATCAGAGCGGATAGGTTGGACATGACCGTTACCGCGTCATTTTCATCCTGTGTAAGCGAGCTTGCCATAATTGAGAGCGCTTCATTATAGCTGTCATTCATGTTTCTTTTTTCTCCCGTGCGTACATTTAAAAAATACCGATATCGCCGCTACTTTGGCTCATATCGGAATTATTTTATCATGTTTTGTACTCTAAGTCAATAATTATTTTGAGTAGAGTGCGCCGACTCCGAGACATGACTCGATTCGCAGCAGGCGGTTATATTTTGCGACTCTTTCGCCTCTTGCGGGTGCGCCTGTCTTAATCTGTCCGGAATTTACCGCAACGGCAATGTCGGCAATAGTGCTGTCCTGTGTTTCTCCGCTTCTGTGAGATATCACCGTCTTATAGCCGTTATTTTTTGCAAGTCTTATAACTTCAAGAGTTTCGGTAAGCGTTCCGATTTGGTTCGGCTTAATCAAAATCGCGTTTGCGCAGGAGTTGTCAATCCCTATTTGCAGTCGGTCGGCGTTTGTCACAAAAAGATCGTCGCCGACAATTTGCAGTCCCTTGTGCTTTTTTGTAAAGCGCTCAAAGGCCTTCCAGTCGTTTTCTGAAAAGGGATCTTCAATTGAAATAACAGGGAATTTGTCGATAATATCGCTGTAATAAAGGGAAAGCTCGTCAGAGCTCATCCTTTTGCCCCTTTTGGGCAGAGTGTAATTTTCTCCCTCATCCGCCCACTCGCTTGAGGCTATGTCAAGGGCAATAAACACGTCCTTTCCCGGAGCGTACCCCGCCTTTTCCACGGCATTACAGATAAGCTCGAGCGCTTTGTATTCATCCTCAAGGCTTGGAGCAAAGCCGCCCTCATCTCCGACGGCTGTCGAGAGCCCTTTATCTTTAAGCAAGAGCTTAAGCGCCATATAAATCTCAACTCCCGCCTTCATTGCCTCATGAAAGGTGCTAAAGCCCGACGGAACTATCATAAATTCCTGAATGTCAAGATTGTTGTCCGCATGAGCGCCTCCGTTTAATATATTCATCATGGGAGTCGGCAAAACTCTCGCACTTGCCCCTCCGAGATATTTAAAAAGCGGCAGCTTGTAAGAGGCGGCAGAGGCTTTGGAGACCGCAAGAGAGACCGCAAGGGTTGCGTTTGCCCCGAGATTTGATTTATTTTTTGTTCCGTCCGCCTTTATCATTATATCGTCGACAAGCGCCTGATTGTCGGCGGATATTCCTTCAAGCGCCCCCGCAAGAACGGTATTTATGTTATTTATTGCACGTGAAACACCTTTGCCGTAAAAATCGTTTTCCTTGTCTCTGAGCTCAAACGCTTCGTACATACCGGTAGACGCGCCAGAGGGAACAGAGGCAGAGGCTAAAACTCCGTTTTCAAGTAAAACCGACGCCTCAACGGTCGGAGTTCCTCTTGAATCGAAAATTTGTCTTCCGGTTATCTTTTTTATCTTACAATTTGACATAAAAACCCCTCAATTTTTATTTCCGACAAAAATGTATTTACAAAAGCGAATATTTATGTTATAATATTTTCATATTGATTATAAATCGATTCGGTAAAAGCTTTTTGCCGGTAATTTTACTTTTTCAAATTGTATTATTAACAAACGAAAGGCAATTAATGTATAATGGAACGAAATATCAGCGATATTCTCTCGGTACTCCTTAAAAAAATTTGGTATATAATCGGAACGGCAGTGCTTTTCGCCATCGCCGCCGCTCTTTACACCTCGTTATTTATCACTCCTTTATACACCTCCTCTGTAAGCCTTTGGGCAAAAACGGGGGATGAGGTGTCGGAATATCAGGAAGCGCTTACCATACAGTACAGAATACAAACCTACGCCGAATTTTTCACCGTTCCGGTGACTCTCGAAATGGCGTCAGACCGTTTAAATGAAATTGCCGATGAGGTCGGCGACGACGGGCTACGTTATAGTGCAAAACAGCTTGAAGGCATGATATCGGTGAGTATTTCCGAGGGCTCTGAGTTTATAACGATAAGAATTACCAACTCAAATCCCGCGTACGCACAGCTTATTGCAAACGTTGTGGCTGAATCGGGAAGTACGGTTATTTCCTATGATGAAGCAAACGGAGGAATGGGCGTCGGAGTTGTAAAAATGGTCGGAAATGCCGAGCTGCCCCGCTCCCCCTCCTCTCCCTCAATGGTAAGAAACGTGCTTATCGCCGCTCTTATCGGTCTTATCCTTTCCTCCGCGCTTTTTGCGGCGTTCTTCTATTTTGACACGAGCATAAAATATGAAACCGATATTATCGATATAACGGGACGACCTGTTATCGGAACCGTTCCGACAATCGATTCAATTGCAGAAAAGCGAGCGTGACGAAAAATGAAACTGAAGTTTTTTAAAAAGAAAAATAAAGCTCCGAGAAAATACTATCTTATTAACGACAAGTCGAACTTTCTTATCAAGGAATCTTACCGTTCGATAAGAACGAATCTCATGTCGATACTTTCGGTATACGAGGGCTCAAAGAGCGTTGTTATTACAAGTCCCGAAACAACAGACGGTAAAACGCTTACCGTTTCGAATATTGCAATTTCATTCTCACAGCTCGGCAACTGCAAGGTGCTTTTGATAGACGCCGATATGAGAAAACCCAAAATTCAAAGAATATTCTCGGCAAAAGGAGAAATGGGGCTTTCGGATTATCTTGGCGGTTTTACCGACACCGTGCCGATTGAAAAAACCAAGTATGACAATCTTGATATTGTGACTGCGGGAACCATTCCTCCCGACCCGACAAGGCTTATTCTTTCAAATAATTTTGCCCGTTTTCTGGAATACGCAAAGGCAAATTACGATTATGTATTCTTTGACGCTCCGCCCGTAAATCTGCTTACCGACGCGGTGCTTATCGCAAAGCAGACCCTTGGCTGTGTGCTTGTTGTAAGATATGATTTCACCACAAAGGAAGGTCTTGCCACCGCCAAAAATGAAATTGAAAGCGGAAGCGCGGAGCTGCTTGGCGTTATTCTCAATCACGTTGACTTAAACAGCAAAACATACAAAAACAAGATTTACACCAAAAGTACGTATAACTATTACAGCTACGAATACAAGGAGAGCGGCGACAACAATGCCTGAAATTAAAACTATTGACATGCACTCTCATATTCTGCCGAATGTGGATCACGGCTGTTCTGCTGTCAACATGTCTGTTGAGCTTGTGAAAATCGCAAAAGATAACGGAGTTGAAGCAATTGCCGCAACTCCGCATTTCTATCTTCATAAAACCGATATAGACAGCTTTTTTGAAAAAAGGGAAGAGTCCTATGAAAAGCTTATGTCGGCGCTTGAAGAAAACCATATTGACGGAATAAAAATAATTAAGGGTGCCGAGGTAACGCTTGAAACGGGGCTGACCGAGCTTGAAACCTCAAAGCTTGCAAGGCTTTGCTATGAAAACACAGGCTATATTCTTATCGAAATGCCCTTTGTGCCATGGAGCGGCTGGGTGTTCAATTCGCTGAGGCGGCTTAGCTCAAGACACGGGCTTACTCCGATTATTGCGCATATTGAAAGATACAGCGACCCGCTAATCGACGACCTTTACGAAATGTCGCCCCTCGCGCAGGTAAACGCGGACTCTATAGCGAATATTTTTTCAAGAAAAAAGATTGTCTCAATGCTTAGAAATAAAGTTGTGCATGTTATCGGCAGTGACCTTCATGACACAAAAAACAGAAATTACGATCATTTCATAATCGTCAAAAACAAGCTTTCCTCCGATATTTTAAGTCAGGTTTACGGCTTTTCAAAGGCTGTGCTCGATGACAGTAATATTGAATTTTAATATATAAGCGTGGGGTCGCCGCAAAAAAAGTGCGGCGACCCGAATTTTTTATTTATACAATTTCAAGAGAGTATTTTGCCAAGTACGTTTTACCGCACTCAAGAGAGAGTGCATACGGCTTGTCTTCAAAGCGTCCGCTCTCGTTAATAAAAGCCGGAAGCCCGTTCCACGGTTCAAGGCAGACAAACGGCGCCCTCTTTCCGGCGGGAGTCCAGATTCCCAAAGCCGAAAAATCCTCGATGTTCATTCTGACTCCGCGCCCGTAACTGTCAAGAAGCGCCACGTTTTTCGATTTTAGATTTGAAAGAATAAGCGCGTCATTGTCAAACATTTTGTAGTCAAGGGGGAGAGTATTACTGCCATAGAGCAGGTCATTTGACCCTTCGGGGTTAACGATAAGTCCGCCGGTCGGCGCCTTGTAGTTTGTCGCGTACTCGACCTTGTCAAAAACAATTCTGTGTGAGGAAAAGTCGCCAGTGTCGCATACAGGTATGTTAATTCCCGTGTGACCGCCAAGGTGAAACATCATTTTTTCATCTGAGGCGTTCAAAACCTTAAAGGAGGTGGAAAACCCGTTTTCATGCAGAGTGTGAGTTACGCTGAAAACAAAGGAAAAGGGAAAAGCCTCTCTTGTTTTTTCGCTGTCCCGAAGGGTGAGGGTGACGCAGCTGTCGCAAAGCTTTTCAAGCTCAAACTCGCTTTTTCTGGCAAAGCCGTGCTTTGGCAGGTTTATCGGTTTTCCGTTTATAGTCGCTTGGTCGTCTTTAAGCGAGCAGAGCACGGGAAAGAGAATCGGGTTCTGACCCTTCCAGTATTTTTCATCCCCCTG
This sequence comes from uncultured Clostridia bacterium, assembly GCA_947631765.1. GTDB lineage: Bacteria > Bacillota > Clostridia > Oscillospirales > CAG-272 > CAKSQF01. Next base: position 6,596 of record CANRMP010000003.1, read on the forward strand.
CCATATGTACTCTTTGCCATCTTTTTTAAAAGATATCAGCTGTGCGCCGTATGTGCTGACAACAGCGGTCGCGCCGCCGTTTTTTAATTCGAAGTTCATTTATGTAAGTCCTTTTTTGCGTTTTAATGTTGATATGTACTTTAAAATGCCGAGTTCCCCCGGCATTTTATGAAAAAATTACAGGTCGTCCGAGTCGGAGCAGCAGGCGTTACAGCACTCTTCAAAGTCCTGTTCGGCGGCGCCTTTTACAGCATCCGCGTTTTCACTTGGGGTTTGTTTTTTCTTAAACTTGCAGAGAAAAAGCACAACGGCAGTCGAAACAGCCGATATAATGCCTATCAAAATAAGGAGCTTTGCAAGTAATGACATGTCTTTCATATGTGCCTCCCGAGTTAATTCTGAAATTAGTATAGCAGATTTTCAGAGCGATTAAACAAAATATTATTATTTATTTGTGAATTTTTTTCCATAAACGCCGCAAAAGGCATGAAAATCCTCAAGCTATGATTGAAATTCATAAAATCGTGTGATATAATTATAATGAAATAATTTTTATCGGTAAATCTTTGCTAAAATGTATGGGATAATATGGGAGAAATGAAATGACCGAGCTGATGTCACTTGAATTTAACGAGCTTGAAGCCTTTGTGAAAAACGAACTGAGCGAAAGCTCATTCAGGGCAAAACAAATTTCAAAGTGGATTTGCAAGGGCTGCAACGCCGACCAAATGTCCGACCTTTCAATGGCGCTCAGAGATAAGCTTAACTCTTGTGCGTTATTTTCCTATCCCGAAATAAAAAGAAAGCTTGTGTCAAAGACCGACCGGACAGTGAAATATCTTTTCACTTACCTCGACGGCGAGTCTGTGGAAAGCGTGCTTATGAGATATGAACACGGGCTCTCGATTTGCGTTTCCACCGAGGCGGGCTGTAACATGGGATGCAAGTTCTGCGCCTCCACCATTGGCGGAAAAAAGCGGGACCTTACCGCAGGGGAAATTTTAGGACAGGTGATTGTCGCCCAAAAGGACTGCGGAGAACGTATTTCAAATATAGTTATGATGGGAATAGGCGAACCGCTTGACAACTTTGACAATGTGATAAAATTCATTAAAATTGTAAGCTCGCCAAACAGCCTCAATATCGGGCAAAGGCATATATCCCTTTCCACATGCGGACTTGTCGACAAAATCGACTTACTTGCAAAAGAAGACCTGCAAATAACCCTTTCAATATCTCTGCACGCATATGACGATAATATAAGGTCGTCGATAATGCCGATAAACAAAAAGTGGAATATCGACAGTCTTATGAGGGCTTGCAAGCGATACTTTGACACAACCGGAAGGCGAGTTTCCTTTGAGTATACCCTAATCGGCGGCAAAAACGATTCGCCCGAGGGCGCAAAACGCCTTTCTGAGCTCTTCAGAAAATACTTCGGCAAAGCTCCTCTGCACGTAAATCTCATTAATGTAAATACGGTTCGTGAAAATCAATTTGTAAGCTCGGGCAGGGAAAGGGTCGAAGCGTTCTGCAAGGTTCTTTCTCAAAACGGCATAAACGCTACGGTTAGAAGGCGGCTCGGAGACGATATTGCCGCGGCGTGCGGACAGCTGCGAAGCGCCGAAATACAAAATACAAACACATAAAATTAATTTAGTATCACAACATAATAAGGGAGCAAGGCAAAAACGACAATGAATATTGATTATTACGGTATCAGCGATATAGGTCCTGTGCGCAAGGAAAACCAGGATTGCTGCAGCGCCTGCAAGCTTTATGACAATGCGTACTTGTTTATTGTCTGCGACGGAATGGGCGGAAATAACGGCGGAAAGACCGCAAGCTCGGTTGCCTCTAAAGAATTTCGCGTCAAGATTGAAGAAGGACTGTCAAAGCTTGCCGAAGAGGGAAAAATACCTCGCAAGGCGCAAAGGAGCATACCGCGCTGTATGGCGGACGCGCTTTTGTACGCCAATCGGGCGGTATATGATATGGCTTCTGAGAATGTCATGCTCTCCGGCATGGGTACGACTCTTGTCGCAATGCTTGCAATTGACGACAAGGCGTATATAATAAACGTCGGTGACAGCAGGGCGTATGTTGCCGAAAATAACGCTATTTTGCAGATAACCAAGGATCATTCATACGTGCAATATCTTGTGGATACCGGCAAAATCACTGAAGACGAGGCAAAAAACCATCCGAATAAAAATATAATAACAAGATCGGTGGGAGTTATGGAAAACGTCAAACCGGATATTTTCCGCATGTCGCTAAACAAAAATCAAACCATTCTTTTGTGCAGCGACGGACTTTCAAACTATGTTAATGACGACGCCCTTTTGCAGTGTCTCTCCTCGGATACTCAAATCGAAAGCAAGGTAAAAATACTTGTCGAGCAGGCAAAGCTCGGCGGTGGGAGCGACAATATCACGGCTCTTATTATTCAGTACGAAAGGTAAATACAGTAAGCCCGCATGTTTTACATACTGCGGTTAAGGAACGGTTATAACACATGGACAACTATACAAAATATATCGGCAAGACCTTTGACAACAGGTACAATATAAAAAGTCTTATCGGAAACGGCGGAATGGCGTACGTTTTTTTGGCGGACGACACCGTAATGAACCGCCAAGTCGCCATAAAGGTTTTAAAAGATAATATTTCCTCGGATGAGCTTGCCATAAAGCGATTTATAAACGAGACAAAGGCGATATCTATGCTCAGTCACAAAAACATTGTGGGAGTTTACGATATTTCGGTAAAATCCGAGCTTAAATATATCGCAATGGAGTATGTAAACGGCGTAACTCTCATGACTTACATGGAGGAAAAGGGCATTTTACCTTTTGCCGAAACAGAAAAATACGCCATGCAGATTCTTTCAGCCCTCTCTCACGCACATTCAAAGGGCATAATCCACCGCGACATCAAGCCTCAAAACGTCATAATAAACCAAGAGGGAAACGCCAAAATCGCCGATTTCGGTATAGCAAAGCTTCCCGGAAACGAGACTATCTCTCTTGCCGACAAGGCTATCGGAACGGTGAACTATATAAACCCCGAGCAGGCTTGCGGCAAGGCTATCGACGCGCGAAGCGACCTTTATTCTCTTGGCGCAATGCTCTATGAAATGGTCACGGGAAAGCTGCCCTTTGTCGCGGACACTCCTCTTGCCACGGCATACAAGCAGATACATGAGACCCCCGAGGACCCCTCGAAAATCAATCCGGAGGTTCCAAAAGGGCTCGAACAGATAATTTTAAAGGCGATGAAGAAAAATCCGGAGAACAGGTTTCAGTCGGCAAACGAAATGCTCTCATGTATTCGCCGCGTTGCGGACAATTCCGAGGTTACCTTTGATTTTATCTTTGACGACGAGTCGGAAATGACCCCGTTTGCGGGAGCCGTCCCCAACGAAATATCCGAAGGACTTAATCTTGACGATGTGTCAAAAACACGGCGAATAAAAGCCGAGGAAAGTGAATTTGTGCCGCTTAAAGTAAATAAGGTGCAAAAGCCTTCGGCTAAAAATAAATCAAAGAAGGAAAAAACGCCTAAGGTCGAGGTTGAAGAAATAGTAGTACACAAAAAGGCGGGAGTGTCGACACTCGGAATAATACTCGGCATTATTGCCGCCGTCATGTGCGTTTGCGTTGTCGTGCTGTTTTACGTTTTTGACAACTATATAATAAAAAGCATCGGCTCAGGCAGTTCGCAAACAATAGTTGTCGGCGATTTTACCTATATGAGCTTTTCCGAAACTCTTCAAAGAGAGCTTGAGGAGGAAGGGTATGAAATCAGCGTCGAATGGGTGTCAAGCAGTGAGTATCTCGCAAATACCATTATATCTCAAACTCCTAATGCAAACGAGCGCAGAGTTGTGATACCCGGCAAGACAAAATGTCAGCTTGAGCTTGTGGTGTGCAGCGGCGAAAACATGATAAGGCTTGATAATTACGTCGGCATGGATTACAGAGAGGCGCTTATTGCAATAAACGCCCTCGGGCTCAAAACCGACGTTGTGGAGGAAAGCAATATTGCGGTTGCAGAAGGGTGCATTATTTCAACCTATCCCGAAGCCGGAATGTATATAACCTCGGATACGCTGATAACAATTTACGTCAGCAAGGGCTCCGGAAGCTCATATGTTAGTGTTCCGAGCTTTGTGGGAATGAACAGCATCGAGCTTGAGCTTGCCCTTATCAAGGCAAATCTCACAATAGGAACTATTACCTATGAATATTCCGACTCGGCGGCAATAGGTACGGTTATCTCCCAAAGCATATTAAAAGGAACCGCGGTTCCGGCGGGGGTTACGCAAATTAGCTTTGTCATAAGTCTCGGCAAAGAGCCCGACCCCGAAAATCCCGACTCAGGCAATCAGGGAGCACTTCCGCCGGTAGGCGGTGGCGGCGAATTTGAAAACGATCCCAATAATTCCGGATACGAGGATTTGCCGTAAAAAACGAAATACTCACATATTACCCGCGCTTATGCGGAGCTGAATACCGTGTAAAAGAAAGGAAGCCTTTGCCCAAAGCGCAAAGGCTCGGTACTTATTAAAATGGATTACAATAAAGAGCGCATAAGAAATTTTTCTATAATTGCCCACATTGACCACGGCAAGTCCACCCTTGCAGACCGGATTCTCGAAAAAACGCAGACGGTTGCAAAAAGGGAAATGGAGGATCAGATTCTTGACAACATGGAGCTTGAGCGGGAAAGGGGCATAACAATAAAAGCAAGAGCCGTGAAAATAAACTACACAGCAAAAGACGGCTTGCAGTATGTCTTTAACCTTATCGACACTCCCGGACACGTGGATTTCAGCTATGAGGTATCTCGCTCGCTCAACGCCTGCGAGGGGGCACTGCTTGTTGTTGACGCAAGTCAGGGAATTGAGGCACAGACCCTTGCAAACGCCTATCTTGCAATTGACGCAAATCTTGAAATCGTTCCTGTCATAAACAAAATAGACCTGCCCTCCGCAGATATCGAAGGGTGCAGAAAGGAAATCGAGGATATTATCGGTATTCCCTCGGAGGATTGTCCGGCAATTTCGGCAAAAACAGGACTTAATATAGAGGATGTGCTTGAAAAGATAGTAAGCGATATTCCCTCTCCCAAGGGCGACGAGAATGCACCTCTCAAAGCGCTTGTTTTTGATTCGTACTACGATTCATATCTCGGAGTTGTGGTATATATCCGTGTATTTGACGGAAGCGTCGGAGCGGGCGACAGAATACGCATGATGAACACCGGAGCCGAATTTGACGTGGTCGAGGTGGGAAACATGGGTACCTTCGGCCTTGAAAAGGGCGAGAGACTGCAAGCCGGTGAGGTCGGATATATTACGGCAAGCATAAAAAACGTATCGGATACAAGAGTCGGCGACACGGTCACAAGGTGCGACAATCCCACCCCCTCACCTCTTCCCGGCTTTAAAAACGCCCTTCCCATGGTGTATTCCGGCATATACCCCGCCGACGGTTCGAAATACGGCGACCTGCGCGACGCGCTTGAAAAGCTGAGACTTAACGACGCGTCTCTTTCCTTTGAGCCAGAAACGTCAACGGCTCTCGGCTTCGGTTTTCGTTGCGGCTTTCTCGGACTGCTTCACATGGACGTGATTCAGGAGAGAATCGAGAGGGAATTTAACCTTGACATTATTACAACCGCCCCGAGCGTTATATACAAAATAATTAAAAGAAACGGCGAGGAAATGAGTATCGATAACCCCTCTCGCTATCCGTCGGGCGATGAAATTGAAAAGTCCTTCGAACCTGTGATTAACGCAAGTATTATTACCCCCGCCGAGTATGTCGGAGGTATTATGGACCTTTGTCAGGACAGGAGAGGCGTTTTTCGCGATATGAAATATCTTGACGCGACAAGGACTGAGCTTCACTATGAATTGCCCCTCAACGAGGTTATTTACAATTTCTTTGACGCCTTGAAAAGCAGAAGTCGTGGTTACGCCTCGCTCGACTATGAAATATCGGGATACAAGGAAAGCAAACTTGTAAAGCTCGACATACTCCTTAATAGTGAGGTTGTCGACGCACTTTCCTTTATTGTTCACGAGGAAAAGGCGTACGGCAGGGCAAGGCTTATTTGCCAAAAGCTCAAGGACAATATCCCAAGACAGCTTTTCGAAATACCTATTCAGGCTGCAATAGGCGGCAAAATAATTGCCCGAGAGACGGTAAAGGCACTTCGCAAGGATGTGCTTGCAAAGTGCTACGGCGGAGATATAACCAGAAAGAAAAAGCTCCTTGAAAAGCAGAAGGAGGGAAAGAAAAAGATGCGCCAGCTCGGCTCGGTGCAGGTTTCCCCAGAGGCGTTCATGGCGGTGCTGAAATTTGACGATGAGGAATAAAAAGCTCGGGCTGTACATCCACATACCTTTTTGCATAAAAAAGTGCGCGTACTGTGATTTTTACTCTCTTGAAGGCGGCAAAGACGACAAATATATTAAATACTCGGAGCGTATTGCAAAGCAGATAAAGAAAATCGGCGAAGCATTATCCAACTGTACTTTTGACAGTATATATTTCGGGGGTGGAACGCCCTCGCTTATCGGCATTTCGGGGTTTAATATTATTTTTGAGGCGATTGACAGGTTTTTGAGTGTTGACAAAGGTGCCGAAATATCTGTTGAGGTAAACCCGAAAACGGTCGATGCAAAGCTTGCAATTGCCCTTTTTGAGCTTGGAGTGAACCGCATAAGCATCGGGCTTCAAAGCGCAAATGACAATGAGCTTTTATATCTTTCAAGGATTCACACCTTTGATGATTTCAAAAGAACTCACTCTGTTATAAAACAACACCTGACAGACAACATAAATGCGGATATAATGCTCGGAATACCAAATCAAACGGTGAAGTCTCTATCCTTCACCCTTGAAAGCCTTATTGCTCTCTCACTGCCTCATATTTCGGCGTATATGCTAAAAATTGAAAAGGGAACTCCTTTTTATAAAATGTCAGACTTGCTGCCTCTTCCCGACGAAGAGCAGGTCTGCGACATGTACGAGTATCTTTGTAAAACGCAAAAAAGCGCCGATATCCCGCAATATGAGATAAGCAATTTTGCAAAAGTAGGCTTTGAATGTCGGCACAATCTTAAATACTGGGAGAGAGGGGAGTATGTAGGGCTCGGACCCTCGGCTCACTCATTTATAAACGGCATAAGGTACTCATATCCGAGAGACCTTGTTATGTATATGAGCCTTGATAGCCCGCCCTATGAGGAGTACAGAATTCTGTCGGGCGCGGATATTCGCAACGAGGAAATAATGCTCGGTCTACGGCTTAAAAAGGGTATTATTCCCGATGCGCGGCTTTTTGATATCGCTAAAAAATATATAAACGGCGGATTTATGGAATACAAGGACGGAAGACTGTTTTTTACTACAAAGGGCTTTCTTGTGAGCAACTATATTATTTCCGAGCTTATTGAATGAAAGGAACAGCTGAAACATGCAAAAGTACGATATTGCCGCCTACGTATGGCCGGCTTACACAGGCGACGAAACGCGCACGCGGATTTTTTGGCAGGACGGAATTGGTGAATGGCAGACTGTGCGTGACAGCAAAATGATGCCTCCTTTATGGGGCTTTGTCAACGAGGCTGACCCTGCCGTTATGGAAAAGGAAATCGAAACGGCGACAAATTACGGCGTTAACGTGTTTATTTACGACTGGTACTGGTATGACGGTCGCCCGTTTCTTGAAAACTGCCTTAACGACGGCTTTCTTAAAGCGAAAAATCATGAGAAGATGCGCTTTTATTTAATGTGGGCAAACCACGATGCGACCACGTGCTGGGACAGGCGGACATACGATATCTGCGAGGAGGTTGTATGGAAGGGAAGCGTAGATCTTGCTACCTTTAAGTTTATTTGCGAGCGGATTATTAAGCGCTATTTTTCACACCCCTGCTACTATAAAATAAACGGCTGTCCGGTCTTTCAGATATACGATCTGCAAAATCTTTTGGACGGCCTCGGCGGACTTGAAAAAACAAAAGAGGCGCTTTTGTGGTTTCGTCAAAGAGTAAAGGACTTCGGCTTTGCCGACCTTCACCTGATGATTACCAGGTGGGGAGAGGGAATATTAAATATAAGCGGTGTTGACAGAAGCATAGCGAAGCCATCCCGCGAAGTTATACTTGATATGGGCTTTGACAGTATGACAAACTATCAATTTGTTCACCTGACCGATATGAACAGAGACTATCTTGAAATACTTGCCGATATCAATAACATATATAAGTGTTATGAGAATTTCCAAATACCCTATTTTCCGCACGTTTCTGTCGGCTGGAACAACAATCCCCGTCACACCCGCCCATGTTCTCCGGTGGTTAAAAACAATACCCCCGAAAACTTTGCAAGGGCGCTTGAAAACGCCAAAAAATATCTTGAGCGCAACAATCTTCCGGCCCCTCTTATAACGGTGAACAGCTGGAACGAATGGACTGAGACAAGCTATCTTGAGCCGGATATAAAATACGGCTATTCTTATCTTGAAAAAATCAAGGAAAAATTTTGCTAAAAAGTAAGGGTCGCGGGAGAATGAACATAAAAATCGCAATATGCGACGACGAGCCGGAGCAAATAAACAATATTTTGTCGCTTCTTTACGAGTGGACGGAAAAAAACGGGTGCACCGCCGAAATATCAACCTTTCCGAGCGCCGAAGCGTTTTTATTCATGTATGAGGAGAATAAAGCGTATGACATTCTCCTGCTTGATATACAAATGAAGGGCATTTCGGGAATCGAGCTTGCCAAAAAGCTGAGGGGCGACAATATAAGAGCGAGCATTATTTTTATTACCTCTTATTTTGAGTACGCAGGAGACGGGTACGACGTTGAAGCTCTTAACTTTTTAACAAAACCCGTGCAAAAGGACAAGCTTTTCACGGCACTCGACAGGGCTAAAAAGAGGCTTGAATGTGAGCCGCCTTACGTTATTATAAGCTCGGGCGGCGAAACACTTAAAATCTATGAGAGCGAAATAATATACGTTGAATCCTTTCTTCACTATATATGCGTACATACAAATAGCTGTGAATATAAGCTGAAAGAAAACATATCCGACTTTGAGAAAAAACTCAGCAGGGATTTTTTCAGGGTGCACCGCTCATATATCGCCTCTTTAAAGAAGATCACCAAAATCACAAGGCGCACGGTGACATTAGGTGATATCGAGCTTCCGCTGTCAAGAGAAAAATACGACGAAATAAACATGGCGTTTATTGAAAGAAACTGAAAATGAGAAAGAAAACCTTTATAAAGCTTGCAAAATATCAAGCTGAGCAATCAAAACAGCACCTTGAAGAGGTGCGCGGCATTCACAACGAAATGCGCGGCTACAAGCACGACTTTCACCATCACCTCCAGACCTTAAAAGGAGAGCTTGAGACGGGAGAGATTGCAAGGGCAATTGAGTATATAGACGAGCTTGACTCTCGACTTATGAATGTGGACGTTCTGATAAAAACGGGAAACGTGTCTCTTGACGCCATTCTTTCCGCAAAAATAGCAAAGGCGAAAGCGGAAAACACCTCTGTCACCGTAAAAGCCTCAGTCCCCGAAGGACTGCTTCTTTCCGACGTGGAGCTAAGCATTATTGTGGGAAATCTGCTTGACAACGCAATTGAAGCCTGCCGCGAAGCCTCGGGCGAAAAATTTATCCGAGTATTTATGTGCATAAAGGGCAATATGCTCTATTTTTCAATGCTCAATTCCTCGGGTGAAAAGCAAAGCAAAAAGGGAAGGCTTTTTAATTCAAGCAAAGGCGGGCTTCACGGATTCGGACTTAAGCGCGCCGAAAGTATCGTCAAAGAACACGGCGGATGGTGCAAATTTAACAGCGAGGAGGGCGCTTTCACAAGCGAATTTCTCGTTCCTGCAATTTAATAAGCTGCAATTCGTGTACCGTATAAAACGTTTGGTGCACGGATTTGCTTTTTATATCGGCGCCGATATAGAATATGAGCGAAAGGAGTGATAAATTTGAAAAAGAAAAGTAAAGAAAAGGAAAAAAAGAAAAAGCCTTATAAATCGGCGCTGAGCAACACAATTTGGTGCTTTGGAAAGCTCATAAAGGAAGCTCCCTTGGTGTTTTTTCTCTCGCTTATTATGATAATACCTGTTGAGGTCGCTCTCTCATACCTTGGAATTTACATTCCCTCACTTGCGGTGGCAGAGGTGACGTCCGGGCACTCATTTTACCGTGCGGCGCTTGCGCTCACAATTGTACTTACAGCTGTTTTTGTTCTTGAACTTCTTCGTGACGCATTTAATTTGCTTCGGGAGAAAAAGGTCGACTATTACCGCTTTCGCTGTTCCGCAATGATCAACAAAAAGAGCATGGAGCTGCTCTATGAGGCAAACGAGAAAAAAGAAAATCGGGACATGAGAGACCGAGGGCAAAGGGCAACGCAGAACTGGAACTCAAGTATACCGATAGTCGACTTGCCCGCAAACAGCGTCATGCTTATTAAAAATATCATATGCTATCTTCTTTTCGGTGGGATTATTTCGTTTGTCTCTGTTTGGCTTATTCCCATTCTCACTATTGCTCCGGCGATAAACTGGCTGTGCGCAAAAGCCTACAGAAGCTGGGAATACAACAACCGCGGCAACTGGGCGTCTATTGACAGCAAGCTTTGGTATGTTCAAAACGCACCTTCCGACTTTGCCGCCGCAAAGGACATAAGAATTTACGGTCTTGCCGGTCTGTTTCGTCAGATGTACTTTGACCTTACAAAAGAAAGAATAAAGTGGGACAGAAAAAGCGCGCTTCGAAGCTTTCTTTCACGACTTGCAGACCTTGCTGTAATACTTATAAGGGACGGCGCCGCCTATGCGCTCCTTATCTCAATGACCCTTTCGGGTAAAATAGGAGCTGACTTGTTTGTGCTTTATTTTGCCGCAATATCCTCATTTGCCTCCTTTATCGGCGAGATAATGAGCAGTTGGAACAACCTCCACTCGGCAAGTCTTTATATCTGCGATTTTCGTGAATATATGGATATTCCAAATGAAGACAAGGGCGAAAAAGAGGATATAAAGGCGCATCTTGCAGAGGCTCCCGAAATATCATTTCGGCATGTATACTACAAATACGCGGGGGAGGATAAATACACACTTGAGGACATAAATTTCACGATAAAGAAAGGTGAAAAGCTGGCGCTTGTCGGACTTAACGGAGCGGGAAAAACCACACTTGTAAAGCTGCTTTGCGGTCTTTATCTTCCCACAAAGGGGGAAATACTTATAAACGGCGTGCCGTCCTCGAATTTTGTGAGAAAGGATTATTTTAAGCTTTTTTCTCCCGTATTTCAGGACATTCACACCGGATTTTTCTCGCTTGCGGAAATTGTATCGGGAAAGGTTGGCGCAAGGGAGGGCGAATGTGACCTTAAAAGGGTCGAAAGCTGCGTAAGGCAGGCGGGACTTTCAAAAAAGCTTGACAGCCTCAAGGACGGAATTCACACGCGCATTGATAAACAGGTGAACAAGGATGCAATTGAGCTTTCGGGAGGGGAGCTACAAAAGCTTATGCTTGCAAGAGCACTTTACAAAAACGCGCCGGTTCTTGTGCTTGACGAGCCGACCGCCGCTCTTGACCCGATAGCGGAAAATAAAATATATCTCGAATATAGGAAAATGACAAAGGGCAAGACGTCGCTCTTTATCTCTCACCGACTTGCCTCGACCCGCTTCTGCGACAGAATTATATACCTTCACGAAGGGAAAGTCGGCGAGGTGGGCAGTCACGAGGAGCTTTTGGCGCAAAACAGGGAGTATTGCAGGCTGTATAACATGCAAAGCGTGTGGTACCGCGAAGATTACAAAAAAGGAGAGAAAATAGATAATGAAGCTTTCTGAGCATATCAAAATATATATTCGTTCCCTAAAGCTGATACTTGAGCTGAGCCGTGAATACTTTGTGCTTTTAATACTTCAAAGCGTGATCTCGGCTATTATTCCGTTTGTGCCGATTTACTTTTCGGCAAAGCTGATTGACTCGCTTATAGAATCGGCTCCGATAGAAACGCTTGTGTTATATGTAGTTCTGACCGTCGGTCTTGTCTTTCTTCTTAACGTTTTAAACACATTTATTATTGCAAGACACAATATCGCCTCAGGAAAAATGTATCAGAGCTATAACTGGAAATTTTCCGAAAAAGCGATGGAATTTGCGTATGAGGAGCTTGAAAAGCGCGATATAACCCTGCTTCGTGACAGGATACAGGCAGAGCGGCAGTATGGGTACAACATATTTTTCCTTTACAGCGCAACCGGCTCTCTTATTACAAACTCAGTGAGGATTTTAACCTCCTTTGCGCTTTGCACATCCTTTTTTCTTACAAAAAGCATACCTCTTTATATAAAGCTTATACTCATATTTTCGGTGATTTTAATAGTTGTCGTAGGCATTCTCATTCAGAACAGGAATGAAAAGCTTCAAAGAAATTATATGGATGAAGAGGTTGAGCTGAACATTCTGTATGAAAAGCTGATAGACTACATGAATAATTACAGCAGCGGCAAGGATATACGTCTGTATGACATGGCGGATAACCTTGAGAAATATGAAATTGACACAATTTTCGCAAGTCTTGATAAATATCATTACTTTAATAAAAAACGGTTTTTCTCGGGCGGTATAAACAAAATATTAAACGCCGCGCTCGGCTTGTTTTTGTATCTGCTTCTCATTTATGCGGCGCTTGACGGAGGCATCAGCGTCGGCTCGATTGCAAAATACGTCAGCTCATTAACCATAATGCTTGGCGCGCTCTCGGGGATTGTCGGCGCAGTGCAGAGAACTATTACAAACAGCGAATATATGAAGCGCTTTTTCTCCTACTTTGACATAAAGAACAATATGTATAAAGGCTCTCTCACGGTTGAAAAAAGGGATGACAACGAGTATTTTGTTGAATTTAAAAACGTCTCCTTCAAGTACCCGCAAAGTGAAACTTGGGCGCTAAAAAACGTCAATATCAAATTCAAAGTCGGCGAAAAGCTGGCGGTGGTCGGAATGAACGGGAGCGGAAAAACCACCTTCATTAAGCTGATGTGCAGACTGTACGACCCGACCGAGGGTGAAATACTTTTAAACGGCGTGAATATTAAAAAATACGACTATGACGAATATCTTTCTCTCTTTTCGGTCGTCTTTCAGGATTTTCGCCTCTTTGCCTTCACGCTCGGGCAGAACGTTGCGGCAAGCGCGGTATACGACCGCGAAAAAGCGGAAAGAGCGCTTATTATGGCGGGGTTTGGCGAAAGGCTTTCAACGATGAAAAAAGGGTGCGATACCTATCTTAACAAGAATTGCGACGACGAAGGGGTTGAAATATCGGGCGGCGAGGGACAGAAGATCGCTCTTGCAAGAGCGCTTTACAAGGACGCGCCCTTCATCGTCCTCGACGAACCCACCGCCGCTCTCGACCCTGTTTCGGAGTATGAGGTGTACAGCAAATTCAACGAGATAGCGCAGGAGAAAACCGCAATTTATATCAGTCACCGCCTTGCCTCCTGCCGTTTCTGCGATAAAATTGCAGTTTTTGACAACGGCAGTATAGTGCAAATCGGAAATCACGAAGGCTTGCTTTCACAAAGTCATGGCAAATACTGTGAGCTTTGGAACTCGCAGGCGCAGTATTATACCGAAAATAAAGAAAGCGATAAAGAATAAATAAAAACAAACGTAGCCCTCTTTTCGGCAAAGGGAAAGAGGGCAATTTACTTATTGATATTGACAAAAGGGAAAAGTAGGCTTATAATTTAACTTGAAAGTAAAAAAACACGGAGATCCAAATGATACTCAGCTGTGAGGGAATTTCCCTCTCTTACGGAAGCGAGCCTCTTCTTGAGGATATAAGCTTTTTTATAAACGAAGGCGACAAGCTCGGAATTGTCGGTGTCAACGGCGCGGGAAAATCCACGCTGCTTAAAATTATTACCGGCGAAACCGAGAGCCTTTCGGGAAATGTATATATTTCAAAAGGAAAGAGCATAGGTTATCTTGCTCAAAACAGCACTTTTTCTGAAAATCAGAGCGTATTTGAGACTGTCTGCTCGGTCTTTTCTACTCTTATCGAACGCGAAAAGAAGCTTGAGGAGCTGCGAGTAAAAGCCGAAAGAGGTGAAAATGAGGCGGCGCTTCAATACTCGGCTGAAAACGAAGAATTTGTCCGACTCGGAGGGCTTGAATTTCGCGGACGGTGCCGCGGTATGCTAATTTCCCTCGGCTTTGAACGTGAAATTTTCGATATGCCGGTTAACAGTCTCAGCGGAGGACAAAAAACAAGGGTTGCCTTGGCAGCTCTTCTTCTTTCGGAGCCCGATATAATAATTCTTGACGAGCCGACAAACCATCTTGATATTGAGAGCGTTATTTTTCTTGAAAAATATCTCGCCTCAATTAAAAAGACGGTAATTGTCGTCTCGCACGACAGATATTTCCTTGTCAAGGTTACAAACAAAACGCTTGAAATCGAAAATCACAGGTGCAAGCTTTATAACGGCAATTACGATTTTTACGCCGAGCAGAAGAAAAAGGACAGGGAAACGCTACTTCACCAATACAAAAACCAGCAAAAGGAAATAGCGCGCATTGAGGCGTATATTCGTCAGCAAAGGCAGTGGAATCGTGAGCGAAATATCATTGCCGCCGAAAGCCGGCAAAAGCTGCTTGACAAAATGGAAAAAATCGAAGCGCCTCTGCCTGACCCCGCAAATATCAGAATGACCTTCACAAAGTCGGAGGAAAGCGGAAATGATGTTCTGTCGGTTAGAAATCTTTCAAAAGCATACGGAAATAATATTCTCTTTTCTAATCTTTCCTTTGAGCTTAAAAAAAGAGACCGTATGGTGATTATCGGTCACAACGGGTGCGGAAAATCCACGCTTCTTAAAATTCTTAATATGGCAATAACGGCAAACTCAGGAAGGTTTGAATACGGCTACAATGTAAAGCAGGGATATTATGATCAGGAAAACCAAAAT
This sequence comes from uncultured Clostridia bacterium, assembly GCA_947631765.1. Taxonomy (GTDB): domain Bacteria; phylum Bacillota; class Clostridia; order Oscillospirales; family CAG-272; genus CAKSQF01. The sequence continues at coordinate 21,642 of CANRMP010000003.1, forward strand.
CTGAATGAAAATTACACTGTCATTGAGGAAATATGGAACAGATATCCCGACAAGACCCAAACCGAGATTCGTTCGGCGCTCGCGCTCTTTCTTTTCAGAGGAGAGGAAATATTTAAACAGATAAGCGTTCTTTCTGGTGGAGAAAAGGCAAGAGTGACCTTTGCAAAGCTGATGCTTTCAAAATTTAATCTCCTCTTTCTTGACGAGCCTACCAACCACCTTGACATAATGTCGCGCGAGGTGCTTGAGGATGCGCTTCTAAAGTTTGACGGAACTATCGTCGCCGTATCTCACGACAGGTATTTTATAAAAAAGCTTGCAACAAGGATCCTTTCTTTTGAAAAAGATAACACCGTGCTTGATTATTTGGGAACATATGACGAATATCTCTCATATTCCGAAAAAAAGAGCGACCAAGCTAAAGAAAGCCTTGAAAAAGAAAAGCAAAGCGAGGCTAAACTGCAATGGGAGAATATGAAAAAGCTCCAGGCGGGAAAGCGCAAAAACGAACGCTTGATAACAAAATCAAAAGAAGAAATGTCGGCAATCGAAGCACGCATCAATGAAATATCAAAGGAGGAAGAGAAGTTTTCAACAAATCACATAAAGCTTTTGGAGCTTTACAACGAGCGCACGGCGCTTGAAAACAGAATGCTTGAGCTCATGGAGTTCTTTGAAAAATGCGGTGAAGAGTACTGAGTTTATGTAATAGTCTTAAAGCCTTACGCATATTTTTAATCAGAATAAAAATATTCGGAGGATTTAAAGATGAATAAGACTAAAAAGAGACAATCTTTCTTGCTTTCTCTGCTGCTTTGCATATCGATGCTTATAGGACTTTCGGCGCCTTTTTTGTCATATGCCGAAATCGAAGCGGATGCAAAAAGCTTAATTCTGATTGAAGCGAAAACCGGCAAGGTTCTATATGAAAACAACGCAGATGAAAAGCTGCCTCCCGCGTCGGTGACAAAGGTTATGACTATGCTTCTTGTCATGGAGGCGGTTGACAGTGACGTTATAAGTCTTACCGACATGGTGAGCGCAAGTGCCCTTGCGGCTTCGATGGGCGGCTCTCAAATCTACCTTGAAGAGGGGGAAGAGATGAGCGTCGAGGACCTTTTAAAGTCTGTTGTTATCGCCTCGGCAAACGACGCCGCCTGCGCTTTGGCGGAATATATTGCGGGAAGTCATGACGAATTTGTCAGGCGGATGAATGAGAGAGCTTTGGAGCTCGGCATGGTTAACACCCATTTTGAAAATACAAACGGACTTGACGATACGACCGACAGTCACCTCACCTCTGCAAGAGACATAGCGATAATGTCGGCGGAGCTTATCGTCAATCACCCCAAGATTCTCGAGTACTCCTCAATATGGCAGGATTCGGTGCGAAACGGTGAATTTACGCTTACCAATACCAACAGGCTCGTACGCTTTTACAACGGCTGTAACGGACTTAAAACCGGCTCGACAAGCAAGGCAAAATTCTGTATAAGCGCCTCGGCTTGCCGAGATAATATGCAGCTTATTGCCGTTGTCATGGGCTCCTCAACAAGAGACACGCGAAACGCCACCGCAAAAGCCCTGCTTGACTGGGGCTTTGCAAATTTCTCATTTGCGGAATGTGCCGCAGACAGCGGTATCACCGTTAAGGTCGACAAGGGGCAGAGCAGGTATGTCGGCGCGGGATATAACAGCTCGGACTTTGTGGTGGGAAAAGGCAAGTCGGATAAGATAGAAAAAATATGCGAAATTCCCGAAAGCGTCGACGCGCCGGTTGCAAAGGGAGAAATAATAGGCAAGGTAATTTACACACTTGACGGAGAAAAGATAGGCGAAACTCCAATCTATGCGCTTGAAGGCGTTAAAAAGATGAATTTTGGCGAAATGTTTTCAAGGCTTATTAAAAAGTACTTTCTAATTTAAAAAAGTCCTTGATTATTGCGCGCAAATATAGTAAAATAGAATTTAGAAAATATTAAAAGGAATGGAAGAGAAAATGACGCTTAAATTAAACGATAAATATCTTTCAAAATTTGTAACACAAGACGATTACAACAAAATCAAGCCGACTCTTGAGAGTGCTTACCAAACGCTTACAAGCAGAACGGGAAAAGGAAACGATTTTTTGGGCTGGATAGACCTTCCCGTAAATTATGACAGGGAAGAGTTTGAGAGAATAAAGAGCGCGGCAAAAAGGATACAAAATTCCTGCGATGTCTTTATTGTTATAGGTATCGGAGGCTCGTATCTCGGAGCACGCGCGGCAATAGAGTTTTGCAAGGGTCAAAAGTACAACGCTCTAAAAAAGAGCACACCGGATATCTATTTTTCGGGAAACGATATTTCCGCCTCAAACATATCCGAGCTTCTTGAAATATGCGAGGGACGGGACGTGTGCGTAAACGTTATCTCAAAATCGGGAACCACGACCGAACCGGCAATAGCTTTCAGAATCTTCAGGGATATGCTGTATAAAAAATACGGGAAAGAGGAAGCGGTTAAGCGTATATTTGTAACAACCGACCGCTGCCGCGGCAAGCTTAAAGAGCTGTCGGACGCCGAGGGGTATGAAACCTTTGTGGTGCCGGATGATGTCGGCGGGCGCTTCTCGGTGCTCACTCCCGTGGGACTTCTGCCTATTGCCGTTGCGGGAATTGATATTTCCGACATGATGAAGGGCGCCGCAGACGCGAGAGAGAATTATTCGCTTTGCGATATCGAGAAAAACGACAGCTTAAAATACGCGGCAATAAGAAACATTCTCCATGCAAAAGGAAAATCGGTTGAAATACTTGCCTCGTATGAAAGCGCGCTGGCAATGACCGCAGAGTGGTGGAAACAGCTCTACGGAGAGAGCGAGGGCAAGGAAAACAAGGGCATTTTTCCGGCGTCGGTTTCATTTACCACAGACCTTCATTCAATGGGACAGTTTATCCAGCAGGGAAGCAGGATAATGTTTGAAACGGTTATCGACGTGCAGAACTCCGACAGCAAGGTTTTAATTCCTTATGATGAGAGCAACTCGGACGGGCTGAATTTTATTGCCGGCAAGGATATGCACTATGTTTCAAGAACCGCGTTCAAGGGCACGGCAATTGCCCATACGGACGGCAACACCCCGAATATTGTGCTTGAGCTTGAAAAACGCGGCGCATATGAATTCGGATACCTTGTTTACTTTTTCGAGCTTGCGTGCGGAATTTCGGGCTATATACTCGGAGTTAATCCGTTTGACCAGCCGGGAGTTGAGGAATACAAGAAAAATATGTTTGCGCTTCTCGGCAAACCGGGGTATGAGGAACTCGGAAAACAACTTTTGGACAAAATATAAAAATACTATTGCATTTTTAAATTGAATATTGTATAATATAAACAGATAAAAGAATCGGAGGTATACCTATGATAAAATTGATAGCAGGACTCAAGGGTTCCGGTAAAACCAAAACACTTATTCAGATGACGAACGACGCCGGCTCTTCCTCAAACGGCTCGGTGGTCTGCATTGAAAAAGGCGACAAGCTCATGCACGAGATTAAGTATACCGTGCGCCTTATTGACACGGAAAAATTCAATATTTCAAACGCCGCCTCTCTTTACGGGTTTGTAACGGGGATTTATGCAAGCAATCACGATATAAGCGATATATTTATTGACAGCGCGCTGAAAATATGCGGAAACGATATTGCGGAGTTTGAAAGATTTATCGAAGCGGTGCGCGATTTTATCAAGTCAAATGGACTTAATATCAACGTGGTCATGACTGCGTCTGTCGATCAGACCGCGCTCACCCCCGCTCTTATAAAATACCTTTGACGTTTTATAAATGAGTACATACAACGGCGGCTTTTCTCTTACCGCCGTTGTAATTTATTTTGGCATTTTGTATTTCCTTGCATAGAATTAAAGTAAGGCAAAGAAACGCCTTAAGTTATTTCACAGGAGGAATAAAAAGATATGCCGGATACAAGACCACAAGGTTTGAATGCTTCGTATCCTCGCAGAGAAAATGTATTTATAGATTCATATCGAATTCTTGACAGCTGTAAGGATAAAGATTGCTTTGAAGATACACGAGTAATTCTTAGCGATATGGGGCAGGAAGTGCTTGAAAAGAGCGGAAGTATAAGAGTTACCGAAACCAAGGTTGTATGGACGGACATCATAACCGAGCCGGTTAAGTTCAACCGCGGCTTTTATCAGATAACCATAAGATTTTTTACCAAAATAGTATGCGAAGCATGTGTTTCGGGCGGTAAGGTACAGGAAATCGAGGGAATTGCCGTAAACGAGAAAAAGGTCGTTTTGTACGGCGGCGAGGGAAGCGTCAACATTTTCAGAAGCTCCGACCTTCCGTATGAATTTTGCAGCTACGGCGGCGGAGGAGAAAGCGTCTCCTCAAGTAAGCCGGTGATAGTCGTCGAGGTTGTAGACCCCATGGCTCTCACCGTTAAGGTTATGGAAAAAGATCGCCCTCAGTGCTGCTGCAATTTCTCGCCGGAGGAAATGCCCGCAGGTGTGCTGTCGTTCTTTAACGGAAATTTCTCGGGCTCGAATATCGGGGAGAAAACCCTTTACGTCAGTCTCGGATTTTTCTCGATTGTGAGACTTGAAAGACCTGCCCAGTTTATCGTTTCGGGAACTGAGTTTGCCGTTCCGGACAAAGTGTGCTGTAAGCCCGAAGAGGAAGACCCATGCAAGCTCTTTTCAAAGATGAGCTTTCCCGTAAACGAATTTACCTCAGGCGCTCTTCAAGACTGCAACAACACATAAGATGTAAATTAAGCACAAGTCAAATCGGTTGACAGCATATTATTTGCCGTCAACCGCTCCCAACGTTTTGCCGCACACTCCATAAAGAGAATTTTTAAACCGCCCGCACTGCATTTTACAGCTCGGGCGGCGTATTTTTTTACTTGTTTTTAATAAAACTGTCTTTGAGGGTCACGGTTCTTATAAACGTATCGGGGTGATTTTTGTCCTTTACGAAATATCCCATTCTGACAAACTGGAATCTGTCGTTAACTGTCGCTGTAGCGAGCGAGGGCTCTGCCTTGCATCCGGTGAACTTTTTTGCAGAGTCGGGATTAAGGTATGAGTTGTACTCCTCGGGGTCTATTTCGTTCATGTTGTCATGAGTGAAAAGCTTGTCGTAATACATGACGTTAAAGTCCTTGCAGGACCTTGCGGATACCCAGTGAATTGTACCCTTGACCTTTCTGTCGACAGGGTTACGATTTCCGGTTTCAAGGTCTGCAATGCAGTGAATTTCCTTAATGCTTCCGTCCTCGTTTTTGGCAATATCTGTACATTTGACAATGTACGCGCCCATAAGTCGCACCTCACCGCCCTTTTTTAGTCTGAAGAACTTGGGAGGAGGAACCTCGGCAAAGTCGCTCTGCTCAATATACAGCTCTTTTGAAAAGGGAACCTCACGGACTCCGGCGTCCTCGCGCGTCGGATTGTTCGATATTGAAAAATACTCGACCTTATCCTCGGGATAGTTGTCAATGATGAGCTTCACAGGCTCAATTACGCATATTCTGCGCTCGGCTCTGTTATTTAGGTCTTCTCTCACGCAGTGTTCAAGAAGCTCTATGTCGACCAGAGACTCGACCTTGGCAATTCCCGCGCGCCTTATAAACTCAAATATAGCGTCGGGCGAATATCCGCGCCTTCTAAGAGCGGATATAGTAGGAAGGCGAGGGTCGTCCCAGCCGTCAACAATATTGTTTTCAACAAGGTAGCGCAGATATCTTTTGCTCATTAAGGTATAAGTCACGTTGAGTCTTGCAAACTCCCTTTGTTTTGGAGGATAGACGTCAAAGCCGCAGTTTTTAATAACCCAGTCGTAAAGAGGTCTGTGATTTTCAAATTCAAGCGAGCAGAGAGAATAGGTGATTCCCTCAATTGCATCCTGAATGGGGTGGGCAAAATCGTACATCGGGTATATGCACCATTTATTTCCCTGACGGTGGTGGGGAGTATGCAGTATGCGGTATATCGCGGGGTCGCGCATTAAAACGTTAGGAGACGCCATGTCTATTTTTGCGCGAAGGGTTTTTGCGCCGTCCTCAAACTCGCCGTTCTTCATCCTCTCGAAAAGATCGAGGTTTTCCTCAACCGTTCTGTTTCTGTATGGCGAAGGAATACCCGGCTCTGTCAGGGTGCCTCTGTATTTTGTCATATCGTCCTTTGATAGGTCGCAAACATAAGCCTTGCCGTCCTTTATAAGCTTTACTGCAAGCTCATAGGTCCTTTCAAAATAGTCCGAGCCGTAAAAGACTCCGCCCGTAGGCTCAACTCCCAGCCAAAGCAGGTCCTCAAGAATAGAGTCGACATATTCGACGTCCTCTTTTGTCGGGTTGGTATCGTCGTATCTCAAATTAAAAAGTCCGTTGTATTTTTTGGCAATTGAAGAATTGATATATATAGCCTTTGCGCTTCCTATATGAAGATAACCGTTGGGTTCGGGCGGAAAACGGGTGTGTACCTTTGTATGCACGCCGTTTGCGAGATCTTCATCTATAATATCATGAATAAAATTACCTGTAATTTCCTCTGATTCCATTTTTATTTCCTCTCTTGACTTAATTAATATTATAATTCCTTGAGCGCGGTATTTATTCGCTCTATTACTTTATCTTTACCGAGAATGCGGGTTATTTCGAAAAGGTCGGGAGAATTTGTCTTACCTGTGAGCGCGATTCTTATAAAGGTGCTCACGTCTCCCACATGCCCCTTGAAGGACTCGGGGGAGGCTTTGTACTCCTTCACATCGGGAGAAAATCCGAATTTTGCGGCAATGCGCTTTAAATTCTCAAACCAGCTTTCATTGTCGGGCGCGTCAAAATAGTTGTCGGCGTATTCGGTGAGAATATTTTTAATATCCTCTTTCTCAAATTGAGCCGGAAAAGTGTCTGCTATGCTGTAGTATTCGTCATAGAAGAAGCCCATGTACGCCTTGGCGTCCTTCCAGACCGTGATATCCTTTCTCGGCTTTTTTCCGCCTCGTCCTATCGACAGAATTTTCACGGCGTACTCTTTATCGGACATAAGCTTTTTTGCAAAGTCGAGGTCAAATTCTTCTGCCCAATTCAAAAGGGAAGAGTAGACATGCTCGGCGCTCATTCGCGATATAACGTTCTTTGAAACGTCGCAAAGCTTGGCATAATCAAAGAGCGAGCCGGCGGGATTCATTTTCTTGCTTGAAAATTTAAATTCATCTGTCGGCAAGTCGGGGTTTGCGCGTCTCCAATCCTCAAAGTTGGAATTTAGAATAGTCATAAGATATTCATAAACCGACTCGGGCGGAAAGCCTTCCGATTTGTAATAGGTCAGAGCAAGCTCGGGGTCTTTTCTTTTTGAAAGCTTTCTCTTTGAATTTCCGTCCATCTTCATAAGCGGACCTATATGCAGATATTTGGGAAGCTTAAAGCCCAGAGCGGAAAAGAGCTGAATATGAAAGGGAAGAGAAGGAAGCCACTCGTCGCCTCTGACCACATGCGTAGTTCTCATCAGATGGTCGTCCACGGCATGGGCAAAATGATACGTCGGGATCCCGTCTGATTTTAACAAAACGTGGTCTATGTCATTTTCCGTAAGCAGAAGCTGACCCTTTATCTGGTCGGTAAATTTTATCTTGTTTTCAAGAGAGCCGCATGACCTGAAGCGCAGTACCCACGGCGTTTTCAAATCAAGCTGTTTTTTTATATCCTCAAAGGAGCGGTCGCGCCACACAGCCCACTTGCCGTAATATCCGAAATTGGCTTTCTCGGCTTCCTGCTTTTGGCGGATGCCCTCAAGCTCTTCCTCCGTGCAAAAACAGGGATACGCCATGTTGTTTTCAACAAGTTTTTTTGCGTATACGTGGTAAATATCCTTGCGCTGCCGCTGCCGGTAGGGCCCGTAAGCTCCAAGGTCGCCGTCCTTTGTTGCGCCTTCGTCAAAATTAATATTGTAATGCTTAAGGGAATCAATGAGTATTTCGACGGCTCCCTCAACCTCGCGCTTTGAGTCGGTGTCCTCAACTCTTAAAAAAAGCAGACCGCCGGATTGGTGTGAGAGTCGTTCGGAGGTGAGCCCCTGAACAAGGTTCCCGAGATGCACAAAGCCGGTGGGACTCGGCGCCATACGGGAGACTACCGCGCCCTCGCCGAGCGTGCGCGGCGGAAATTTTGCCTCAAGCTCCTCTTCGGTCATTGTCACGTCGGGAAAAAGAGTGTCGGCGAGCAATTTAAAATCCATATTGTAAAAACCTCCTTTGAGCGGTGATGGTAAGATGCTGTTGATATTTTGATAAAAACATAATAAAACCGTCAAATCTTGAGCGTTTTAAGATATTCTTTCCGCTCGGGTGATATTCTGTAGCTCTCCAAGCTTTTTTGAATAGCTTTGTTGTGCGCCCAATTGTCAAGCTTTTTTGCTTCAAGATAGGGAATAATAAAATCATACTGCTTTGCAAGCGCCGTTGCAAAATACCACGCTATCATCATATTGACATAGTATTCGCCAGACCGAAGGGAGGCGACCATGTCGGCATATTCGGGCTTAAAGTTCTCTCCAAGAAAATGCCGCATAAGAAGTCCTATTGCAAAGCGCACTGTGTAAATCTTATCGGATTTTAACCATTTGCAAATATCGGGAAGCAGTTTTTCGGGCTCTTTTATAAAAGCCTTCGGTAAGGTTTGGTCACATGTTGCCCAGTTATCTATAAACGGGAGAAAGGCTTTGACCTTTGCAATACATTTGGTAAAATCGGTCTCAAGCGATATCATAAATGCGTGAAGCTGATTTTCCTCAAAGTATTTATGCGGAAGGGAACTGAGAAATAAATCCGAGTCGTTTTCATTTATAAGCGTTTTTGCAAGGGCGCGAAGCTCGGGAGTTCTGACGCCGATAATTCTATTAGGATATATAGTCGGGATTAATTTTGCCTGAAAGGCGGCGTATTTCTCATCACTCATAAGAAATAACCTGTCTACTATCATGTTATCATTCATAATATTCATTATAAGAATGGATTATAAGAGAGCTCAAAGCCTATTGTCGAGGGGCGACCGTGCCCGGGATAAACAATTGTATCGTCACTAAAACCGGCAAATATTTTAAGAGAATTAATAAGCGCGCTCTCGTCTGCAAAATAGCAGTCGGTCCTGCCTACCGTACCGCGAAAAAGCGTGTCGCCTGTAAACAGAGAGTTATTTATGTGATAACACACGCCGCCCGGAGTGTGACCGGGAGTATGAATGACCTTAAAAGTCATATTCGCGAAATTAAGAATATCGCCGCCGTGCAGCGCTACGGGCTGCGGGAAATCATACCGACCTTTTTCGGCAAATCCGAACCTTTCGGCAAAATTGAACTTTGAATCGAATACAATCTTTATATCTTCCTCGTGAATGTAAAAAGGAACATCAAAGCGTTGAAGTATTTGTTTGAGAGCCCAAACGTGGTCAAAATGCCCGTGAGTAAGCAGTACAGCAAGAAGCTTTAAATTAAGCTCCTTTAGTTTATTTGATATTTTATTATAATCCGCGGGGTCAATAATAACAGAGGATGAGCCGTCATAAACAATATAAGAGTTGACACCGCCCGGTCCGCCCACAACAGTTGATATTTCCATAAACGCTCCGTTTAAATAATTCTAAAACAAAGTGAATACATTATAGCACTTTTTTATGAAATTGTCTATAAGCAGAAAAGGGTTTTTGAAATTAAAGTTTAAAAAATTTCTAAAATTCGTGAAAAAAATTGAATAAGAAAAAAGAATAGAAAGAAATAAACGAATAATCATGAAAAACTAAATTATGAGGCCTTAAAGGGACTGAAAAAAAGCAATAAAAAAAGAGAGAAGAGAAAGCATTTTGGTCGGGTTGAAAAATATACTACTTATTATACAAAATGAATATTTTGCATAATACAGGGAAGCGAAAAGAGTCAAAAGGGCGCACATATTTAAAAATCCACGGTTATTATGCCGTGGATTTTTGTCGACTGCTTTTCTGCTGCATTTTAATATGTATCAGCTGTAAAACCAATGGTCGCCTATACGAAATTCAAACTTTAGTGTATAAAACCAATTTGAAGTTGAAATGTTGTGATTGACAAAATACATTATATCGTGGTTTAATATTTTTCCCTCAAGTATTTCCTTTGCGGCTTTGAATGAATCATCGCTCGGTGTGTTGTAAATTGCTCCGTTAATTGTCGGCGTAAATTGTACGCCGTATTTTTTATCAAATATCACGTCTTTAATATTTGACGGAAATTCCGAGCTTTTAACTCTGTTGACTATAACCGAGCCGACTGCAAGCTTTCCCTCGTACGGTTCGTTTGCCGCCTCGGCGTGAATTATGCGTGAGAGCCAATAAAAATCATCTGAATTGATTGTCCGATCATTTTTTGTATTTTTATTTGATTCTGCGGCGTTGTCTTTTGGCTTTCTTTTGTCTTTATTTGCCGTGTCTGACTCGGATCTATTTGAATCGGTGCTTGCTGCCGGTTTTTCTTTATTTGGCAATTCGGAGCGCTCGGTTTCGGGCGAATTTTTGCTTTTAATATTGTTATCACTTTTATCGCCGGAGATATTTGATGTATCTGAATTATTTTTTACTGTTGTTGTATTGTCGCCGCTTTGATATGTAATATCTTTATTTGTCTGTGTATCGTCGCATGCTGTTTGGAGCCTATCCGTACAGGTGGCTTGTCCCGCCGTGCAAATTAAAATTACCAGAACAATAAGTATACTGAATATATGTAAAAATCTTTTCATAAATACCGCCTTTCATGTTCGCTGCAAAAAATATTATACAGAAAGTCGATATTATTATCAACACACAATTAATTGAAATTGTTAATAAAATAACAATCAGAGTGACTTATTTAAATATGAGGATATTTCTACAAGCTTGTGAAGTCTTGCAATTTCCGCTTTCAAAACGTTTTTTCCGCGCGATGTTACCTCATATATACGCCGATTATCAACCTCGTCATAAAGGCATATGAGGTTGTCTTTTTCCATTTTTGAGATGGTGCCGTAGACAGTTCCCGATCCGAGATTTATTCGCCCTTCGGTCACCTCAAACACCCATTTTGATATACCGTAGCCATGCTTTGGCTCGCACAAGGAAAGCAAAATGTAATATGCGGTTTCGGTCATAGGTACGTATTTGTTTATAAGTGATTCAAGATCCATTGTTTTTCTCCTTTTTGTAGGGCTGTTTGCATTAAAATATTCAACACCTCGCGTCGCGATATGTGGGAATATCAAATATTATTATGTCACACCGTGACAGTACTTAAAATATCAACATATCAAAGCGCGATATGTTGGAAATCAAAATGTGTCACGCCTCGATATAATTGTATCACGTCGTGACATACTTGTCAAGTAAAAAATCCTAAAAAATCAAAAAATGACCGACAAAACCCGATAAACAGATTTTGTCGGTCATGCGTATTTGACTTTTTACAGTTTTACGCTTTTGATATCATATCCTATTTTTTCTCTTATTTGCTCCAAAAGCTTTATTGACATCGCTGTAAGCTTTGAATTTTCTTCATTGCTCTTTTTGTCTCCTGCAATATAGGATAGAAAATCCGATAACTCGTCCTTCATGCTTTTTGCAAAGCTGTTTCTGCCGTGAAGCATTCTTGTTTCTTGTCCGTTATTAACCTTAAGCATTTGAAGCTGTGAGATATTTCCCATGGTTATTGTCGAATTTTTGCAAAGTATTTCGCTTCTTGCCACGCTCTCGCACAGCTTTGATAATGATATCACGCAGTCAAAGCCTTCATATGAGAGCACCGCCGTGTCTGAAAGGTCTGCTCCATTTTCAGAAAATTGACCGTTTGCGAATATACTTTTCGGCATTCCGAATAGATAGGTTGAAAGAGAGGTGGCGTATACTCCGAGGTCCATAAGCGCGCCCCCGCAGCATTCTTTGTCAAAGCTTGAAAACATCATTCCCTTCTCTACCCTCTCAAGCTTTGAGGATTTTTGGCAAAAGTCGAGCTTGGCGCATATGACCTTTCCGCCTTCATTTATAGCTTTTTTCAGCTTTTTTGCCCATTCTATGTGAGTATTCAGCATGGCTTCCATATATATAACGTTTTTTTCTTTTGCAAGGCAGCAAAGCTCATTGTATTCCGAATGCGTGACGCATACAGGCTTTTCGCAAATGACGTGCTTACCGGCGTCTAGCATCAGCTTGCTTTGCGCATAATGAAGCATGTTAGGCGAGGCGATGTATACTGCATCAATTCTCTCATCATTTGCCATATTAATTAGATCGTCATAGAAAAGAAATGCGCCTCTTTCCTTTCCGTATCCTTCTGCTTTCTTTATATCCCTTGAATACTGCGCAACATATCGGGCGCCTTTTGTCATTTTTATTGCCTTTATAAATTCATCGGTAAGCCAAAATCCTCCGATAACTCCGATATTTATCATGCTTTTTTATCCTCTTTTGCGGTGTCGTCGCACAGAAAGGTTGCAACTCCCATATCGTATGAAACAATAGGTTTTCCGAAAATTTCCTCCCGCTTCCCTTTAGCGCCGCCGCCCGTTAGTATCTCCAATGCCCCTCCGTGCAGCTTTTTTATTATATCAGGGCTTTTCGGGCATGTTCCGTGGGAGGAAAAAATTTCGTCAAATTCGCCAGACATGCTCATTATTCTTTCGAGGCTGTGAATATATGCGTGCATTTCCCTCTGAACGCCGAACATAAATATTCTGCCGTCCTGTATCGGGTCGCCCGTGAATATTCTGCGTTTTTTTATATCAAGTATTGCAATGCTTCCCGGCGTATGCCCCGGCGTTTCAATAATCTTTAACGGGCGGTCGCCAAGCTCGATAATATCGCCGTCGTGCACAGGTACTATTTTTCCGCTTTGCCTGTTAAGTAAGGCATTGCAATTATCACAAAACCATGCCACTCCATCGTATGTGTCTCCGTCTGCAATATCATCATCCATAAGGAATTGTCCACATTCGGTACAAGTCCATGTACCGTTCGATGGATCAAACCCAAATTGGTCGTCCAAATCTGCATTGCAATTCGGACAATAATACATTCCCATAGTTCTCACCGCATTTCCAAGCGTTGTCTGTTATTCAGTTCCAATAGAGTATGCTGTTATTGTGGCGCGCTCCATAATGATTAAGTTGACTTATACGGAACTGATTATAGGTGCGCCAATAGGCTATAAGTGTTAGAAATACATACTCCATCTTCTCATACAAGGGTAGGATTTGTACTGCCTAATAATTTTTAATGCACTCTTTGCAATTTTAAGTGACTCATCACAATTATTGCAGCAAGGAACATGAGAAATAAGAGCGTATCCCTTAGTATATGGACTACAATCGATTAAATTGTATGGCTTTGTAAAGCCACGATTACATAGGTGTTTTTCATATTCATCTATATTGTTTTCGCCTATTGTCTTTATTTTCTTTCTGCAACATTTGGGATATCCAAGAAGTAAACCAAGTATCTCCGAGTGTTCCAATAGCGAATCATCAACAAGCTGTGTCAACTTTGCCAACAATAGCTTTCTCGAAATATACATATACCCTGACGAACTAATAATGAACTTATAGCCAAATCTATAACACCACTTTTTCATGGCATTATAAGCTTTTAGGGAGTTCTTTCCCAATCGAATATTCGGCTTTTGCTGAATTAAGAATAACAACAAGTCAATATAATCATTGTTTTTCAAGTCAATTGGTAAAGCTTCAAATGCTTTAATATCAAATCTGTTATTCATCATTTTCATTCCATCCAAAATTCTGAAGAAGTGGCATAACATTTATTCTTGCTTTATGAAGAGCTTTTAACAGGAAGCATAATCCTTCTTCCCAGTATTCAGATGGATAGAAAGATGGGGAAATACCAATCAAAACATATTTAATTGGTATCTTATTATTGATTGATTGTAGTCCCCTGGCTATTTCAGCTATTTTATGTTTTTGTTCGTCTAAAGAATAGTCTTTTCCTAAATTATCCTTTTCCCAACTTGTTGAGCCGTTGTATCTGTTATTAAAATAATCCATATCAATGTGTAAAATACATTGTTCTTCGCCGTTCAAGTTGCTTATAATCTCGTTGATTGAAGATGTTAATAAGTACACGGAATTGCTACAATCATTTATAAAATCAATTCCTATTCGTTCACAGTTTTGAATTAATGAATCTGAAAAGGAACGCTTAGCAATACCTAATCTTTTTTTCTCAACATTTCTTTTAAGATGATAGATATTAAAATGCTGCAACGAAAAAACAATCGTTGTAAGCATACTGCCTATCGTAATTGCTCCAGTTTTTATCGCATTTGCAAGAAAATCAAGAGATAACGAATTGGCTGTTTGATTTGATAATAGATTCTTATATGTTCCAGATTTTAACGATAAAAACGGCTTCATTAAATCAGAATGATCATCTATGTGTATTATTGCAGTATTCTTTGTGGTAATATCTTGACCTGATATAACTCTCCAACCATAAGGAAGCCAGTTCTCAGATAAGCACATACAACAATTGGATCTAACAAGGCAATAATCAGATATTGAGTCAGGAGAAATATCCAGTCGAAAAAGGCCTTCTGATATATCATCGCAATAGGTGAAATCAGATTTTTTCAATAACAAGTTATAATCATTCTCTGTTTCCTCAACATCTATATCGAAACCGTTAAAATGCTCATATAACGATTCATATGCAATCTGAGAATTAGTCGATAAAGCATTTTTGGGTATTGATATTTGAGTAGTATTAATTTGTTTCATCGTTTATTGCCTTTTCAAGAACATTTGAAGCGTGTTCAATTAATGCATACATTTCATTGCAATAAATAGTAGGATTATCAAAAAGGTTCTCCGGTGAATATCTATGAGGAAGAGAGCCACCACCACACAAATCGGAATATTTACACACTTTGCACTTTTCCGGCAGTGATCCATAACTTAACAAGCGATTGTATTCTTTGACTTTTTCACTTGCTAATGCTTCGTCAATTGTGTTGTTGGTAAGATTCATTCCTAAATATGAAGCATTTTCATAAGCTACTTTCAATATATCAGAAGTATGGTATGTTCCGTCTGTTTCTATGGTTAAGTAATCCAATGAGCCTAAACCAAAAGCATCTAACTCAGCATTATCGCCAAACAAACCTCTAAGAAGAAATTCAAAAGTTCTAAAATTCAACGATTGATGACGGAAAAACCATGAGTCAAAAGCAGAAATAAGCCAATCACGGTACAGATTAGGATTCTGTTCTCTTCCAATAGGTAAATCTAAGTATGTACTGTCAGGGAGTAGTAAATCTACGTTTTCAATGCTATAACTTTCAAAAAAAGATAAAATATCATCTGGGTCAAAGGCAGGATCGATAACTCCAATAACACCTTCAAAGATATTTGGATATTTTTTCAAGAATTTCATTCCTCTTAACACATCATCGTAAGATCCTGTTCCGTTTTTGTATTTTCTGTGTTTATCATGAACTGACTTCATTCCGTCTATGGAGATGGATATTCCAATATCTCTTTTACTGCATTCACTCACGAATTCTTCGGTTAAAAGTGTACCATTGGTTTGTAGAGAATAGTGCATACAAGCTTGATCACCAATTCCTGAATCAATAGTATCAATAGTCTTCAACAAATGATTTGTGCCAAATACTAAAGGTTCTCCACCGTGAAAAACAATATTTATATCTTCGATGCTTTTATGATTGGTAAGATATTCTTTCAATCTGCTACAAAATTTAGTGATAGTGTCATCTGTCATAACGGAAGGATAGTTTTTCCAAGCAGAATCTCTATGCTTAAATACATAACAATAGTCGCAATCCAAATTACAGCGTGCTGAAATGCGTAGAAAAAAAGTACTGATTTCCATTTAATTTCCAACTCCTCTAAGGTACAACTTATACATATCCTCGTTCGGATATATCAATAGATATTCCTTCCAAACTCCTTCACATTCTTTAAAAAAAGGACATTTTTGGCAGGTTGTATATTTGCGATGTCCCTCATCAAATAGACTAGCATAATCTAAAGTACCATCTTTTTCGCCGCCGTATCCTATAACATCTATATTTCTTCTGTTTAAAAAATCAATTGCATATTGTCTGTTTGTTCCTGGATTCCATACGCAGAACGGAATTGCTTCGATATAAGGTCGAACATTTCGTGACAAGCAAAAATCCAATGATTCATTAATAAACTTCTGGGCATAATCGTAGGTCGGAACAATTTTATCACTTAAACACACACCAATAGGATGCGGAAAAGTAATATTACATTCTGTTAAGCCGAGTTCGTCTATTATAAACCTATAAATGTCCGGAAGGTGTCCGATGTTTTTCTGGTTAATAACGGTTTGCGTTGCAATCTTATCTGAACCAGCAAACTGTTTAAGATTAAGAATAGCTTGTTTAGTTTGTTCAAAGCTTCCTTTTGCACCAGTTATAGAATCATGAACCTCAGATATGCTACTATGAATTGCTACTAGAAAAAAATCAATTACTTCTGCAGCAGCTAAAGCTCTATCATCATGAAACAGCATTCTTGCATTTGTTTGCATATCAACAAATACAATCTTGCCTTCGTCCTTTTTCTCCTTAATAAACTCCATTAACTGAATGAAGTCCTTACGAATAGTTACTTCTCCACCAGTAAGAGTCAATTGTATTTCGCCGTATTGTTGAATGTATTCATTAACCAATTCTTTAATTTGTTCAAGAGATAGATCTTTTTCTTTAGTCTTATCAGAAATAACACAATGAATGCAATTGTTATTACATGAAAAACCAACTTTCAAGTCGATTAACTGAGCCATTTTGACCTCCGATATTTCGATATATAATAAAAGTGCCTAGAAAGAGTCCATACTCCCTCTAGGCAACTGGAGTTTCTTATGGATTATCAGCTTCTGTTATGTCTGTTGTGCATTCTGCTATAACTAGAAACTGTACGATTGTCGCTGCAATCATTGAACTTGTTCTGTAAACGAGCAAGAATCTGATTCTTCGGAGCTTCAATCGAAACCAACTTTTCCTTTACGACCTGCATCGATCTTGTACGAACGGCTGCTACCATATTATGTAAACCTCCTATAAGTTAATACCCCAATGAGGAGCTGATTTTTATACAGACATATTGTACCACATTACGTCAAAAAAGTCAAGACTTTTTTGAAATTTTTTAAATAATTTTGTGTAGGCTTACAATAGAAGAGATACAAAAAACAAAAATAGTAGCGGAACAGCATAGACCTGTGTTACAATTAAGCTGCGAAACCAAAAAAACAGGAGGTCAGCTGAACCGCTATGAATACTGTAACACAAATTACCCGCCGCCGTCAAGTGATAATTGAATATTCTTTGAAAAAAGGTGTGACCGAAGCAGCACGAAGATACAATGTGAGCCGTCAATTTGTATATAGAT
Source organism: uncultured Clostridia bacterium (assembly GCA_947631765.1). Classification (GTDB taxonomy): domain Bacteria; phylum Bacillota; class Clostridia; order Oscillospirales; family CAG-272; genus CAKSQF01. Next base: position 39,100 of record CANRMP010000003.1, read on the forward strand.
GGAAAAAACGCTATGATGGCACATTGGAATCACTTCAGGATCGCTCCAACAGACCGCACAGCCACCCAAATCAGCATACAGAAGAGGAGATAGAACTCATCAAAAGAATGAGAAAAAAGAACAAACATATAGGTTTGGTCGTATTCTGGATAAAACTCCGGCAGAAAGGTTACAAACGGTCAATAACAAGTCTATGGCATTTGTAACTACTCATTGACAAACCTACGCATATCACTCTTGTATTCATTCGCCAGTTTGCAGGCTCACTTAACAAATAATTTACAAAATGTTTCAGCACGTTCCACATATTAACAAAGCATTAAATCCGACATAGCCGTTTATAACCGTTTATAATCGTTTATAACCGTTTATAAAGAAAAATAACCAAAATCACACGAAAAGCACTGATTTGGTTGACAATTACCCAAAATTCACTTGTGGTATAATGTAATCAGAACATTTGGTATGAAAAAATCAAAAATGCCGCATTTTTGATTTAAAGAAGTAGACAGCACCTTGAAAATTGAATCATACGGCAGTGAGAGATACACGTTCGTATTGACGGAACACGAACATACCCGATCGCGGAAACGGCGACTCGGAGGAGAACTGTAACGCCGTATGGGAAATACAAAAATAAAGAAAACAAAGGAGGACAACTTATGAACAATGTTACAGTAACACAGGCATACGAAATGATATTCAGGAACTATCCCGACGTTGTTGGGGTAAAGGAGGTCAGCAGTATGCTCGGAATGTGCAGTAAGAAAGTTTACGAACTTATCCATAACGGAAAGCTCTTAGCCATTCCCTGCGGAAAGAAATTCAAGGTGGCAAAGCTAAGCGTTATTGAATATCTTTTGACCGATACAGCCGCATAATTTTTTGTGGTAAAGTATTGAAATTTTAAGCTGCCTATGGTATAATTTGATCAGTATCAACGGCAGACAGTCTTTCATTGAGGAGGTTATAGTTTATGAAAGCGAGTCTGCAAATAAAAAACGGTGTATACCAAGTCGTTATCGGCTACAAGGACGAGAACGGCAAGCACAAAACCAAGTGGATCACGACAGGTCTGAAAGAGGGAACGGGCAAACGCCGTCTTGAAGAAAGGCGAAAGGAAATTCTTTCTGAGTTTGAAACGGAGTACAACCGCAAACTCTATACAATCACGCAGAATACTGCTGAACCTGTTGCAAGGTACAAGTTTACCGATTTTCTTGATATGTGGCTTGAAACCGTAAAACCGTCGATTGCCCACACAACTTATGTCGGATATTCCAAGAACATACGAAAAATAAAAAACTATTTCGGAAACGATATTATGCTTGACGAACTGAAACCGATACATATCCAGACTTTTTACAATCAGATGTACGAAAGCGGTTTGTCGGGAAATTCAGTCAAACATCTTCACACGAATATCCGCAAGGCTCTGCAATATGCCGTAAAAATCGACCTTATCCAAACAAATCCTGCGGACAAGACGGAACGTCCAAAATGCGAAAAATTCACCGCGAACTTTTGCAATAAGGACGGGTTGACAAGACTTTTCGAGATATTCCAAGGTGACAGAATGGAGTTGTGCGTTCACATCGCGGCATATTACGGACTTCGCAGAAGTGAAGTCGTTGGTCTGAAGTGGGACGCCGTCAACTTTGAGAAAAAGACGATCACGATCAAGCACAAAGTAGTCAACGATTTTGGCGACGGGAAAGAAAAGATAATCGGCGAGGACGATCTGAAAACAGCCGCAAGCCGAAGAACGCTGCCCCTTGTGCCGCACATAGAAAAACTCCTGCTTGCGGAAAAGGACAAGCAGGAGCGTTGTATGGAACTTCTGAAAAGCGGCTACAACAAAGAGTACCTCGATTACATCTGCAAGGACGAGTTCGGAAACCTGATAACGCCTAATTTCATAACTGCGCATTTCAGAAATATGATCGAAAAGCACAAGTTCAAGAAAATGCGTTTTCACGATCTGCGGCACTCCTGCGCCAGTCTTTTGCTTGCCAACGGCATATCAATGAAGCAGATACAAGAGTGGCTGGGACATTCCACATACAACGTGACGGCAAATTTTTACAGTCACCTTGACTACAACTCCAAGATAGCGTCAGCGGACGTAATTTCAAGTGTTTTGGGATAACGCAAGATTTTTTAGATATTTTTTAGATAAAAGGCACTGCTCCAATGGGATTTATCTAAAAAATCCAAAAACAAAAATGCTCTCAAATCCCAATTCTGCGAGATTTGAGAGCCTTGGTGCCGATGGCGGGACTTGAACCCGCACGCCATTGCTGGCAATGGATTTTGAGTCCACCTCGTCTGCCGATTCCAACACACCGGCGTACAACTTTACGGTTTTTTACTGCAACGCACATATTATATCATAACGCATTAATAAAATCAAGAGTTTTTTAAGTAAAATATTGACTTGGGCTCAAAGATGTGATAAAATACTTAAGTAAAAGCAAAACCTTTTAAATAAACGCTTTTACTTTTATAATAATACCTGCCCGTGGCACAGCTGGATAGCGCGTCAGACTCCGACTCTGAAGGTCAGCGGTTCGAATCCGCTCGGGCAGGCCATTTTTTTGCTGTTTAAGTGGCGATTAAAAAGGTTTTGCATTTTTCGCATAAGATTAAAAAGCTTACGCCGGCAGCGCCGGCGTTCTTTTTGTATTAACATTAATCAATCATTGTTACATATTCCAAAAGCTTTTCTTTTACCATATCCTCTTCGAAATACATGATAAACTGATCCTTGCCCATTGTTTGCTCCAAGCTTTCCGCCGAGGTTATGCCGAAATAATAAAAATAGTAAGCGGCATTTGCCTGATAATGCTCGTTAAGCTTTTCTTCATATTCTCCCTGCGTTAATTCAAGTCCGAGGTCGTCAAACAAAAACTCGACTATCACCAAATCGTCGGTTAATTTTTCGTCGGGCTTTCCCACAATCTCAATAGCGTCCTTGAGTCCCTCGAAGGTATGGATCTTTTTAAAATATCTTTCAGCATCCGTCATGAAGTCCTCGATAGAGGTGTATTGAGTGTTTTTCTCAAGCAGCTCCAAGGTGAGTTCTTTTTCGACAATATAGGAGACCGACACTATCTCAATATCAAAATCCGCGACAAGCCCGTTGAACTCTTTCCACTCATCGTCGCTGTAATCGTCCGGAAATGTGACGGTAATTGTGAATTTATCGCCCTTTTTATGCCCGATAAGCTGTTCCCCAAAGCCGGGATTGTTTTTCTCGGGGTGCTCTTCGCTTTCATATGCTCCGATAAACTGCCCCTTGCCTATGGTGATTGAAGTTCCGCTCTCACGGTCGGCGTTTGTCATTCCGCTGAGCGCATCCTCAGATATAGTTACCGACTTGTCATGGGGATAGCCCGTATAATACAGTTCGACAATATCATCGTTTTCAATGAGCCGCTCCTCTTCATATTCGGCAACCGTACCGTAAGCGCTCAAAAAATCCTTAATATCGTTCTGTACCTGCTCGTCAATAAAGCTTTGGCTTAGAAGCAAGTCTTCGTATTTGACCTTGAGCTTTACATAGTCGGCAAGATTATATTCATAAAGCGAGGAATGAAGCACAGTTTCGGGCGGAATTACCTCCTTTTGGTTCTCGCTTGTCGAGGATGAGGAATTATTGTCCTTGCCTCCTTTGCCCTTGCAGGATACCGCAAAAGAAAGGCAAAGGGAGAGCGCAAGTATAAGTGTTATAATTTTTTTCATGCTCTTTTCTCCGAAAATATAATATACAATGATTTATCCGTACAAAACGCTCTTTGGCAAAATATTTTTTATACCGCCGCCTCTTTTGCAAGACTTTCATCCTCTGCCGTACCGCTCGAGAGCGTTTCGCACTGCACGCTGAAAAAAACGTCGGGCGTGATATCTTTTTCAAGCATTTCATCCGCCATTCTGTCAAGCTGTTTTTCGTCTGTAGAAAGCAGCTTTAGCAGTTCTTCAAAAGATATCACCTCAATTGTTTGGCGCGTTTTGTTTATTCTTTTTACCGTGGCATACCTGTAACAGCGTCTTATTGTGCCATCGGCGTTATAGGCGTTTTTCGTGACAAAGCAGTCACATTCTTTGGCTTTTGTGACGTACCTTCCGCCGGCGTTCACTATAAGCTGCACAAGCAGCAGCATTTGACGAAAGTGCTTTTCCTCATAGTTAAGAGATATACATACCGCCCTGCCGCTAAAAATATTTGAGGAATTTCCAAGCGGCAACGTATTACTTACAAAAGCCTCGAAAACCTTGTAATTGTTTGAGTTTTTGCGAAGGCGGTTTGACTTGCCCTGAAGCTTTTGAGGCTCCTTGTGCGGCTTTTCTACGGGATATTTCCATTTAAACTCATACTCGTCCACAACGCCTATACACTGCTTGTACTCCTCAACAAGCTCCTCGGGGGTTTTACCAGTTGCGGCGCATATTGCCCTTAGCAGCTCCATAGTCATCAGCGAATCGTCGTCGCTCTTGTGGATGTCCTGATTTTCATTTATACCGTATTCAAGACAGCTTCCGAGCAGTGAGGGCTGATTTTTTACATTTTTAATTCCCATTAATATCTGCTGGACGTCGTAAAAGATATAGTCGATTCCCGGCAGATCGTAACGCATACATTCATAATTTAAGTACCTTGCGTCATTAATTGCGGAAAAGCCGAAAACCATTGCATTCTCGTCTTCAAGCAGCTCGGTTATCTCGCTGTAAAAGTCGGGAAACATCGGCGCGTGCCTGAAGGTCTTTTTATCGTATGCAAGAACAATCTCGGGTCCGAGATTGAATTTTGAAGCGGGATTCATGACAATATCGTATTTTTCAAGAACATTGAAGGAGGTATCGGTTATAACGTAACCGAAACTGCATATCTTCCCTTTTCCCTGAAAACAGTTTGCACATTCTATATCAAAAAATATGTATTTCATTTGACTGCCTTTCGGATTTTCACCGGATTTTTATTTTATAACACCGGTAAACGGATAAAAACATAAATTAAAACTAATTTTTTAACAAAAAACAGCGACATTTCGTATTATTATAACACATATCTGTGTTAACATTCAATAGTTTTATTAAAAGTTCAAACATTGTTAAAACAAAAGTGAGCATGTTTTTTCACACATCTTTTTTAAAAATTTTAAAAAAGCTATTTATTTTTTTGTCAGGATGTTGTATAATGGAAAGCGAAGAAAACGCAAAGGAGATTATAAATGTTAGTTTCAGCAAAAGAGATGCTTACAAAAGCAAAAGCCGGACACTATGCTGTCGGTCAGTTCAACATCAACAACCTTGAGTGGACAAAGGCAGTCCTTCTCACTGCCGAAGAACAGAAATCACCTGTCATTCTCGGCGTATCCGAAGGCGCGGGAAAGTACATGACAGGCTTTAAGACGGTTGCGGACATGGTTAAAGCCATGATAGAGTGCCTTAATATTACCGTTCCCGTGGCGCTTCACCTTGACCACGGTACATACGAGGGCTGTTACAAGTGCATTGAGGCGGGCTTCTCCTCGATAATGTTCGACGGCTCCCACTACCCTATCGAAGAAAACATCGCAAAAACCCGTGAGCTTGTTAAAGTCTGCGCCGAAAAGGGACTTTCTCTTGAGGCGGAGGTCGGCTCTATCGGCGGCGAAGAGGACGGAGTTGTCGGTATGGGAGAATGCGCAGATCCCAACGAGTGCAAGATGATTGCAGACCTCGGCGTTACAATGCTTGCCGCTGGTATCGGAAACATTCACGGAAAATACCCCGCAAACTGGCCGGGTCTTTCATTTGAGACCTTGGCGGCGGTTTCGGAAAAGGTCGGCGATATGCCGCTCGTGCTTCACGGCGGAACAGGTATCCCCGAGGACATGATTAAGAAAGCAATATCGCTCGGCGTTTCGAAAATCAACGTCAACACAGAATGTCAGCTTTCCTTTGCGGCGGCGACAAGAAAGTACATCGAAGAGGGCAAGGATCTTACGGGCAAGGGATTTGACCCGAGAAAGCTGTTGGCTCCCGGCTTTGAAGCGATAAAAGCTACCGTTAAAGAAAAAATGGAGCTTTTCGGCTCGGTAGGCAAGGCATAATAAAAACCTCACCCTTTCGGTAAATTCCGAAAGGGTGAAATTTTGCACTCAGTATCCTACCGTATAGACAAAGGAATAAACTCCGCCGTCCTTTATTTTTAGTGTGTCAACGCCCGTGAGCGCGGACTCCTCACCTTCGTAAAGGCACCACCAGCCCTCGTTTGCCTCGTCTGCGGTTTCCCCGTCGACCGTTTTGACGTATAGCCCGTATTCCGACTTTTCGCCCGAGATAAGCCCCTCTTTTTCAAGGGCTGCACCAAGGTATTTTTCGCTTGTTTTGATTTCAAAGCTCTTTTCGCTCTTGTCGGCGTGCACCACCTTGAAGGTTATTGTTATTTCCTGATTCTCTTCGCTCTCTTTTTCACCGCAGGAGAGTGCAAAAGTCGAGAAAATAAGCAAAAGCGCGATAAATACTATAAAGATTTTTTTCATTTTTTCTTCCTTTCAGCTTGTTTTTTACCCGAAAAGTATAACACATTTTATCACAAATGTCAATTGCATATTGAAATGCGTCTTGCTTTGTGATATTATTAAACTGTCAAATAATATTATTAAAGGAGTTTGTGATTATGAGCGAATTTCGTCATATTCTGAAAGGCACAATAGAGGCGGTTACCGCCCGTCTTCATGAAATGGGAAGGGACGACCTTGTAAAGCTTTTTGAAAACTGTTACCCGAATACACTTGAAACGACAACGAAAATACTGGAGGACAACTCTGCATTTGTTATAACAGGCGACATTCACGCAATGTGGCTTCGTGACAGCGCGGCGCAGGTTCATCACTACCTCCCCGTCGCAAGGGAAAATAAGGAGCTTGCCGACATCATTGAGAAAATGATCAAGAGGTACAGCATATACCTGCCGCATGACCCTTACGCCAACGCCTTCAATGAAAACGGCAACGACCCGAAAAGAGGACATTACGACGATATTACATACAGAAGCCCTTGGGTGTGGGAGAGAAAATACGAGGTGGACTCTCTCTGCTCGGTAATTCAAATAGCCTATAAGTTCTGGAAGTACACCGGCAGAACCGGACATCTTGACGACGGCTTTAAAAACAGCGCGAATATAATTCTCAACTTGTGGGAGACCGAACAGTATCACGCCGAAAAGTCGCCTTATACCTTTGAAAGACCCAATCCCTATAAGCCCTCCGACACAATGACAAGAGGCGGAAAGGGCGAGCCTGTGGGATATACCGGTATGACGTGGTCGGCTTTCCGCCCCTCTGACGACGCCTGCATATACAATTATCTTATCCCGTCCGAAATGTTTGCCGTGGTGGTGCTCGGGTATCTTGCCGAAATTGCAAGGGTTATTTACAAGGATGAAGCCCTTGCCGCGCGCGCCGAAAAGCTTCGTGGCGAAATTGACGAAGGAATTAAAAAATTCGGAATTTACGACCATCCCAAATACGGCAAAATATACGCTTACGAAACAGACGGGCTCGGACATTACAACTTAATGGATGACGCAAACGTCCCTTCCCTGCTTTCAATGCCGTACATCGGCTACTGCTCGGCTGACGATGAAATATATCAAAATACCAGAAAATTCATCCTCTCAAGCGACAATCCATATTACTACAGCGGAAAGGTGCTTCACGGTATCGGCAGTCCACACACCGACAAGGGATGCGTTTGGCCTATCGCGCTTGTGCTTCAGGGGCTGACCTCAAACGATAAAAAAGAGGTTGAAGAGATACTTGAAATGCTTGTGAATTCACATGCGGGCACATATTTTATGCACGAGTCTATAGATGCAGACAACCCTGAGCGCTTCAGCAGAACATGGTTTGCCTGGGCAAACTCGATTTTCTCCGAGCTGGTGTTAAAATACGCCGGATTCGAGATATAAATTAATATCCGACAGAAAAAATTCCGTCGAATGATACGCAAAATATAAAAAGGAGGATAAATCAGCCATATGAAAAAACTTGTTTCATGTTTAATTTTACTTGCACTTATGCTCCCGCTCATTTCCGCCTGCTCAAATGACGCGGACTCGGGAAATAACTCAAAAGGTACAACCGTAACGACATCGTCATCTGGCACTTCAACATCAGGCGACAGCGACGAGAAAAAGCCCGACCTGACAAACGCCGACGACACCGCAAAGAAGCTTATAAACGAATGCCGTCAGCTGAACGTTGACATAATGAGCATATACTCGGGTATTGTGGGCTTTGAAAACGAGGATGTTGACAAGCTTTTTGACGGTAAGCCGGATACAAAATACTGTGTCGATACAGGAGACAGTGAGGACGTGTTCTGGATTTCATTCAGTCTGACAGAGCGTGCAACTGTATGCGGATACGTTATGCAGACAGCCACCGACGCTTCAAAATATCCCGAAAGAAACCCCGTATACTGGACGATGTACGTTAAAAACAGCGCTGGAGATTGGATTGAGCTTGACAGTGCGGACAATCAGATGCTTAAAATCGGCTCGACAAACAGCGCTTATTACGGCAGAGAGGTTGACAGTATGCAAATCAGCATGGAATATAAAATCGAGTTCACACACTCGGGAGTTTTTCAACTTGCCGATCTCATACTTTTCACAAAAAACTGATACCAGATATTTATTCTTTAGTCAAAAAAGGACAGTCTAAAGCTTAAAAACGTATATTAAAAAAGAAAAGCGCGTGTGGTATAATAGCTTAGAAGAGCGACATACGCGCTTTTACTTATTTTATATACGCGTAAAGCTTTGGAGGTGTTGTAATGAGAAAACTGCTGACATGTGCGGCTATCGCCTTTCTCGGTTTGCAGCTTCTTGCGGGATGCGGCGGCGGGACAGAGAAAAATGAGAAAAACGAGGGAATTGACCTTTCTCTCTTTAAGACCGTCGTCTGTTCCGAAAACGCCGGAGCAAGAGTGAAAGGCGCCCTTCCCTATTTTATTGAAGGTATAACTCCGATTGCGGGTGAGGTTAGTACCCTTGACGCGCCAGTCGAAGGGACACCGGCAATTGTAATAAACGGAGAAAAAGCCGCCTCGCTTATTCCCGAGGAGGAAGGCAAGGCGTACGCCATAACCTTTGAAAAGGACGTTATTGAAATTGCCGGAAGCAGTGCCGAGGCAACGCTTGTCGGTATGAAGTATTTTCTAAACAACTACGTATCCTCCGCCGAAAACGGAATTATAGGCGTTGCAGCCGGCGAGAATTACGTGGGAGTTTACGGGGACGAAATAAAGATTTTTGACAATCTTGTGCAATGGGAGCTTGTTGAGACCTCTCTTATCGACTCGCCGACAAGGGAAAACCGAACTGCCACAATGAAATACCCCGCTATTACCGAGCTTAACTATCAGGAAGACAAAAGTAAAAACGGAATACTAATCGCAACCGGTGAACGCTGGATTGGAGATCACCTCTGCCCGGTTTATAGAAGTGTTGACGGCGGCTCAACATGGGAAATTGTCACCTTTTTGGAGGATCCGTATCACAAGGGCTTTAGAACTGCATTCGCGCCCTCTGTCTATGAGATGCCTTATGCTGTGGGCGATATGCCCGCAGGTACCTTGATTTTGGGCTGTGATTCAATAAACGAGGCGTGGTCGCAGGTTTATATCGTGCTTTTCCGCAGCTATGATCAAGGGCAGACCTGGGAAGCCTTTGCAACGGTTGCAAGCGCACCTTCGGCAAGCAGTACCGGCGGCGTTTGGGAGCCTAACTTTGTCTGCACCGAGGACGGAACGCTTATCGTTTATTACTCGGATGAGGTCGACCCGAAATACAATCAAAAGCTTGTTTTAAAGTATACAAAAGACGGAGTTAACTGGAGCGAAAGCGTTGATACGGTAGCGCTTAACAGCGGGGGACTGCGCCCGGGTATGCCTGTTGTAACAAGGATGGGCGACGGTCGTTATTTTATGGCATATGAAATAGTCGGAATGCCGGGCAATCCCATATATTATAAAATTTCAGACAATCCGCTTGACTGGGGTGACCCTTCAAAGTATGGAAAACCGGTGGTTTCGGGAACAAAAGCTCCCGCCGCGACCCCGTGGGTGGCATGGTCGCCGGTCGGCGGAGAGAACGGAATGCTTGTGCTGACCTCATGGCGGATGTCGCGCGGAACGAGCAAAACGGGCTCAGATATGTTTGTCAGCTTTGACTGCGGAAAAACCTGGACAACGACCGACAACTATTACAGCTACACGTGGAACAATGACAACGACACATGGGGCTACAGTGCGGATATATTCTTCTCTTCCGACAATAAAACAATGTACTATATGGCAAACCCAAAAGGCAAATATGACAGAAGCACATGCTATATGCTTTACAAGATTGAGGTTACATGAGCCTTAAAAAATATTTAAAACAGTCGACGGCAAATTATGCTTGTCGGCTGTTTTGCTTGGGTTTTACTTATATTACTTAGTGAAGCTTGGGAATAAGACGAAAGCTTTAATTTTGCTCATTCGAGCGGCTTTGCCCTCTCGCTTTCAAGCGCCGCCTTCATTTCAAGCTCGTATGAGGTCTTGTAGTAGCCCTGTTTGTCCTTATAGAGAAAGAGCTTTCCGTTATCCATCATATAGATTTTGTCAGCCTTGTCGGCAATGGACATATCGTGGGTGACCATAATTAAGGTTTGCCCTATCATTTTTTTAAGCTCAAGTAGAAGCTCGAGCACCTCGTCGGCGTTTTTTCTGTCAAGGTTACCGGTAGGCTCATCGGCAAAAAGCACCTGAGGACGGTTAATAAGCGCCCTTGCAATAGCCACTCTTTGCTGTTGACCGCCCGAAAGCTCGCTTGGCAGGTGGGAAAGCCTGTTGCCTATTTTCAGCGCTAAAATCAGCTTTTTTAAGTGTTCCTGAAAGGTGTGGTCTTTCTTATCGCACATGACTGTGGGAATCAGAATATTTTCAAGGGCGGTTAGCTGCGGGATAAGGTTGTGCTTTTGGAAAACTATGCCGAGATAATTTCCTCTGAACACTCCGAGCTCATCGGGCGACATTGCGGTTATGTTCTGCCCTCTTATATAAACGCTTCCTCCTTGCGGTCGGTCAAGTCCCGCAAGCACATGAAGCAGCGTGCTCTTGCCCGAGCCAGAAGCGCCGATTATTGCCACAAATTCGCCGTCCTCAACCTTAAGACTGCATCTGTCAACCGCAGTTATTACCGAATCGTACTGTTTGAACTGCCTTATAACGTCGTTTGCTTCAAGCATATAGTTTGCCATTATAATCCCGTCTCTCCTTCAGAAATAATATCTTTTTTGCCTTCGAATTTCTTGCCCGTGAAAATCGGATGGCAGGCGTTTATATAGGTTAAATAGGGCAGTAATGAGCTTAAAAACGCGGCGGCGCAGGTTACAAGCAGTCCTATTATATAGGGAATTGCGGGAAGCGAATAATAAAACCTGACGTACTCGCCGGGCGCATAGAACACGCTGTTCAAAAACGCCGTGAGAAGCCATGAAAGCAGAAACGCCATAAGTGTGTAAACTACAGCGGACACCGAGGCATAAATTATGCCGTCGATAATATACGCCTTTCTTATCTGCCGCTTTGAGGAGCCGAATGAAAAATACATGTCAAATTCCGGTCGTCTCTTTAAATAAAAGAGTATTTGCGAGAAGAACCAAAGCACCGGCGAGACAGAAAGAAGCACAATTGCGACAAACAAATATACGCTCGAATAATTCTTGTTTTTCTCAATTTCGCCGAGCACCTTGGAGTTGTTGTTGTGAATTACCATATTGCTGTAATAATCCGCTGCGTGGCGAAGATCGGAAAGCAGTGCGTCATAGGTGTCATTTGAGATATCGGGGTTAACTATTATATCAATACTGTCATAAATGACCTCATTTCCGGTCAGTCTTGTGTACGCTTCCCCGTTCATATAAAGCGGAAATTCCACTCCGACAGGCATATCACGTATTATAGCCCCAACGGTATACTCGGCGTATGAAAACTCATAGCCTTCAAGCATAAGACCCATAATATAGTCGTAATCTCCGCTTACATAGTACACGCTGTGGAGCATTTTGCTGTCTGTTGCAATATATATTGTGTCACCCACCGAGAGCTTGAATTTGTCGGCGTTGTTGTACCCGTACGGAATTGCAACATACGAGCTGTCATTTATGACCTTGTCGATATCTCCCTCTATTTTGTACCCGAAGTAGTCGAATATGTCAGCCACTTCCCTGTCAAGTACGGTGTAAAGCGCGTTTAGGTAGCACCGCTCCCCGTTTTCGTTTGTTTCGCCGCCGAAAAGCCGAGCCTGATTTTTTGAAAGCTTCACATGGGAGTTAATATCAATTGCATAGGTAGAGCAATTTTTTATAATCGCCTCAATTCCCTCAAAGCTGTACAAATAATCCTTAATCTCGTCGTTATAGGTGAAGTCGTATACTGTGCTTTTATCTTTGTCGTCTTTTTGTTTATCGTTTTCAAAGATATCATAAATCGACCCGTCGCCGCTTGTATCGTCCTCTTTAGAGTCGTCTTCCTTGTCCTTCTCTTCGGAAACTACCTTACGCCCGGTAAAGTTTATTGTGAATTCGGGCTTTCTGTAGTCGAGGGTTTTAAGATACGAGGCTCCGAGATACATACAGCCGAAAAAAAGCAGTGAGAAGGAGACTGTGCTTGCGATAAGCTTTATTCCGTATTTTCTAAAGCGGGTGACCGAGAGCGCCTCAAGCTTACCCGGAAAGGTATAGTCAAGTATATCCGCACTTGCGCGAGGAGAGGAAATAAGGTTTGTGTTGTCAAGCGCGCTTATAAGATAAAGCGGAGTTTTTCTTGAAACGTTCTTGATATTTATAAAAACCGGAACCGCAGCAACGCATATACACAAAATAAGCGAGAGAAAAACAGACAAAAGGTTAAACGTATAGGGCTGTCCGTGCCCTTTAAGCATTGCGTAAGTTGAAATATTTGTAACTATCTGAGAGGGGATAAACGCCATAACGCTCAGCACGAACATTTCGGCAAAAGCGGTTTTGAAGAGCTTTTTGAAATTTGCGCCGAAGGTCATGTAAATACCGTACTGGAATTTGTAATGGTTAACCATTATCGAATCGAGCAGGTAAATTATAATACACCCGCAGACAAAAATAAATAAGCAGGTAAGAAAGCATATAAAAGTATTTATAAACAGGTCGTCCTCATAGTCGTATAGCGGCGAGAGAAAGACTTGATAATTTTCCCCGAGCTCCGCGATATCCTTTTCCAAGCTTGAGTTGAAGACGTTGTAATCAAAGTCCACGTCCCTGTCAAGGAATTTTATATACATGTCGTATCTAACGTTGCTTGTCCCCGAGATTTGCGTTTCGGTGCCGCGCGTGACCTCAAAATACGGGTTCATGTCATTATTGCTTTTATCCAAAATATAATAAAACTGATCTCTTGTCAGATTCTGAAGCTGGAGGTGATAATCGTACTCGTCTTCAAGATAATTCAGCTCGTTTGCGTTGTTGTTTGCATACAGCACAAGCACAAAGGCAAAGAGCGTCTGAATAAGAAACAGGATAACCAAAAAGCATATATATCTTTTGTAGTTATAAGTTATATTCTTTTTAGCAGAGGACAAATTCTTAAATAGTGACATGATTTTTCTCCGTACCCGTTATGTTAAAAAGAAATTTTGGCGAAATTATCGCGCAAAGGGCTGCAGCAAAACGGCGGCAACCCCTTGAAGAATTTTTATGACTGTACCTGAACGCTGTAGTTTGGCGCTTCTTTGGTGATGTTTATGTCGTGAGGATGTGATTCGCGGAGTCCGGAACCGGTAATTTTAATAAACTTACCGTTTTCTTTAAGGTCTTTGACAGTCGGGGTTCCGCAGTATCCCATGCCGGATCTGAGACCTCCCATAAGCTGATAAACCGTTTCGGAAAGCTGTCCCTTGAAGGGAACGCGTCCCTCGACTCCTTCGGGAACAAGCTTTTTCGTGCCGGTTTGGAAATACCTGTCGCGGCTTCCCTTCTCCATTGCCGCGATAGAACCCATTCCGCGGTATACCTTAAAGCTTCTGCCCTGATATATTTCAATATCTCCGGGAGATTCCTCGCATCCGGCAAAAAGCGAGCCTATCATTATTACGTCGGCGCCTGCGGCAATCGCCTTTGTGATATCACCGCTGTACTTGATACCGCCGTCAGCGATAACCGGAATATTATAGCTCTTTGCAACGTCGTAAACGTCGTTTATGGCGGTGATTTGCGGTACGCCGATACCCGCAATAATTCTTGTCGTGCAAATAGATCCGGGACCAATACCGACCTTGACGGCATCCGCACCCGCCTCGATAAGATCTCTTGCCGCTTCGGCGGTTGCAATATTTCCTGCGATAACGGATGAGGTGGGATATACTCTTTTTATCTCTTGCAGGCATTTGATAATATTTGCGCTGTGTCCGTGAGCGCTGTCAAGTACAAGGAAATCGGCGCCGACGGAAAGCAGTGCGCCCGCTCTTTCAAGCACATCCTTTGTAACGCCGATAGCGGCTCCGCAAAGCAGTCTGCCGCGCTCATCTCTTGCGCTGTTAGGATATTTTACGGCTTTTTCGATATCCTTAATTGTAATAAGTCCCTTTAGTATGTAGTTTTCGTCAACCAAGGGTAGCTTTTCAACCTTGTGCTTAGAAAGTATTTCCTGCGCTTTTTTAAGGTCTGTTCCGACAGGAGCGGTCACCAGTCCTTCGCTTGTCATAACGTCGCGTATCATGACGTTAAAATCGGTGAGAAAGCGCATATCGCGGTTTGTGATTATACCGACCAGCTTTTTATTTTCATCGCAGATCGGAACGCCTGAGATCTTATACTTTGCCATAAGCTCCTCAGCCTCGTAAACGTAGTTACAGGGACCAAGACAGAAGGGATTTGAAATAACGCCGTTTTCGCTTCTCTTTACCTTTTCGACCTCTTCTGCCTGCTTTGCAATTGTCATGTTTTTATGGATAACGCCGCATCCGCCCTCTCTTGCCATGGCAATTGCCATTTTCGATTCGGTTACGGTGTCCATTGCCGAGCTCATAAGCGGAATATTCAGTTTGATCTTGTCAGTCAGTTTTGTTTCAAGGCAGATCATATCCGGAGTTACGTCGCTTTTTTGAGGAACAAGCAAAACATCGTCAAAGGTTATGCCTTCTTTTGTAAACTTTTCAACACCCATTATAAATACCCCTTTAACTTCATTATTTAATTAATTATACAGCCCCGAAACGTTCTTGTCAATAGAAAAAAGTCCGTTTAAAAAGAATTTTCGCAAATTTTTTTCCTTTTCTTCATGATATAAAAAAAGACAGACCGCAAAAACGCTCCCGGTCTGTCTTTTTAATATTCTTACTGCTTCTCAATAATTTTTACGTTTGAAGGCAGGATTTTTGCCTGCTCGTAAACTATCTCCTGAATTTGCGCTATTTGACTTGGCATTAAGGAATCACAGCTTACAATGACGTTTATCCCCTCGTCGCCGATAACCGCGACGCAATCGTCAAAGCCCTTTGATTTTACAAGCGTTTCGATATTTGCTTCCTGCTCTATCATTTTTGCGATTTTTTCAATGCTGACGTAAGCGTTGCTTTTTTCTTCATCGGTTGCAGACTCGCTTGCGGTTATGCTGTAAAGCACCTCAAGCGCTTCGTCCCTTGCCTGTGCCCTGTCAAGCTGAGCCATTGCAAAATAACTGTCTTCCTTTTCGGAATTTGCTCCGGCATTTGAGTTTTCCGAGCCGTCGTCATAATACGAGGGGTCGTAATTTTCTTCGTTCGCATTGACAAGCAGCTTTATATTGAGTATGACCGCGCCGCAAATTAGCACAAGCGCTCCGATAATTATCATATTTCTTTTGAAATTGTTCTTAAAGGATTCTTTTACCTTTGCAACGCTGTTTTTAAAAACTTCCATGCTTTTTGATGTGTTTTCGGTTTTAATGACTTTCATAACCTTTCCTCCTAATCTATAAGTAGTATATATTTATTTTCTCTTAAATTAAAATATTACTCTTTCGAGCCCACCCAAATATTATTTGTTGATATTTTAAGCAGAGCGGAAAGCATATCGACTATTTCTTTTTTCTTCTGCGCGCTCTTTGCCCCCTTGCATATCACGGCAACTCCCCTTATTTTCGGCGCGGTTTCGCTCTCGCTTATCGGTATATCGTCCCCTGAGATATCGCCTATTATTATCTTGCCGTTTTCATCCCTTAGGTAATCGTATATGTATGAGGTGTCGACAAGCAGTATAACCTCGCAGGAGGAAATTCCGTCAAGGGCGTTTATTTTCTCTTCAAGCCGCTTTTCAAGCCTTTCTTCGTATTCGTAAAAATCAAAGCTTTCGCGGTAAAGCTCGCTCTTATCCCCGCCGCCGCTTTTATTTCCCGAAAAGAAGACAAGAAACAGTCCGAGCGCAAGAAAAATTACAACTATTCCCATTCCTTTAATTGATTTGAGCTTTTCAATCAGCTTGTTCACCTTGATACACAGTCTCCGTTTCTGCACCGTAGTGCGCCTCTACCATTCGGCTTATGGCGCCGCAGTCAAATTCTTGATAAATAATAATATTTATCTTTATGATTTTAATATTTGAAATATCGCTCTTGTCGGTCTCAACGCTCACTTCTATATCTTTTTTGTCAATTTCACAGCTTTGCGAAATATAGTCCCTTACCGACTCGCAAAGGCTATTTTCAAATTCGCCGACTATTCCCTCATATCCCGCGCCGTACTTATCGGTTTGGTCAATTTCGGCATCTACTTCGAAATCCTCAAATCGGGTCATAAAATCCGCGGCAACGCAGAGCGCCGGAGAGGCTAAAAGCAAAACTATAAAAAGTCCGGATATAAATTTGACGTACGAGCGCAGATTTTCCGATACGAGATTTTCGGCGTACCCTATTATAACACACGCGCCGAGCGCCGAGAGAAGGTATTCTTTTATGCTCTCCATATATGAATTAACCTCCGAGCGCTCCCGCGGATTTTATGAAAACCGAAACAAAGTATATGTAGTATATATCGGTCATCACTACAAGTCCTATCATATAATTTACAAGCTTTCCGCAGTCGGCAAGAAAGCCTTTAACCGCCGAGACGCCGATAAAGTCTGAAAAGGTCTCGCCGAGCGAGAGGGTGTATTTTATGCCGAATACGTAGGAAAGCGGAATTATGCTTATCACTATAATACAAATTATACATATTGTTCCCGAATAGCTCTTCATAAGCGATATTCCGCTCGAAAGAGTTCTCATCGATTCGCTGACAAGCCCGCCTATTATCGGAATTGTGTTTGAGGCGGCAAATTTAACGCTTCTTAGAGCTATGCTGTCATTTGCTCCCGCAAGAGTCGACTGAAAGGACATTATAACGGTAAGTACGCTCATAAAAAACACCGAGACGGATACGTAAATATTTCTTATAAAGTTTGCAATTGCGCGAAGATTTACCGACGGGGAGACCGAGGCGGCAAGGGTTACAGAAAAGCATATTCGAATAATCGGGATAAGCGTACCGAGGCTTATTTTTCGGCTTATTTCAAGCGCAAATGCAAGCCATGCGGAGCTGACAGCCGCCCGACTTACATTTCCCCCGAAAAGGTAAATTTCGCTCATAATAAGACCGTATGCGCTCATAAGAGAGCTGATGCTTGTTACATACTCTTCAACCTGTAGAAATACCTCTTCAAGAAGGCTGTAGGTGATAAGCGATATCAAAAACACCTGCGCAAGGGAGAGAAATTCGGGAAGGAGCCTTATTTTCACCGTTTCGGATATCTTTGATACCACACAGCATATAAGTATTACTCCCGCAAGGCGAATAAAGTTTTTAAAAAAAATATTTACGGCGGATGAGATAAAATAACTTACAAAGCTTACGCCTATTTCGCTAAAGTTTTCCTCTTTCAGCGCCTCTTTGTCTATAAGCTTTTCACTCTCTTTGTCAAGGGTTGATATTATGTCCTCGGGGTCAACCTCATAGCTGTTACTCTCGGCAAACACTGCATGTCCGGAAAGCATGAGAAAAATTAGAAAGAGGGCTGTAATACATATGTACTTTTTTATTTTCATCACTTTAAAGCTTTGCTTGCAAGGTCAAGTATTCCGGTAATAAGCGGCAGTGACATTGCGACAATTTCGCATTTGCAGAATAATTCCACGCCGTAGGAAAGCGCGTTTTCACCCGTATCCTTGCAAATTTCCGAGGCGAGCGAACAAAGCAGCGCAACGCCCGTCGATTTCATCACAATTTTAAAATATTCGCTCTGAGTGTCAAAAAGAGAGAGACTTGTTATATAGTCTATCAGCGGATAGAGCGCAGAAAGCGCAAGGGAGGCAAGTATTATACACACAACAACCGAGGCGGCTACCGAGTACTCGGATTTTATCTGCTTTATTACCATAAGGACAAGGGAAAGCGCCATGATAAGCGCCGATACCGCATAAACATTCATAACCCGAACAGCCTCATAACCGTGCCGAAAAGGTCGGATATTTCCTGAACAATCATAAGCATGATTATTATAACTCCTGCTATTGAAACCATTGTCGCTTGTTCGTCTCTTCCGGTTTTGACAAGTATCTGATATGATATGCTGACAATCAGCCCTATGCCGACGACCTTTAGAATAAGTTCCGTATCCATATATAACTCCGTTTAGCTTTAATTGCAAAGAGATTACAGCAATATAACCGCAAAAAGCAGTCCTGCTATAATTCCCAAAGAGGAAAGGAGCTTTTTTTCGTTCGGATATTTTTCATTAAGCTCCGTATAATACTTTTCAAGCAGAATAATAAGCTTGTCGCACATTTCCACCTGATTTTCCCACGCGGATTTTCCTATTGACATGGCAAAAGAAATAAGCGCCTCATATTCGTGCTCTCTTACAAAAAAGCGCCCCGAATATTCCTTTGTTACCTTTTCCATTCCTTCTTTTCGCAGTCTTTGCAAATACCCGCAATTACCTAAAAATTTATTATCAAAGCCGTCGTAAATCTCGCAAAGCTCGCTTCTGAAATATATAACCTTGAACTTAATGTATTTTATAAATTCTATCATGGCTTCGATATAGCAAATGTCTTTTTTCTTTTTCAAAGCGAGGAGAAATCCGGCAAAGGAGCAGCCGGAAAATATGAGAAGAATGCCGAAGTATTTAAGCAAGGCTTACCTTATTCCCTTTCTTAAAGTCTGATATTAATAAAGGTTAAATCTCTTGACTGTTGCAAAAGAGAAAGGTGGTCTTTCCCTCGGCGTTTCTGCGAATACCGACATATATATCAAACACCCCGTTTTCATGAAGCAGGGATATGTTTTTTCTTCTCATAAGCTCAACAATGTTTTTTGCGTGTGCGGTGGCGATAATCGGAACGCCCGCGCTCTGCACAGAAAGCAGTGACTGCGCCTCGTCAAGCGCGCCTATTTCGTCGCATATTAAGTACTGCGGGTTCATGGTGCGTATGGCGTACTCCATTGCTCTTGCCTTAGGGTATGCGGAATATATGTCAATATTGCCGCAGGCACGGAGCTTGCTGTCCGCTATTTCGCATCTTGTGTCGATTATTGCAACTCTTTTATTACCTTGGTTCGCAAGAGTAAAGGCGAGATCGCGTATCATTGTCGTTTTGCCGCCGCCCGGAAGAGAGTATATAAGCGTGTTTAAAAAATAATCGTTTGACTTTATTCGGCTGTATATTTTGTCGCAAATGCCGTATATCGGGTAAGGGATTCTGATATTGATTGAGGTTATGTCGTATACGTTAGTAATCTTTCCCTCTTCGGTAAGTGCATGTCCCGAAACCCCCACCCGCACGCCGTCACCGAAAACAAGATAGCCGTTTTTTATAGTCTCCATGTGAGTGTGAAGTGTGCCCGAGCAGAGCGCCTCAAAGCTCTTTTGGAGCATATCGCGGTCTACAGTCAGGTCACAGGGGATATTTTCGTTATCGACCGTCAGATATACACGGCTGTTCTCCCTTATTCTTATTTCATTCACTTTTTTATTTATCTGTGAAAGAGCTTGAGTAACCGAATTTTTTATCCTTACATCAAGCCTGCCGAGCACAGATATCAGAATGTTGTCCATAAAATAAATATTTGCCCTTTGCTTGTCTCTTTCTTGCTTTTGATAAATTATATTAGACAAGTTAAAATAATATGATTGATTTTCAGTAGAAATAAAAAAGCCGCCGCCTTTCGGCGCGGCAAATTTTTTACTATATATTTGTTCACATATTTATTGTAAAATTAAGAAAATACATAGCGCGGGGGTAAGTGCCATGATATACACAACGGTATACAAAACGGAAAACAAGGTTATAGGAGACCTGATTTTGACAAGCGACGGGGAAAATCTTTGCGGAGTTTTTATGGATATATACAAGTTTAAACCGTTAGACCTATCAAAAAATCAGAGTGTTGCAGACGACAGTCTTTTTGTATTTTCACTTGCAAAAGAGTGGCTTTGTGACTATTTTGACGGAGGTTCGCCCTCGGTTTCCGATCTTCCCCTTTTGCCGAATGGCACAAAATTTCAAAAGCTTATCTGGAAAATGCTCTGCAAAATTCCTTATGGGGAAATTGTCACCTACGGTTCTCTTGCAAAAGAGGCGGCAGTGCTTTTAGGAAAGGAAAAAATGTCGTCAAGGGCGGTAGGGGGAGCTGTCGGGAGCAACCCCATATCAATAATTATTCCCTGCCACAGAGTTGTGGGGGCTGAGAAAAAGCTTGTAGGCTACGGAGCGGGGATTGAAAGAAAGGTGTGGCTGCTAAAACACGAGGGGATCGACCTTTGCGGCTTTCATTTCCCTATGTGAGACGAAGCCTTACAGCCGACCCTCTCTTTTGCGTTTGGTTTTTTACTTAATCGCCTTTTTCGCTTTTGGCTTTGCGCCGCTTTGCTGTGCAGGAAAGAACGGAAAGGCGCATTACCTTAGTTCTTCTAAGCACATTTTCATCAAACGAACATTCATTTTGCCCAAACTGCGCCATAAGAAGGCTAAGCGCTCTTTCCTTTTCACTCTCGGGCAGTATTTCAATTATTCCCTGCCCGATAACGCTTTCATACGCCATACCCCACGTACAGCTTTTGTTTTTGTCTGAGTAAATAAGCGAGTGCGAGCAGTCCATCTCAAAGCCGACCTTATTGTTTTCCTTGATAAGGGCGTATTTTTTGCCGTTTTCGGATCCGTGAAAATAAAGCGTTATCTTCTTTCCCTCGACATTCATTCCGAAGTTCAGCGGCAGAATATACGGGTATTCACTGTCAAAAAGAGCAAGACGGCAGACCGTGCATTTTCGCATAATTGCAACAATTTCATCAAAATCGACTATTTCTCTGTCAACTCTTCGCATGGCTTTTTCCTTTCGGTCTTGATTTTATCATTGCTTTTCCTCGGTGAAGGCATAGAAGCCTACAATTGGAGCACACGCCTCTCTTGCGGTGCTTATCGCGTCGCTCGGAGAGGTTTCTTTTGTGCTTATCAGAGAATATCTGAACTGATGGAAGCCCCCGAGGCTCACCTTGAAATTGGTCTCCCAAAAGTTATTCATAACCCAGCCGTAAACCTGGTCTATATTTTTTGCTCCCTCCTCTCCCGCAAGCACAATTTCATGTGCGCAAAGAGTACCTATTGTAATAAGCGGAGTGTCGGGCGTTGCCACTATTACCGAACCTGCCTTTGAGGTAAAGCACATGCCGCTTTGCAGGGCGTAAAAATCGGTGCAGGTGCCGGGAAGCTGGTCGACTCTCGGGCGAAGAATCGCGCCGGTTTTTTCAATATAGAACTCCTCTCCTTCTCCCGCCGTGAAAGGAAGGGCAAGATAGAGGTTTTCAGGTTCCCAAACGCTGCGCTTGTGAAGCCTGAAATCTATATCAACTCTCGGTAGGTTGTTGTAGGTTGTAAGCAGGAGTGAGGCAAATTCCGAGCCCTCAAGCTCGTATTCTATTTCAAGGCAGGAATAGAGAGGTCCTTCTTCGAGCACTCTTATTTGGCGCGGGACACCGGCATATCGGCGGGTGGATGTGGATTTGCGGTTTCTTCCCATGCGGCGGCGTGTATCGCACTGCTCGGCGCGAGTTGTGGGAGTTACCTCATAAATCGGGCAGAACGGGGGATACTTTGCATCTGGCTTTACAAGCTCCGCCTGCTTTTTCTTGTCATATATCGAGGCAATACCTTTTTCCTCGTCAAGCGTTATTCTAAAATAAGGCGTTTCTATTCTGTACGGAGAAATGGTATACCCGCGAGCTTTTAAGTCCTGCTCGAATCTGTAATGCAGGTCATAAACGCCCTCAATGCCGCTCGGCGCGCACCGCCCTGCCGATGCAAGAGGAGCCGGCGCTATGTCCCGAAGAATATATTTTTTCTTTTGGTGCGCCTCAAGCGTAACCTCAAGCACAAATATAGGTCCTCTTGCATAACTGCCAAGCTGGTAATTTACTGCCTTTCCGGTCTCGCTGTCTATTACCTCAAAATTGCTGTGACCGAAGAGAAATTCCATATTTAGCTTAATGGAATCGGTAACTCTCCTGTCGTGCGGATTTATGGCGTATAGCGCAAAGTCCTTTTGCAAGGAAGGGGGAGTTTCCCCGTAATAATACGTGATTTTGTCAAGGGCACGGCTTGCGTATTCGTTGGCTTTTCCCGCAAAAAGGCTTTTGCGCTTGTCAAGGCGGTTGACATTCGGGTGCCACGGCTCGCTGACCGAGGAGGAATATCCCCAGGTGTGCTCCGCGTAAAACATGAGATTGTACTCTGCCTTTTCCATAAGCTCCTTGCCGCAAAGCTTTCCTTCGGGGTCGAGCGCTCGCACGGTTTGAAGCTTTCTTGCCGCTTCCCTGCTGTGCATGACAACGTCGGGAGTCGAGCCCACTCCGTCAGCCCACCAGTCTGTCCAGTCGCCCGAATAGACCGGAATATTTCCCGCTTTCGACTCGGCAAGGTCAAAGAACTCGTCAAGTGTCATCATTTGAAGGCGTATCTCATCCTTATGAATTTCGTTATATTTCTTGCAAAAATCAAGAATTGTAACGTTCGGGAAGCCGTTATCTGTCATCATGCCCGAAAGATTAACCGGCACAAAGTCATAGTTGTATCCGGCGTTTATTAAGCTTTCGACATACGCTTTGATTCTTTTCTCCGCGCGGCAAAAAAGGTCGGGCTCGGTGCTGTTAAGCCCGTCTCTTATTGTATACTCAATTGCGGGCGCTCTTGCAATTCCGAGCTCGTTTCCGAGCAGATAATGTTCGCCGTTCCAGACAAAAAGCTTCTTTCCGGTCGGAGACTCCCAATAAAAGGGAGTTTGCTTTAAATGAAGCGGGTGATAGCCGTGGTGGGTATGTATGCAGGAAAGCAGTCTTGTAATTCCGTTTTCAATGAGTGCGTCGGAAAATCCCCAGCTGTAGCCGTTGATATCGGCGGTAAGCGCCGAACGCAGGGATACGCCGAAGGATGAGGCTGTATTTTGGCATTTTTTTAGCGTATTTCTGAGCGTTATATCGTCCACAAGCTCGGTAAGATTCAAATAACTGCCCGAAAGCCCTATTTCCCCCGACTTGACAAAGCTTATAAAATCTCTCTTTAAGTCGGGGTCTTTGTCTGCAAATTCCAAAAAGCGCTCGACACACCAAAAGCTCTCGCAGTTCCACTTAAAGCCGAGCCACTCGGGGTGAGTTGTGTGCGCCGCCCTTAAAATTTCGACAACTTCCTTTATAAAATGCACCTGATGTAATTCGATTTTTTCCTGATAGTCGGTATATCCGATATCGGTGTGGCTGTGATGAATAAGACATAATGTAATAGGTTTCATAATATTTTCTCCTTATTTGGCTTTGGCGTTATTTTAAGTCTGTAAATAAGGCGCCGTTTTAAAAAGCACCGGAACCGCGCACAAGGTCATGCTTGAAAATTCGTGCGAGACACGAAGGGCAATTTGTCGCTCGGCAAGCGCCCTCTCAAGGGGCAAGGTGAAGAATTTTGCGCTTCTTGCCACCTCTCCTCCAAGCACTAAGCAGTCAGCCTTAAATTTTATAAGGTGAGGGAGCAGAATTTCTTTTAAGATTTCTCCGAAATGTGAAAAGAGGGACAGGGCTTTTTTGTCGCCGCTATTTGCCAAGTCTGCAAGCTCTTTGACGTCTTTAATATCGCAAAGGTCAGGGTCGCTTTTTATCATTCTTCTTATACCCGTTGCCGAGGCGTAAAGGTCGGCTGTCGCGTCCTTGTAAGGCGAGTTATATATCCAGCCGTTACACGGAACAAGGAGCCCTTCTTTTACAAGCCGACCGTCTTGGCAAAAGCCCGAACCGATACCTGTTCCGATACACACGCACATTACACGCGAAAATTGCCGCCCTTCCCCGAAATTCGACTCGCCCAAGGCGTAAAGATCGGCGTCGTTTGCATATTTTATAGGGAAAAATGACGGTATTTCTTTTTTTATCTCATCGCTAAGCGAAAGTCCGTAAATACAGTCAAACTTGCCCATGTTTTTCATAAGAGATATTCCCTTTTCGTAGTCAAAGGGTCCCGGAAAGGCGATACCTATACCGCAAAGGGAAAAATTTGCCTTGTTTGCTTTCTTTAATAGCTCATTTATTGTGAGGGTCAGCTGCCCCGTTACGTCTTCTTTTGTTTTATTTGAAAAAGACGGAAAGCGAAGAGGGGTGCAAAGCAGCTTTCCGAACTTGTCGACAAGGGCGCCCTTTATTGTGCTTCCCCCGACGTCAAGCGCTATATAGTTTGACAAAAATTCACCTCCGATGCGAAAAAAACTTGACATAAGCTTTATATTATGTTACCATAATGATACACAAAAATTATATCATACTTAATAAAAAATGTCTATAGGCAGGATTAAAAAATGTATCCGCAATATCACAATTACGACAAAGAACCCGAAATAAAGGTTTTATCATATGACAATGACGCCTATGCCGGGTATGAGTCGATTGTCTGTCGCCTTGAAAAAGAGATTGCAAGGTTTAAAAAATGCACGGTTGTAATGGAAATTTACCCCGGGGTTAATGAAAATGAAATTATTTCGGCGCTTTCCCCGCTTTTTGATATATGTATTTCGGCAGAGGAATGCTGTATGGTGAGCCGTGAGGTTTATGCAAGGCGCATTGCCGCAGACCTTTCTGACGACAGGGTGTTCGGGAAAATGAGCCGAGCGCTTCTTGAGGATTTTTATCCGCTTGAAAGTCGCCAAGCGCTTGCAGAAAGGCTTAATAAGAGTGATAAAAGCCGGATTTTGCTTTACGGAACGGGCGCAACGCTTGTAACAAATGGCGATATACTCATATATTGCGATATTGCCCGCTGGGAAATTCAAAACCGCTTTAAGGCGGGAATGAGCAATTTTCACACCGATAATTCAAGCGCCCCCTTTCTTTCAAAATTCAAGCAGGGCTATTTTATAGAATGGCGGATGGCTGACAGACGCAAAGCCGCGCTCTTTGACCTTATTGACTTTGTTATTGATACAAACAGACCAAACGATCCGGCAATGATTACGGGGGACGCCTTTCGCGCTGCCCTTTCTGCCGCCGCCTGCCGTCCGTTTCGCCTTGTGCCGTATTTTGACCCCGGAGTGTGGGGCGGGCAGTGGATGAAGGAGGTCTGCGGACTGCCAAAAGAAGCGAAAAACTACGCATGGAGCTTTGACGGCGTTCCCGAAGAAAACAGCCTGTATTTTCGGTTTGGAAAGGTGCGAGTTGAGCTTCCGGCGCTCGACCTTGTACTCTACCGCCCGATAACTCTTTTAGGCAAGAGAGTTTACGAGCGCTTTGGCGCGGAATTTCCGATAAGATTCGATTTTCTTGACACCATAGAGGGGCAAAACCTCTCTCTACAGGTGCACCCGACAACAAAATACATTCAAAATACCTTCGGCATGGCTTACACTCAGGACGAAAGCTACTATATTCTTGACTGCCAAGAGGGCGCCTCGGTTTACCTCGGAATAAAAACCGGAGCTAACCCTAATGAGATGATAGAGGAGCTAAAAAGCGCGCAAAAGGGAGGCAAGGCATTTGACGCCGAGAAGTACGTCAACCGCTTTGAAGCTAAAAAGCACGACCATTTTCTGATACCAGCAGGAACAATTCACTGCTCCGGCTCAAACGCTATGGTGCTTGAAATCAGCGCAACGCCGTATATTTTCACATTTAAGCTCTGGGACTGGGGGCGCCTCGGACTTGACGGACTTCCCCGCCCCATTCATATCGAGCACGGCGAAAAGGTGATACAGTGGGAGCGCGACACAAAGTGGGTAAAGGAAAATTTGATAAACAGAACAGAGATACTGCACGAGGGAGAATACAAGGTGGAACGCACCGGGCTGCATCCTTTGGAGTTTATTGAAACAAGGCGGCATATTTTTAGCAGCGCCGTTATTCACCATACCGAAGGGAGCGTACATATGCTCAATCTTGTTGAAGGGCAGGAGGCAGAGGTATACAGCCCCGACGGGAAATTCGAGCCCTTTACCGTCCACTATGCCGAAACCTTCATAATTCCCGCCTCAATCGAAGAGTACGGTATACGCCCCACAAACTTATCAAACGGGCAAACGCTTATGACAATAAGGGCGTCGGTGAGAGGGTGAGACCAAGTTTAAAAACCAAGTCGCAAAGCCTTCGGCTCATTCGACAAATATTGCGGCATAGTTAAATTCTATGCCGTATTTTGATTGTTTTTAAGATATTTTTTTAAAACCACCCAATAAAACGCACCTTTGCGACACTTTATGGGCGAAAGGCAGGTGAGAATGATGAGGTCGGATATTATTGAAGAATATATAGAAAAGGTTTACGGTTACGCTGTCAATCACACCTATACCCGCGATGAAGCTGACGAGCTCTCGCAGGAAATAATGCTTACTGCAATACGCGAGCTGCCGAAGCTCAGAGACGACAGCAGGCTTGAACCTTGGCTATGGGGTGTGGCAAATAATGTGACAAAATCCTTCAGTCGCCTAAGGGGCAAGAACCGCGCGCTTTATTCATATGACGTTCTTGAAAATATGCCCTGTGAGGAATTTGACGAAAGCGAAAACGAAGAAATATATGACCTTCTTCGCACAAAAATTGCGATGCTGTCCGAAATATACCGCGAAATCATCATTCTTTACTACTATGACGGTCTTTCGACAAAAACGATTTCCGAAAAGCTGAATATTCCCGAAGGTACGGTTACATGGAGACTTTCGGAAGGTCGAAAAAAGTTAAAAAAGGAGCTTAATAATATGAATGAAACCGCTTTGCGCCCTGTCGGCATGAGAATTGACATTTACGGAAACGGAGATTATGACGGAGTCAAAAGACCTTTTCCCGACGTCTATATTGACGATGCCCTCTCGCAAAATATCCTCTACCACGCGTATGAAAAGCCCTGTACGGTTGAAGAGCTTGCCAAGCTTTGCGGCGTTCCTGCCTATTACGTCGAGGACAAAATCGCTCGATTACTCAGATATGAGGCGATAATCGAGCCTTCAAAGGGCAAATATCAGACGGATTTTATAATCTGGTCGGATAAATACGGCATTTACTGTGAGGAAAACGCCGAGCGCTTTTTAATGCCGGTAATGGACGATATTATAACGGCGCTCAAAGATATTTCAAAATCCGCAATGAAGCTTGATTTCTACAAAGCCGAAAAGAGCGAGGATGATTTGTTTTATCTCTTCGGCGTTCTTGCACTTTCCTACGCCTCCTCAAAATACTCAACTCTTACCTATCCGATGTTTAAAGCCCGTTATGACGGGAACATGTGGCGCTATATCGGGAATATGGAAACCGGAAAACACAAAAGAGTGGGAATTGGTATGCAAAAAAGCGCGAATCTCGGCAGTCGCGGCGGATGCTCTCATTCATCCTACAACGGTTTCGGAGGAATTGCAAATCGCCGTATGATGTATGATAAGCACATTAACGTGTGCGAGGACCTTTTAAAAAATCAAAAGACAGACGACCTTGAGTCTTTGGCTAATGCAATAAAGGACGGGTATATTATAAAAAGAGAGGACGGCAGTCTGTTTGTCACAACTCCCATGTTTACAATAAAACAAAAAGAGCAATTTGATAAGCTTGTTGAAAAATATCTTTTCCCGCATATGGAAAAATACTCCGACTGTCTAAACAGCTTTTCAAAAGGCTATCAAAAGCTCTTCCCCGCACATCTTAAAGAGGATGCACAGCGCATGTGTCACAGCCTGTTTGTGTCGATGTTCTCGGTAATTGTCGACTACGCACAGCGCACCAAAAAAATAGCGCCACCCTCAGAGAACTGCTATTGCGATGTGATGCAGGAGTTTAAGATTACTTAAATGCCCATAAAAACGCCGCCCGCATAATGCGGGCGGCATAAATGTCTATAGCGTTTGGGCTTATTTTACCGCTTTCCTTCTTCTTAGGCAGTATACAAAGGACAGAGCTACCGTGCAGGAAATAAAGAAAACAGGCAGAAGGAGATCACCCGTTATCGGGGTCTCGGGCTTTGTTCCCGTTCCTTCTTCATTTGCGGTATAAACAGTGTTTTGGAATGCTACGGCGCTTCCCTCAGCCGCGCCTATTCCGAGATAGCCGTCTGCATAATAATCGGGCAGATTTGCGGAAATGACGAAAATATCGTTTACATACGCATTGCATACGCCGTCCTTTACTACCACCTTCATGTGATAGCTTTCAAGACCCATCGGAAATTCATTTCCGTTGTTTTCGGCGATTGTCGGGAAGCCCCTTGAATCGCTGAAGCAGAAAATCTTGGTTTCGGCTTTATTATTTCTGTCCAGCTTGAAGATTAAGGAATTTTCCGCAGTGTTTCCACTCTGTGCTCCGAATACCTAATTCGCAACGTTTCCGTCAACAAAGCGAATATCCGACTCATAGGTAAAATCACCGGCGGTCTTTGTTTTGCTGATTGACCGTTTCCCGATGACGTCCATCCGGTTAGATTTGTGTTGAAGGTCTCTTCGACCGCAAAAAGCTTTACTGTGGTTTCCTTGCCGCCTTCCTTTGATTTTGCCGAGACGGTGAAGGAGCCGCTTCCGACAATTTTCAATGGCGCGTCCGTTTGCGTTATACGAGCCGACAACTGTATAATCGGAAGCTACCTTTGGGAAAAGGGCGCGCGGGATATTCAGCTTGTCTGTCACCTCATAGCAAAATGCGCTATTTGTGAGGTCAAAGGCGCCCCATGCCGCCGCGTTAGTCGGGTGAATTAGCGGCTCGCTGCCCGTAAGGCGGTAGGTCAGCAGGTCCATGACAGTAACAATTTTTGAAGTTTTCGGGGAAGCAGATTCAGCGTTCTCAAAGCATAATAGGTTAAAATCCCATAGCCTGTTGGAATTTTTTTGCCGCACAGCTTTGCGGCTTTTTCGCAAATAGTAGCGTTCCTGTCGGTTATTCGCTGTCCGAAGCCGTTTTGCCATGTGTAGAAGGGAGAGAGAACTTCATAGTCATTGTCAACGCACAGTATTCCGTGCATCTGTCCTGCAATTCCAATTGAGGCAATTTGTGTAAAGGTCTGTGTGACCGATTTTACAAGCGCTGTCACGCGTGATGAAAGCTGTTTTGTGTCTTGTGCGTAGGCGTCGGGGTAGCCCTCAATATTAATTGCGGCGTTGTGGTCAAAGCTGTAGGTTTGAACAGTCCGTCCGCTTGAAAGCTCGACAATTTGAGCCGAAAGTGAGGTTGTTCCGATATCAATGCCCAATAGCAAAGGAGCGTCAGGGTCAGGCTCTGTTGTCTCTTACTCACAAAAGGTAAAGTCATGGGATAAGGCGGTCGCCTCATCATCGCCGCGAAGGAGCGCCTCGCAGACACGTCTGCAATTTTGAGTTTTAACGCTGTCGTCATCCATGGTGTGAAGGCGTTTGACAATAAGCTCGTCCCTGCTAACAACGCCGTCCCTCCAAAGGCGAATATCGGCAAGCGATATACCGAGCTCGCGCAACAGACGAATTTGTCGCAGGATTTCGACCGTTTTCTTGTCATATGTGCGGTAGCCGTTTCCCTTTCGCTTGACCTGCACCAGCCCTCGGCTCTCATAATAGCGAATGGTTGTTGCTAAAAGTCCCGTCAGACGTTCGACGTCGGATATATTCATGAAACGCTCCTTTCGCATATAAATCAGATATGCTTCTGAAAAAATTATAAACCTTCCAGCAAGTAGAAGGTCAATAGATGTATATTAATGTTTACAATAAATTCACATTTGTACATACTGTTAATTTTACTTTTCATAAAATAGTCAAAGTATTTTTTAGTGAATTGTGAATAGTGAAAAGTGAAAAAGTAAAAATCGGCATTGCTGTCGCGATGCCGATTTTTGGTGGATCCGAGGGGAATCGAACCCCTGTCCGAAAACCCGTCAATATGACCTTCTACGAGCGTAGGCTGTCTTTTGTGTCTCCCTTTACGTTCTCCGGCAGTCAGGATAACGCTCCGGCAGCCATTTTATGCATGACGGTTATAATGGCGAATTTGCCGTTCATGTTCATCGCTAAATGACGTCTTGTCCGATGCCGCGATACTCATCGGAGAGACGGGCGGCAGTAAAAGCCGCAGCACCGCTTACGCGGCCAGAGCTACTCTATTATCGTTAGCGTTTAATTTTTATCGGGCAGTTTGAAAAGTTACCCGGCTTTGCCCGCTTATCATACCTCAGAATCCCCGTCGAAACCTTTACGGACCCGTATCTGCCGTCTGAAATCAGTAGCATTATTATTTTATTCTATTTTTTGCTTGTTGTCAATAGTTTATTGCGCTTTTCCACTTTTTCCTAATAATTTTTTCAGCCTTTATTTTTCTCCGCCTCGCGTAAGCCAACGGCGTTTTGCAACTTCACTGCGCAGGCGGCAAATCCTGTGACAGTCCAACCACGTTATCAACCGGAAGGGAAAAGGCGATTCCCTGCCCGGGAGTGTTGAGCCCGACCTCGCGGTAAAGCGCATGGAGAATATCGTCTTTGATTTTTGATGGCGCTATAATCATGACTATTTCCTTATTCGGTTCAATAGTGATATTGAAGAGCTTTTCCGCCTCGGAGCTTGCCGTTCCGCGAGCGCCGATTACGGTACCGCCTCTTGCTCCTTGCTTTTTTGCGGCGTCCATTGCCGCCTCGGAAAAGCCGGCATTGACAATGCAGAATATGACCTCATGGCTGTACTCTTTCATATAGACGTCTCCTTTTTACTTTGATTGCTCAAAAATTGATATATAGCAACACCTATAACACTTGACACAGGTACGGTAAAAGCGATTCCTTTCCCGTTTTTTATGGTTTGAAATTTGTTTTCAAGATATCGAAGCGCGGCTTCAGCCCTGTCTTCCCTGATAATACTGAATATCACCGCTTTATTTGAGTCGGAAAGTCCCAAATACCGAAGCGTTTCGGTGCTTGCCGTACCGTGAGCCGCCATTGAAAGCTGCATATTGACCTCAAAGCCCTGAATTAATGCAAGATAGAGGTCTGCCTTTTCGCGCTCGACAACGCTCACAAGAAGCTTAAGCTTCGGGGGCGTATAATGCCGCTGATTGCCCGTCTTTTTTGATAACGCGGCAGGCGCCTTTTTGCCGGCTTTTACTGTTTCTTTATCGGCAGTATTCATGCGCTTTGTCCCCTTACATAAAATCAATTATCTGCTCGTCGTCAGAGCCGAGAATGCGCTTCATTGCAATTCTTTCTCTGAGCTTACGCGTAAGTATTGCTCTAAAGCCGAGAATTTGAATTGTAATAAGCGGTGTCATGGCGACCATCGCCACGATTCCGAAGGCGTCGGTCATGACGTGACTTTCTCCCTGAAGCACACAGCAAACTCCGACGGCAAAAGGAAGAATAAAGCTTGAGGTGAGCGGTCCGCTTGCAACTCCGCCCGAGTCAAAAGCTATTGCTGTATAAATTCCCGGGACGAAGAAGGAGAGCCCGAGAGATATAAAATATCCGGGAATCAGATAATACAGTATGTTGAAATCAAGCACTGTTCGAAGCATTGAAAGCCCTATAGATATACCGACGCCCACGGAAAGCGCCGCCATCATGGATTTTTTGCCTACCGTCCCGTTTGTGACCTCCTCAACCTGTTTGTTAAGTACGTGTACCGCAGGCTCGGCAAGCACCGTAACGGTACCTATTATAAATCCGAAGAGCACTATGTAATACGGGCTGTTTCCCGCAAGCATAGCTCCCATTTTATAGCCTACAGGCATAAAGCCAACCGTCACCGAGGTCAGAAAAATGATTAGCCCGACAACTGTATACAAAATACCGACCGCAATTTGAACAAGCTTTTGTCTTGGAAGCTTCAGCACAAAAATTTGAAGAGCGGCAAAGAAAAGAAGAATGAGAGCAATTGCAAGTATCACCTCGTGCGCCACCGAAAGAAGAATGGAGAACAAATTCTTTCCCAATGCATTTTCAATCGAGTAGTCGGGGACCTGATAGCTTAAATCGCCTCTGACGGTTATTCCGAGCATGGCAACGGCAAGCATCGGACCAACCGAGCAAAGCGCGATAAGACCAAAGCTGTTTTCTCCGACGTTCCTTCCGCCAAGCGTTGCGGCAATACCAACGCCAAGCGCCATTATAAAAGGCACGGTGACAGGACCCGTTGTAACGCCGCCGGAGTCAAAGACAAGCGAGAGAAGGTTACCGTTTCCGTTTACGATCATAAGTCCTGCAAGGGCAAAAAGCAACATGTAAAAAAACATGAGAAGTCCGGAAAGAGAGCTTCCAAATACTATTTTGAGCATTGCCACAAGCAGAAAAAGCCCCACTCCGACTGCCACAAAAATAATGAGTAATACAGGATTTATAACGTCGCTTACCTGGGATGCGAGCACCGAAAGGTCGGGCTCCGCAACGGTTATAAGCAGTCCCATTGTAAAGCAGACGGCAAGCAGGAGCCACAGTCTTCCCGATTTTGTAAGTCCTGCACCGGTATGCTCGCCCATAGGGGTCATTGCAAGGTCGGCGCCGAGATTAAAAAGCCCGATGCCGAGTATAAGGAAGAGCGAGCATATCAAAAAGACTGTCATTTCCCTTGCGGAAAAATGTATCAGCGGCGTCAGATTCAGAAAAAAGACAATAGCCGTTACAGGCAGAACCGAAAGCAGCGCCTCTTTTATTTTATTTGTCAGAATTTTCAGCAAAGCCTCTGTCTCCTTAGTTCTGTGATAGTAAGCTGCGTAGCACGGCAAGCTTTTCGCCATGTGAAATATAGCCTTGCCGCATAAATAAAGTCATGCGCCTGCTTTTAAAGGACTTTCAATATCCGAATTTATCCGAGCGCGCCGAGCGCTCTATATCGCGGTCTGCCTGCTTTTTTGCCTCGGTTTCCCGCTTGTCATAAAGCTTTTTACCCTTGCAGAGTCCTACCTCCATTTTTACGTTCTTTCCCGAAAAATAAAGTGAAAGAGGCACAAGAGTGTAGCCTTCCGCCTGTGTAAGTGATTTAAGCTTAATGATTTCCCTTTTATGCATCAGAAGTTTTTTGTCCCGAAGCGGGTCGCGGTTGAAGATATTTCCCTTTTCGTAGGGACTTATATGAATCCCCTTGGCAAATATCTCGCCGTCGCTTATATAGCAATATGAATCTTTTAAATTGACCTGCCCCTGACGAAGGGACTTTATTTCAGTGCCGTAAAGCTCTATTCCCGCTTCATACGTTTCATGCACGAAATAATTGTGATACGCCTGCCTGTGCTGCGCTATGATTTTATCTTTTTTTCCGGATGCCATATGTTCCCTTCCGCGTTTTGGGCGCTTATTTGCTTTGTCGTTTGCTTTGTTATTTATCGATAAGTTCTTTGTATATGCTGCTTTTCCCGACGCCTCTGTCTTTTGCGGCAAGCTTTATTGCCGCCATCTTTTCATATCCGAGCCTCACGTAATAATCGACGTGTTCCCGTATACTCATATCCTTCCAGAAGGCGTCCTTTATATTTTCCGCCGCGCCATCGATTACAAGAACGTATTCCCCTCTCGGCTCGCTCTCATTATAAAGCTTTACAGCGCCGCTTACCGTCGTCCTTATTACCTGCTCGTTGAGCTTTGTAAGCTCACGGCAAAGCGCTATTTTTCGCTCGCCGAGACATTCATAGATAAGCTCGAGTGTATCTTTCAGTCTGTGCGGAGCCTCATAAAGAATAATGGTTGACCTTTCCAAGGAAAGGTCTTCAAGTCTTTTCTTCTTTTCGCTTTTGGTACCCTTCAAAAAGCCCTCAAACAAAAAGCGCGAGGTTGAAAGTGCCGAAAGGGAGAGCGCGGTTATTGCGGCGCAGCAGCCGGGGACCGCGGTCACGTTAATATCATTTTCGGCACACAAGCGCACAATATCCTCTCCGGGATCGGAAATTGCGGGAGTTCCCGCATCGGTCACAAGGGCGCAGGACTCGCCCTCTTTGAGTCGTCTGAGGATATATTCGCCCTTTTGTGCCTTGTTGTATTCATAGTAGCTAATAACGCTTTTTGATATTCCGAGACAAGAGAGAAGCCTTAAAGTGTTGCGCGTGTCCTCGGCGGCAATAAAATCTACCTCGGAAAGCACTTTTACGGCTCTTTGACTGATATCCGAAAGATTTCCTATAGGCGTAGCCACAAGATACAGCGTTTTGCCGACTATTTTGTTTTTCTCTTCCGAAAAAGTATATTCTGTTTCTTTCTCGGGCTCTTCAAGCTGTAAGCTAAGGTTTTCGGTATCGTTCATCAAATTCACCATTTTCATAAATATAACGAAGCTCGTCAGTATCGGTAAGCGGAATTTTTGAGGCGTCATGATGCATAACAAGGGGCGGCGTGATAAAAATTCCGCCTCTTCCGCCCTTTCGCCCTTCAACCAAAACAAGATTTGAAGCCTTCGAAAAGTCGGGAAATACAAGCGTCATGCGCTTTGGCTCAATTCCGTTGTTTCTCATTGCCTCGAAAAGGTCGGGAAGGCGCTCGGGTCTGTATACCGCGTAAAAATACCCCGAGAATTTCAAAATTCTTGACGCGGCGGCGCAAAAATCGCCTATATTGCCGCAAAGCTCGCGGCGCGCGGCGTTCATTTCGTCGTTTGCATTTTCAATACCGCTGCCGCCCTTTAGGTACGGGGGATTTGTAAAAACCGCGTCGACCTCTTTATTTCCCACGTGGGCAAGTGTAAGCTCCCTCACGTCGATATTAAGGGGTATAACCTTGTCTTCAAGAGAATTGTTTTTTGCGTTGAGCGCGATAAGCTTACTGTAATTTGTCATAAGCTCGACGGAATAAATTTTTGAAAGCTTTCCCTTTGAGGCAGCAAGCAGAGATATTATTCCGCACCCTCCGCCAAGCTCCGCACCCATGCTTCCGCCGCCGAAACGCTTCATATATGCGTAAAGCAGATAGGCGTCGCTCCCGAAGGTCAAGCCCTCTTTTCTCTGAATAAGGGTTATATTTTCATTGACGTAATCAATTCTGTTTTTACTGTCCTTGCACATAAGCCGCTCTCAAATGCACTTTATTAAATAATATCAATAGCAATATAGCTTGCAATATAATTGCAGAAAAGCCGGAGAAAATCTCCGGCTCATCTTTCTTGTTCGGAATATATTATTCCTCAGAGGGAGCCTCAACAGGGCATGTGCTTGCACACGCTCCGCAGCTGATGCACTCGTCCGGATTGATAACATATTTTCCGTCTTTCTCGGTAATCGCTCCGACAGGGCATTCACCGGCGCACGCGCCGCATCCGAGGCATTCGTCCGCATTGATCTTATAAGCCATAGTTATGTACCTCCAAATGATTTTATTTCATTATATCATATCTGTAAGAAAAAATCAACACAATTTATTAAGATTTCTTCCGCTTTATTTTGCTTTATCTGCTTTTATTTTTATTTTTCCGCTTTTGCACCCTTATTTGGACAAATTATACCGCCGATTTATTCTTCTTTGTCGGGCTTGTGCGCGCCTCGAGCGGCGTCCTTGCGGTATTTTTGAGGCTTTCTGCGCCTTTTTTGAACCTTTGCGCTCCTGATACTCTCGTTCTTTTCACTTTCGCCATCCTGCAAAAGGGGCTGCTCCTCGGCGCTCGTATCCTTTGCCGGAGTCTTTAGCTTGAGCTTGCCTACCTCAATATTTTTAACCGGTTTTGCGGTATTTTCCAATGTCCTTTTCTTTTTCTTTTGAACGCCGCTCCTGTTGTTTTTGCTCTTTTGAAGAATATCGCCCTTTTCAGGCTTTTCTTCAAGGTCTGCAACAGGCTCGCTTTGCATAGTCGGCTTTTCACGAATCGGCGAGGCTTTTTCCAAAAGCTCGCCCTCCGCACTCCTTAGCGCTTCCCTGTCGTATACTACGGGCGTTCCCTCGGGATCTCTGTCAAGGCGCACCTTCACAAGTCCCGAAAGAGGCTGAGCGTCGGTCACTACCCCCGGCCCGTCGGGAGTTATGACCTTCGAATCCACCTTCGGGGTCTTTTTAAGCTCTTCCTGATAAGTATCGTACTCGTATCTGAGACAGCACATAAGCCTTCCGCACGCTCCGGATATTTTGGAGCTGTTGAGCGAAAGATTTTGCTCCTTTGCCATCTTTATCGACACCTGAACAAAGTCCCCTAAAAAGCTGTGACAGCAAAATTCCCTTCCGCACACGCCGAATCCGCCGATAATCTTTGTTTCATCCCGAAGCCCTATCTGCCTTAGCTCTATCCTCGTTCTGAAAACAGAGGCGAGATCCTTTACAAGCTCCCGAAAGTCCACCCTTTCCTCAGAGGTAAAGTAGAACAAAAGCTTTGAATTGTCAAAGGTATACTCAACGTCAATAAGCTTCATTTCAAGCCCGTGCTCGACTATTTTTTTAAGGCATATATCAAATGCCTCTTCTTCTTTTTCACAGTTGGACTTGTATCTTAAATCGTCGTTGTTGTCGGCAAGCTTTACCACCTTGCGAAGGGGCTGTACAAGCTTATTTTCGGGCATCATGCAGTTTGAAAGGGCAACCTTGCCGTATTCGTATCCTCTGGCGGTGTCGACAATAACGTGCTTCCCTTCGGACGCCTTTATGCCGTTTGCGTCGAAATAATATATTTTTCCGGCGCTTCTGAAGGTAACGCCTATTATTTCAACCTCGCCGTCTTTATCGGCGCTTGGAGTCTTTTTTGCTTCATTTTCAACTTTATTTTCAACTACTTCGTATTCCATAATTCACCTTTCATTTCAGCGGTTAACCGCGCGGCAGAGCGCGTCGGAAAAGGACGCTTTTACGATATTTACATTCATATTCGCCGCAAGCGAGCAAAATGCGCCATATGAGGCGTCATAGCAAGAGATAAGCTGCGCCACGGTGAATTTTTTCGCCATTGGAGCAATAAGGGAGGCATATCCGAAAAGCGACTGAATGTCGCCGCTTTGCTTCATTGCCGTAATATCCCGAAGCGCCGACATAAAGCTCTCCAAAAAATTTGAAAGCTCTTCTCTTTTGGAGGAAAGAGAGTTTACAAACAAATGTATTTGACCTCTTTTTTTCTCACACAAAAGCTCAAGAAGACCCGCAACCTTTTTCGGGTCGCCCTCTTCTTCAGAGTCAAGCGTAGCTTCCGCCCTTCCGACAGAGCCGCCGCTTACATTTATCACGTGTTCAAGTGCCCCTTCGTCAAGGCTTCTGAATTTTTCACGGTTTTTTGAATCATTCAGCAGATATTTTTCAAGCTCCTTTGGTGAAAGAAGCTGTGTTCTCACCACAGGCGCTCTTGAACGCACTGTGGGAAGAAGTGAGGAGGAATTTTCGCAAAGGAGAAAGAAATACACGTATGATGGGGGCTCCTCAAGGAGCTTCAATAACGCGTTTTGCGCCTGCGCCGTCATAAGATCCGAATATTTTATGATATACGCCTTAAAATCAAGCTCGCCGGGTATTATAAACGCGTCCTGCTTTATGCTCCTTACCGCCCCGATTCCTATCGACCGCTTATCCTTTTCGGGAGCCACAGTAACAACGTCGGGCGCCATATCCTGCATTATAAGCTCCGAAAGTCTTTCGTCTGCCGCAAGGTCGGCGCAGACCGATTTTGCAAGTGTGTATTTTCCGCTGCCCTCTGCTCCCTCTATTATGTAGGCGTGTGAAAGAGTTTTCTCCTGTATTTCGCTTCTAAAAAAGCTTTTTAGCTCATTGTTTGCATATATTTTGCTTAGCTTTTCTTTATATGCCATATAACAATTCCTTTCTTTGCCCAAAAAGCTCGTGTCGGCAAAATAAAAGTCGCTCCGGATTTTTAGTCTACCTTAACGCCGACAAAATATCAGCCCGAAATTACCACGGTTTACATATACACATTAAGCCATAATATATTATAACAGAATCTTTATCGCTTGTCAAATAATATTATTTACCTCGGCGGGTAAAAATTAAAAAATAAAAAAGGACAAAAAGTTTTGGATAAAAAAGCACACAATATTGCGGCGCAAAGGTCTAAGCTGTTATACCGTGCCGTCTCTCTTATTCTTGCAATAGTTACAATAGCGGTGTTCTGCTATGCCGACGTGCTGACGAGCCGCGCGCAAAGAGAGGCAAAGGAAAGAGAAAGGGAAATATTAAGCGATATCAAAAAGGACGTTTGCGGCATTGCAAGCGCTCTTTTTGCCGCATATCAAACCTCAAGTGAGGAGGTTTTCAAGGATGCGGCCTGCCGTGCGCTTGTCTTATGCGGAAGAATAGAAGGAAAAATTGAAAGCGCAAAGTGCGCAAGTGACGGGCGCTTTGAGGACTTTTCGGAATATGCCGCTTATGTTTCGGACAGCATCTCAAAATTTCCGAAATATCCGGAAAATGACGTGAGAGAGTGCTGTATGAGACTGCGCTGCATGGCGCTTGAACTGATAAAAAGCGCTGCGCAAAGCGAGAGTTAATTACAAAAGTCGAAGCAGCTGCACGGCGCTCTCTATAACAAAATCCGCGCCGGTTTTTCTCAGCAGCTCTGCCGGTCGGTAGCCCCAACTCACCCCGACGGTTTTCATGCCTGCGTTTTTTCCGGTCATTATATCAACGTCCGAATCGCCCACAAAAAGGCAGTGTTCGGGATCAAGTCTCATTATGCCCGCGGCGTGCAGTGCGCCTTGGGGCGAGGGCTTTGGCTCAAAGGAGCCGCCTCCGATAACTATATCAAAAGGCCCCTCGGGAAAGCACTTGTGAATTACCGCTTCTGCATGTTCTTGCGCTTTATTTGTAACCACGGACAAGCGTATTCCCCGCTCTTTTAGGGCAATTAAGGTTTCCCGCATCATCGGATAAGGGCTTGTGCTGTCATTGTAGCACTCGGCGTAGCGTTTTGCATAGTATTTTTGGCACTCATCGACAATATCCGCGCGGCGTGACTCCTCCTCGGGCAGTGATCTTTTGACAAATTCCCGCTGTCCGTAGCATATGGCGTTCTTTATCTGTTCTCTGTCCCTTGTTTCATAGCCAAAATGAGTGAGCATCATGTTCATTGCCTTTTGCAGGTCGGCAATAGTATCCGCCAGCGTTCCGTCAAGATCAAATATCATTCCGTAAATCATTTCGGTATCTCCGTCTAATTTATTTTGCACATTATGTAAGCTTCAAGCCGCATATAGCACATATATATTATCATTTCTTGCCGTCGATTTCAACCGTTTTATGAATTTTATTGATTTTGTTAATAATTATAGCCTCTGTTTGTTCTTATATATTTTACTTTATTGCTGTTGCAAAAGCAAAAACGATGTGATATAATTACTTAACGTGTATTTCCGTGTATGCCGAATCGCAATTTTTTTCGGATAATACACGCTCTTAAAACCAAGGAGTCTCAAAAAAACATGAAAAAGATTCTGCTTGCTCTGCTTTTATTTGCATTTATAATATCTGCAATACCCGCCTG
Source organism: uncultured Clostridia bacterium (assembly GCA_947631765.1). Lineage (GTDB taxonomy): Bacteria > Bacillota > Clostridia > Oscillospirales > CAG-272 > CAKSQF01. The sequence continues at coordinate 79,010 of CANRMP010000003.1, forward strand.
CGCCCCGTCAGACAACGGCGATAATTCTATAACAACCACAGGCAGTACCGACAATACAACCCTCACAAGCAGTGATACGCCCACTCCTCCGGACACCCACCATCCATTTGTTGACGGAGGCGTCAGCAGCGTTTTCAGAAATTACAGCGTTACTGAGGGTAATATCACGGCGCTTGACGTAAATCTCTGTCTGCCCGTTGCCGAAATTTCCGACAATGACGAGATAAAAAACAAGCTTACCGAAAGGCTTGATGAAATAATCGCCGATATCACAGAATATATAAGCCGAACCGAGGAAATGTACGTGGAAAGCATCAAAAACGGAAGCATTCCCCTCTTCACGCCGAGCATTTCCGTGTCGTTTGTTCTCAACGATTTCACCGAAAAAGCGGTCAGTCTCACCTTTAATATTGCCGAAACAAACGCGTACGGCGTGACAAGCCGTCAAAGCAGGCACTACAATTACGACCTTGACATTGCCTCCCCCATAACCTACAGCGCGTTTTTTGACGACACGGGGGCGGTAACAAGACTTATTTGCCAAGAATGTGCCAAGAAGGACGGACTCTTTGCAAATTACGAGGCGCTTATCAGCTCCTTTGCCGAAAGCCGCTGGTATATGGACAACCAAAACATCGTGTTCAGCTTTAATCCCTACGATATCGCGCCGGCTTCATACGGCTATGTAACCTTAACTTTTACCGCAGAAGAGCTGCTGCCGTACATGAGCGCGTACGGAAGAGACCTTTTGGGAGTCGGCTGAGATATTAATGATATGAACATTATAAAGCTTTGCGAAAATGATATAATAACGCTCAGGAAAAACCATCCGTGTGAAAAAAAAGCGTATGATTTCAAGGTTCTCATGGTAGGCTCGGACATAAAAATTCAGTGCGTGAAGTGCCTTCGCACGGTTATTGTCCCGAGAATCAAGCTTGAAAAAAACATAAGGCTTATTAACTCCGAGCCGCCGCACAAGAGCGCTTTTGGAACGGACGGTAAGTAACAATATTGAAATGAAAGGAACCCAACATGGAAGAAAGCTCTAAAAGCACGCCGCTTATTGATAAAATTAAAAATCTGTATTCACGTTTTTCGGAATTTTCAAATAAGTATTCCTATATAGGATGCGCCTTCATTATTCCGATAATCGTTTTTTGGACGGTTTACATCTGCTTTGAGGTTTATCCCTTCGGAAACAACAGCGTACTTGTCCTTGACCTTAACGGTCAGTACGTCTACTTTTTTGAGGCGCTTCGCAACGCAATGCACGGCGACACCAGCCTTATTTATTCATGGTCAAGGTCTCTCGGAGGCGAGTTTATAGGTATTTACGCTTATTATATCGCAAGTCCTCTCTCATTTCTCGTTTACTTCTTTTCCGAAAACCACATAACCGAAGCGCTTCTGACAATTATACTTCTTAAAACCGGTATAAGCGGCGCCACCATGGCGTTCTATCTCAAAAAGACAAGACCGATTACAAAGGATTTGGGAGTTGTCATCTTCTCGACAATGTACGCTCTTTCCGCATACGCCGTGACTTACGCTCACAACACAATGTGGATTGACGCCATGATGCTTCTGCCTCTGCTTTTCTACGGGCTGGAAAAGCTTATAACCGAGCATAAATTCAAGCTCTTTACCGTGACTCTTACCCTGATACTTATCTCAACGTTTTATATCGGGTATATGGTCTGCTTCTTCGTCTTTATCTATTTCTTCTATTATTATTTTGTCTCGGGCGCAAACTACGGGAACAATTACTACGGCGAAAAGCTACATTTTGTCAAGTCCCTTGTGCGCGTGGGGCTTTCGTCTGCGGCGTCCATTCTTATGGCGTGCTTCATTATTTTCCCGACCTACTATTCCCTAACCTTCGGCAAGACGACCTTCACAAAAACGGTTTGGAAATTTGCATCTCAATTTGACCTTATCGATTTCTTTGCAAAAATGCTGCCCGGTTCATACGACACCGTGCGCCCCGAGGGTCTGCCCTTTGTGTACTGCGGAGTGCTCGCCCTTATCATGCTCCCCGTGTTTTTTGCCTCAAGAAAAATTCACCCGCGCGAAAAAATCGGCGCCGCCGCAATACTTACTGTCACTCTGTTTTGCATGAACTTTATGGTGGTGGATACCTTCCTTCACGGTATGCAGCGCCCCAACTGGCTCAACTATCGCTACAGCTTCGTGTTTATTTTCTTGGTGGTCGTCTTCGCCTGCCGCGCTTTTGAGCAAATACAAACCGTGAAGCCGGCATTTTTGTGCTGTGTCGGCGCGGTTATTATCGCCCTTATTCTTGTGGTGCAAAAGGTGGGCTTCAGTCATCTTGACAGCATTAAGGAAAATATAGATTTCAGCGTTCTTGACGATTACTTCTGCATATGGTTCGCAATCATCTGCGTTATCGCCTATCTGATATCGCTGAGATACGTCATAGCCTCAAACGGTAAAAATATTACGCTCAGTGTTCTTTCAATCCTTGTCTGTCTCGAGCTTTTCGGCTCTTCGGTCGTCACCTCCGTAAATCTCGACAAGGACGTGGGAATGTCCTCAAGGCAGGGATATGTGGATTATTTCAACAGAGTGCGCAATATTGTAAGCTCTGTTCAGGAATCGGACAAGTCGTTCTACCGCATGGAAAAAACCATAGCTCGAACCGTTTGCGACGATTTTGCGCTGAATATCAAGGGACTTTCAAGCTCCACCTCCACTCTCAACGCCTCGGTTATCGAATTTCTCAACAACATGGGCTACGCCTCCTCCTCTCACTGGTCAAGGTATGCGGGCGGAACAATGGTGTCCGACTCCCTTCTCGGACTTAAATATATTATAAGTGAGAGCAATACGGGAAGCGACCTTCTCTCACCGTACATGTCCGATGAGCCTAACAATCTTTACGCATATCTTAACGAGTACGCTCTTTCTATGGCGTTCAGCTCAAGTCCCGATATTCGTTCATTTGATTTGACCCAGACCGCCGAAGACCCCACAAAATACGCTTCCCCGTTCGAGGTTATGAATGACCTTGTCACCGCTCTCACCGGCAGTGAAGAAAAAATCGAGCTTTTCAAGCCTATCGAATATACCCTGAACCTTGACAACGCTTTTGTCTCCTACAACGGCAGAGTCAATGAAACAATAACCGATCCCGACGGCACCGAGCACAAAATTCAGGTCGGCTATCTCTTCTATGAGCCTCAAAGAACCTCGTCCCCCGGTAAAATGACCTACAGCTTCAGTATCGATCCGAGTCTCGAAAACGCCGACGTTTATTTCTTCTTCTGCTCCAACTATCCGCGTGAGGTCTCGTGGACTCTTAGCGGTACGGAAGAGAACCTTCAAGGCACCTTTTTCGGAAATGAATCCGACTGCATCCAGTCCCTCGGCGTTCTTGAAAAGGATACTCAATACCGCCTCAGCGTGACCATGAATGAAAAGGATAATATATTCTATATCATTAAGGACGCTCCGATATTCTATTACCTTGACCACGAAGTGTTTAAAGACGTCTTTACCTCACTTGCCGAAGGAAATTGGCATATAGACGATAACTATAGCGATACCCACCTTACAGGTACAGTCAACGTCCCCGCCGGCGATTCAGTCATGTTCACCTCCATTCCCTACGATGAAGGCTGGAACGTGTATGTCGACGGCGAAAAGGTCGAAATAATCAAACTCGCAAATTCCCTTCTCGGCTTCGATATAACCGAAGGCGAACATACCATCGAAATGCGCTACTTCTCAAAAGCAATGCTGTACGGAATAATCTGTACCTCAGTAGGCGTGCTGATGTTTGCCGTTTTGATTATAATCGACCACTTCGTCTTCGCTCCGAAAAGAAAAGGTAAACACGAAGAATGGCTCGTAAGAGTCGAAGAACTTAAAAGCGAACAACTTATGCGCGAGAAAATGGAACAAGAACGCTCCTCACTCGAGGATGTCGAAATACCCAAATAGACCCTCCGACAGCGTGTGAGGTGTGCGCCGGTCGTGCGAAATATTGACAAAAAGAAAGTTTCGCGCTCTGCGAAGCGCGACCAAGGTTCCACCTTGGATGGGGCTGGCTTTTGAAAAGCCAGAGAAACATACGGACGCTCGCATGGTGCGCACTCGCGCTTTGCGCCGGCTGTTTCGCTGCGCTCGACAGCCTCGGTCAGTCTGAATACGCGCCGCTTCAAGTAAACTTGAGCGGCGCGTATTCATCCCGACCTGCAAACCTTCGGTTTGCTCACGGCGCAAAGCTTAAATTGAGGAGAATATGTTGAGCTTTCGTAAGTTACGGATATATGTAATGAAAAGTGCAGCTATTAAATAAATATTGCAAATTTGAAAGGCAGTCATATCTTTCGTACTTTGCACTTAATGTGTAAAAGAAATGATATGACTGTCTTGCTTTATTAAGTTTAAATATTAACTGCATTTAAGCCGCTTCCTTCTCATTGACCCGCTTTTTCCCTAACCGCCACACTCCCGTTGCTCATAGACGGTTGCGGGTCGGCTCGTTAGTGCTTACTCAAAGATACCGTACTCTTTGTTTCTTCGCACCTTGTCTCGTTAACGACTGCGGGAACGGCTAATTAATGCTGACTTTTCATTGCCGTTCTTTTCGCTTTACCCGACTGCGGCTTGCCTCTATCTTCCCCCCACACGAGCATCGATATGTTTCCTCGGCTTTTCAAAAGCCGACCCCATCCAAGGTGGAACCTTGGTAGCGCTCCGCAGAGCGCGAAATTATCTTTTTTTCAACATTCCGCTTCGCAGAGCATAAAGCACCCATTTCGCCATTTCGGCGAAATGGGTGCAAAGTGACCGACTGACGGTCATTCGGAGAAGGGGTTATTCAGCCCGTTCTTTTTTTGTGAGCTGCTATAGTAGTTAAGGGCGTAATACTCGTTGAGGCGGTTTTTACCGTCCCGGAGCATGTTATATTCAGTCCAATAATAGAGCATAACGATTGGCATTTGGCGTCCGGCGTCCTCGTCAGGCGTCGGCGATTCGGACGAAGAATCTATTTTATTAAAAGATTCGATTGTATCGATGCTATGGAAGTTCATATCGTTATCCCACCAGCCGAATGCATTGATAATAGGCGCTTCTTTTTCAACCTGGCGCACGAGGGAGAGGTAAGCGGTTTTATTAAGGCCTATAATATCAAGAAGTCTGGGAGAGAGGTAATTAAGGCTTGTGAAGCTGCCCTCGGTATCATTTTTGCCGAACGAGGTATTAGTCCACATCATATAGGGAATAACGTATTTTGTCATATTTTCTTCGGTACTCGAATCGCCGTCAAGTCCGAAATAGGTGCTATAGACGTTGTCATTGAGCGAGGGCTGATGATCGCCGTAGAAAACGATTATAGTTTCCTCATCGGCATTACTGAAATAATCGAAAAGGGTTTTGAGGTCGTCATCGGATTTTTTAATTGACGAAAGGTACTCATTGAGCTTGCTGTTATTATTGTCGGTAGCTTTTACAGTGTAATCGAAATCGCTTGTATTATATCCGCCGTGATTTTGCATTGTCACAGCGAAGATGAAGCAGGGGCTTTCCTCGCTCTTATTCTCATAAAGGCTTATAATTTTCTCGTAGACGGTTTTATCCGAAACATGACCGCGGAACATTTGCTCTTCGGTAAGCTCCTTGTCATCCACGAAGGTATTGTTGTCTCTGAGAAAATACTGCTCGTCAAAGCCGAAATAGCTGTAGATTTTTTCTCTGCTCCAGTTGGTTTTATCCTCGGGGTGCATTCCGACGGTATAGTAACCGTACTTATTAAAGATATCGACTATTGAAAATGCGTTGTCCTTACTAAGCAGATTGTTATACGGAACCATGGTGCTTTGAATAAACGCCATTGAGTTGCCGGTCAGGAACTCAAACTCGGAGTTTGCGGTATTTCCGCCGAATATTGAAGCGTAGGCATAGCCTTTTATTACGTTGTCATCCCCGTCGTTAAAGGAGTTGAAATATTCAAGCGGGTCGATATTTGTAGGTATGCCGTCATGTCCCGAAAGGAGGCTCGCGTAGTTCAGGTCGGAGAAGGTTTCGTTCATAACCACAATGACGTTAGGAAGATCCTTATTTTCTATTTCCTGCTCTGCGGCGGCGTTTTCGCCGAGCACGTCTTCAAGTCCGGAAATCAGCGTATCGACAGTATAGCCGTCGGGCATACGTATAGGGGTTGCGGTAATGCTTTTCAGAAGTCCCAAGAAAAAGCCGTTATATTCCGAGGTTCTGTATTTCCAGTATTGCACATGATAGCTTATAAGCGTCGAGCCGAAGGACGTCGAGACAAGAATCATTACAATTGCCATTGACAGGGCTCCGCATACGGTGCCGGTGGTTCTCGGAAGCATACCTTCAAATTTCGGAAATTTGTTGAATATAAGAGCAAGGAGCACAGGCAGTGCGGCAAAGAGCGCGCCCGCGCAGTAATTACTTACCGTGAAGGTATATCCTCCGGCAACGCTCATTGCGGTTGAAATCGATTTAATATCCGAAAACTGTATTTCATAGCTTCTTGTCTGAACCACGAAGTGGTCTGTCACGGCAAGCAGAATAGAGAATACAAAGACCGAAATGAAGGCAGCCTTTATGCTTTTTGATATAGCGGCGATAATAACGATAAGACCGTAAACTATAAGTACATTCAATATAAATTTAAGAACCGTGATTCTTGCCAGATGCGCGCCGACGGCAAACTGAACGATGCAGAAGGTGAGGATTGAAAATCCCAGTATCATAAGCTGCTTTGCCCACCATGGCATATCGGGAACGCGGAATCTGAAAAACAGGGCGCAAAAGAGCAAAACTGCCGAAATAACCGACATTATCAGACCGATACCCGAAACAAAGGCAAGAATTGCATATAAAATTGCGGAAAAGGCGGTAATGAAAATCGGCCTTGCGCTTTCAATATGATTTAATTTCATAAAAAATTCTCCCAAATTTATCCGCAAAGAGTAATTCTCAGCGAAAGAGCTCAAGCTTTAACTGCTTTAAACTGCTATAAACTAAAATATAAACATAAAACCGTATCGGCAAAGACGACCTTACAGTTTAGTGTTTGCAAAACAAGTGATATTATATCACTTAAAAATCCGAATGTCAACCGATATTGACAACTTTTTATATACCATAAATTCTTCAATATTCTAATAACTTTTTTTAAATTAACTATGAATTTCTTTGAAACGGATTGAAAAAATCTTCATATCAAATATGTTAAATAAAAATTCGGCTTTTTCTATTGACAAACAGTTTCTTTTGTGCTAATATTAATCAAAACCAAATCAAAACATACAATTTCATCGGCTTTGATGGGAAGTAGTAATTTGCAGCTTTCATTTCAGAGAGCCGCCGTTTGGTGCAAGGCGGCATGTAAAGTCAAGTGAAGTCGTCCCGGAGCTTGAATACCGAGCGGCGCTTTTTCGCAAGGTAGGTATTCACGCTGCCCGCGTTAAGGGATTCCTTTCGGCTTTTCTTTTTATTTATTTTAATAGTTAATAGTTGTAAAAAGTAAAAGCGCAAAAGGTCAGAGTGTGCACTTTTTGTGCAAATTCAGGTGGTACCGCGCTCCGGCGTCCTGTTTTCGGGACGCCGGATATTTATTTTTTTAACACAAAAATTCAAATTAAAATTGCCCACAGGGTAAAACGGAGAAAAACATTATGAAAAAAGAACTGGTAAAGCAGTACGATCCCAAAAATATCGAGGACCGTCTGTATAAGTTTTGGTGCGACAAAGGATACTTTTCGCCCTCTCTTGACGACAACAAGCCGCCGTATTCAATAGTCATTCCCCCTCCCAACGTAACCGGACAGCTCCACATGGGGCACGCCCTTGACGAAACTCTTCAGGACATACTTATTCGTTACAAGAGAATGCAGGGATATTCCGCGCTTTGGCTGCCCGGAACGGATCACGCAGGAATTGCAACTCAGATAAAGGTTGAAGAAAGACTGAGAGTTGACGAAAAGCTGACAAGATACGATCTCGGCAGAGAAAAATTTCTTCAAAGAGTTTGGGCGTGGAAGGACACGTACGAGGAAAGGATAACAAGCCAGCTTAAAAAGCTCGGCTCCTCCTGCGACTGGAGCAGACAGCGCTTTACAATGGACGAAGGCTGTTCGAAGGCGGTCAGAGAGGTGTTTGTCAACCTATACAATAAAGGGCTTATTTACCGAGGATACAGAATTATAAACTGGTGCCCGAGCTGCGTTACGGCCCTTTCGGACGCCGAGGTGGAATATACCGAACAGCCCGGCTTTTTCTGGCATATAAAATACCCTGTCAAGGGAAGCGACACCGAGTACGTTGAGGTTGCTACAACAAGACCGGAAACAATGTTCGGAGATACAGCAGTGGCTGTCAACCCGAACGACGAGACCACAAAGCACCTTATCGGCAAAACGCTTATTTTGCCTATTGTGGGCAGAGAGATACCGGTCATTGCCGACGACTATGTTGAAATAGGCTTCGGAACGGGATGCGTGAAAATAACTCCCGCTCACGACCCCAACGACTTCCTTGTGGGACAGCGCCATAATCTTGAAATAATAAAGGTTATGAACGACGACGCCACAATGAACGAAAACGCCGGAAAATACGAAGGCATGGACAGATATGAGTGCCGACGGGCGCTGGTAAAGGACCTTGAAAACGAAGGATATCTTATAAAGACCGTACCTCACACACACAACGTCGGAACCTGCTACCGCTGTCACAACACCGTCGAACCGATAACCTCCGATCAGTGGTTTGTCAAAATGGAACCGCTTGTCGGACCCGCGCTCGACGCCGTAAAGAACGGAGATATCGTCTTTGAGCCCGAGCGCTTTACAAAGATATATATTAATTGGATGGAAAATCTCCACGACTGGTGCATCTCGCGGCAATTATGGTGGGGACACCGAATACCCGCTTTTTACTGTGACGCTTGCGGCGAAATGACCGTTTCAAAGGAAGATATTACCGTATGTCCGAAATGCGGAGCACCGGTAAGGCAAGAGGAGGACGTGCTTGACACATGGTTCTCATCCGCCCTGTGGCCGTTTTCCACTCTCGGATGGCCTGAAAACACAAAGGAGCTTGAAAAATGGTATCCCACAAGCACCCTTGTCACGGGATATGACATAATTTCCTTCTGGGTGTCGAGAATGATCTTCTCCGCCTATGAGCACACGGGGAAAAAGCCCTTCTCCACAGTGTTTATACACGGACTTGTGCGCGACGCCGAGGGTAGAAAGATGTCAAAATCACTCGGCAACGGCATCGACCCGCTCGAAATAATCGACGCCTACGGCGCGGACGCCTTGAGATTTGCCTTGGCGACCGGCAACTCGCCCGGAAACGACATGCGTTTTTCAAACGAAAAGATCGAAGCCGCCCGCAATTTCAACAACAAGATATGGAACGCGGCGCGTTTTGTGCTTATGAACCTGACAATTGAGGACGCCGCACTTCCCGAAATCGAGGAGCTTGAGCTTGAGGACAGATGGATTATTTCAAGGTTCAACACTCTTGCAAAGGAAATGAACATCAATCTTGATAAATTTGAGCTCGGCATAGGACTTGCTAAAATTTACGACTTTATTTGGGACGTGTTCTGCGACTGGTATGTTGAGCTTGTCAAGCCGAGACTTGTTGAAAAAGACACAAAGTCGGGCATTGTTGCTCAGAATGTACTTGTGTATATCCTTTCGGGCGCCATGAAGCTGCTTCACCCCTATATGCCCTTTATCACCGAGGAGATTTGGTCCTCCCTGCCTCACACCGGCGAAAGCATTATGATAAGCAGTTATCCTGCTTTTGACCCTTCCCTTTCCTTTGAAAAGGAAGAAAGGTGCATGGAGATACTCATCGACACCATAAGAAGTATCAGAAACCGCCGCGCGGAAATGGGGGTTGCGCCCTCAAGAAAAGCGTCTTTGCATATTATCAGCGACGAAAAAGAGGCGTTTAACGAAAAGACGGCTAAATTCTTTACAAAGCTTGCCTCTGCTTCAAGCGTCAGCATCGAAAGAAAATACGAAGATGAGAGCGCTGTGCAGATAGTCAACCCGTACGCTGTTGTATATATTCCCCTTTCCGACCTTATCGACACCGAAAAGGAGATTGCCCGCCTTGAAGGAGAGAAGGCTAAGACGATACAGGAGATCGAAAGACTTGAAAAGAAGCTAAGTAACGCAGGCTTTGTTGCCAAGGCGCCCGAGGCTGTGGTAGCAGGAGAAAGGGCAAAGCTCGGCAAATACAAAGAGGCTTTGATAAAAACCGAAGAGGCAATAAAAAAATTAAAAAAATAATCCCAGTTGCGACATTTTTTTCGCTTGAGATATGGTATTCTGCTTTTAGCAGAATACCATATTTTTGTTTTATGGTAAAATAATAAAGTACAGGAGGAAAAACACAATGGATACGGCGGGCGTTCGCTGCGAAATGAAAAACAATCATCTTCTTATCAATATCGAAGGAGACATAGACCATCACAGCGCAAAATACATCAGAGACGAGATAGACAGGGCAATATTTCTTTTTAGACCGATGAGCGCGGTTCTTGACCTTTCATCGGTAACCTTTATGGATTCATCCGGGCTCGGGTTGATACTCGGAAGATATACCCGAATGAAGGAGACAGGAGGAATTTTGAAAATCGTAAATCCCTCAAAGGAGATCCAGAAAATACTTTATCTTGCCGGTCTTGAAAAGTACATTCCCATAATTAAAAATCAGGAAACACTCATAAAAAAATCGCAATAAAATAACGGAGAATAATGAATATGAAAACCAAACGTATCAACAAAATCGAAATAAAAATACCCGCCCTGTCGAAGAACGAAAGCCTTGCAAGACAGATAGTGTGTTCTTTTGCTTCCCAGCTTGACCCCACTGTGGAGGAGATAGGAGACCTCAGAGTGATAATATCGGAGGCGGTAACAAACTGCGTGGTTCACGCATATCGCCTCTCGGGCGGATATATATACATAAGCGCCGGACTTTACGACAACAACAGCATTAAAATCAGGATACGCGACACCGGGTGCGGAATCGAGGACATTGAAAAATGTATGCAGCCTTTTTTCACCACGGATCCCGCCGGTGAGCGCGGCGGAATGGGGCTGCCCATTATGAAAGAGCTTTCGGACAAGTTCAAGGTGGTCTCAACGCCCGGGAAAGGAACGACTGTCACTCTGTGCAAAAAATTCGGCGCTTAAATCCAAGTGTTTCGGGGTGGTATTTATTGGTTGACAACAATTTACTCATTTCAAAGGTCAGAGACGGGGACAGCTCCGCCCTTGAAGAGCTGGTAAAAAGCAACATGGGACTTGTACGCAGCGTCGCCATGCGCTTTCGGGACAGGGGAACGGAATATGAGGATCTTATTCAAATAGGCTCGATAGGTCTGCTCAGAGCCGCCCGCTCCTTTGATTTTTCCTACGGGTGTATGTTCTCCACATACGCAGTCCCGCTTATCATCGGCGAAATAAGGAGATTTCTCCGCGACGACGGTATTCTCAAAATAAGCCGTACTCTTAAAAGCAAGGGGGCTTTTGCCATGCGGGAGAGAGAAAAATTCATTTCGGATAATTCAAGAGAACCGACCCTTTTTGAGCTTGCCGAAATATGCCATATGGAAAGCGAGGAGCTTATCTCGGCGCTTGAAGCTGTCTCGCCCATTCATTCCCTTTCGGAAAGCATCGGGGAGGACGGTTCAACAACGCTTGAAAGCTTTATTGCCGACAACGAAAACACGCTTGATACCCTTACCGACAGTATCGCCCTGCACGAGGCGCTTTCAAAGCTCACCCCCTTTCAGCAGCGGATAGTCGAGCTTCGCTATTTTAAGGAGCTTTCCCAGCAAAAAACCGGACAAATTCTCGGTATAACTCAGGTTAAGGTTTCAAGGGAAGAGAAGAAAATACTGCAAACGTTAAGAAGCTATCTGCCATGATTTTGCCTAAAAGACCCATAAAAAAGGACGCATATATCGGCAAATATCACTTTTTTTCAAATAGTACTTGACAAATGCGGATTTATTCTATATAATGTGCTTTGTGCCGTATCATGGCATGATCACTGAAGATTTAAAAAGGCGGTGCGATATGCTGATAAATCTCGGTCCAATCCTTTGCGGTGAAACAGACAAGATAAGCTTTGATTATAAGACCGACAGCCCTGAGGATTTTGACGACATTCATTTTACAGACGCCGTTTCGGTAAGCGGCAATATTGTGAATATGGCGGGATATATAAGCCTCACTCTCAAAGCATCGGTGCCATTCTCCACTCACTGCGCCCGTTGCTGGAAGGAAATAAATTCGGTGTTCAATTTGGATTTTTGCAAGGGAATAGCCGCGAAAAACACCCTTCAAAACGAGGATACGGACGATTATCTCATTATGAAAAACGATTCTGTGGATATCGACACTCCGCTTGGCGAGGCAATTTTGCTGAGCTTTCCGATAACCTTTCTCTGCAAAGAGGATTGCAAGGGACTTTGTCCTATGTGCGGAGAGGATCTGAATGAGGGAGAATGCAACTGCGTCAAAAAAGAAATCGATCCGAGACTGGAGATTTTGAAAAAACTACTTGACAAATGATAAAAAGTGTTTTATAATTGACATAGGTATGTAACTTGGATAATACAGGAGGTGTGCACAATGGCTGTACCGAAGAGGAAAGTATCAAAAGCAAGACGCGATAAGAGACGCTCAAGTGTCTGGAAGCTGGAAACACCAAGCATGCAGAAATGCCCTAAATGCGGCGCATATGTTTTAACACATAGAGTTTGTAAGGCTTGCGGAACATATAACGGCAAAGAAATTCTTAAAATTAATGCTTAAAAGGGCGTGTGGCATGTTTCAGGTGTTTATTTGAAACATGCCTTTCTTGTTAAAAGCCGGACAGCGGCGGAAAGGCAAAACCATATGGTAACAGTCAAAGCGGTAAAGGACGGTTCCCCCGCACAAAAGAAAGGCGTTCTGCCGGGGGACATCATTATTTCAATAAACGGTAATAATATCACGGATATTCTCGACTACCGCTTCTACATTACCGAAAGAAAGGTAAGGCTCCTTATACACCGTGGTCCCGAGCTTATAAGCATAAGCATCACAAAAGACGAATATGACGACATCGGGCTTGACTTTGAAAGCTTCCTTATGGACAAAAAACAATCATGCTCGAATAAATGCATTTTCTGCTTTATCGATCAGCTCCCGAAAGGCATGAGAGAATCGCTTTATTTTAAGGACGATGATTCCCGCCTTTCCTTTCTTATGGGAAATTATATAACTCTCACCAATATGAAGGACGAGGATATTGACCGGATAATAAAAATGCGCATGAGCCCGATTAACATTTCGGTGCATACGACAAATCCCGACCTGCGCTGCAAAATGCTGAACAACCGCTTTGCCGGAGAGAAGCTAAGATACCTTAAAATCCTTGCAAACGCGGGAATTTTCATTAACTGTCAGATAGTACTTTGCAAAGGGGTTAACGATAAGGACGAGCTTATAAAAACCATTCTTGACCTTGAAGCGCTGGGTACTTATGTTCAAAGCGTGGCAGTCGTACCCGCAGGCCTTACAAAATATCGGGAAGGACTTTATAATCTTTCTCAGTTTTCTCCGAGCGAGAGTCGTGAGGTTATTGACACAGTAAACAGGCTGGGAGAAAAATTCAAAGAAAAACGGGGAGAGCGGTTTTGCTACTGCTCGGACGAGTTTTTCCTTCTTGCCCAGAGAGCGCTTCCCGACGCCGATTATTACGAAGACTATCCTCAGCTTGACAACGGCGTGGGACTTATCACCTCAATGAGAGACGAGTTTTACGAGGAGATAAAATATATCGAAGAAGACTTTGACAAAGACAAGCGCCTGTCCTTTTCAATTGCCACAGGAGAGGCTGCCTATAGCTTTATTTGTGAAATAACAAGCGAGCTTTGCAGACTTTGCCCCGGGCTTTCGGGAAGGGTATATAAAATCCGAAACGACTTTTTCGGAGAAAGCGTCACGGTTGCGGGACTTGTTTGCGGGTGCGACCTTATCGGGCAGCTTTCAGACAAGGAGTTAAACGAGGTGCTCTTTATTCCCTCCGTCATGCTTCGCTCCGAGGGGGACCTCTTTCTTGACGGCGTGTCGCTTAACGATGTTCGGGAAAAGCTGAAATTGCCTATTGTGCCCTTAGAGCCAAGCGGTCGGGGATTTATCGAAGGCATTATGAACTACGAAAAGAAAAACTGAAAAGAAAGGAGCCTTGCAAAAGGCGCTGATACAGATATGTCAAAACCTATCGTGGCTATCGTTGGACGGCCTAACGTAGGCAAATCCACCCTTTTCAACAAGCTTGCCGGCGAGCGAATAGCCATAGTTGAGGACACTCCGGGCGTCACGCGCGACAGGATATACTATGAGATTGTGTGGTCGGGCAGACCGTGCATGATTATCGACACCGGAGGAATCGAGCCCAAAACAAACGACACAATACTTGTGCAAATGCGCGCTCAGGCGGAAATTGCAATTGAGACTGCCGACGTTATAATTTTCATGTGCGACGTGCGCACCGGACTTACGGCAGACGACAGAGACATTGCAAGAATGCTCATTAAATCCGGAAAGCCTGTTGTTGTGGCAGTGAACAAAATCGACGGAGTCGGCGCGCTTCCCGCCGAATACTATGAATTTTACGAGCTTGGCTTTAAAGGTGACCCTGTTCCCCTTTCCTCAATTCACGGCACGGGGACGGGCGACCTGCTTGACGCGGTCTACGCCTGTTTTCCGCCCGATGACAGCGAGGAGGAAGACTCAAGCGACCTTATAAAGGTTGCGGTTATCGGCAAGCCCAACGCCGGAAAAAGCTCTATTATAAACAAAATTCTCGGAGAGGATCGCCTTATAGTTTCAAACATTGCCGGCACCACAAGAGACGCTGTCGATACCGAGTTTGAAAACGAATACGGTAAATTCACCTTTATTGACACCGCCGGCATTCGCCGCCAAAGCAAGGTGGATAATAAAATAGAAAAATACAGTGTGCTTCGCGCAAAAACGGCTGTGGAAAGGGCAAACGTCTGTCTTATAATGATTGACGCCGCCGAGGGGATAACCGAGCAGGACGAAAAGATTGCCGGCATTGCCCATGAGGCGGGAAAAGCCTCGATAATTATCGTCAACAAATGGGACCTTGTGGAAAAGGACAACAATACGGTAAAAAGCTTTACCGACAAGATAAGAACCGCCCTGTCCTATATGCCTTACGCGCCGATAATTTTTGTCTCTGCCAAAACCGGGCAAAGAATCGACAAAATATTCGAGCTGATTTTTCGCGTATATTCGGCGGCTTGTCTGCGCGTCACAACGGGTATGCTCAACGATATGCTTGCCGACGCAACCGCAAGAGTTCAGCCGCCTTCCGACAAGGGCAGAAGGCTGAAAATATACTATATTACGCAGACGGCGGTCTGTCCCCCGACCTTCGTTTTCTTTTGCAACGATATAAGACTGTTCCATTTTTCATATGAGCGGTATCTTGAAAATCAGCTTCGTCAGACCTTCGGCTTTGAAGGTACCCCGATAAAGATTATTTTAAGACAACGGGGCGATAACGAGGGGTAAACCCCAAAATAGCAGGAGATCTACAATGACTCGGATTTATCAGTTTTTTTTCAACAATATCTCGCCTGAGGGTATCCTGTTTGATATTTTCAAGGTAACTGTTGCCGACAACGAGGTGGTAGTCAACTCGGGTTTAATAATGTTAATGCTTCTTGCCCTTCTATGGGTTGCGGCGTCATATTTGCTCGGCAGTCTGAACTTTTCGATAATCATATCAAAGCATGTATATCATGACGACGTGCGTAGGCACGGGAGCGCAAACGCCGGAACCTCAAACATGCAGCGCACCTACGGCAACAAGGCGGGGGCGATAACCCTTATATGCGATATTGCCAAGGGAATTGTTGCAGTCCTTGTCGCAAGAGTGCTGTTCGGAGAGAATATCGCCTACCTTTCGGGTAGTGCCTGCATTGTGGGACACTGTTTTCCCTGCTTTTTCTCATTCAAGGGCGGAAAAGGAGTCGCAACCTCAATTGCCGTCATTCTGACGCTAAATCCCATAGTTGCGCTCGCTCTCATTCTTGTATTCGGCATTATTGTTCTCGGTACGAAATACATTTCCTTGGGCTCGGTCGTTTGCGCCTTTCTCTTTCCGATATTCCTTGACAGATACTATGCAATTCTAAACAGCACCGGCGTTATAGAGTTCGGCTCTCCTACCCTGCTTATGACGCTTTGCAGTATTTTTATCGCATGTCTTGTGTTTTTCAGGCATTGGGGAAATATCAAAAAACTGCTTAACGGAACCGAAAACAAGCTCTCCTTTAAGAAGAAAAACAAGAGATACGCATCGGGTGATGATGACGACGAGAACAAAAAAGCGCCGCCACGAAGCCTTCATAACATAGATGACGAGGACGAGTAAGCTGCAAGCTTATAAAATCTCAGCTTTTTTGAAAATTTTTATAAAAACTCTTGCATTTTTTAAAACTGCGTGTTATAATAGGCAGTGCTGACTTTGTAATTAATAATGTAGATATATAAATGGAGGTGTAGAGTATGGCAAAATGTGAACTCTGCGGAAAGAGCGTTGTCTTCGGACTTGCCGTATCGCATTCAAACCGCAAAACCAACAGACAGTGGAAACCCAACATAAGAAAAGTAAAAGCCAACGTCAACGGCACACACAAGACCGTGAGCGTATGCTCGCGTTGCCTGCGTTCGGGTAAAATCCAGCGTGTATAACGCGCAAAAATTGCATAACAGTGCGGCAAAAACGGATGGAACACAGTTCCGTCCGTGTCTGTTTTGTAATAAAGATTTGCCAAAGCATATAAAACGCCGTCTTTGCGACAATTTCAATTTCAGAGTCATTTCCCTTCCGGAATTTGAAAAGCTTGAAAAGCCCGTCGCGGCGCACCCTGATATGCTGCTATTTAAATATAAAAGCTCTCTTATAATGCATAGCGACTATTTCAAGGCAAATTCTTCCATTTTCGACTTTTTATCCCTTGATATTGTCCTTTCAAACGAGCCGATTTCTGCAAAATATCCAAACGACGTGCGCTTTAACGCTTTTTTTATGGGGGACACTCTCTTTTGCAGAAAAGACAGTATCTCGCGCTGTATTTTAAACCTTTTTGAAAAAAGAGCGTATGTTAATCAGGGATATGCGGCGTGCTCGGTCTGCAAGGTCGACCAAACGCATTTAATAACCGCCGACAAAGGCATTGCCAAGGCGGCAAGCGAGCGCGGCTTTTTTCCGCTTCTCATAAGTCCCGGAAATATAATCCTTAAAGGATATGACTGCGGCTTTATCGGAGGCGCCTCGTTTGCAAGCGACAGCGGCGTGTTTTTTTTCGGGAATATCGATAAGCACCCCGACGGCGAGCGGATAAAAAGCTTTATAAAAGAGTGCGGCAAGGGCTGTATTTCCCTTTCAGACGACTGCCTTTGCGATTTCGGAGGCGCTCTGATTATTGACACAAGCGTACAGAAAAAAACGCCTTTTGCAACATAAACGGCGGCAATTATTTAATATAATTATAATATCATGAAAAGAAACGGCAGAACTCAGAAAAAAATCAAAAACAAAGAGTATTTCAAGTCAAAGCGCGCTCTAAAATGGGTGCTAATTTCCGCTGTGTGTTTAGCTTTGCTGCTTTCACTTGCTCTTGTTTTTATATATTCCTTTATCTCGTTTTCCACAAAAGGACGGATATACGACACCGATTATAAAGAGAGCGGCTATGACTGTATCTTAATTCTCGGAGCCAAGGTATACAACAACAAGCCGAGCGAAATGCTCCAAGACAGGCTTGACGCAGGCGCTATGCTGTATTATAACGGAGTGGCAAAAAAGATAATTGTCAGCGGCGACCACGGGCAGGATGAATACGATGAGGTAAACGTCATGAAAAGTTACCTCATGAATCTCGGTATTCCGGACAGCGATATCTTTATGGACCACGCGGGTTTTTGCACATACGACAGCGTATACCGCGCCTCATACATATTCGGAGCCAAAAAAATGGTGATAGTTACCCAAGAGTTTCACCTGCCCAGAGCCATGTTTATTGCCGATATGTATAACATCGACTGCGTTGGAGTTTCTGGCGACCTTCACACTTATGCCGGCGTTGAATACAATTACATAAGAGAGATACCCGCAAGAATAAAGGATTTTCTTCTTGTATTGTTTTCCTCAAAGCCCAAATATATGGGGGAAACCATAGATTTAAGCTCCGATGCCTCTGTTACTAACGACAAATGACAAATATTACTTATAATAATGTGCCTCTGTTCGCAAATATTAATTTTTGACGGGTTTTTGCCTGTCTTAAATATCAAAACAATATTGCCGTTTAAAAAAAGCGGCACTTGTTTTTCACGTGTTATAGCACATTTTGTAATAATAAGAGAAAGGATGTTAATACCATGTCTTGCCGCAAGGTTATATGCGGATTTTTGACATTACTTTTATTTTTGTCCCTTTTTAAAAGCCCCACAGCCTTTGCTATGCCGCAAAAAGCGGGCGTTTTTAAAGATTACAAGAGAGTTGCAGCAGTTAAATATGATACTTTATCGGCACAAAATATGATAAATAATATTTCAGACACAAACACAAATTGGACGGTAAAATGCCGCACCTATGTATCCCTCAGAGTAAAGCCTGCGTTTAAAGCCAAGACGATTTTAAGAATAAAAAGCGGCGAGCAGGTCTCGCTTATTTCCTTCAAGGGTCGCTTTGCCAAGGTCAGTTACGAAAAAGGCGGAAAAATCTATACGGGTTATATACTCGGAATATATATGGTTCTGCCCGACGAGCGTTCATACAAAGCTGAGCTTGAAACGGTAAAGCCCGTCTTTCTCTATTCCTACGAGCAGATGCTCTCGGATCTTGAAACTCTTTCAAAAAAGTATCCCGAAAGACTGAGTATTTGCTCGGTAGGGCGCTCGGAGGAAGGAAGAGAGCTTGTCCTTGCCGTCATGGGCAACCCTAAGGCTGAAAACAAAATACTGATCCACGCGGCAATTCACGCCAGAGAATACATCACAACCACGCTTGTAATGGCGCAAATGGACTATATGCTCTCCCACGAGAATTTACTCTATAGCGGCACAGATATAAGTATCGGACGGCTGCTTGACTGCACCTGTTTTTGCATTCTTCCGATGGTCAATCCGGACGGAGTAAATATTGTGCAAAGTCGAATATTGCCGCAAATGTTCAAGGACAAATACTCCCAAAAGATCGCCTCGTTGTGGAAGGCAAATGCAAAGGGTATAGACCTTAACGCCAATTTTGACGCCGACTGGGAGGACTATGCATTCCATGCGGCAAATGAGAGAGGACCGTACAGATACAAGGGTGAGGCACCCGAGTGCGCCGCGGAATCAAAGGCACTTGCCGATTATATGCGCAAGAACAAATTTTCCTTAACGCTCAGCTATCACACAACCGGCTCTGTAATATACAGCGCGTACGGCGACAATACAAAAATAAACGCAAAAGGACGGGAGCTTGCAGAGCTTATATGCCAACAATCAGGATTTAATCTCAACACTCAGACAAAAGGGAGCACCGCCGGGTTTAAGGACTGGGCTATTGAAAAATGCTCCACCCCTTCCCTGACTATTGAATTTGCCACATACAAAAACCCGATAGATATTCAGGAGTTTTCAAACATATGGTACAGAGGAAGGGATATCCCGATAATCTCCGCAATGTGGTTATTACAGTCAAACAACAAGTAAATATTATAAAATCTGTCGCAAAATTTTGCGGCAGGTTTTCTTTATTTGACTTTATGCCGTAATTTAATCAAAAAATGTTGACACAACCTAAAATATTTGGTATAATGTTTTGATAAAAAAGTTTTACAATGAAGCTTACGGAGGAAAACGACATGAAGTGGACGTCGCTGAATGATATAAGAGAAAAATACCTCTCATTTTTTGAATCCAAGGGACATTTGAGGCACAAGTCCTTCCCGTTGGTGCCGATAAACGATAAGTCGGTACTGCTTATAAACGCGGGAATGACGCCATTAAAAAAATACTTTACGGGTGAGCTTGAGCCGCCGCGGCACAGAATGACCACCTGTCAGAAATGCATAAGAACGCCGGACATCGACCGTGTGGGCATCACCGCAAGACACGGAACGTATTTTGAAATGCTCGGTAACTTTTCCTTTGGTGACTACTTTAAAAACGAGGCTATAAGCTGGGCATGGGAGTTTGTCACAAAGGTGCTTGAAATGCCCGAGGATAAGCTTTGGGCAACTATATATTCCGAGGACGACGAAGCGTTTGATATCTGGACAAAGGTTATAGGTATGCCTGAAAACAAAATCGTCAGACTTGGCAAAGAGGATAACTTTTGGGAACACGGTCAGGGTCCCTGCGGTCCGTGCTCCGAAATATACTTTGACAGAGGTCCCGAATTCGGCTGCGGCAGACCCGACTGCAAGCCCGGCTGTGACTGCGACAGGTACATGGAATTCTGGAACCTCGTGTTCACGCAGTTTGACAATGACGGAAACAACAATTATACAAGGCTGAAAAATCCCAACATCGACACCGGTATGGGACTTGAGCGCCTTGCCTGCATTATGCAGGGAGTCAACAACCTTTTCGAGGTCGATACGGTACGCAACATCATGTTTGCCGTATCGGAGAAAGCGGGAATAGAATACGGGAAGGACCAAAAGGCGGATATTTCCCTGCGCGTTATTACCGACCATATACGCTCCACCGCTTTTATGGTGTGCGACGGTATAATCCCGTCAAACGAAGGAAGAGGCTATGTGCTTCGCCGTCTGCTTCGCCGCGCCGCAAGACATGGCAGGCTGCTTGGCATCAAGGGACTTTTCCTTGCCGATCTTGTTGACGTGGTGGCAAGAGAAAACCTTTCCGAATATCCCGAGCTTACTGAAAAGCTCGCGTATATTAAAAAAATAATCAGCATTGAAGAGCAAAAGTTTGCCGCCACAATCGACTCGGGGCTTGAAATACTCAAAGCGCTCACGGACAAAGCAATATCAAATAACAGCCAATGCCTTGAAAGCGCCGAGGTATTTAAGCTTTACGACACGTTCGGATTTCCGGTTGACTTGACGCGTGAAATTGCCGCCGAGAAGGGACTTTCAATCAATGAGGACGAGTTTGCAAGGCTGATGAAGGAGCAAAGGGAGCGGGCAAGAAGCGCAAGAGCGAATATCAGCGGCTGGAGCAGTGATTCAAAGGAGATTATTTCCGGCTTTGAAAAGACGAAATTCCTCGGCTACACCGAGAACTCCTGCAAAGCGACAATTCTCGGAATAAACGTTGACAATATGGCGCTTGACGAGGTAAGTGAGGGCGAATTTTCTCTCATAACCGACCAAACGGTGTTTTACGGCGAAGGCGGCGGACAGGTTGGAGATTCGGGCGTCGGGCATGGAAACGATTTTGAAATCACAATTGAGGACACGAAGAAAATTGACGGAGTGTACATTCATCTTTGCACTCTCACAAGCGGAATTATTAAGGTCGGGGACAGTATAAAGCTTGAAATTAACGCAGCTCGCCGCGCCGCGATAAAAAGAAATCACACGGCGTGCCACATGCTTCAGGCGGCGCTGAGAACCGTTCTTGGCAAACACGTCGAACAGGCGGGTTCGTACGTTGACGAGCACAGAGTGAGATTTGACTTTACGCACTTTGCGCCGGTTAGCGACAATGAGCTTGCAAAGGTCGAAGAGCTTGTAAACGAGCAGATTATGCTTTCCTCCGAGGTAAAAACAGTCGAAACCGACCTTGAAAGCGCAAAGAAGGAAGGAGCCATGGCTCTGTTCGGCGAAAAATACGGCGATGTTGTCAGAATGGTCAAGGTATCCGACTTTTCAACCGAGCTTTGCGGAGGTACGCACGTTTCAAACACCGGAAATATCGGGCTTTTCAAAATTATTTCGGAAGCGTCTGTAGCCTCGGGTATAAGAAGAATAGAAGCTACCACGGGCCGTGGCGTGCTTGCCCTTATCGAGGAAAAGAACAGCCTGCTTGAGACGGCGGCAAAAGAGTTAAAATGCCCTGCGGCGTCTGATATTCCGAAACGCATCGAAGCCTTGCAGAGCGAGCTTAAGGCGGCAAATTCGGAAATCGAAGCGCTTGAAGCGAAAATGGCGCTTGCAAAGCTTGATGACATTGCAAAAAATGCGGAAAATATCAAGGGCGTCTCTCTCTTCAAGGGAAAAATCGAGGGAACCTCAATAGATGCGGTTCGAAACATCTGCGACGATATCAAAGCCAAAAATTCAGCCTCTGTGACGGTAATTGCCCTTGTTGCAAACGGAAAGCTCAACTTTGTTTGCTCTTGCGGCAAGGAGGCAATTGCAAAGGGAGCAGCTGCCGGCATGATTGTCAAGAACGTTGCGGCAATTTGCGGCGGAGGCGGCGGAGGCAGACCGGACAGCGCCACTGCCGGAGGCAAGGATCTTTCAAAAGTCGACGAAGCGCTTTCAAGCCTTGCTTCGATAGTCGAAAAATATATCGTATAAAATTAAATTCAGCCCCGTTCCAAATGCCAACGCAATCGGACGGGGTTGAAAAATTTGTAAAGCTCCGAATTTAAAGCTCTCTGTACTTTGCTTTCAGTTCATTGAGCTTTTTTGTGTATTTTTCTCTTTCTGATAATATATTTGTTATTTGCTCTTCAAGCTCTTCCCTTTTTAATAAACTATCATTGTATTTTGTCTCGCATTTTTTAAGCCTGTCTTCGTATTTATCGGTATTTAAAAAATATCCGACGGAAAAGATCGAAATCGCCAAAAATGAAGCACCGTGGCAAAAAAAACAAAAATACGCCGAGATTGAATACAAAAACATTGCAAGAAAAAACAGCGGCAAGATAAGCGCAAGCATTAAGGCGGCGTATTTCCCGTATTTTTGCATAAACAAATTCTCGCGGCACCGCACCGAGTACAGCATTAGCTTTGAGCTGAGCCTTAGCTCCTCCTTGCGAACCCCGCCGATACTCTTTTTAAGCGACCTTAATTTTTCGTTTACGGAGACAGGCTTGCTTTCACAGTCGCGCGTTGTCCCCTCGTCGTACTTAAAATACGCCTTTGAGGCAACCGGCACGAATGCTTTATTATTCTCTTGCTTTACGTTGTGCATAATTTTTATGCGGCCCTTTCGGCATAAATATAGGAGAATCATTTTATTTTTTTATCGTTTTTCATAAAAAATGTCTCATATAGCGCCGATTATATCATATTATTCCGCTCTTGTCAAGTAAAAATATCATTAATGATAATTCAATATTGATTAAAGCCATTTATAATATATACAGGTATAATTTATTTCGGAACGTATCAATTTATTTATTCATCTTTGTCCGGAAGAAAAAGGAGTCCCTGCACAAAATGATCGCAGACACAATCAAATCTCTCAGGGAAAACGCGGGATATACGCAGGCGGAGCTTGCCAAAAAGCTTTGTATCACCCGTTCAAGTGTAAATGCGTGGGAAATGGGCATTTCGGTTCCCACAACGCAGTTTGTTATTGAGCTTGCAAATATTTTCGGTGTTTCAACAGACTATATTCTTGAAGTTTCAAAGAATTACAGCGTTAGTCTTGACAAACTCAATGAAACCCAGAAATCAATTGTTTTGTCGCTTGTCGCGTATTTTGATTCTCTCAATTCCGCAGACAGCCGAGAAACGGGTCGCTGATAAGATTATTTTGTCAGAAATCGAAAAAATCCTTGTATTTTTCGCATAATTTATCATATTTGCTTATGTAATAATTCGTTTTTTCAATACATATTTCTATTTCCTTTTCAAGCCTTTGCTTTTCCGCGTGGTACTTACCTATCATTTCACGGCACTTTTTTGCCTCTTCCTTATATGCGGCGTATTTTGCAAAATATATCACCGAAAGGAGCAAAATACCAAGCGAGAGCGCGCAAAGAATTATCGCTAAAACGTCAAGCGTTTTATAGCTTGCGGCAAAAAGCCCAAGCATTACGGGGGAAATAATGGCGGCAAAGGCTGCGTACTTTTTTGCCCGTATCTTCTTTTTTAGAGTATCCCGTCTGTTCTTATACTCCGAAATTAACCTTTTAGCGCTATCATACTCCCGTCTTTTGCGAGCGCAGATATTCCTTTCGATTTTTTCACATTCCCTGCATTGTTCAATTTTACATAAGAGGGCGTATTGACCTTTTGGCGCGGTGTTTTCATTTTTTGTTTCGGGAGGCGGCGGCTCAAATTTAAATTCTTTTTCACAAACGATTGTTTTTGACATATTATTTATTCCTTTTTCCTATAATCTTTATCAATACTCGGTTGATTTACGGCGCAAATAGTGATATAATGTATGTTCGAATAGGTATATAAACCATCCAATCCGAAAGGGCGGGTATCGACATGCGCCGCAGTGAAGCTGTAAAATATGCCTTCTTTATCGACATAGACGGCACGCTGGTTTGGGGAGACTATGCTCCCCCGAAAAATATCGAAGCTATAAAAAGAGCAAGAAGCGACGGACACCTTGTCCTTCTCAACACCGGACGTGCCCTCGGCTTTATTCCTCCCTTTGTTATCGACACATTTGAGCTTGACGGAATAGTCGCAGGCTCGGGTGCGTACTGCTCCCTCAAAGGCCGGGTAATAAAATCGGATGAGATTCCAAAGGACATGCTGTGCATCGTTTTCGACTTTCTTTCAGAAAGAGGACGGGATTTCATTTTTGAAGGAGAGAGCACGGTGCTTGTGCATAAGAAAAACGCA
Organism: uncultured Clostridia bacterium; assembly: GCA_947631765.1. Taxonomy (GTDB): domain Bacteria; phylum Bacillota; class Clostridia; order Oscillospirales; family CAG-272; genus CAKSQF01. The sequence continues at coordinate 103,848 of CANRMP010000003.1, forward strand.
AAAAGCGCGCGCTTCCCTGTTCTTTCGAGCGCCGACCAGCTTTTCGGGATATACAAAGAAGTGCGTGTTGAAAAGATAAACATACCGGGCGTTCTTGACAAAGAAGAATTTGATTTCCTTAACGGTATGCTCTTTGCCCTTCAGCAGAGCGATTACGCCGAGTGCGCCATAAAGGGCTACGACAAGGCGACCGGCATGAAGGTCGTTATGACTGCTCTTCCTCCGGAATTTAAGTGTGTTGCCGTCGGCGACAGCTTTAATGATATTGAGATGCTTGAAGCGGCGGATATATCCGCGGCAATGGGCAATTCTCCCGAGTCTGTGAAGGCGCTGTGCGATATAGTCACATGCGGCGCGAAAGAGGCGGGACTTGCCATGGCGATCGGGAATATTCTCGGGTATAGCGAGTTTACATCATAAAGGAGGACTATAATATGCAGAAAATCACATCATTTACAATTGACCACGACTTGATCGAACCCGGAATTTATATCTCAAGAATTGATTCGGACATCATCACCTTTGATTTAAGGACCAGAAAGCCGAATTCGGGAAACTACATGGACAATGTGACAATGCACACTGTTGAGCACATGTTTGCAACCTTTATCCGAAACAGCGAGATAGGTTCGAAAATCATTTATTTCGGTCCTATGGGCTGTCAGACAGGCTTTTATTTGCTTGTGCGGAACTTTTCCCCGAGTCTCACCGTAAAATTCGTCATTGAGACGCTCGAGAAGATAGTAAACTACGAGGGACCCGTTTTCGGAGCGACCCGCAAGGAATGCGGAAATTATCAAAATCTTGACCTTGAAAGCGCCAAAAGAGAGTGCGCGGCGTATCTTGAGGTCCTCAAAAATTCAAACAACAATTTAAAATACGACAATTATTAAATATAGAATTAAGATTAGTGTTTAGTGTAAGGAGATGTAATTATATGGTAGGCGTAATCGGAGCCATGGATTCAGAGGTTAAACTTTTAATAGAAAATATCAGGGACAGGAGACAAACCTTCTATGCGGGAACGGTTTTTTGCAGCGGAAAGCTCTGGGGAAACGACGTTGTAATTGCAAAATGCGGTATTGGAAAGGTTTGCGCGGCAATGTGCACCGAGGTCATGATTGACGTTTATCATGCAAACTGCGTCATCAATACCGGTGTTGCGGGCGGAATTGCCCCCGACCTTGAGGTCGGCGACTTTGTCATTGCAGACAAGCTTTTGCAGTATGACTTTAATATCAGCGCCTTGGGCTGTGTACCCGGCTATATGCCCTGCGAGGAGTTTATTTCAAAAACTCCCGACAAAAGCACCCCCACGGTATTTAACGCCGACAAACAGCTTGTAAGCAGGCTTCAGGAAGCGGCGCGGGTTGCGGGATGCAGCAAGGTGCACGTCGGAACCATCGCTTCCGCCGACACGTTTTTGGCAGACAACCGCAAGAAGGCTGAGCTTTACAACAAATATTCCGCTTTTGCCACCGATATGGAGGGAGCCGCAGTTGCTCAAACCGCAACCCTTTCACGCGTGCCCTTTGCCGTGGTGCGGGCTATAAGCGACCTTGCCGACAAGAACGCGACGGTCAGCTATGCGGAATTTGAGAAAAACGCCGCCGAGCTTTCCGCTACCATTCTTACTGATATGTTCCGCTCAATTTGGCGTTAACGCATTTTAAATAATTACTTTTATTCAGGGAGCTTTTTGAAAAAAGCTCCCTGAATACTTTTTTAAGGAACTTTTTGAAAAAAGTTCCTTAAAAACCTTCAAAAACTTTTCTTGAAAAGAAAAATTGAATTGCTTTTTATGCCGAAAAATGACTTTCGATAATTTTTGAGGTGCCGAGCGGCGAATAGCGCCAATAATCCATATGCGCTCTGTCGGGAGAGATATAATATTCAAGCCTCGGATGGCTTTGGTCTGACTTGCAGGCGTCGATTATTACAAGTTTTATTTTCATCCTCTCGGGTATGATATTTTTTATGTATACCGCAACGCTCTGACCGACTTGTATTCCTTCGCGGTATTCCGCAAGCCCCGCAAGATTCGGGGAAAGCTCGATAAATATACCGTACTGCTCCACCGAACGCACAATGCCCATAACCGTCTGACCGGTTTTGAAGGACACTGCGTTTTCCTCCCACGTGCCGAGTAACTCCTTGTGAGTAACATATATTCTCATCTGCTCTCGGTCAATGCTCTTGACAACCGTCTTTATCTGCATTCCGACGTAAAATCTGTCCCTCGGATGGGAAATTCTCGACACCGATATACAGTCTATCGAAAGCAGGGAGGGTATGCCGCATCCGATGTCCACAAAGGCTCCGAAATGTTCAAGATGTGTAATGCGCGCGGGGATTATGTCGCCGCTGACAAGCGTTGAGAGGTAATTGTTCATGCACTCTATCTGAGCCTGCCTTCTTGAAAGATATGCGACAGTGCCGCCCGCGCCGTCGCTCTCAAGCCTTATTACCTTAAAGCAAATCGGCTTCCCCACTCTTGATATAATTGCAATATCCTTTACCGGCTCGCCCGAGGGGGAATATATGACCTCGTTTTTGTACATGAGTCCCTTAATGTCGCCTCCGAGGTCGACGGTAAGAGTAAGCTCGCTGTCGCACAGAATCGCTGTCGATTCAAGAATTTTTCCCAAAGCCATAGCTCGCTCAAGCCCCTGCTCTGACGATATGTACTCGCTGTTTTCATGACATCCGATAAGAAGTCCTTCCGGCAAATATTTATTCTCTTTTTCTTTTATCATGACAATCTCCTTTGTATATTTTAAAATTGCTTCTCGCCGACGCGAAAAGCCACCTGACTTTTTCACCTTTTCTTTTGCTTCCGATATTCATTGTATTATAACCGGTTTTAAAATATTACCTTGTTTGTACTCGTATGCTTATTTACTTTACTACATTATGCCAAACTGCGCACGCATTAATTGTCGAGTCATGGTAAGCGCAAAAAAATAATTGTAAATAATTTTGAATTGCAAAGTCAGAAAATCGAAGAAAACAAGAGATTTAACGAGTTTAGACGAGCAAATTGCATATTTTTTTAAATTGGGATCATTTTTTGATAAAAACCCCTTGACAAGCTTTATTCAAAGTGTTATAATTGCACCTGTTAATCAGAAGATTTTATATTATCAAGGAGGAAGAAAATGTCAACATTCATGGCTAAGGCTGAGACAATCGAGCGTAAATGGTACGTCATCGACGCCGCCGGGAAGTCACTGGGTAAAACCGCTGTTGAGGCTGCAAGAATTCTTAACGGCAAGCATCGCCCCGAGTACACTCCTCATGCGGACTGCGGTGAATACGTTATTATTATCAACGCTTCAAAGGCAGTTCTCACCGGCAAAAAGCTCACACAGAAATATTACTACCGTCATTCGGGATACATCGGCGGACTTAAAAAGGTTCAGTACGGCACGCTCATGGCTACAAAGCCCGAGCTTGCAATGGAGCTTGCCGTTAAGGGTATGCTCCCCCACAACTCCATTGGCGCAAAGAGCGCCACAAGGCTTCACGTTTACGCAGGCGCGGAGCATCCTCACGCGGCGCAGAAGCCCGTGACAGTTGAAGGTTAAAGGAGGAATAATCGATGTATACAAGCGCTAAACCCTATTTTTACGGCACAGGCAGAAGAAAAAGCTCTGTTGCAAGAGTCCGTCTCTTCCCCGGTACGGGAAGCATAACAATCAACGGACGTGACATAGACGATTATTTCGGACTTGAAACTCTAAAGCTTATTGTCAATCAGCCCTTCGGCGTCACCGATACCACCGGTAAATTCGACATCGTTTGCCTTGTAAACGGCGGCGGTATTTCCGGTCAGGCGGGCGCTATCCGTCACGGCGTTGCAAAGGCTCTGCTTGCCAGCAACCCCGAATTTCGCCCTGCTCTCAAAAAAGCCGGATTTCTCACTCGTGACCCTCGTATGAAGGAAAGAAAGAAATACGGTCTCAAAGCCGCACGTCGCGCTCCTCAGTTCTCAAAGCGTTAAGGTGGCAAAAATTCCATCAAATTTTTTCAACTCCCGAAAGCAAGCGTTTTCGGGGGTTTTCTTTTGCCCTTGCTTATTTAATATTCGAATGATATTTAAAATAGGTTTTTTAGTATTTAAGAAGAAGCTATTAACATATTAATTTTTTTGTGTTGAATTAGAAAAAAGCGAGGCGATAAAATGATTTTTCGAAAAGAGTATTTGGATAATTTAACGGCGCTCAAAGACAAGCAGGGAATTAAGGTCATTACCGGCGTTCGCAGGTGCGGAAAATCCACCTTGCTTGAGCTTTTAAGAAGAAACGGCAGAGTAAATATCGGCAAGCTAACGGAAAAGGAAGTCGATTTTGTGGCGGTCAACATGAATGAAATTGAAAACTATCAGGTCTTTGCAATCGTGCTTGACGAAAATACCTGGGAGCGGGAATTAGCGCCTCTTCAAGATATAAGAGACAATTATCCGAAAACCTTGTTAACGCTTGACGATATAGGAAACAGGGCAAATTATCAGGGAATAAAGCGAAAAAATATAATCGACTGGCTTTTGGAATAATATTTTTGCCCCAAAACCAAGCTTTGCGGCAAAAGAAAGGTTGGCAGAGGCCGAATAAAAAATTAATATTGCATTATATTTTTAATATTTTTTTCAAATAATATATTAAACCCGCCAAAAATAAACGGTCGCGGGTTTTATTATTTATGACAAACGGAGATAAAAGCAATATGAACGACTGTATGATGCTCAACTATATCAGACAGAATCTTGATATGGGTATTGACGGAATAAACAAGGTAATTCCCTACGCCAAAAACCCGTCCTTCAGAAACGCTCTTGAAAGTCAGCTTTCCGAGTACAGAAGCCTTTACGCCGAGGCGGACAATCTGCTTTGTCAAAACGGAGGAGAGGAGAAAAACATCTCTCCCTTGACAAAGATGAGCACCGAAATCATGTCAAGCATGAAATGCATGTCATACAATGAAGACAGCAAAATTGCCGAGGATATGATAAGAGGCACAACGACAAGTATTACCAAGCTTTCAAGACATCTTGGAGAATATCACGACGCAAATCCCGAAATAGTCGAGCTTTCAAAAAAGGTAATCCGCGTTGAAGAAAAAAACGTGGAAGAAATGAAAGAATTTTTATAATGAAATAACGCCGAGGCTGTCGCGGGTTTTGTACCGCGACAGCCTCATACCTTTATTATATCATTATATTTTACGGATTTTTGACGAAAAGGCGCACTTATCTCGGTCGACCGCCGCCCGGTCTGTCTCCGGGTCCGCCGCCGTGATTCATGCCGGGACCCGGTGTGACGGGCGCCTCGGAGGCGACAACCGTCGTTACCAAGGTGCCGCCGCTGTAATTTCCGCCGACATACACGTTATTTACAAGCTCTCCTGTGGAGGAGCCGCCGCTGTATACCGAATATTTGCCGTCCTTTTCAAGCTCGGGAGCGCTGAAAACGATGGTCTGAATGGTTTTGGGAGTGCTGAAGGCAAGAATTATATTGTTCTTTTCGTCGGCAATTGCCACAGTTGTATTTGCCGAAATATTGCCCGTTGAGGCAAATATCACCTGCCTGTTATCCCCTGTTGCGCAGTCCGCCATACCCTGGCTTCCGACAGCCAAAAGAAGACCGCCGCTAATTGTCATACTACAGCTTCCGTCGCCGTAATCAATGGCGCCGTTTCCCGAGCTTGTGGGACCGAAAACCACCATTGTTCCGCCGGTCATGACAATGTTTCCGTTTGAGTCAATTCCGTCTCCGTCGGCGTAAACGTAGGAAACACCTCCGTTTATCGAGAGCAAATAATCGCCTGTATTTGCGCCCATGCCGCCCCACATGCCGCCGCCACCGGAGGAGCCTCCCGCGGCGTTCATGCCGTCGTCGGATGAGTGAATTATTGTATTTGCTCCGTTAACATTTATTTTTTTAGCTTCGTAGCCCTCATATGAGCGGGATATTTCAATATATCCGTCGTTAACATTCAGCGTCTCGTTTGCGTGTATTCCGTCGTCTCCCGCCTTAATAAAGAGGCTTGTGCCCTCGATATTTATTTCATCGTCGCAATGCAGCGCGTCTCCCGAGCAGTCAAGAGATATACTGCCCGACCTTATATTTATCTGCCGTACGGCTTTTATGCCGTGGTCGCTGCTGCTTTGAGTGTTACCGCCGCCCCAAGGGGAACCGCCCCACATGCCGCCGCCCTGTGTTGTGCCCGACGATTCGGGCGCTCCGCCGCCGGATATAACCGCGATACTGCCGCCTGATATTTCGACAAGGTTTTCAGCCTGAATGCCGTCGTTTTTCGACTCGATATACAGCTCACCGCCGGATACCGAAATAATTCCTTTGTCCGTGTCCTCGGTGTTGCTGCTTCGCAGTCCGTCGGCTCCGGCGTTTATGACTGTTTTCCCGCCGGATATCTGTACCGAGTCCTTCCCTCTTATCCCGTCGTCCGCCGAGGTGACGTATATCTCACCGCCGTCTATTACAAGATCATCCTTGCCGTATATACCTTTATTGTAATTGCCGTACACGTACAACGCGCCGCCGCCCGAAAATTCAAGGTCAGCCTTTGAATAAATAGCCGCGCTCGGGTTGTCGTCATAGAGATTTTCATATGAATCGCCGTCACCGACAAGGTTTACCGATCCGTCGTAAAGCTTAATTACAACCTTTTTCGGGGCGCTCAATATATAAATCGGAGCATTATATGAGCATTTGATATCAACTCCGTTGAAAACAAGCTCAACCTTTTGGTCGTCCTCGACGTCAACGATCAGCTGTCCGTTTTCAAGCTTTCCCTGCAAAAGATAACTGCCCGCCTTAGTTATCGTCACCGTCGCGCCGTCTGTTGTAATTCCGCTTCCGCTCGCGCTGATACTGTCATTATTAAAGGTTATCAAGTTTTCAACGCCTTTCTCATCAACCTCGCCCGAAACTGCGTTATCCGGATAGCTAACCTTCGGAATCGAAGGACTTGTGCCGGGGGAGGCGGTATTTTGATCTCCCGCAAAGAAGCTGTTTTCGATTTTGGCGTTTTCAATGGTTTTCGTATTTTTGCACGAAAGCAGGCTTAGTGCAAGAGAAAGAATGAGTAATGAAGAAAATATTTTTTTCATAAGCTGCGCCCTTTCATTCGTTTTTTATCTGAAAAGCAAAGCGATTTTTGTCCGAATGCGGTATTATTATACAGGCGCAAAATGAAAATAGCGCAAAGCTAATGTGTTTTTTGTGTGAAAGCTTGGAAATTTATTTTTTTGCCATAATTTTGTTGTTTGTATGTATTGCACATTTACCAAGAGCGAAAATTATTTATATTGTATTGCACAAATAAAATATTGTTTAAATTTTATAGGTTGACAAAACAGTCAAAAAGGTTTATAATATTATGCAATAAATCTTTATAGGGGGTTACTTTTTACTATGCGCAAATTTATCACTATTTTACTATGTCTTTCTATGCTCTTTTTGTCTGTTGCGGCTACCGGCTGTGCAAATTCCGGTGACAGAAACAATGAAAAGATCGACACAACTCTTGACCATTTGAAGGGTCTTGACTTTGAAGAAGCAGAGGTTAACATCGTCTACGTCGAGGGCGGAAACGGCGAATTTACAAAAAGATCGCTCGGACTCGACCCGGACGACGACACGGGCGACAGCGTTGACCAGGCGGTTCTTAAGAGAAACTCAGAGGTTGAGTCAATGCTCCAGGTCACTCTTGTACCTCAAAGCGGAGCCGAACATTTCGACGGCCTTACCGCGGCAATAAGCAGCTCGCTTGCTTCAAGCAGCGGTGAGTATGACATTATCGCCGGTTATCAATATTTTGATATCGGAATTGCTTCCAAGGGTTGGCTGCTTAACCTCAACAATCTTGCAAATTATGACGCCGATTATCTCCGTCTTGACGAGGATTACTGGTCACAAAGCTATAACGAAGGTCTTTCATATAACGAAAATACATATTGGGTCACAGGCGACATTGCGCTCAGATTCCTTGGCGGAATGTACTGCACCTTTGTCAACGGTGATCTTTACGAAGCTATCCTACAGAAGACCTACGGTCATATCTATGACCTTGTGCGCGAGGGCAAATGGACTCTGGATATGCTCCTTGAAATGATGGAGTTGGTATATAAGGATTCGGACGGCGACACCGAAACCAGCGAAAACGACCGACTCGGATTTGTCCTTGAAACCTCTATGGACCCGATTGACGGTATGGCATTCGGCTCTCAGATACAGTGGACGCAAAGAACCGAAGACGGTATTAATTTGGTTTTAAGAAACAACAGAACGATTTCATTCGGCGAAAAAATGTCCAAAATCCTTGCGTCTCGCTCATTCTACGCTCCGGCAGGCGATGATTCGCACAATCAGATGGCGCTGTTCAGCAGCGGAAACGTTATGTTCACCGTTGCCAGCGTTTTCCAAGCCGAAGTACATCTTATGGAAATGGATAACTACTATGTTATTCCCGTTCCGAAGCTTGACGAAAATCAGGCCGGCTACGCTTCCGGTATTCACGACGGGTGCACGATATTCGGAATACCCTACGACGCAGAAGACGTGGCAAAGTCCGCCGCAACTCTTGAGGCGCTTGCCGCACTCAGCAAGAAATACGTAACCCCCGAGTACTATGACAGTGCTCTTAAATACAGATACACCCGTGACAACGAGGCTGCCGAAATGATCGATATCATGCGTGATGCGGCTTACACCGATTTTGCCGCAGCATGGTCAAAGGATATTAATGATATTGCTCACTTCTTCAGAGATCACAGCTCAAGGCTTGGCCGTGTAAGCTCAATTCTCCAGGCTAATTACAGCAAATGGAATTCATCGCTTGAAACGCTCCTTGTAGCTCTCGAAACCTACGGAATCGAATAACCGATTAAACAGCTTTCGCAAAGGGTGATGCCCTCAAGGGTATCCCCCCTTTGCGCTTTTTATATTCAAAGCCCGAGCTCTGCCGCGCCTTTACCTATAAAGTGTCGCAAAGCGGCGTTTGGTTGGGCGGTTTGAAATAATAATTTCGCGTACTGACTTTTTTTCCGTTAAATATAAAAAATCGATTGACAAACGCTAAAATACATGATATAATATTCGTAACAGATATGTTTTAGGAGGAAAACATCACATGAAAAGAATAATAACCATTTCTCTTGCCGCTATCCTTCTTCTGTCTGCCCTTCTTTCTGTTTCCTGCGCCAATAACGAAAAAACTTCCACCGGCGATTTAGACAGAGAATGGCTTGACAATCTTCCCGAGCTTGATTTTGAAGGCGAAGAGGTTATGTTTGTTTTTGCAGAAGGCACTGACACATTCACCGAACGTTCAATCAAAATCGAAGAAACGGACGGCGACTCCGTTAATGAGCTTATCGCGGCTCGTAACACCACTATTGAGCAAAGACTCAATGTTTCAATCCAATCCCAAAAGGTGTCGGATAACATATTCGGTCTCAGAGACGCAATTAACAGCTCCCTTTCTTCAGCCAGCGGTGAATATGACATTATTGCAGGCTATCAGTTCTACGATATCGGACTTGCAACCCAAGGTTATATAGTTAACCTTAACGAGGTCGGAAACCCCGACAGCGAATATGCGGAAGAAACCAACTACATCGATATAGACGCCGATTATTGGGCTTCAAACTATATCAGATCTCTTACATACGGCGACGCCCTTTTCTGGGTAACAGGCGATATCGCACTCAGATATCTTGGCGGTATGTACTGCACGTTTGTCAATACAAGAATATACGATGACAACCTCAAACAAACTTACGGCGATATTTATCAAATCGCCAAAGACGGCAAATGGACATTAGAGCTTCTTAATAAGATGGCAGATGAGGTTTACTTAGACCAAGGAACACCGGATGAAACCGACGCAGAAGACCGTCTCGGCTACGCTTGGGAACAAAACGACCCCATTGACGGTCTTGCATTCGGCGCGGGAGTTAAATTCTCGCAAATGTATTCCGACGGTTCCATTGATATAACAATCGGCGATCAGCGCACGATTCGTTTTGTCGAACAGCTTGAAAAGCTTCTTACAAGCAGATATTCTCTTATGGTAGACGACGGTAACTCCGCAAATGTAATGCAGCAGTTTGCAAGCGGCAACGTTGCATTCACGGTAAATAAGATATATCAGGCAGAAGCCCGTCTGCGTGAGATGGAAGACAACTATTACGTTATTCCCGTTCCGAAGCTCAACGAAGACCAGCAAGAATATGTAACGGGCATCCATGACGGTCTTACTCTGTTTGGCATTCCGTACGACGCGCCTAATGTGTCGATGTCCTCCGCCGTTCTTGAGGCGCTCTCCGCTGAAAGCCTGCGTACCGTCACTCCTACCTATTACGACAGCTATCTTAAGTTCAAATACACCCGTGACGAGAACGCCGCAGCAATGATTGATCTTATGCGCTCAACCACAAACACAGATTTTGCCGCTGCATGGTCAGCTGAGCTTGACAGCATCGTCCATATATTCAGAACCAGCTACAGATCTAACATCATCACCTCAACTCTGAGAGCTAAAGCCGAGGCTACAAGAACAAAGCTTGACGATCTTCTTGAAAAGCTCGACCAACTCGGACAACAGTAATTATTAAAGTATATTTTCTAAAGCGGCGGTCGTCTGACCGCCGCTTTATTCGTTTTACGGCAAACTCGCTAAATCTTAGGAACCTTTTTGAAAAAAGTTCCCTAAAACCTTCAAAAACTTTATTAAAATAAGAAAGCGAAGCCGTGCATAAAGCAAAATGCGGCTTCACTTTCTTACTTATAATGGTTAATTAAAAGGTTGAGTTAAAGGGAAAAAGGCTGAATGAGAACTCAAACTCTTTTTGACAAAGCTGATACTTTTCTGCAAGCTCAGGTCCGCAGGAATTTGAACCGCATCCGCTTTGCGCCATATCTATGCTTATATAGCTCTTCTGCTCGGGTATAAGCTTGTAGTCATGCCCCGCTCTTGTAATGGCGCTTGTGCTGTAATTTTGCGCGTTGAAGGAAAAGCCCTTACCGTTTTCAGAAACGAACATTATCCCCTCGCCCGACAATTTATAAACTGCTCCGTATTTTGTATCGGTATGAGCCGAGTTTTCCTGAGGTCTGATATAATGCTCGAAATTGTCCGAAACGTTCTTTGCAAACAAGCCCATATGGGAAGCAAGCTTTTTATCGACATAGCTTTCATACGGTCCCATTCCGAAATATTTCATTCGGTTTGTGAAGTTTTCATCCTCCATTGTAAAGGTCATACCGTATCTCGGAAGATAGGGCATGTCGTTTCTTTCGTTTACGTTTACCTTGTGATTTACACTAAGCTTTCCGTCAAGCGTTACCGTGTAAGTTATAACCGCGTGCAAAATGGGCGGGAGTGAGGGTGCGGCAAGTGAAATATTTGCCACAAAGGAAACGCTGTCCCCGCTATTCTCAAGCTTTGTGCCGTAGCACATAACCTTTGCCCTGTCGTAGCCCCTTCTATACCAATGACCGCGAATATTTTTGTCGTTATCAAGCGGTGCTCTCCAAATTGACACGTCCGAAGGAGCGCAAAGCTGACCTGTGCTTCCGAAAATAATATTCTCAATCATGCCGCTTCTTTTTGAAAAGACATAGGAAACGCCGCCCGTCACCGAGACCGTGGCGCTTTTTTCGTCCTCCGATATTTCAAATTTTTCTCCGGCAATACTGCTGTCGGGGTACACTGCGGGAGTGCTTTCTTCATTAAGAGCTATTTGAACAAAGCCCATTTCATACATCGCGTCAGCCCATGCGGTTGGGTATTTTTGTCTGACGCTGAAATTTGCATAGCAGTTTCCGGAGAGGCTTTTGGGTATATCAATACCAAATTCCTCCACCTCGCCCGCTTTTGCGCTTGGCGTGTAAATTCCGCTTGTAAGCGCGCTGCCCTCACTTTCAACGCTCCAGCATATTAAAATGTCGGAAAGGTCGGTAAAATATCTTAAAGATTTTAGCTTAAATACTCCGCTCTTTGGGTCGTCCGAGTCAATCTCAAGCGGGAGATACGCCTGTTTTACCTCAAGAAAGCCGGTATGGGGTCTTCTGTCGGGGTAGACAAGACCGTCAACGCAAAATTCTCTGTCATTGGGAAAATCTCCGAAGTCTCCGCCGTAGGTATAGCCGTATTTGCCGCCTTCAAGGGGTATCCTTACCGAATGGTCGGTATATTCCCAAACGCATCCACCAAGGAATTTGTCGTATTTTTTCATAATTTTGCGGTATTCTCCGACGTCCCCGGGACCGTTGCCCATTGCGTGAGAATATTCGCACAAAAACAGGGGCATATTGTTCTCATCGCTCTCAAGATAGCGTATACACCCGTCAATTGAGGTATACATGCGGCTTTCAAGGCTGAGGTAGTCCTTTTCGCTCAGCGCATTTGTGCCTTCATAATGAATTAGTCTGCTGTCGTCCTTTGAGCGTATATAAATGCTCATTGCGCGGTGATTGTCGCCGTATCCCGACTCGTTTCCAAGTGACCACATGATAACCGAGGGGTGATTTTTATCCCTTTCAAACATGAGCTTTGCCCTGTCAACAAACGCATCGCGCCACTCTGGCTGTTGTGAAAGATAGTCAAGAGACCCCGTAACAACGTGTATTCCGTGACATTCAAGGTCAGACTCATCTACAACAAACATTCCATATTTATCGCAAAGAGATAAAAAGCGCGGATCGTTGGGATAATGCGAGGTTCTGATTGCGTTGACGTTGTGGCGTTTCATTATCATAATGTCTTCCTTCATATGCTCAAGCGGTGTGGCATGACCGAGAATCGGATGGCTGTCATGCCTGTTTACTCCTTTAAGCTTTATATTTTTTCCGTTAAGGAAGACGACGCTGTTTCTTATCTCGATTTTACGAAATCCGACGTCAAGGCAGATATATTCGTTTCCATATTCCAAAAGCAGTTTATAAAGATTAGGCTCCTCGTCCGACCAAAGAGCGACGCCCTCAACTCTTGTGTGTATTTCGCCCTCTCCGGCGGAAACCTTTTCGCCACTCGGTGAAATGAGAGTCCACTTTAGCGCCTCTTTATCGGGAAGGTCGATATTTGCGGTAAGCTGTGCGTCAATAAAATCGTATGAAAGCCATGTGTTAAGAAATATATCCCTTATTTTGTCCTTGTCCCTGAAAAGTAAATATACCTCTCTAAATATGCCGGACACTCTCCACATATCCTGATCTTCAAGATAGCTTCCGTCGCACCATTTGAAAACAACAACCTTTATTTCGTTATTTCCGCATTTTAGGTATTTTGTGATGTTTATCTCGCTTGTCATGTGGCTTACCTGACTGTATGCCGCAAAGGAGTCATTGATATAAAGGTAAAAACAGCTGTCAACGCCCTCAAAGTTTATATAAACATCCTTTGCTTCAAGCTCGCTTTGAGAAATATTAAAGAATCTCCGATAAATTCCCACCGGATCGTCAAAAGGAACGTGAGGCGGGTCGCAGGGATAGGGATAGTCAAGATTTGTGTATTGCGGCACGTCGTATCCCCTGTCAAGGTATGTCTGCCAGCTGCGCGGTACGTCGATTTTTTCGAACTTAGTGGAAAAGCTCCATACCGAAGGGTCGATCTCATCCTCGTTTTTGCAATATTTGAAATCCCACACGCCGCACAGAGACCTAAAGTACGCGCTCTTGTTCCTGTCACCGCAAAGCGCCTTTTCGGCTGTTTCATACGGGATAAAATAGGCTCTCGGTTCCTCACAGTTCATGTGCAGAACGTCAAGCGATTTGTGAAAGCAAAATCTTTCAGACATAAGCGTTCCTCCCAAATGCTATTTTTTATTATATTTTTATTGCATTTTTTCCTGTTTTACTTTTTTGTCGACGACGTGCCGCTTTGCAAGCTCTTCCTTTATATCCTCAAGGGATATTCCGAGCTCTACCATAAGCACAAGCACGTGATAGGCAAGGTCGGATATCTCATATATCGCCTCTTCTCTACTGTTTTTTGAGCCGATAATGACCTCTGTGCACTCCTCACCCACCTTTTTTAATATTTTGTCAAGTCCCTTTTCAAAAAGATAGGTGGTGTAGCTTCCTTCCTTTTTCTCGGATTTTCTGCCCTTGATGAGGTCGTACAGCATGTCAAAGGAAAAGGGATTTTTGTATCCCGTCTCGCAAATTACGTTTGTAAAGCAGGAATCGCTTCCGGTATGGCAAGCGGGTCCGTCTTTTACCACCTCAATAACAAGCGCGTCGTTGTCGCAATCCGAGGTTATGCTTACTATGTGCTGATAGTTCCCCGAGGTCTCGCCCTTAAGCCATTCGGTCTGTCTTGACCTTGACCAAAAGCAGGTAAGTCCCTTTGCAATGCTTGTTGCAAGGGTTTTTTCGTTCATATAAGCCACCGTCAGCACCTTTTTGCTGTAATAATCCTGCACGACTACCGGAATAAGACCGTTTGCATCGTATTTTAGTTCACTCAGTTCCATTTATATTCCCTCTGTTTTCTATATTCTCATTGGTATGTTGTTATTATTTAGCATGAGTTTAAGCTCTTTTATATCCACCGTGCGAAAGTGGAACACCGAGGCGGCAAGCCCCGCGTCAACCGCGGGTATTTCACGAAAAAGTGTGAGAAAATCCTCGCCTTTTCCCGCACCTCCCGAGGCGATTATCGGAATGTGGCATCGCTTTCCTATGGCGGCAAGCATTTCAAGGTCAAAACCGGATTTGACTCCGTCGGTATCGATTGAGTTTACCACAAGCTCACCGGCTCCCGTCTCCTGACCTCGATAAGCCCATTCAAGAGCGTCAATACCGGTATACTCTCTTCCTCCCTTGGAAAAGAGCATAAATTTTCCGTCACAGCGCTTGACGTCCATTGAGAGCACCACGCACTGATCTCCGTATTTTTTTGCCGCCTCCTCAATCAGAGCCGGATTTTTAATGGCTCCCGAGTTGACGCTCACCTTGTCCGCGCCGCAGTCAAGCACTCTTTCAAAATCGTCGACTGTGTTTATTCCTCCGCCCACAGTCAGGGGAATAAAAATCTCGGAAGCGACCTTTATGAGCGTATCGGATAGCAGCTTTCGTTCCTCAAACGAGGCGGTGATATCGTAAAAAACAAGCTCATCCGCTCCCGACTCGTTGTAAAATCTTGCAAGCTCCACAGGGTCGGCAACGTCCCTGACCCCCTCGAAATTCCTGCCCTTTACCACCTTCCCGTGCCGTATATCAAGGCAGGGGATTATTCTTTTTGCAAGCATTTAAGTATCCTTTCTTATTGTTTCTCGGCAATCGCTATGGCGCGTTTTAAATCGAGCCTTCCGGTATACAGCGCCTTTCCGAGTATCACCCCGTAAACGCCCATATCCCGCAGCTTTTCTATTTCGTGCTCGTATGTAACTCCCCCCGAGGCGATAATATTTATATTAAGTGCCCGTAGAGAGGCGTATATTTCAAGATTTGTGCCTGAGAGCATTCCGTCCTTTGAAATATCTGTGTAAATTATAGTGCCCACTCCCCGATTTTTCATTTGGCGGCAAAAGTCAAGTGAGGGGACATTTGTCACGGTCTTCCAGCCGTGAATTGCCACAAAGCCGTCAAGAGCGTCGACTCCTACCGCAATTTTATCGCCGTACCTTTGGCACATTTTTTCGACAAAGTCGGGGTTCTCAATGGCAACCGAGCCGAGTATCACGCGGGAAACTCCGATATCAAGATAGGAATTTATCCTCTCCTCGTCCCTTATTCCTCCGCCAACCTCGGCAAATACGCTCGGAAAAGCGGAGAGAATCTCTGTTATCGCTCCGATATTGGGCGTTTCATTGTCCTTTGCGCCGTCAAGGTCAACTATATGCAAATTTGTGCTTCCCGAGCAGTAAAAGCTTTCAGCCGCGCTTATCGGATTATCCGAGTATACGGTCATGCGGTCGTAATCGCCCTTCATAAGGCGCACCAACTTACCGCCCCTTAAATCAATTGCAGGGTATATTTTCATTTTGTCTCTCCTTGCAGCTCGCAAAACGCTTTAAGAATATTCAGCCCGACCTTGCCGGATTTTTCGGGGTGGAACTGTGTTCCGTATATTTTGCCCCTGCCTACCGCTCCGGTTACCGAAATTCCGCCGTAAGAAGAGGTGGCAAGAGTGTCATTTTCACAGTGGGCTGCGTAATATGAATGAACGTAATATACATAATCGCCGTTTTTGACGTACTTAAACAGCGGGTCGGATTTTCTAATTTCAAGGCTGTTCCAGCCCATATGAGGCACCTTTACGCCGCCTTGCACCTTGTCGGCAAGTCGAACAACCTCTCCGCCAATAAGTGACAGTCCCTTATGCTCTCCGTATTCATACGACACGTCAAAGAGCAGCTGCATTCCAAGGCATATGCCGAGAAAAGGCTTTCCGCCCTTTGCCTGCTCGGTTAGAACGGGGATAAGACCTGTTTTTTCAAGCTTGTTTTTTGCGTCCTCAAAGGCTCCGACTCCGGGAAGAATAATTCTGTCCGCCCTCTCGATTTTGTCGCCGTTTGAGGTTATTTCGACCTCAAAGCCCAAATACTTTAAGGAGCTTGACAGAGAAAAAAGATTTCCCACTCCATAATCAACAATAGCTGTCATAAAAGTCCCTTCGTAGACGGAATTTCTCCGCCCAGTGTTTTATCCTCGAAAACCGCCTTGCAGAGCGCTCTGCCTGTGGCTTTGAATATTCCCTCGATAATGTGATGCGTGTTTTTGCCTTCAAGCTGTTTTATGTGAAGCGTTACCTTTGCATGTCTGACAAAAGCAAGCCAAAATTCCTCGACAAGCTCGGTGTCAAATGTTCCGACATGAGCGTTGGGAATCCTGACGTCAAAATTTAAGTATTCCCTACCGCTTATGTCAACAGAGGAAAGTATCAGCGTTTCGTCCATTGGCAGAACAATGCTTCCGTATCTTGATATTCCCCGCTTTTCTCCGAGCGCTTTGTCAAACGCGTCCCCGAGCACTATGCCCACATCCTCGACCGTGTGATGATAGTCGACGTTTGTATCTCCCACGCACTTAACAGTAAGTCCCATTCTTCCGTGCCTTGCAAAAAGGTCGAGCATATGGTCCATAAAGCCGCATCCTGTGTCAATATTCACCTCTCCCCCCTCAAGACAAAGGGCAAGAGTTATGTCCGTTTCTTTTGTAGTTCGGTGTATTTCGGCATTTCTCACTTTATTTTCACCTCAGTATTTCTTTTATGGCAGAGATAAGAGCCTCCATTTGCTCCATGCTACCTATCGTGATTCTGATATAGTTTTTAATTCTCTCATCCCCCAAATATCTGACAAGTATCCCTTTTTCTTTAAGCCTTAAATAAAGCTCCCTTCCGGATATTCTGTCACTTGCGGCAAGCAGAAAATTGGCTTTTGAGTTTGTTACATAAAAGCCCATGGAGCGTAGCGCGTGGTAAGTATATTCCCTGTTTTTTATTATTTGTTCGGTACAGCTTTTAAAATACTCCCTCTCTTTCATCGCCTCGGTTGCGGCAATTATCGACAGGCGATTTAAATTGTAAGGATTAAAGGAATATTTCATGGTGCCAAGGTCGCTTATAAGCGAAGAATTTGCAATTGCAAATCCCACTCTCGCACCCGCCAAATTTCTCGATTTTGAGAAGGTTTGGACTACTATCAAATTGTCGTACTTCCCGATAAGGCTTACCGCGCTTTTGGCGCCGAAATCTATGTAAGCCTCATCTATTATAACAAGTCGGTTCGGGTTTTGGGCTATAAGTCTTTCTATCTCGTCCCTTTCAAGATAAATTCCGGTCTGTGCGTTGGGGTTTGCAATTATCACATTGTCTGTGACGCTTTTATAGTCGTCGATATTTATTTTGAACTCCGAGTCAAGAGGAATTGTCGAGTATTTCACGCCGAACATAGCGGCAAACACCGGATAAAAGCCGTAGGTTATATCCGGAAAGACCATTCCCTTTTCCCTATCGCAAAAAGCGTTGAAAATAAAGGCGAGTATCTCGTCGGAGCCGTTGCCCACCGCAACATTTTCCTTATTTACTCCATAGCTTTCGGCAATAGCCTCAACAAGAGAGGAGGCTGTGGGGTCGGAATAAAGATTTAGCTTTGATACCTCATTTGAGTTTAGCGCGGATATCACCAAAGGTGCGGGAGGAAAGGGGGATTCGTTGGTGTTGAGCTTGATATACTTTTTGTCTTTTGGCTGTTCACCAGGAACATAAGCTTCAAGTCCGGTGAATTTATCGGAAAAAAATCTGCTCAAAAATTTCACTCCTTACTTTTTAGCGTTCCGAAATCTTGTCTCGACTGCCTTTGCGTGAGCTTCAAGTCCCTCAGCTCTTGCAAAGGTTGCAATATCGCCGGCTACCTTTTCAAGGGCGGTATCGGTGTAATACATATATTGGGTCTTTTTCACAAAGTCGTCGACCGAAAGTGCGGAAGAGAATCTTGCGCCGCCGCCTGTAGGAAGGGTGTGGTTGGGACCTGCAAAATAGTCGCCAAGCGGCTCGGGAGAGTATTTTCCAAGGAATATCGAGCCCGCGTTTTCGATTTTATCAAGGTAGTCAAACGGATTTTCAACGCACAGT
Organism: uncultured Clostridia bacterium; assembly: GCA_947631765.1. Taxonomy (GTDB): domain Bacteria; phylum Bacillota; class Clostridia; order Oscillospirales; family CAG-272; genus CAKSQF01. Next base: position 122,454 of record CANRMP010000003.1, read on the forward strand.
TCAAGGTGCTCGGGCGCAATGCGGTTGGCTATCTCAACTGCCTTGTCTATGCTGTCGGTTATAATGATTTTGCCGTTTGTATCAATCGAAGCTCTTGCTATCTCTCGCCTCTCAAGTCTTTCTATCTGCTCTTCAAGCTCTTGAGAAACACCGTAGGCAAGGGCTTTGCTGTTTGTCACAAGCACCGCGCTTGCAAGCTTGTCATGCTCCGCCTGAGAGAGCAGGTCGGACGCCACTTGAACCTTGTCGCAGGTGCCGTCGGCAATGACAAGTATCTCACTGGGTCCCGCTATCATGTCAATACTCACCATACCAAACACCTGCTTTTTTGCAAGCGCCACGAAAATATTGCCAGGTCCCACTATCTTGTCAACCTTCGGGACGCTTTCTGTCCCGTACGCAAGAGCGGCTATTGCCTGCGCGCCGCCGCATTTTATCACTGTGTCAACTCCGCAAAGCTTGGCGGCAACAAGTATTTCGGGCTTTATTTTGCCGCTTCCCTTTAGTGGAGGCGTTGTCATCACTATTCTTTTCACACCCGCAATCTTTGCGGGAAGCGCGTTCATAAGCACGGTGGAGGGATAACTGGCGGTTCCGCCCGGAACGTAAATGCCCGCTTTTTCTATCGGCGTTATCTTTTGACCGAGTACTATCCCGTTGTCTTTTTCGATTCTAAAGCCCTGTCTTAGCTGATGCTTGTGGTAAAACTCTATGTTTTCTTTTGCCTTTTCGAGAATTTTTATAAAATCGGAGTCAACAAGAGAAAACGCCTCCTCAAACTCCTCTTCGCTTACAATCAAAGAACTAAGCTTTGCGCCGTCGAACCTCTCGCAGTATTTATAAAGCGCCGCATCCCCGTTTTGCGAGACGTCGGCAATTATTTCTTTGACAGTTCCCTCATATTCGGGGTAAGAGGCGATCTCTCGGTTTAGTATTTCACTGCTCTCTATTTCCTTATCGATTATTTTAATCATATATCGGCTTCCTTTCAAACCTCGTTTTTTCTGTTTTTCAGCATACTGACTATCCTGCCTATTTCATCAGCCCTGAAATTTGAGCTTGCCTTGTTGGCAATAAGCCTTGCGCTTATCGGCAATATGCTCTCTATAACCTCAAGATTGTTTTCTTTAAGCGTGGTACCGGTTTCGACAATATCGACAATGACGTCCGACAGTGAGGTGAGCGGGGCTATTTCAATTGAGCCGTAAAGCTTTATTATCTCAATTTCCCGATTTTTTGACATATAGTAGTTTTTTGCAATATTCGGGAATTTTGTCGCCACTCTCAGCACTCGGTCGGTATCCTCGCGGTAGCCTACGGGAGCCGCAACGCACATTCTGCATTTCCCGAACCCCAAATCCAAAAGCTCGTAAACGTCGGGCATGGTTTCAAGAATTATATCCTTTCCGGCAACTCCGATATCCGCCGCGCCGTACTCAACGTATATTGTGACGTCCGAGGGCTTGACAAGCAGATAGCGCACGTTGTTTTTCTTGTTTTCGAATATCAGCTTTCGATTGTCTTCAAGAATCTCGGGACACTCGTAACCGATGTCTGCAAGCATATCATATACTTTCATCCCAAGTCTGCCCTTCGGCAGTGCAATATTCAACATTTTTAATTATCCTTTCAAGTTTTCAGTCAGAGTCCACCCTTATTATCTCGCGGCATCGAATGCCCTCGGGAACGCTTTTTTCAATTCGAACGCTCATTCCGGTGCTTCTCATGCTTTCGGCAAGCCTCAGCGCCTTTTTTACCGCCTCTTCGCTGTCGTAGAGTAAAAGAGCGTCAACGTCGTATTCGGGATTTTCACCGTAATAAGCGTCAAGCTCGTCAAGAGAGAGGGCAAACCCCACAGCGCAGGTTTTTGAAAATTTTTGAGCCATTCTGTTGTAAAATCCGCCTGTAAGTATAGCGCGCGGAATCTTTTTTACGTACCCGCAAAACACGGGGCCATTGTAGTAAGAAATGTCGTTCATAAGCGTAAAGTCAACCTTCACCTTTTCGGGCATAGCAGACTCGCTTGTCATACTTTTTATATTCATCAGCGCTTTTTCCATTCTTTGATTTAAAACAAGCGCCTTTGCCTTCTCGAATATTTCGCCATTGGTTCCCGAAAACATGATAAGCGAAGAGAACTCCGCGGCGTATTCTTCCTTAACGCCGCACGCAGTAAGCTCCAAATAAAGCTCATGCGCATTTTTGCTTTTAATAAAGGACATTACCCTCTCGGTTGCCCCTTCGTCCATGCCTTTTACCGTTTCAAGAAATCCGAGGACGTATTCCATATCGGATACGCAAAGAATATAGTCCGGGTCGACGGCTTCAAGGCTTTTTTTGGCAAGCTCGCAGACCTCAAGCAGTGTCGCTGTGCCGACAGAGTCGACAGCCTCGATTCCAAGCTGCTCTATTTCCACATACTGCATACTGCGCTTATCAAGCCGGCATACGTTTTCCCTGTAATAGACCTTTTGCGCGCCCTTTTTATTTTTTGCATTCTTTAGAATCGAAAGGGTTATATCGGGTCTTAATGCCATCAGCTTTCCGCCCGGGTCGTTAAATGTCAAAATATGCTCGCTTGTGAGAAAATTTTTATTTTCAAGGTAAAGTGAGTATTCTTCAAACTTTCGCATTAAGAATTTGTCATATCCGTAGCTCTCATAAAGGGAGCCGAGCTCAAGATAGGTCTGCTCGCTTTTAGTAAGTTTCATTATTGTTGTCCTTTCCCGTCAAGGTAACGTTTGAGCAGTCTGTTATACCCGCCGCTTCCGTACTGAATACACCTTGACACACGACTTAAAGTGGCGCTTGATATTTCTGTGCTTGAGGTTATTTGCGTGTAGGTTTTCCCGTCAAGTAATAGCTCGGCGCCGCAAAGCCGCTGTGCCATCTGCTCAATTTCCTTATATGTGCAAAGATCCTCGAAAAAAATTCCGAACTCCTCCTCGCTTGTAAGTGAGGCAAGCACCTTGTAAAGCTCGCTAATATGCTCACTGCCGTGATGGACTTCCATATACATCTTTCCTTTCAGCATTAATTCTTTTCACTTTAGTGGTATTATACACTATTGCATTAGAGTTGTAAAGTGCTAAAGTGTGTATTAAACGGTATTACCATAATACCGTTTAATAGAGAATAATATTATTATGTTTCCGTTTATATCTGCAATTTATTGCAAATACGGTTATTTTCTGAGCGCAAGCTTATAAATATTTTCGGCGTCCTTTTCGTCAAGGTGGACGAATCCGCCTGTTTTTCCTCCGTTTAGCCCGAGGGTTTTCACAAGATAGGGTATGTCTTTTTCATCGGCTCCCAGTTCTTGCATCGTTGTGGGCATACCGATAGATTTAAGGAACGCACGAAAGGCGGCAATTCCCGCCTTTGCCGTGCTTTCCGGATTGTCAAAATCCATGGGACAGCCCCAAACGCGCACCGCAACCTTGCAAAATCTCATGATATCGTGGCGGTAAACGTATTCCATCCAAGCCGGCATAATTACCGCAAGTCCCGCGCCGTGAGCGCAGTCGGTAAGCGCCGATATCTCATGCTCCAGCCAGTGAGAGTTCCAGTCCTGTTCCCTGCCCACGCCGCAAATATCATTATGCGCAACCATTCCTGCCCACATAATATTTGCTCTTGCCTCATAGTCGTCGGGGGTTTTGATAACCTTCGGCGTTTCGTGAATCATTGCCATAAGCAGCGCTTCGCAGATGCGGTCGGTGGTTTCAACGTTTTCGGTGTTTGTAAAATATCTTTCAAAGACATGCGCCATAATGTCGGTGGCTCCGCAGGCGGTCTGATATGCCGGCAGAGTTTGGGTAAGCGCGGGATTTAAAATTGAGAATTTGGGGCGTAGGCAGTCACCGCCCGTTGCGCGTTTTAACATTCCCTCTTCCTTTGTTATAACGCTGTCCGAGCTTCCCTCACTGCCCGCCGCGGCAATTGTCAAAATTGTGCCGACAGGCAGCGCCGTGGCGTTTGCTATACGCGACTTGTCCTCATAAAAGTCCCAAAAGTCACCCTCATACAGCGTGCCGAGCGCTATTGCCTTTGAAGAATCGATAACGCTTCCTCCGCCGACGGCTAAAACAAAGTCTATTTTTTCTTTTCTGCAAAGCTCAATACCCTTGTATACAAGTCCGCTTGTGGGGTTGGGCTTCACCCCTCCCAAAGTTACATAATAAATTCCGTCATCGTCAAGCGCGCTCTTCACCCTCTCAAGCAGTCCGCTTTTTACAACCGAGCCTCCGCCGTAGTGAATCAGCACACGACTGCCTCCGAATTTATGCACATATTCCCCGACCTGTTTTTCCGTATCCTTTCCGAAAACAAAGTATGTAGGACTGTAAAATTTAAAATTGTTCATTTCTCTCCCGCCGTGACCTTAACATGTCATGGCTTCCTTTCTTTTTAATATTTAATTTACTGCGGCAAGCCGCGAATCTACTTGCTGTTTGTGCTGTTTTTGCTCATTTTAAGAGCCGGCGCTACAGTAAATATTATATCATATTTTTTTACTTTTTCAAGTCCGATGCAAAACTTTTGCCGAAACGATGTGAGATAATGTCCGTTTTATCCGAGTTTTTTTAATTTTATCTGTTGCGGAAGGCTGAATTTTATGATACAATGATACAAAAGAACGCCCTATTAATATAAAAAAGGAGCCTCCAAATGAAAAACTCTCGCTTTACTTGCATTGTCTCGCTTCTTCTTGCGCTGACTCTTCTTATTTGCAGCGGCACTTCGTGCAAATCAAAAAAAGAGGGGACTACGACGACCGGCGAAAACGAAAACGAAATAGAAAAAGACGACGGCAGTGCGCTTGCCACAACAAGATACGAATTTGACGCCGACGAATATAATAAAAGCTCGGGCGGCACTGACGAGCTGCTTGGGACAATATCCTCCGCAAACGGGCTTTTGTGGTATAAATTTGACGAAGCGCCGGGAGCCACAGTCCTTTACTCATCGCTTTCAAGTCCACGTGACAGTACGGGAATGAAGGGAGTAAAGCTTATTAAAGACGGCGGAGTTGACGGCGGTGCAATAAGCTTTGACGGCAAGAGCAGCGTGCGTCTTAACAACCCCTTCACCTCAACCTCGCAGATCACCGACTCGACCTTTCTGCACCCCGCGTATTCTGCGCTGAGCGTCGCATTCTATATTAAGCCCTCCTCCTTTGAATCAAATCAGCTGATTTACGAGCAGGGCGACTCAAATTGCGGACTTGCCGTGGGAATAGCAGACGGCAAAATCAAAGCCGCAATAGGAGCCGCAAACAGCAAAGCCGCGCAAGGCAAGGTTACAACCCTTGAATGTGAGGTTGACCCCTCAAACGCGGAAAAATGGCTCCATGTTGCCCTGACTTTTGACGGTCTTGACGAGGGCGGAACTTTTTCTCTCTATATTGACGGCGTGCAAAATGCCAAAACTACAGGGGTCGGGCAGTATATTCCGCAGACAATTGACCCTGCGGGGCTGGGTTCCGTTGAGTTTGGCACAAACACCCTCTCTCTTACCGGAAGCAGTAATTACAGCGGTCTTATGGACGATCTCAGAATTTACAGCATCTGCCTTACCTATTCGGGAGAGCTTGAAGAGAACGCCGTCTTTTTGCAGAGTGCCGCCGCGAAGAATTACTATATAAAAGCCGGAACAACTCCCACAATAAGCGCCATGGTCGAAGCAAATCTGCGCGGCTTTGTGCTGACATACGGTCTCTCTGACAGGGAGGGCTACTCCTTTAGGCAAACAGGCACATCAAATTTCATTATAAACGACAACGGCACGCTGACAATAGGCAAGGCAGACACCGACAGCTTGAAGAATGGCGCGACCTTTTACATGGAGGATGCCCTCATTTACCCCTCATGGAGCGGCAGTCAAAGAGGCGCATTTCGTTCATATAAATCCGCCGCAGACGGCTTATACCTTGCAAATAAGAGCGGAAAATTAACGCTCTGTACCCCGTCCGAAAATAATCTTCTAAGCTGTGTTTTCAAGGTCACCGGAGACCAGACAAAGGTCATATCCGGACTTAAGGGCGCGGTTTATTACCCCTCCTACGCCCTTAACGCACCGCAATTTTGGAAATGGTACGACCATGAAATCATCGACCGCGATATGGGATACGCAACCGATATTCTCGGAGTTAACGCTTTTCGCATTTGGGTCTCGTATGAATATTGGCTTGAGGACTCTGAGCACTTTGACGCGGCGTTTCGTGATTTTCTCGACCTTGCAGAGTCACACGGAATTGTTATCATGGTTTCGCTCTTTGAGGGCTGCGGCAACAGCTATAATTATAACAGCTCCATTACATGGAGCCGAGAGTACACGGGCACAAAGGCAAGCTGGTCTGTCACCTCGCCCTCGGCGGAAATATATAACACAAGAAGCCGTTGGAACGAGCCGAAGCGCTTTGTCACCTATTTTATTGAGAATTTCGGCGACGATAACCGCCTTATGGCAATTGAAACCTACAACGAACCCTGGGGCTCCCGCTCTTCCCTTGCAATGTACCTTACCGATTACGCCGTGTCAATTCAAAAAAGCGTTCCGCTGACTATCGGCTCGGCACCCGCAGATCCTATAAATATTGTCTATTCTGTTGAAGCGGGAATGGATATGATTCATTATCATGACAATTTCCCGTCAAGCGCCGACGGATTTTACAATAACGCCAAAACTCGAATAGATCAGGGCGCGCTTGCAAACCTTCCGGTATACTGCACCGAGGTTCAGTGGGTCGGCGGTCCGCAGAATATAAACTATCCGGTATATTCAAATCTTGCTCCCACCTGCGAAAGGCTGATGAAAAGCGGCAACTGGGCCCCCTTCTATTGGACTCTGATGGTACACCCCTGCTACCTTGACTCGTACAGAAACAGTTTTAAGATGTTTAACGGAATAATAAACGAGGACGGAAGCGTTTACAGCTCAGCAAACGCAAACGCGATAAAAGGCTCCTCGTGCGGGGCAAAGCAGAAGGCTATAAGCCCGTATAACGACGGTTCGTATTCATACCGTTACAATTTCAGCGACAGCTTTTTCGATCTGCACGCATATAAATGGACGTTTAACAGTGCAAGCTTTTCCGCCTCGACCGGCAGTCTTTGCGGGAGCGGTCTGTGCTTTGCAAATAGCACTGACTTTGACGACCTTGAAGCGACGCTTGAAATAGAGGGCAGCGGAGGACTTGTAATTAGGGCAAAGGACAAAGACAATTACTATCTTGCAAGTCTTGAAAACGGCAAGCTCGCAATATACAAAATAAAGGACGGCTCAAAGGAGCTGCTTTCAAGCACCTCTGTTAAGTCTGCAAAAGATGCGGTAACGATATGTGTAATTGCAGAAGGGGCAAGCATTACGCTTAAAACCGACAGCGGCGAGGTGAAGGCGAGCGATAATGAATTTACAAGTGGTCTTATCGGTCTTTACTCGGAAACTGACGCTGCCTTTGACAATATCAGCATACACTCAGTTAAATAAAAAAGCTTTAAAATAAACTAAAAATGCAAAAGGAGCCGCAAAGGTGATCTTTTGCATTTTTGCTTTATTTAATTATTTTCTTCAATTTGCCGACCCTTGCGGTACACTCTGCCAAGGCAAAGCACAAAAATGCTTCTTGCTCCCATGGTTTTTAGTATCTCGGCGCAAGCGGAAACGCTGGCTCCGGTGGTCATAACATCGTCATAAATTATTACATTTCGTGAATTTATGGCAAGCAGCGCCTTCGGCTCCGCTTCATAGGACAGGCGGGCGTTTTCCGAACGCTCCTCAAAATCAAGGCTTTTCTGCTCGCCGCCTCCCACTCTCTTAATTGCATTTACAAATTCGATATCAAGTCTTTTTGCAAGCTCCTTAGCGCAAAGGAGCGACTGATCCACTCCTGTTTTTAAAACCTTTTCCCTCTTTCTCGGGACATAAGTAATGACCGTGTTTTTAAAGCTTTTAAGATGTGCGCGAAGCACCTCTTCAAGCTCACATACGGCAAGACTGTAAACCGATTTATAGTTATGGTCCTTGCATGAAAGTATAATAGAACGTACCACGCTGTCGCATGTCGGATCGTATTCGGCAACGTGAAAGGTCTTTTTTATCTTTTGACTTGCCCTGTGAGGCACGCATTCGCACTCCTCAGAGGCTTTAAAGCAATCCTTGCAAACCCATTTCTTTTCAGCCTCCCAAAGAGCGCGACATGTCGGGCATAACGCGCTCTCGTCCCTAAAGTCGAGCAGTTTTTCGCAGTGAACGCAAAAAGGAGGAAAGAGAAGCCCGAGAATTTTATTAATATTATTCAATTCGCACTCCGGTTTATATCAGTTGTATTTGTCGGGAGCCAGCATATAGCAAAGCCCCGTATATCTGTTCACCTGTCTGACGTTTTCGACCATTGCCGCCACTACCGAAGCCCTGCCTACCAGTATGACCATTTTTTGCGCACGGGTCACCGCGGTGTACAGAAGATTTCTTGTAAGAAGGCGGGGGGTATATGAGTATATGGGGATAATTATTACCGGATATTCGCTTCCTTGGCTTTTGTGAACGGTTATTGCGTACGCGTGCTCAAGCTCCTCAAGCATACTAAAGTCATATTCGGCAATACGCTCGTCAAAATCGATAATAATTTTCTCGGTCTGATGGTCAATCCGCACTATTCTTCCTATGTCGCCGTTGAAAATCCCCACGCCGTCTTCACCGTTGCGGTTCCACTCGATGTCATAGTTGTTTTTTATCTGCATGACCTTGTCGCCCTCACGGAATATAATTCCCCGAAAATTTTTCTCCTTTTTCCCCTTTTCGGGCGGATTCTGCACCGATTGAAGCAGGAGATTGAGCGGCTGTGTGCCGGCAACCCCTTTTTTGGACGGAGTTATAACCTGTATCTCGTTTCTTGTCTTTTCCCCGTAGGTCCTCGGAAGCCGACTTTGACAAAGCTCTGCTATGGTTTTGGGAATTTGCTGTTCGTCCTCTCTTGAAAGGAAGAAAAAATCTCCTTTTTTGTCGTCAAGTACGGGAAGCTCGCCGTTGTTTATGGCGTGCGCGTTCGTAACTATGCGGCTTTCCTGCGCCTGTCTGAATATTTCGGTAAGCCGTACCGTGCAAAAGCGCTCACTGTTTATAATGTCGCAGAGCACATTGCCTGCCCCAACCGAGGGAAGCTGGTCTGAATCCCCGATAAGTACAAGCCTTGCTCCCGGCTTTATCGCGCGAAGCAATGACGACATGAGCATAGTGTCCACCATTGAGGATTCATCGATGATAATAAACTCCTCGCCAAGCAGATTTTTTTCATCGCGCATGAACACCGGCTTGTCCTCATCCCCCGAATACTTCATTTCAAGCATACGGTGGATGGTTTTCGCCTCATGCTGGGTTGCCTCGGACATTCGCTTTGCCGCTCTTCCGGTCGGAGCCGCCAATGCAATTTCAAGACCCATTCTCTCCGCTATACTGATTATTGCCCTGATAATCGTTGTTTTTCCCGTTCCGGGACCGCCGGTAAGCACCATTACACCGTTTGATATGGCGTATCTTATCGCCCTTCTCTGAGCCGCGGCGTACTCGATTTTTTCCTCGTCCTCAACAAGCTTTATAAGCCTGTCGATATCTTCGATTCCGTCTTTGACGCAAAGCCTGTCAAGCATGTCAAGCTTTACCGATATGTAATGCTCCGCCTCATAATAATCCTGCAAATACACACAGCATGTCCCGTTGTATTTTACGGTTTTAATACCGCCGATACCTTCCTCGTAAACCTTTCGTACCTTGTTTTCCTCAACCCCGAGCAGCTCGGCGGCAAGCGGCAGGAGCTTTTTTTCGGGAATAAAGACGTGTCCGTTCTGCACGGCGTTGGCTGAAAGCGCGTGTTTTATCCCTGCCGCGATGCGCTTGTCGGAGGAGGAGTCATAGCCTATCGACCTTGCATATTCATCCGCCTTGTCAAACCCTATACCGTATATTTCCTCGCACAGCAGATAGGGATTGTCCTCAATAACGTCTACCGCTCCGCTTCCCCATCTTTTATATATCTTTAAAATCGTGGCAGGTCCGAAATGATCCCGAAAACGCACCATAAGGCTGCGCATTCCGAACTGCTCCACAAATTCATCGTGTATGTGAGCGGCTTTTTTCGGGCTTATGCCCGGGATGTCGCTGAGATACGTGGGATTATGCTCGATAACGTCAAAGGTGTCGTCCCCGAACATATCCACAATTTTGCGCGCGATTGACTCCCCGACACCCTTTATCGCTCCCGAGGCAAGGTACTTGTACATTGCGGCGGAGTTTGCGGGCAGCTCTTTTTCGTAAACCGACACCTTAAACTGAAGCCCGTATGAAGGATGTGTTTCCCACTTACCGGTCACTTTAACTACCTCACCGGCAGAGATATACGGCAGTATTCCGACAATAGTGACGTCCTCACCGTCCGCGTTTATTTCGCATACGGCAAAGCCGTTTTCTTTGTTTTGGAAGGTTACCCTCTCCACCGTACCGAGCAGTACGGTTTCGTTTCCGTTCACCGGCTGGTTTTGCGGCATTTTTGTTGTTTTCTTCTCCACAGCGGCAGTCCCTGACCTCCTTTTTTCTCTGTCTTTTTTCGATTTCTTCGAGTATATCTATAATATCGTGAAGCAGTGTATAGCCTCCGTAAACGCACAATACAGACACTGCTATTTTAAAAATATCATGCAGCACAAAATATCACCTATAGCATTTTATGCTGCATGACACTCATTTGACTGATTTTATTTCCCTTTAAGCGCGCAGTTTATCTCCTCGGCAAGATCGGTTCTTTCCCAAAAAACGCCGAGATCTTCCCTTCCCATATGACCGTATGCGGCAAGGGGCGTGTATATCGGTTTTTTAAGACCGAATTTTTCGATAATTGCGGCGGGTCTGAGATCGACAAGCCTTGACAGCACTTTTGCTATCTCCTCGTCAGAGTATTTTGAGGTGCCGAAGGTATCGACCATCAGAGAAACGGGTCTTGCAACTCCAATAGCGTATGCAAGCTCAATTTCGCATTTTGTCGCAATTTTTGCGGCGACCACATTTTTTGCAAGGTATCTTGCGGCGTAAGCGGCGCTTCTGTCAACCTTTGTGGGGTCCTTTCCCGAAAACGAACCGCCTCCGTGCCTTCCGTATCCGCCGTACGTGTCAACAATTATCTTCCGTCCGGTAAGTCCGCTGTCACCCATAGGACCTCCGATAACAAAACGACCGGTCGGATTGATATAGATTTTTGTGTCCTTGTCAATAAGTGAACTCGGCACTGTCGTTTTTATCACTTTTTCTACTATGTCTTTTTCTATTGTGTCATGGGATACGTCGGGGTCATGCTGAGAGGAGACAACTATTGTGTCGACTCTTATCGGCTTGTCCTTGTCATACTCGACGGTTACCTGAGTTTTTCCGTCCGGACGAAGATATGAAAGCGTTCCGCTCTTTCTCGCAGCCGTAAGCGCTTTTGCAAGCTTATGAGCAAGAGAAATGGGGAGCGGCATAAGCTCGGGAGTTTCGTCGCAGGCAAAGCCGAACATCATTCCCTGATCTCCCGCACCTGTTTCATAGGCGTCATTTTCACCGTTTTTTGCTTCAAGGCTTTTGTCAACGCCCATGGCAATATCGGGCGACTGACTGTGAATTGCGTTAATAACGGCGCAGGTCTCACAGTCAAAACCGTACTTTGCTCTGTCATAGCCGATATTTCGAACCGCATTTCTTACAATATCGTCGTATTTTACCGAGGCTTTTGAGCTTATTTCGCCCATAATGTAGATAACACCGGTGGTAGCGGTGGTCTCGCACGCCACTCTTGCGTCCGGGTCCTTTTCAAGCAGAGCGTCAAGAATCGAATCGGATATTATATCGCAAATTTTGTCGGGATGACCTTCGGTAACCGATTCGGAGGTAAACAGCTTCTTCATATTTGTATTTCCTTTCTCTTTTGGCAGCGCATAATTTTCGGCGTCCGCTCCGCGGACGCCGAAATTTCTCATCTCCACGGAATTGGCACCTTGCATTTTTGCAGGTTGCCGTGACTTCACAGGGCCAGTCCCTCCATCACTCTTGATAAGATATTTTTATTCTCACTGCATTATATCACAATACAATGCGTTTTGCAATACCTGTCAGACCAAAAAGGACAAAAAACCTAAAATACCGTAGCTGACAAGCGTCATAATAACTCCTGCGGTAAGCACGCCTAATGTTACCGCAAGCATAGCCTTGGAAAATCTTGTGTTGATAAGCGCCGCGACAAGCGAGCCGGTCCATGCGCCGGTTCCGGGAATCGGAATCGCAACAAAGATAAACAGCCCCCAAAAAGAGTACTTTTCCACCTTTTCCTTGTGCTTATCCGCCTTCTTTTCAAGCCAAAGGGATACCTTACACAAATGGGGAACCTTGTTCATCCATTTAAGTATCGCCCTGATAAACAGAAGAATAAACGGAACGGGAATCAGGTTTCCGATGACCGCGATTATGTATGACTGCCAAAAAGGCAGACCGAGGGCGGCGGCAAGAGGTATGCCGCCGCGAAGCTCGATAATCGGTATCATAGAGCAAAAGAAAACACACAGCTCTCGCCCTACAATCTCAAGAAAAAAGTGTTCTATAGCCTCAACCATTTCGTTGTTGTTTCCTTAGTTTTTATATGTCCGGCGTTGAATTAAAGCGCCTTAGCCTATTGTTTTACCAAAGCTTATCTTTCCGTTAAGGAAGATAAAGAGAATTACAAGTCCCGCCGCTATAAGAAGCACCGAGAGTACAAGCATAACAATTGATTTTTTTGAAAATACCTTGTTTTCTCGGGAATTTTCAAGACTTTGAAATTCGGTTATCCTTGCCCGCTTGAGCGCTGTTGAAACGGGTTTATAAAGCGCCGCCACAATACCGGCGTTCATTATAGACTTTGCAAGATTGAAAGGCAAAAGTAAAACCGGAATAAGCCCCACAACCGTGGCTACATCAGTATGCATGAAATACGGCGTTACAATAAGATTAGCAAGCATCATAACCGAGGTCGTTGAAACGACCGCCGTGCATATTCCGACAATCGCAAAGGTAAAATTTCTTTTGCGGCTGTAAACAATGGTTGCCGGAATGCAGAACGCCGCCGAAGAAATAAAGTTCATAATAAGACCGTAAACTCCGGTGTCGCTTATGGTTACAAACTCAATGAGCGCAACAATTATCGGCATTATCAGCGCGTAAACCGGACCGCATATCATGGCGCCGATAAGGAGCAGAGCGTCTTTAAAATCAAGAGTCAAAAACTGCACGCCGATATGCACAACAAAGGTTGCGGCATAGGCAAGGGCAGAAAACATTGCGGCAATAGCCAGTTTTTTTAATTTAAGAATATTTTTCGCTGTAGTGTTCATAATTCAATCCCCTTTATGATTCGGTTTGCTTTAAGGGAAATGAAAAAGAAATCGTGAAAGACGATTATCTTTTCTCATCCGGACTATACCGTCGGTACAGGAAATTAACCTGTTCAGCATAAATGCGCGCGGACTTTACCGCCGATGTGGATTTTCACCAACCCCCAAAGTTAATCGTAATACAATTAATATTTAATATTAGTTTATATTTAGTTTTGATTTTACGTAAATTCGGGACGGGCAGAAAAACAGCCCGCCCCGAGTTTAAATTAGCTACTTGAGTAAATTACCTCAAATTAAGCAATGATATCGGAAACAACGCCTGAACCGACGGTTCTGCCGCCTTCACGGATAGCGAAGCGGAGTCCCTTCTCGATAGCGATAGGTGTGATAAGCTCGACCGTGAGATTTACGTTATCTCCGGGACGGCACATCTCAACGTCAGCGGGAAGAGAAATTGTTCCTGTAACGTCGGTTGTTCTGAAATAGAACTGAGGTCTGTAGCCTGCGAAGAAGGGGCCGTGACGTCCGCCTTCCTTTTCAGTCAGAACGTAAACCTGTCCTGTGAACTTTGTGTGAGGGTTAACCGAACCGGGAGCGCAGAGAACCTGTCCTCTCTCGACCTCGTTCTTTGCAATACCGCGGAGCAGTGCGCCGATGTTGTCTCCTGCCTCTGCAAGATCCATGAGCTTGTGGAACATCTCAACGCCTGTAACGGTTGTTTTCTTTCTTTCCTCTGTAAGACCGATGATTTCTACAACGTCGCCGACCTTAACGGTTCCGCGCTCTACTCTACCTGTTGCAACCGTTCCACGTCCGGAAATTGAGAACACGTCCTCAACGGGCATAAGGAAAGGAAGATCAGACTTACGGTCAGGAGTGGGAATATAAGTGTCAACTGCGTGCATAAGCTCAAGAATAGGAGCGTATACGGGGTCGTTGGGGTCCTTTGAGGGGGACTCAAGAGCGTTACGTGCGGAACCGCGGATGATAGGAGTTTCATCGCCGGGGAACTCGTACTCGGTGAGAAGGTCTCTGACTTCCATCTCGGCAAGGTCAAGAAGCTCTTCGTCGTCAACAAGGTCTGTCTTGTTCATGAAAACGACGATAGCGGGAACGCCGACCTGACGGGCGAGCAGAACGTGCTCACGGGTCTGCTGAAGAGGTCCGTCTGTACCTGCGACAACAAGGATAGCGCCGTCCATCTGAGCCGCACCGGTGATCATGTTCTTGACATAGTCGGCATGCCCGGGACAGTCAACGTGAGCGTAGTGGCGAGCCTCTGTTTCGTACTCAACGTGTCTTGTGTTGATTGTGATTCCTCTTGCCTTCTCTTCGGGAGCGTTATCGATCTGGTCATATGCCATGAACTCGATACTGCTGTTTGAAAGGGAAAGTGTTTTTGTGATTGCTGCTGTAAGAGTTGTTTTGCCGTGGTCAACATGTCCGATAGTACCAATGTTAACATGAGGTTTCGTTCTTTCAAACTTAGCTTTTGCCATTGTAATTTTCCTCCAATTTTTTGTGTTTTTTAATTTTAATAAATAAAATAGTTTTACTTTGTAGAATTACTTTTTGCCGGCTATGATTGTATCCATAATCGACTTCGGAACCTCGGAGAAGTGACTGGGCTCCATTGAGTACTGTCCTCTTCCCTGAGTTTTGCTGCGAAGGTCGGTTGCGTATCCGAACATCTCCGCAAGCGGGACCATTGCGACTATCTCATGCGCGCCCGAAATAGGCTCCATTGACTGAATCTGTCCGCGGCGGCTGTTAAAGTCTCCGATGACGTCTCCGAGATAGTCCTCGGGGGTGATGGTGACAACCTTCATGATAGGCTCAGTAATTACCGGATCCGCCTTCTTCATGGCGTCCTTAAACGCCATTGAACCGGCTATCTTGAATGCCATTTCAGAGGAGTCAACCTCGTGATACGAACCGTCGTAAAGAGTGACCTTGACGTCAACCACGTTGTAGCCCGCAAGCACTCCGGCAGTCATTGCGCCCTGAATACCTGCGTCAACCGCGGGAATATATTCCTTAGGAATGGCGCCTCCGACAACCTTGTTGATAAATTCGTATCCCTTGCCGGGCTCGTTAGGCTCAATGGTAATTTTGACGTGACCGTATTGACCCTTACCGCCCGACTGACGCGCGTATTTGGTATCCGAATCCGCGCTCTTTCTTATGGTTTCTTTGTAAGATACCTGAGGTTTACCGATATTAGCCTCAACCTTGAACTCACGAAGCAGTCTGTCTACGATTATTTCAAGGTGGAGCTCGCCCATTCCCGCGATAATCGTCTGCCCCGTTTCTTCATCGGTATAGGTTCTGAATGTCGGGTCCTCTTCGGCAAGCTTGCCAAGCGCAATTCCCATCTTTTCCTGACCTGCCTTGGTTTTCGGCTCGATTGCCACCTTGATAACAGGCTCCGGAAATTCCATCGATTCAAGAATGACGGGGTCGGACTCGGCGCAGAGAGTGTCGCCGGTAGTGGTATTTTTAAGACCGACTACTGCCGCAATATCTCCCGAATAACATTCGTCGATATCCTTACGCTCGTTGGCGTGCATCTGGAGTATTCTTCCCATACGCTCTCTCGACTTTTTGACCGAGTTGTAAACCGTGGTTCCGGCAACAACCGTCCCCGAATATACACGGAAGAAGGTCAGCCTTCCCACATACGGGTCGGTCATGATTTTGAAAGCTAAAGCCGAGAAGGGCGCGCTGTCGTCCGAATGACGCTCAACCTCGTTGTCGCCGTCGTCTCGTCTCGGGTCGATACCCTTGATTGCCGGAATATCCACCGGCGCGGGCATATAATCAACAACTGCGTCAAGCAGCTTCTGAACGCCCTTGTTTCTGTACGAGGTTCCGCATATAACCGGAACTATCTCGTTATTAATTGTAGCCTTGCGAAGCGCCGCTTTAAGCTCGGGGGCTGTTATCTCCTCGCCCTCAAGGTACTTCATTGTAAGGTCCTCGTCTGTTTCGACGATCTCCTCGACCATTTGCTGTCTGTACTGCTCGGCTATCTCCCTCATGTCCTCCGGAATCGGCTCGACTCTCATGTCCTTACCGAGATCATCGTAATATACGTCTGATTCCATGTTCATAAGGTCGATAATTCCTTTGAATTGATCCTCGGAACCGATAGGAAGCTGTATCGGAACGGCGTTTGCTTTAAGACGCTCTCTGAGCATCTTGACACAACGGAAGAAATCCGCTCCCATTATGTCCATTTTGTTTACATATACCATTCTCGGTACATGATATTTGTCTGCCTGACGCCAGACGGTCTCTGACTGCGGCTCAACGCCGCCTTTTGCGCAGAGTACGGTTACGGAGCCGTCAAGCACACGGAGTGAACGCTCAACCTCAACGGTAAAGTCAACATGCCCGGGGGTGTCGATAATATTTATACGATTGCCCTTCCAGTAGCAGGTCGTTGCGGCAGAGGTGATTGTGATTCCTCTTTCCTGCTCCTGCTCCATCCAGTCCATTGTTGCTCCGCCGTCGTGAACCTCACCCATCTTGTGTGTTTTACCCGTGTAAAAGAGTATTCTCTCTGTCGTCGTGGTCTTACCGGCGTCAATATGCGCCATAATACCGATGTTACGGGTGTTTTCAAGAGAGTATTCTCTCGGCATATTCTTTGTGTCTCCTTAAACTCAATAACTCAATATCTGATATGCGCAAAAGCCTTGTTGGCTTCAGCCATTCTATGTGTTTCTTCCTTTTTCTTAAATGCTCCGCCCATGCTGTTCGAAGCATCAAGAATCTCGGCGGCAAGGCGTTCAGCCATCGTCTTTTCGCCGCGCTGTCTCGAATAGGTTCTTATCCAGCGAAGACCCAGCGTTTGTCTTCTTGCGGGTCTTACCTCCATAGGCACCTGATAGGTCGAACCGCCCAGACGGCGAGCCTTGACCTCAAGCACCGGCATTACGTTTTCAAGAGCAGCGGTAAAGACCTCAAGGGCGTTCTTTTCGGATTTTTCTTCAACGATTTTAAACGCATCGTAAACAATCTTCTGAGCAACGCCTTTCTTGCCGTCGTACATGATGTTGTTGATGAGCTTTGTCACCAGCGTTGAACCGTACATCGGGTCCGGCAGCACTTCTCTCTTGGAAATTTGTCCTCTTCTTGGCACTTTAACTTCCCTCCTTCATTAAAAATATGATATCATTGGTACTCGAAAGATTTCTTCCGCAGTGCAGGACACAGCTTGTCAGATTAAACAATAAACATTGCGGTAATCAGCAAAAAACTCTGTGTGCACAAACGATAAAAAACTACTTACCTTTTTGACCCCGATTATTTCTTTGCGGTTTTGGGTCTCTTTGCGCCGTACTTTGACCTTCCCTGTCTGCGCGATTCAACTCCCTGAGTATCAAGGGTTCCGCGGATTATGTGATATCTCACACCGGGCAGGTCACGGACTCTTCCTCCTCTGATGAGAACAACCGAGTGTTCCTGAAGGTTGTGTCCGATTCCGGGAATATAGGTTGTCGCCTCAAGCCCGTTGGTAAGTCTCACTCTGGCAATCTTACGGATAGCCGAGTTAGGCTTCTTCGGGTTCATGGTCGAAACCTTGGTACATACTCCTCTTTTCTGGGGAGCGCTTTGATCTGTGGGTGTGTTGCTCAGCGAGTTAAAGCCTCTCTGAAGCACAGGCGCCTTGGATTTGTACTCTGACTTTTTTCTTCCCTGCTTAACCAGTTGGTTAAATGTTGGCATGCTTGCACCTCCTGTTCTTGCTGATTTTTTCGATGTTTATCGTTTTGTCCGACTGTGATTATAGGCTGAAAAGTGCATATTGGCACAGTTAATCACATTAAGACTAAGTTATTATACCACCGATAATTCAAATTGTCAAGTATTGTTTATTATATGAGTAATATTCTCCCTTTTGCACAAAAACATGCTTAAAAAATCCCGATATATACTGTGATTTTGACATGGTTTTCGGCAAAATTGCCAAAATATTTGAAATCCGAATGAATTTACGATATATAATGCACCGAGCGCAAAATCACCGGAGCCGCCGCAAATACACTTTGAGGCAGCTCCGGTCAAGCTTTTTTGTTTTATTACTTATGTTTCGGGCATTCCGTCGGGATACAGCATATTGTTGTACCATTCGCGGTATTGCTTGTTAAACGCGTATACGTCGTTGTTTCTGTTGGACAGACCGTAAATAACATATATATTGTCCGACAGCCATCTTTCAAGTGAATTGAAGAAGGCGTTGGGCTCGGCAATTTCACCTGTCGAGGTGTCGACAACGCTGCCGAATTCGCGCATTTTCACCCAAAGCTCCTCGTAAAGAAGCTCAAGTTGGAGGCTTGCCTCTTCAACGGTAATTCCATTTTGAATCGAGGGGTCGTACGTGTTCTTAGTGTCATATTTGAGCGAGAAGCCGATGTTGGGCGAGAAATGAGCTTCTCTTGAAGCGTTCTTTGCAAGCTCCCAGTTGTTTGCCGAATACATAAGCTCGGACTCTGTCATGTCGGTATTCTGCCATACAAGGAATAGGTTGCCGGTCTTGTACATATCCATTGAATATGTATAGTATGCGCCGGTCGGCTGTCTGTTTTCGTCTTCAACTGGCGTGCTCACTCTTGTGACAACGCCGTTCTCGTCACGTGTATACGTCACATTTTCAACGCCGTACAGAAGCATATTTCTCATTTCGACGTTGGTGTTGAAATAATTGATAATCTCGGTGCAGCGAGTAACGTCGGTGGTAAATGCGCTTACCGCAAACATCGAAGCGTAAACCTCGGAGGTCTCGGCAATAGGTCCTCTGTGGCGCACAACATAGTACTCGTCCTCGTACTGCTCGGGAAGCTCGCTCGTGCCTTTGATATAAGCGGCGCCGAACTTCGTGTCAAAATCAACCTTTTCGGTGTAAATCGGATAATCTCCGTTAATGGAAGCGAAAGAAGTGATAGTTGTAAGGAGGGCTCTTACCGCATCTATCATCATTATATTCGAGGGACCGAAAGCGGTCTCCGAATCGATAACGGCGCCTTCTTCAACATAGCTTGCAACGACCGAGGGTCTTCCGGTAACGCTTTCAAGACCCATTTCATTGATGTTGTAAAGCGGCTTTACGTCCTTTTCGTAATGCGCGAGGTCAACAAGATACTGCCCTATCGAATTAAGGTCGGTAACCTCGTCAATATCGTAATTGTACTTATCGAAAAGCTCTTTGTTTATAAGCAGATACTCATATTCGCCATAAAATGAGTTGGAAGGTATCGCATACTGAATATCGTTTATTTTTCCGAAATTCATAAGGCTCGGAGTTATGTACTTGTTAAGCAGAATTGCATTTCCGGTAGTGGCGTTGAACGCGTCGGAAAGGTCGGCAATCTTCTTGTCGCGGTAATAAGTTACAAGCTCGTTGTAATCCGAAACAAGGAATATGTCAATCTGATTTTCGTAAGGCTCGGGGTATACCGTTACCTCGCGTCCCGTCTCTTCGTTTATAACAACGTCCTTATTGCTGCCCGCAGAGGATTTTTTAATTCCCGCCTCGACATCCGCGGCTCTTGCGGCAAGCCGAGTCTGAACCTCCGCAGTGTACTCGTTTTCCGTGTACAGCTGAAGCACGATATGTGTGTTAAACATTCTCTCGGTAACATTGTTGATAGCATCCTGAACGGCCTTGACGCCTTCCGGAGTGGTTCCTTCGTTTTTCATCAGCGTTAAAGTGATGGTCATCGGCACAAAAGTGCTCTTTGACGACTGATTTCCCTGATTGCCGCAGGAAATCAGCGCAATAGAAGAAACGAGCATTGTGATGCATAAAAACAAGCTCAGAAGTCTTTTTTTCATGCGTATCCTCCTTAATACAAAAGCAGATGAATATAAATTCGCTGCCCAATATATTTAACATTATTATTTTACAACAAAAAAGTGATTATGTCAAGAAGTATTTATAAAAGCAGGACGCCTAAAAGCGGGTATTAATTCACAGCTTGTTCACCGAAAACATTATCCTGCAATTCAATTTGAACAATTTCAGAGACTGATTTTTGTGTAGATTAGCTTATTATTTCAGCAATTTATACAATTTATCTCTTCTTAATTTGTACATAATGACAAATTTTCATCGTCAGGCGCTAAAAATATACCTCTTACGGATCAAGATAATCCTTCAGGCGCTTCGAACGGCTCGGATGGCGGAGCTTTCTGAGCGCTTTCGCCTCAATCTGGCGTATGCGCTCCCTTGTTATGTCAAAGACCTTGCCCACCTCTTCAAGCGTTCTCATCCTTCCGTCCTTAAGACCGAATCTGAGCATTAAGACCTGCTCCTCACGGGGAGTAAGCGTGTGCAGCACCTCGAGCAGCTGTTCGCGCAGCATTGTCTGAGAAACGGCATCCGAGGGAGCCGGCGAATCCTCATCCTGAATAAAATCTCCCAGATGGCTGTCCTCCTCCTCGCCTATAGGCATTTCAAGCGACACGGGGTCAAGCGCAATTTTCATTATCTCGCGCACCTTTTCGGGGGTTATGTTCATTTCCTCAGCTATTTCCTCAACGCTCGCCTCATGACCGTACTGCTGTAAAAGCTTTCTCGAAACTCTTGACACCTTGTGTATGGTCTCCACCATGTGAACCGGAATTCTTATTGTCCTTGCCTGGTCGGCAATTGCTCTTGTTATCGCCTGTCTTATCCACCATGTGGCGTATGTGGAAAATTTATATCCCTTGCGGTAGTCGAACTTTTCGACCGCTTTCAAAAGTCCCAAATTGCCCTCCTGTATAAGGTCAAGAAAGGACAGTCCCTTACCCGAGTGGCGCTTTGCAATGCTCACCACAAGTCGCAAATTCGCCTCAACCAATGCGTTTCGGGCAACCTCGCCCTTCTTTACCGCCTCTTTGAGCTTTGCGATATACTCTTCGTCAAGCCCCTCGGGGTCCTTTAACAGCTCGGCGGCTTGAAAGCCTTCGTACATTTCTCCGGCAAGCTCCATTTCCTTGTCGCTGTCAAGCAGATTGACCTTTCCTATCTCTTTAAGATACATGCGCACGGGGTCGTCGATTGCAAGTCCCTCCTGCGTCAGCATCTTTTCCATTTCTTCCGCGCTGGTCAGCTTTCCAAGCTCGTTTTCTATCTCTTCGGCGTCGTTTTGCATATACTCGGTGATCTCGATATCCATTCCTTCGAGAGTTTCGTATATGCGCTCCATTTGCTCAAGATCAAAATCCTCGCTTTCAAACGCCTCCATTATTTCACTGCTTGAAAGGCTTCCTTGGGATTTTCCCCTTTCAATAAGCCCGTTTAGCCCCGATTTTTTGTCTTCGCTGAGCATACTTTCGTCAATTCTCATTTAAATTCCTCCGCTTTTGCTGTTTGGTCTTGCGACAAAGTTTGTTTTCGCCGTATCTTTAATTTTTCTTTTTTCTTTTTTCTTTAATAATGTCCCCGACGTCTTTTTCGTCTGCCGAGCGCGCCCTTTTCAGAGTTTCGAGACAATCGTAAAGAATCTCAATGGTGTTTGAGGTCACCTGCCGTCTTGTTATCTTTATTTTTTCAAGTCTGCTCATCTCGTCGGGAGTGAGGCTCTCGCCGAGCATCGAATCGCTGAAATTATCGGTCATCGAAAGCTCGCTCATAAGCGAGAATACCTTTTTCCCGAACTCGGTAAAAAAGTCCGACTCAAGAGGCAGGGTGCCTTTTTTCCTCATTTCGGAAATGTACTCCGGATGGAGCAACAGTATTCCGATTATTGCCTCTTCGGCTTTTGCCGCCTTCAGGTTTTTCGGTGCGTCGGGATTTATCCTGTCGCCGTACCCTTCGGTTTCAGTTATTATCTTTCTGAATTCGTCTTTTCTTTGCCGACTGTTTCTTCCGGAAATGCTTTTTTCGACGTCCCGCCTTATTGAATCGGGCGAGAGCGACAGCGCCTCTGCCGCCTTGTGGATGTATACCTCCCTTTGAGCGGCGCCCGAAAACTCGGCAATTACCTCAACCACCTGAGACAGCGCTTTAACCTTTCCGTCGGTTGTATCTGTGTCATTATTTGCCATTATGCTGTCAAATCTGAAATCAAATTCGCTTCTGCTTTTTGACATAAGCGAGGTGAAAGCATCGGGACCGAATTTCTTTATGTATTCGTCCGGATCCTTGGCGTTTTCGACTTTAATTATTTTACATTCAAGTCCCGCCTCTCCAAGCAGTCGAAAAGCCTTATTTGCGGCGTTTTGTCCCGCGGCGTCCGCGTCGTAGCAAATAATAACGCGGTTTGTATACCTTTTGAAAATTCTCGCCTGCTCGGGGGTTATGGCGGTTCCGAGGGTGGCAACCGCGTTTTTAAAGCCCGCCTTATGAAGCGCTATGACGTCCATGTACCCCTCGCACAGTATCAGCTGCTCCGAGCACGCGGATTTTGCATAGTTGAGAGCAAAAAGATTTCGGCTTTTTTTGAAAACCGGTGTGTCGGAGGAGTTGAGATATTTCGGCTGGGAGTCGTCCATGACCCTTCCGCCGAATGCGACAACGTCTCCGGTAACAGAGATTATCGGAAACATCACTCTGTTTCGAAAATAATCGTAGGGCATTCCGTTTTTTCGACTTATACCGCACAAAAATGCGCTTGACATCTCGCTGTCGGTATATCCCTTCGACCTTAAAAATCCGGTAAGAGCGGAAAATTCATTGGGTGCAAACCCGAGACCGAAGATTTTAATTATGGGCATTGTGAGCCCGCGTTTTAAAAGATAATCAAGCCCCGGCTTACCCTTTGGAGAAAGGAGCATTTTGTGATAAAACCTTGCCGCCTCCCTGTTCATTTCAAGGATTCTGCGCTTATTATCCGACTCTTTTTTGCTGTCCTTGTCAAGAGTCAGAGTAATTCCCGCGCGCCTTGCGAGAAATTCAATGGCGGATGGGTAGTCAAGGTTCTCGATTTTGCGAATGAAGGTGATAACGTCTCCGCCCGAGCCGCATCCGAAGCAGTAAAAGCTCTGGTCAGAGGTGAAGACCGTAAAGGACGGGCTTCTCTCGCTGTGGAAGGGACACAGACCGACCATGTTGGAGCCGGCTCTTTTTAGCGATACGTAACCCGAAATCACCTGCTCGATGTCGTTTCGAAACTTTATATCTTCTATAACGCTCTGATCAATCCGAGCCAAAAATCAAGCCTCCTCCATGTCTACTCCCCAAACTCTGGGAATAAAGAGTTGTTTATATCGGTTTATTGCGTATCTGTCGGTCATACCCGAAATATAATCGACCACCGCGCGTTCTACGCCTTCCTCTTCCACAATAGGCTTAAGGTCTTCGGTAATCATATTCGGATTTTTGAGAAAATATCCGTACATATGCTCAAGCATAGCGCAGGCTTTTCCCTCCTCGCCCTTAGCCTCGGGATTGGTGTAAACGTGCTCGAAAAGAAAATTGCGAAGCCTGTCTGTGGCGTCCTGTATGTCGGACTGCATTGCGATTTGTCTTAGTCCGTTTTCGGTTGTGGCGTTTACAACAGAGCGCACCATGGTGTCGATTCTCTGCCCGTGGGTCTGCCCGAGCGTGTTTCGAAGCTCGCTCGGAATATCTTCAATCTTTAGAATACCGGCACGGCAGGCGTCGTCGATATCGTGATTTATATATGCGATCCTGTCGGCGAATTTGACTATAACTCCTTCGAGAGTGTCGGCAATATCGTCGCCGGCGTGGCAGAGTATGCCGTTGCGAACCTCATATGTAAGATTGAGATTTTCAAGCTTGTCCACAACTCTTAAAGACTGCTTGCAGTGGGTAAAGCTTTTATCGTAAAGCATTTGTATCGTGCGTTCTCCGGCATGTCCGAAGGGCGTGTGACCGAGATCATGCCCGAGCGCTATCGCCTCGGTCAAATCTTCGTTTAGGCGAAGAGACCTTGCAATTGTGCGGGCAATCTGGGTTACCTCAAGAGTGTGAGTAAGTCTTGTTCTGTAATGATCGTGCTCGGGAGAAAGAAAGACCTGGGTCTTATGCATCAAACGTCTGAAAGACTTGCTGTGAATTATTCTGTCCCGGTCACGCTGAAACTCGGTGCGCATGTCGTCCGCAGAAAGTCCCCTCTCCCTTCCTTTGGTTGAAGAAGAAAGACAGGCGGCAGGGGAAAGTATCTCCTTTTCACGCTCCTCGAGCATCTGTCTGACAGTCATTTCGGGGCGCACCTCCCTTCAAAAAGGACAACGCAAAAAATTTATTCACTATAATATACGCAAATTTTTATTTAAACCCTTTTTTTGATTCTAAATAAGTCGTTTAGTCGCCGAAAAGCTCGAGCTTTTTACAAAATACGGCAAAAATTATCTTGTATCATAGTGACTGCCCTTGTTTTCAACCTGTATTTTACCAAGGGAAAGCTCACTTACAGCCGAACAAAAATCGTTTGCGATATCTTTTGGAAGCGATATGGTAATCTCAATATCTTCCCCGTACTCAACATTATCGATCTTTGCGGGAATTTTTGAAATTTCGCTTTGAATTTTAGGGTAAGTTTTGTAATCGCACCGAAAGCTGAGAATTGTAAAAAGCTCGTATTTTACAATTCCGGCGTCCTCGACTGCAAGCTTTGCGGCGGCACTGTATGCTCTGACAAGTCCGCCGACTCCCAAAAGCACTCCGCCGAAATACCTTGTCACTACAATGACAGCGTCGGTAAAGCCGCCTTTTCTGATAACGTCAAGCACAGGAACTCCCGCGCTGCCCTGCGGCTCCTTATCGTCGCTGTATCTCATTATGTTATTGCTTTTGAGCATATAGGCGTACACGTTGTGCTTTGCGTCCGCATGGCGGCGGCGAACAGAGGCTATAAAATCGAGCGCCTGCTCTTCATTTTTTATATGCGAGGCGTACCCGATAAACTCGCTCTTTTTTACAACAAGCTCGCCTTTGCCGCTCTTTCCGAGAGTTATATAGGCTTCATTCATGGTTATCCGGAGATGCCCCGCCGTTTTCGGCTCCGCTGTTTTCGGCTATGAGCTTTTGCACCTGTTTTAAGGTCTTTTCGTCAACAACGGCTGCCACAACGGTATACTGTTCGGTATACTCGACGTTTTCAACCGTTGCGTTCCTGTAAAGAAAGGCAAGGGTCTTACTGTCCTTCGGGCTGAGCATGAAAAAGTTAAGAGATTTACCGCCGAGCGCGATTTTTTCAAGCGCCTCGACAAGAGCCTTAGTATTTCTGCCGTCGAGCGCGGAAATTGCAATAGTCTCGCCGTGAGCTGCGGCGGGAGTGAGTACAAAAGGAAGCTCGCGGCAGATATCGCATTTGTTCATTACATAAATTGTGGGTTTTCCCGAAGCGCCAAGGTCAAATATCAGCTTTTCGGTGACCTCAAGCTGAGCCTCGGCTTCGGGGTCTGACGCGTCGGTGACAATCATAATAGCATCCGCGTATTTAAGCTCGTCAAGAGTGCTTCGAAACGCCCTTACAAGGTGATGAGGCAGATTTCTTATAAATCCCACCGTGTCGGTAAGCAGTATTTGTCTTCCGCTCGGAAGCTTAAACATCCTTGTTGTTGGGTCGAGCGTTGCAAAAAGCTTGTCCTCGGCAAGTATTCCGGCATTTGTCAGCCTGTTGAGAAGCGTGGATTTTCCCGCGTTGGTATATCCCACAATTGCCACCTTGGGTATGCCCGATCTGTCCCTTTTTGACCTTTGAACCTTGCGTATTCTTTCAAGCTCCGCAATCTGATTTTCAAGGCTCTCGACACGGCGCTGTAGATGCCTTCTGTCGCTTTCAAGCTTGCTTTCGCCCGGTCCCCTTGTGCCTATACCTCCTCCGAGCCTTGACATATCACGACCCTTGCCCGTAAGGCGGGGGAGAGTGTACTTTATCTGCGCAAGCTCGACTTGCAGCTTGCCCTCTGCGCTTGCGGCGTGGAGAGCGAAAATGTCAAGAATGAGCATACTGCGGTCAATTACTCTTATTTCAAAGTCCTCGTCGTCCTCAAATTCATTTTCTATGCCGTCTTCTATGTTTTTTATCTGAGCAGGAGACAGCTCGCAGTCAAAGACAACAAGAGACACGCCGTTGTCATGACAAAGGGATGCCGTTTCGCACAGCTTTCCCTTTCCGATGTAGGTTTTGTTATCCGGCGAGCTTCTCTGCTGAACCACCGTGGCAAAAAGTCTGCCTCCCGCCGTTTCAAGCAGTCTTTCAAGCTCTTCAAGCGAAACCGCGGCGTCATGCTCGGAAATATCCGGCGTTATTACCGAAACAAGCACTGCGTACGGCGCTTCTTCGGCTTTAAATTTAAAAATATTGTCGTTATTCATAATCATCCTCCTTCTAAGTCAAATTTGGATTTGTAAGCAAAAACGGGCAGCCGCATAAATACAATGCGACTGTCCGCTGTCTCAAAACAATATCAAAAGGTAAATTACTTCTGCGCTCCCGCAAGGCGTCTCTTGAATTTATCAACGCGTCCGCCGGCATCCACAAACTTCTGCTTACCCGTGAAATACGGATGACACTTTGAACAGATTTCAACAGTTATATTCCCCTTTGTCGAGCGTGTCTTGATCTCCGCGCCACATGCGCACTTAATTGTACACTCTTTGTACTCGGGATGAATTCCTTCCTTCATTATCTTACACCTCTTCCTTAAGTAGTATGATTCAAAATAAAACAATTAAGACCTGCCATATATATGGAGGCTTGCAAAAACTCAGATAATCTCCTTGAGCTTTGCTTCTTTTCCGCTCTTTGAACGGAGATAATAAAGTTTTGCGCGGCGAACCTTACCCGAGCGGATAACGTCAACCTTTGCAACGTTGGGAGAATGAAGCGGAAACGTCTTTTCGACGCCGACGCCGTAAGTCACGCGTCTTACCGTAAACGTCTCGGAAATGCCGCCGCCTCTTTTGGCAATTACGATTCCCTCGAACATCTGGATTCTTTCCCTTGTTCCCTCTTTGATTTTGTTGTGTACTCTGACGGTATCTCCCACAACGAACTTGGGAGCGTCCGCCTTGATCTGCTCACTTGTAAAAGCCTTGATAAGATCCATAATTTGGCTTCCTCCTTATTACATTGAACGTTCGTGCAGAGCAAAGCAGAGGACCGTTCATCAAATTATTTGTCCGCGTCACACGGCACTTCACGTATTGTACCACAAAGAAATTCATTTTGCAAGTACTTTTTCGCATTTTTTTATATTTTTTCAGAAAAATTCGATTTCAAAGCCAAAACAGTCGTTATCAAGGCGTTTTTTCGTTCCGACAAATTTGCTCCAAACGCTTTACAATCCTTAAAATATGTGATATAATACGTAAGATAAAGTCAAGACGGGTAAATATTTCCCGTCTTACCCCTTGAAAAGAGGTCACACCCGATGAAAAAATCAAAATATCTTGTCCTGCTTTGCGACGGAATGGCGGATTACAAAATTCCCGAGCTTGGAAACAGATCGCCAATGGAGGCGGCAGACAAACCCACAATGAACGCTCTTGCAAGATACGCAACCGTCGGCACCGCGCTCACCGTTCCGCCCGGTATGAAGCCCGGAAGCGACCCTGCAAATCTTGCCGTGATGTCATATGACCCTTCGATTTATTCCAACGGAAGAAGCCCGCTTGAAGCGGCTTCCATGGGTCTTGAAATGGGCGATGACACCACCGCTTTCCGCTGTAATCTTCTGACCCTCTCGGACGGTGACGAGCCGTACGAGGAAAAAATTATGATAGATCACGGAGCAGATGAAATCACCACCGAGGAAGCGGACATTCTCATAAAAGCTATTGAGGAAGCCCTGTCTGAGGAAGGACGCCATTTTTATACCGGCGTCAGCTACAGACACTGTATGCTCTGGGACAACGCTCCGCCCCTTTGCGAATTTACCCCGCCTCACGACATTCTGGGGCAAAGGATCGGCGACTATCTCCCGAGTGAGAAGGACGAAAATGACAACGAGGTATCCTTGTACCTTGACATAATGAAAAAAAGCTATGAGATTCTTAAAAATCACCCCGTAAACGAAGAGAGACGGGCAAGAGGACTGCACCCCGCAAACTCCCTTTGGATATGGAGCCCCGGCAAAAAGCCTGCTCTTCCCGACTTCACAAAAAAGTGGGGACTTAAGGCCACGGTCATATCTGCCGTCGACCTTATAAAAGGCATCGCCAAATGCGCGAATATGGAATCTGTGGACGTCGAGGGCGCGACAGGTACCCTTAATACAAATTACAAGGGCAAGGCAGACGCGGCAATAGACGCATTCGAGCGCGGGCAGGACTACGTTTATGTTCACGTTGAGGCTCCCGACGAATGCGGTCACCGAGGCGAGGCGGAAAATAAAATGAGGTCGATTGAGCTTATCGACAAAAATATACTCGCCCCTATTTACGAATATCTCAAAGCATGCGGCTCACCCTATAAAATCATGGTGCTTCCCGACCATACTACCCCTGTCAGCACAAGAACGCACGGGAGCGACCCTGTACCCTTCTTTATATATTCAAGCGAGAGCAAAACCGTCGGAGTCAATAATTTCAATGAATTTTCCGCAAAGGAAAAGAAGCTGAAGCTTGAGCATGGTTATATGCTTACCGACCTGCTTGTAAACGAAAAAATACCGGGCACCTCCTCGGGCGCGGCTTTGAAAGCCGTGCACGATCTTTTCGAGCTTTTTTCGATTTCTCTTATTGCCGTAATGCTCTGCATGACCTTTATCGCAAGACATTCGCCTGTCGTCGGTGATTCAATGCTCGACACCTTAAAAACAAAGGATGTTTTGCTTGTAAGCAATGTTGCGTACACTCCCAAAACAGGCGATATCATAATCGTTCAGGCACCGGATGAAAAGGAAAAGCCGCTTGTAAAGCGGGTAATTGCCACCGGAGGTCAGACAATGAGAATCGACTACAACACATGGCAGGTGTGGGTTGACGGCGAGCTTCTTGACGACTCCTACGTCAAAAAGGAAGACGGCGCCATGCGCTCTTGGTACTATGCCGTCCCCGACGAAACCGGAATATACGAGGGCGTTGTGCCGGAAGGAATGATGTTTGTAATGGGAGACAACAGAAACGTTTCAAAGGACAGCCGAAGCATAGGATATATCGACACAAGATACGTAATCGGAAAAGTGGTTTACAGACTTTTTCCTTTCGGTTCGATTTAAGATTTTATTAAAAAGTTAAAAACAATGGCAAACGACAAAACAGAAGGCATGACAAACCAAAACATAAACTGGTTCCCGGGGCATATGGCAAAAACCCGGCGGCTTATTGCCGAGTGCCTGCCGCTTGTGGACGCGGTTATTGAGATACTTGACGCAAGAATCCCCGAAAGCTCGCAAAACCCCGAGATAGACAGAATATGCGCCTCCAAGCCACAAATAATACTTTTAAGTAAAACCTCACTTGCAAACGAGAACGCCACCAAGGCGTGGAGAAAGCATTTTCAAAGCCTTGATAAAATATGTATTCCCTGTGATTTTATCACGAGCTTCGGGATATCCGATATAGTCCCCGCCGTGCGCACACAGCTTGCCGAAAAAATAGCAAAAAACGAGCAAAAGGGAATGTCGGGCAAGGCAATACGGGCGATGGTCGTCGGCATTCCGAACGTCGGAAAATCCTCTTTTATCAATAAATTCGCCGCCGCCAAAAAAGCCAAGGTTGAAAACCGACCGGGAGTCACTTTGGCAAAGCAGTGGATAAAATGTCAAAACGGGATAGAGCTTTTGGACACTCCTGGAGTGCTCTGGCCGAAATTCGACGAGCGAACTGTTGCCGAGAACCTTGCAATCACCGGCGCCATTAAGGACACGATTCTTGACACCGAGGAAATTGCAACCGTGCTTTGCAGTCGCCTTGCAAGAGTAGCGCCCCGTCAGCTTGCGGCGCGCTACAATCTTGACGAAAGCGATATAGAAAATCTGCCTTCCTATGAGCTTTTTGAGCTGATAGGCAAAAAGCGCGGCCTTCTCATAAAAGGCGGCAATATCGACAGCGAGAGAACCTCTCTTATGCTGCTTGACGAATTCAGAAGCGCAAAAATCGGAAGAATCAGTCTTGAAGTGCCGCAGGAATGGTAAATTTATGCCGTCATACGAAATTGAAAACGAATATTACAAGGAAGGGCTTATTGTTGCGGGAACAGATGAAGCCGGCAGAGGTCCCCTTGCGGGACCGGTATTTGCTGCGGCGGTCATTCTCCCGCGCGGGCTTGTTATAGAAGGGCTTGACGACAGCAAAAAGCTGAGCGGAAAAAAGCGAGAAGCGCTTTTTGATATAATATGCGAGAAAGCCGTATCGTACGGCGTCGCTTCGGCGTCGGTTGACGAGATTGACAGTATTAATATTCTCAACGCGTCGCAGCTTGCAATGCGCCGCGCTGTTGAAATGCTCTCCCCCGAGCCGGATATGCTTCTTGTGGACGGAAATATCGCAAGGGGCTTTAACACTCGAACCAGAACCGTGGTAAAGGGAGACAGCATATCGATGTCAATTGCAGCCGCCTCGATTCTTGCAAAGGTATCAAGGGACAGGCTTTGTCTCGAGCTTGACAAAATGTACCCCGAATACTCTTTTGCGGTACATAAAGGGTACCCCACAAAGCTGCATATGGAGCTTGTGAGAAAATACGGTCCCTGCCCTGCCCACAGAAAAACTTTTTTAAAATTTCTCGACAAATGAAACAGTTAATGCAAAACACAAGAGATTTCGGAAAGGCGTGCGAGGGCGCCGCCTGTGACTACCTTCTAAAAAAAGGATACAAAATAAAAGAGCGGAACTTCACGGTTAAAGGCGGAGAAATAGACATTGTCGCCGAGGACGGGGACTACATTGTTTTTGTCGAGGTCAAGGCGCGCCGCCAAGGCTACGATGTTTCAAAATACGGTCGTCCCTCTGATGCGGTAAACGAAGCCAAAAAAGCGCATTTTCGAAGCGCGGTGCGCGAGTATCTTTACAAAAAAGGCAGCCGCAAAAAGCCGAGAATCGACGTTATTGAAATATACGTCGGCGACCATGGGGATGCTTTTTCAATGGATATTAAGCATTATATCGCCGCTTTTTAAAGTTTAAAATTTTA
The DNA here is from genome assembly GCA_947631765.1 of uncultured Clostridia bacterium. Classification (GTDB taxonomy): domain Bacteria; phylum Bacillota; class Clostridia; order Oscillospirales; family CAG-272; genus CAKSQF01. The sequence continues at coordinate 153,889 of CANRMP010000003.1, forward strand.
TAAAATCACGCAGTAAAGGAATTAAATTATGTTATATAAAAGCACGCGCGGCGGAGAAAGGGTCACATCCGCCGTCGCCATTAAAAACGGAATCGCAAGCGACGGGGGGCTGTACATGCCCGAGGCTCTTCCCTCTCTTTCGGAAAATGATATAAAGTCGCTCTCCCTTCTTTCATATCCCGAAAGGGCGGCCAAAATTCTCTCTCTTTTTCTTGAGGATTATACCTTAGAGGAGCTTTCCCGGGACTGCAAGAGTGCGTATTCCCCCAAAAGCTTCCCAAACGGCGCGGCGCCTATCGCATATCTCGGTGAGGACACGGGCGTTCTTGAGCTTTGGCACGGTCCGACCTGCGCCTTTAAAGACATGGCGCTTCAAATAATGCCCCGTCTGCTTTCCCGCGCCCTTACCAAAACCGGAGAAACAAGAAAGGCGCTCATCCTTGTGGCAACCTCGGGAGACACCGGCAAGGCGGCGCTTGAAGGCTTTCGTGACGTCGAGCGCACCGGTATTATGGTCTTTTTCCCCGCCAACGGCGTAAGCCGTGCCCAAAAAAGGCAGATGATAACTCAAGAAGGCTCAAATGTCAACGTTTGCGCAATACGCGGCAATTTTGACGACGCGCAGACCGGAGTTAAAAACATCTTTGCCGACACGGAGTTTGCAGAGGAGCTTTCAAAAAAAGGAGTGTTCCTTTCAAGCGCCAACTCAATAAACTGGGGTCGGCTGGCGCCTCAGATAGTTTACTATATATCCGCATACTGCGACATGCAAAAAAGCGGCAAAATAGCTTCGGGCGAGCTTATTGACATATGCGTTCCCACCGGCAATTTCGGCAACATACTTGCCGCATATATCGCAAAGAAAATGGGTATGCCCTTTCGCAGACTTATCTGCGCTTCAAACATCAATAACGTTCTCACCGATTTTATAAGAAGCGGCACATATGACAGAAACCGCGTGTTTCACACCACCATGTCCCCTTCAATGGACATTCTTATTTCAAGCAATCTTGAAAGACTGCTATATTTGACGGCGGGCGAGCAAAAATGCGCCGAATATATGAAATCTCTTTCAAAGCTCGGCAAATATACCGTAGAAGGCGACGTGCTTTTGAAAATTCAAAAGGACTTTGAGGGCTTTTTCTGTACAGAGGAAGAGTGCCTTGCGACTATCGGGCGCACTTTTGAGACTTACGGCTATCTTGTCGACACGCACACCGCCGTTGCCCTTCACTCGGCAGAGGCAGCAAGAAAAGACGGCACAAAAATGCTTGTCGCTTCAACTGCAAGTCCTTATAAATTCGCTCCATTTGTGGCAAGGGCGCTCGGTATTTGCGACAAGGGCGAGGACCCCGAGATTTTCGAGCGCATTTCAAAGTATACAAAAACCGAAATACCCTCACCCCTGTCGTCGGTTTTCAGTAAGGAAATTCGCTTTGAGAAAAACGTCGATATCGGTTCAATGAAGGACGCCGTCAGGGACTTTACAAAATCTTTGGTTTAAAGGTGGCGCAGACCGTATCGGTACAGCTTGAAGCGTAATTCGGTCCCACCGCTATTCGCTCTGCATGACAGGTGCAGTCCTCTCCGTGGTATTCGCAGTTTTTCACATTGCAGAATATTTTCTGATTTGAATTATTTTTCATTGCTTTATATAAAACCTTTCGGATATTATTTTGTGAAGCTCACGGATATAGTTTTGCTTTTAGTCAAAATTTTATTCAAATATTCAAAGCCTTGGGCACGGCAAAAAGCATACCGAAAGAAAAAAAATAAATATTTACCTCAAAATATAAGGTGCAAAATGGCAATATACGCTCTTTCGGACACTCATTTGTCCTTTTCGTCGCAAAAGCCGATGGACATATTCGGCTCACGGTGGAAAAATCACGAAAACAAAATAGAATGGTTCTGGAAGAACACGGTAAAGGACGATGACTTTGTGGTCATTGCGGGTGATATTTCATGGGGACTGACTCTTGACGAGGCGGCAGGCGATCTTAAATTTCTCGCTTCCCTTCCCGGCAAAAAGATCCTCATAAAAGGAAATCACGACTATTGGTGGTCATCCTTAAAAAAAATCGACGATCTTTTTAAAAAAGAAGGAATTGACAATATTTTTCTCATTCAGAACAATTCGATAAACGCCGGAGACTTTGCAATATGCGGAACCCGCGGCTGGTACAGCGAAAAACCGCAAAATCCGAATATCAGCTGTGACAACAAAAAAATAATCGCGCGCGAGGTCGGAAGGCTCAAAATGTCGCTAAGCCACGCAAAAGAACATTCAGACGGACGAAAAATACTGCTGTTTATGCACTTTCCGCCCGTTTTCGGCAGCTTTGTATGCCGCGAGCTTGTCGATGTCCTTCACGAATACCAAATAGACAAATGCTGCTACGGTCATATACACGGCGTATATTCTATACCCTGCTCCGCGTTTTTCGAGGGGATAGAATTTCGCATAGTGTCCGCCGATTACCTTGATTTTCGCCCGCTTCTCATAGAAAAATGAAAATCGTTTCAAATAAATATCGGCAAAATAAAAAAAGTACTTGACATTGAGGGCGTTTTTGCGTAAAATGGTATAGTTAACTGCATTTATGCAGCATGAATATTAAAAAACAAATTGTGTAAATAAACATCCGGAGGATAAACAAAAATGAGTTTAAAAAGTGTAACCAAACCCGAGACCAACGTTGCCGTTTTGGAAATCGGCATCGACGCGGACAAATTTAACAGCGCCGTAACTGCGGTATACAACCGCAAGAAGAATGATATCACAGTTCCGGGCTTCAGAAAAGGAAAGGCACCGCGCCATCTTATCGAGCAGATGTACGGAGAGGGAATCTTCTATGAGGACGCCCTTAATCAGCTTATTCCCGAGGCATTTGAAGAAGCGCTTAAAGAATCCGCGCTTACAATTGTGGCGTCTCCGGAGTACGAGCTTAAATCGGTAAGCAAAACAGAGGGCGTTGTAATTGAAGCAAAGGTTGTGACAAAGCCCGAGGTAAACGTTAAAGAATACAAAGGAATCGAAATAACAAGAAAAGTCGAGCCCGTCACAGACGAGGATATTGACGCCGAAATAAAGAGAACGCAGGAGCGCAATTCAAGAACAACCGACGTTGAAGGTCGCGCCGCACAAATGGGGGACACAGTCAACATCGACTACGAGGGACTAAAAGACAATATTCCCTTTGACGGCGGCAAGGACACGGGCTTTGACCTTAAGCTCGGCTCCGGTCAGTTCATCCCCGGCTTTGAAGAAAAGATAGTCGGGCATAATATCGGAGAAGAATTTGACATTGACGTCACCTTCCCCGAAGATTATCACGCCAAGGAGCTTGCGGGTGCGCCCGTTATATTCAAAATAAAGCTCAACGCCATTAAGGAAACGGTGCTTCCCGAGCTTGACGACGAATTTGCAAAGGACGTATCCGAATTTGACACATTTGATGAATATAAGGCAAGCGTAAAGGCTAAACTCGAAGAGAAAGCTACAAAGGCGGCGGACAACGCGGTCGACGAGCAGATTATAAACTCGCTTATCGACAGACTCGAGGCGGATATTCCCGAGGCGATGTTTGTTCAGGAAACCGAGAACTTCGTCCGCGACTATGACAACAATCTCAGAATGCAGGGACTCAAGCTTTCCGATTATCTCAAATTCACAAATTCAACCCTTGACGACGTTCGCGCACGTCTGCGCCCTCAGGCGGAGCGGCAGGTAAAGACCCGCCTTGCGCTTGAAAAAATCGCCGAGGTTGAGAATATACAGGTCAGCGAGAAGGAGCTTGAAGAAGAATACGCTTCTCTTGCAAAAGCCTATAATTTGGAGGTTGAAAAGGTCAAGGAGCTTGTTACAGCCGAGAATCTTACCGCCGACAAAAAAGTTCAAAAAGCCGTTGCCTTTGTAAAGGACAACGCCGTTATCAAAGAAGATTGACATTTCCCCAAACAGATTTTATCAAGGAGGCACTTATATGGCACTTGTACCAACCGTAATTGAACAAACCGGCAGAGGCGAGAGAGCCTATGATATATATTCAAGACTGCTCAACGACCGGATTATTTTCCTTTCCGATGAGATAAACGACGTGACGGCGTCCCTTGTGGTCGCTCAGCTCATCTTTCTTGAAGCGCAGGATCCGGACAAAGACATCGCGCTTTATATCAACAGCCCGGGAGGCTCGGTAACATCGGGCATGGCGATTTACGACACGATGAATTTCATAAAGTGCGACGTTGCAACCTATTGCATCGGAATGGCTGCAAGCATGGGCGCCTTTCTTCTCTCCAGCGGCGCAAAAGGTAAAAGATATGCCCTTCCCAACAGCGAAATTATGATTCACCAGCCGCTCGGCGGAATGCAGGGTCAGGCGACAGACATAAAAATTCACGCCGACCACATTTTAAGAACGAGAGACACCCTCAACAGAATCCTTGCCGAGAATACGGGCAAGGACCTTGAAATAATCGCCAGGGATACCGAGCGCGACAATTTTATGACGGCAGATCAGGCTTGCAAATACGGTCTTGTGGATAAGGTCATCGACAAACATATTTAAAAACGGCAAAAAGCGCCGATTAAAAGAATTTACTTAGGGGCTGTATTTTATTTTGGCAGCCCCTAATTATAAAAAATATCAGGAGAATAGTCTGAAGACCTTTCAGACGTCTGTTTTTTCAGTTATGCCAACCAACACACCAAAAGAGCGGCGCTGTTCCTTCTGCGGGCGCCCTGAACAGCTTGTTGAATTTCTCATACCTTCAACACAGAACACATATATATGCGACAACTGCGTTGACGTGTGCGCAACTATAATTGACGAACAAAGAGCACTGCTTGCAGAGAACACTCCCGACTCTATCGAAAGTCTGCCAAAGCCCATAGAGCTTAAAAACTACCTTGATGAATACGTTATAGGTCAGGACGCCGCAAAAAAAGCGCTTGCGGTCGCGGTTTACAACCACTACAAGCGAATAACGACAATGAAGAAAAATCCCGCTTCCCGTAGAGGCAGAAAGCCGAAGGTCGCCGACCTTCAAAACAAAAGCGGGAAAAATGACGTTGAAATTCAAAAGTCAAACGTGCTTTTGCTCGGTCCGACGGGGGTCGGAAAGACCTTTCTTGCCCAAAGCCTTGCCAAGGCGCTCAACGTGCCCTTTGCCATTGCCGACGCCACAACCTTAACCGAGGCGGGATATGTGGGCGAGGACGTAGAAAACATATTGCTAAGGCTTATACAGGCGGCGGATTACAACATCGAACGCGCCGAGACAGGTATTATTTATATCGACGAAATAGACAAAATATCAAGAAGAAGCGAAAATCGCTCGATAACAAGAGACGTTTCCGGAGAGGGCGTTCAACAGGCGCTGCTGAAAATTCTCGAAGGAACAGTTGCCAACGTTCCCCCGCAGGGAGGAAGAAAGCATCCGAGCCAGGACTTTATACAAATCAATACCGAAAATATTCTCTTTATTTGCGGAGGCGCCTTTGACGGGCTTGAGGAGATAGTTGAAAAGAGGCTTGCCAAGACCTCCGTTATGGGATTCGGAGGCGAGGTTGCCACAAGGGAGGAAAAGGAAAGGACAAACGTCCTCTCAAACGTCACACCTCACGATATCGTAAAATACGGTCTTATTCCAGAGCTTGTGGGCAGAATACCGGTTATTGTCACGCTTGACAAGCTTGACGCAAATATGTTAAAGCGGATTCTGACCGAGCCGAAAAACGCTCTTATTAAGCAATATCAGGCGCTTATCGGCATGGATAACGCCGAGCTTATATTCGACGACTCGGCGCTTTGCCGTATAGCGGAGCTTGCAATTGAGAGAAAGACGGGTGCAAGAGGACTTCGCGCAATACTTGAGGACACGATGCTTGATATAATGTTCGACCTGCCTTCAAGAGACGACGTTGAAAGCGTTATTATCACAGCGGCGACGGTTGACAAAAAGGAGCCGCCAACGCTGATATTAAAGGAAAATAATATTTTGGCGTCTTCATAAAAAACCAAGCCGTGACATATTGCCGCCGGCTTGCCGAAAATTAATATTCAATGCCATGAGAGCGCAGTTTTTTCGACTGCGCCCTCACTTTTCTCCCGCACATTTTATCTGTGCGGGATTTTGCATTAATCACCAATCACTTTGCAAGTTTTTCTAAAAAGCTGCTTTTAAATGATTCTTGTCAATCAACCTGTTCAAGCAGTTCGGGGTCGTTAGCTTCAAGAAAATCTTTAAAAGGCTTATAACTTATACGTTTGTCCGGAATATCGCTACTGTGTTCGTTCAAATGATCGCTGTACATCCAGAACCGAGCAATATCTGGGCGTTCTTCATCAAATGTTATTAAGGCATAAAGCGGTTTTTTGCCAAGAAACAATATTGAAGGCTCTTCGATTAAGAGCTCACAATCGTTTGCATTTATGAACCGACTTGGTACTTTATACGTTCATTCAATAAGCTTACCGTCTTTGAGCGCACCGGCGGATTCAATCATTTCATCTGTAACTTCATCATTAAAGTTGAGATAAAACTTTTGCCTTACGTTTATTTCTTGACCGGTATAATAATCTGAAGAGTTATATTTTTGACTCATCTTTTTTATTAAACACCTGCATTCGGCATATCTTTCACCCTTCCATTCATATCCATTATCATTATCATCGTATTCTAAAGTAAAGTAAAACGTATCGTCCAAGCATTTCACCTTCCTTTCTGTCTATATACTACGCTTTTAGGGCGATTTATCTCAACTTTTTTATATATTCCGAAATTTTTTTGCTTTTGGCGAGTTTTTAACCGTAATAAATTGTGCTTTACTTTTCCCTGACGCTTTACAAGAGCGCCGCTTTCCTTTTTAGGCAGGCGGCGCTCAAAATAAAGTATATGATTTATTTTTTTATTTTCTGTTTGCCTTTTTAAGCTCCTTTTGGGCGGCTTTTATTTCCCTTTGCAGCTCGTCAAGTTCATTTTCAAGTGCGTTTGCAATATAATCTCCCGTAATAACTGCGGCACGAATCATACAGACGGTGTTTACAATAGCGTCCTCCACCTCCTTTCCGATACCGAGAAGCTCTAAAGAGCCGGTGCCGTCCTCATCGTAAAATACCACGTCGGGAATACCGTTTTGGTCGGTGTCTCCGAAATACAGATTAAATTCCCCGTCGCCGGTGAGATCGACGGCAAGCGTGTCAATATCGCCGTTCCCTGTGGTATCAAGCAGGGCTAAATCAGCCTCCTTATCTCCGTCAATATCGATTAGAATTTCGTTTTTCCCGCTGCGAAGCAACGCCTTGTGCCAGTCGCGGTCAAATTTCATTTTGGTTTTTAATTTCTTAAGTGTTCCCATAGGTGTCAATTTCTCCTTTTTTTATGTTTCGGGCTCTTGAGCCTTTATAGTCTTTTACTTTGCGTAATATAAGCAATATTGCGGCTTATTTTTCTCTTTTTTTCTTCTTTTTTCTCAGAGCTTTGCGAAGCTCCAAAAGCAGTTCACCGTGGCGGTGCGGGCGATATTTCGGAAAAGCGCGCAGGATTCGGTGTTGCTGACGGCTGATTTTATTTACAAGCTCCTCATAATGGGCGCGAAGCGACTGCAGCGTTTCGCTTTCCTGCAGCTTTTCCAAGGCGGCTGTTTTCTTTTCGACAATTTTCTGCGCGGCGGCATCCAGCTTTTTTTGAAAATCCGCCAGCGCCCTTACCGTTGCACACAAATCACACAGCATGGCGACTGCTATCACTCCTGCAAGTATGTATCTTATCGGCGTTGGAATTAAAGAGGTCATTTTGCCGACAAAAGGGTGAACAAAAAGAACAATAAGCACTGACAAAAGCCCGAAAATCAACCCGCCTTCCAAGCAGATACGCCCGTGAAGGTTAAAGCGATGGGAGGAGTAGTCCCACCACTTTGCATGAAAGAGCTTCTCCATGCAATAGGACGTCAGATATTCGAGTACGCAAGTAACAACGGCGCTGCAAAGGAAAAGCTGAAAGGGATTTGTCATTTTCCCGAACAGCACAATTACAAGCAGTGCGCCCGCTCCGTAAATCGGGCAATACGGACCGTTTAGAAACCCGCGATTTACAAATTTTCGCTCGGTTATTGAGCAGAGCGTCGTTTCATATGTCCAACCGAATAGGCTGTATAGGAAAAACCACAGAAAGTAAGATGCAATCATAAAAGTCGCCTTTCACATTAAAGTCACGCAGAGAAAATCCGATTTTTTCATTTCGGGCTTTTGGAGTTTTAAAGTCTTAATATAGTGTTATTCCGTCCGCAGAGCAACAACGGGGTCCTTCTTTGCGGCGCTTCTTGAAGGAATGATACCTGCAATTAATGTCAGTACCATGCTTATGGCAATCAGAATAAGTGCGGCAGGTATCGGCAGGAATGCGCTTAAATTTCCTATACCTGTCAAACGGTGAAGTACCATGTTAATAGGAATGCAAAGCAGATAGGTAATAATAACGCCGAGCGCACCGGAGGCGAATCCTATTATCACCGTTTCCGCGTTGAACATGCCGGATACATTGCGCTTGGAGGCACCAATTGCACGCAAAATACCTATTTCCTTCGTGCGCTCCTGTACCGAAATAAGCGTTATGACGCCTATCATTATTGAAGAAACGATGAGGGAAATCGCAACAAAAGCTATCAGAACATAAGTAATGGCGTTAATAATTGTCGTTATGGAGGACATCATGATTCCCACGTAATCGGTATAATGAATCTGCGACAGCTCATCGACGTTTTCATTGTAAGCGGCAATTGCGTCCTCAATCACATTCTTATTTTCAAAGGTGGAGGCGAAAATGTTGATGCTTGCGGGGCTTTCAAGGTCCACACATCCGAGTGCCGCCAAATTATCCTCATAGGTTGATTCGGAAAACTCGGTAATTTCGTCATAGTAAAGCGCGCACTGCTCGGTGGTGTAACCTGACATCGCCTGCTCCAGCGCACCGGCAAGCTGTGCTTCTCCCATTCCGCTCATCTGCTGCTCTACCCCTGCGGCGTACTGCAGCTTTACCTGTTCGGTCACCATTTGCAAAAACAGCCCGGTAAGCTCCTCGTCGCTCATACCGCTAACGTATGCTTTGACGCTTGCCTCGTCCATTCCCATTTGCTCGGTAAGTCCCTGCACCAATGCTTCTTCCATATCATCTCTTGTCATGGACGACATGATCTGCGAAACATTTGCGTTAAGTACATCCTCGGGAGGAATGCTCATAATTTTAATGTAAGCCGCCGCCTTTTCAGACTCGTTCATTCCCTTTATATATTCTCGGAAAGCGACTTCCTTTTCGGAGTCTGACAGAGATCCGGTGTTTTCATTGAAGGGCAGACCGGTAAAAATATCGGTTGAGGGCGCCGCTTGCTGTGCTTTGATTGCGTCTGATTCCTTGGAATGCTCAATAACGTACTCGGTAAGCTTACTCGTGTAGCCTATCGAGCCGGAAAGCATGGTGGAAATGACGTCCTTTTTGGGGCGGATAATGCCGGACACCTTTAACGGTATCGCGTTGTCGTATAAATATTGCAGACCCGCCTCACTCGAGCGGAGATCCCTGTAAGTTCCCGTGGTCTTATCAAGCATATAACAATCCGAATTGAGAATTGTCCGATACTCAATATTGCAGATATCCTCATAAGACCACTTTTTTGTATCTGCCGGCACTTGGGTCTTATTGATTGCCGCGTCCATTATCTTGTCAACATCTTCTTTTGAAGAAAGCCCCAAAGCGTAAAGGGAGAGGTCGCTGAGCTCATTGTTTTCGTCAAGCACCAGCACAATTTCGTTGTATTCGGTCGGCCATGAGCCATACACAACGTCATATTGCTTTTCAAGCAGATCGCTGACAAGTCTGCCGTTCTCGCCGGGCAGCATCTCCTGCCATAGCTGAGATGACATTCCGCCGGGCATTATTGTCGTCATGGAAGAATCGCTGATGCCGTACCTGTCCCGAAGCGCCATCAAAGAGGAAATGTCCGTTCCGAGATACTCAACAAGAAAATCCTGCATGAGCTCTTCCATATCCGAGCGGATAATGTCTCCGTCCACGTTCTCGGTATAAACCAAAAGATCAAGATTATATGTGTACTGAATGCCGTTTATCGCTTCTTTGAGCGCATTGTTGCCGTCCTGTTTTTGGAGCTCCGCTTCGATGTACTTTTTAAATGACGCCAGATCGTTTTCATTCTCTTCCATTTTGCTGAGTGAATTGACCATATCGTAAATCATTCCCTTGGCATAGACCGCATCATTTTCATGCTCGTGCGTGGACTGCGCGGCGCCGATAAAGGTTTCCATAAGGGCGGTGATATCCATATGCTGTGCTTCAAGCGTCAACGGATAAGAGGACAGGGTTTCCTCCTGCACATTGTTTATATATGCGGTCATACCCTGAGACACGGCGAAAATCAAGGCAATTCCGATAATGCCGATACTGCCGGCAAAGGAGGTCAGCGCCGTGCGCCCCTTCTTCGTAAACAGATTTTTGAGCGACAGTCCAAAGGAGGTGGCAAAGGACATTGACGGCAGTTTGTTGCTTTCCGTTTTGGATTTTTCTTTCAGACGCTCTCTGTTTTCTTCTTCCTGTGTGAGAGGCGCGGAATCATCAATAATCCTGCCGTCAAGCATGCGGATTATGCGCGTGGAATATCTCTTAGCAAGATCGGGGTTGTGAGTCACCATCACCACCAGGCGATCCTTGGCGATCTCTTTGAGAATGTCCATAACCTGAACACTGGTTTCGGTATCCAGCGCGCCGGTCGGCTCGTCCGCTAATACTATATCGGGATTATTGACAATTGCGCGGGCAATAGCAACACGCTGCATCTGCCCGCCGGACATTTCAGACGGTCGCTTGTTAAGCTGAGTGCCGAGTCCGACAAGCTCAAGAGCTTCTTTTGCGCGCTTTTTGCGTTCCGATTTAGAAACGCCGGAAAGAGTCAGGGCAAGCTCCACATTGCGGAGCACGCTCTGATGCGGAATCAGGTTATAGCTTTGGAATACAAAGCCGATTGAATGATTGCGGTAAGCGTCCCAATCCCTGTCCTTAAAATCCTTTGTGGGACGACCGTTAATGATAAGGTCGCCCTCGGTGTACCCGTCAAGACCGCCGATGATATTGAGCATCGTGGTTTTTCCGCACCCGGAAGGACCGAGAATAGACACAAAATCGTTGTCTCTGAATTTCAGTGAAATTCCCTTTAAGGCGTGTACCGTGCCGTCGCCGGCAGGATAGTCTTTTTTGATATTATTAAGTTATTAAGCTGCAACATAGAACTGTTTCTTCCTTTCTTGGTTTTGCTGCGCTTATAATATCACAAGAATCTAAACTGAAACGAAACAGTCACCTATTTTTGCAAAGCGGGATAAGTTTTTTTCAAAAATTGCCGATAAAACCTGATATAAAGGACTAAAGACAATATCATAAAGCATCCACTTGTAAGAATCAGAGCGTTTGCAATTTTTGCAGAAATACTTGTAAAAAGAGTGAGCGTTGCCATAACTATATACAAAACGGCGGTGTTCACCTTTCCGTACCATTTTGCGCTGTTGACAATATCTTTGCGTTTTAGTGCGCGATATCCGAGCGCCGCCATACAGCACTCCTTCACGACAAAAAGCAAAATCAAGGCGATCATCCACTTATAGCGGCTTGCAAGACAGATAATAAGCACGCCCTGGGTCAATTTATCCGCTATGGGGTCTAAAATTTTGCCGAGATCGGATACCATATGAAATTTTCGGGCAATAATGCCGTCGGCAATGTCGGTAATTCCCGACGCGATAAGCACCCCTGTGGCTGCCGGATAGTTTTTCACTCCGAAATAAAGCCACACTATAAGCGGAATCATAAGTAATCTTATAACGCTGAGCAAATTCGGTATAGTCAGAATCTGTTCTTTTTTGAATATCCTGTGCATTGAATATCCTCCCTCGATTTATTACGATTCGTCCGATTTCATCATTGATACAGCCTCTTTATAGAACACGTTCAAATCCCCGATGTAGTTTTCCTTCCACGGCTTGTTCCTTCCGCAATAGTGAATTATAATCGAGTGTTCCCGCACCCATTTCAAATCAAACCCTTTTTCAAACAGGCTGTGCGCGCGAAAAAGCCGCTCTGTCATATTATATCTAAACGGGTCGAGCGTGTAAATTTTGCTCCCGTACAGACTGCTTATTATGTCCTGGTCCGGAAGGACAAGCAGGGATTTTCGCTTTTTGATAAAGCGAAATACGTCCTCATAGTCTTGCTCCTTGCGCAAAAGCGAGAGATTCATGAGCAGTACGCCCGAATTTATATACGGGCTGTCGTCGTCCATGTCGAGCCTCAGCTCGTTGAATTTATGGAGCAGTCCGAGACGGTCGATGTGGGAGGCTGCCGCGTAATAGTATTCCTCCATATCAAGCCTGTAGAGCGGAAGAATCGAGCCGTTGATAACAAGATCCGGGTCAAGATACAGCACACGATCAAGAGTGCTTGGCAGATAGCGCGCGGCAAAAATGCGGTAGTAAATCTCTTTCGGATAGCGCGAGGTAGTGGGCGCCTCGTCAAGCGCCAAATTATCCGCCTTTATGGGAATGAGACGTCCCCCGGCGCCCGAAAGCATTTGCTCGGTACCCTCAAGCGCTTTTGCCGATATTTCGGTATGAAGAAGATAGACGTGAAATACACAGCCCTTATTAAAGCGAATCAGGGTTGAAAGCATTACGTTCAGATAAGGAATATAGTTTTCATCCAAAGTAACAAGAATATTTATAGGATCGGTCGGCGCAAAATTCATCTTATCCCTCCTGTCGTTTTTTGCGTTTCCAAATATAATAGAGAATAACCGAAAGAAGCATCAGGAAAATTTCCAAAACCACCGAAATACGGAACGCGGGAGATGAAACGTCATGAATATTCTTTCCCATCACCGAAAAGTTAACAATGGCGGGAAGCAGTCCCATAATTGTGCCCGATATATACCATATATAATGAAGCCCGGAGGCGCCAAGGTACATGCTGACCAAATCGCTCGGAAGAAAGCCTACAATTCGAACAAAAAACGATAAAAGCAATTCGTTTTTATGTTGAACCGAGTGCAAAAGCTCAAGCTTTGAATGTTTTTTAGTCAGCGCCGCCAGCCTTTTTGCGCCAAGCTTTTTCCCGATAAGAAACGGTATTGTCGTCATAATCACACTGCCCGCAATATTTATTGCAATTGCCGTCGGTAGAGAAAACAGTATGCCGCAGGCGGCATACAAAATTCCGCCGTAAATGACAACGCACACGCTTTTTAGGGCAAACAAAAGCATAACAATGCAAAAGGCAAGAAAGGGGTTCTTCGGGGTGAAATTTACAATATTGTCAACCGTGATTTTGTCCCTTTGTACAATGCAAAGAACTATCAAACACAGCCAAAACGCGACTCCTGCTGCTTTTGGCAGGTAAGAAAGCAGCGTTCTTTTTTTATGCCTTATTTCGTTTTCCTCGTCCATTCATATATCCCGCCTTTCCTTCCCGTCGTCGGGTCGCTCGGGAGCGTTTTTATTTTCTCTTGTTTGTTTTAGCAGTCCGTCCATTCTCATATCAAGCTCCGCGCTGAGGTTTGCGCACAAATAAAGCTCCTTTGCCATTTCAGAGGTGAACTCATAATCCTTTTTATAACAAAGCTGATGCTCAAGACTTGCCCAAAAATCCATAGCTATCGTGCGAAGCTGAATCTCAACCTTCATAAGCCGCTTTTCATGCGCCAAAAAGATCGGAATTGCAACGATAAGATGAAGACTTCTGTATCCGTTGGGCTTCGGATTTTTTATATAGTCCTTCTTTTCAATCAATGTGACGTCGTCCTGTATAAGAAGCGCCCTTGAAAGCGAATAGACGTCCTCGGGAAAAGAGCATATAACCCGCACTCCGGCAATATCGTTCAGATTTTCTTCAATTGAAGCAAGGGTGAAATCAAAGCCTCTCCGCTCAAGCTTTTCTTTTATACTGCGGGGGCTTTTCAGTCGGGTTTTGATACTGTTTATCGGATTTCGGTCGAACTCCAGGGAATATTCTTCGTTCAGAACATTGAACTTTGTTTCAATCTCCATCATGGCGCACTTGTAATACGACATCAGGCGGATAAACGGCACCGATTTTCTCTGCATCCAATCAAGCGTCTGGTCATCCACAACAGACAGCATTCGCGTTCTTATATTTTCATCCTCTTGATTCCATTCAGACATTATTAACTTTCCTTTCCAAAAATAAAATATTTCACTTTCACCCTTTGAAAATATTGACAAAGAGAATTGCACCGCCTAAGATCGTCAGCACTACGCCCACAGCCCTGTTTAAAGTTTTGGCGCTTGCCCTGTTTGCAAACAGCGCGGCAATTCTTGCAAATATCAGGGTAAATGCCACGCATAAAATAAGGCACCACAAATCGGGTATACCGCCGATAGCGAAATGACCGAGGGCACCGGTCAGCGCGGTAAAGCTCATTATAAAGACGCTGGTCCCGACAGCGGTTTTGAGTTCATACCCCAAAACTCCGGTCAGCAAAAGCAGCATCATCATTCCGCCGCCCGCGCCCACAAAGCCGCAGATAAAGCCGACGAATATGCCGCAGACTGCCGATTGAAGCACCCGTTTTTTTGCGCTTACTCCGCTCATTGCTTCCTTTGTGGTCATTACCGGTTTTATTATAAATTTAATTCCGAGGAGCATTGTCATAAAGACCGAAAAGCTGCCCATTGTTGTATTCGGAACAAGGCTTGCAACCCAGCTTCCGACAAGAGTAAAGAGCAGAACCGCCACCATCATGACAATGCCGTTTTTTATATCGAGATTTTTGTTTTTCCCATAGGTATAGGCGCTGACAGCACTTGCGAGCACGTCGCTTGCAAGCGCGATGCCTACCGCTTCATAAGCCGGCATACCCAAAAACGTTATAAGCATAGGGCTTATAACCGCGGCAGCGCTCATTCCGGCAAAACCGGTTCCAAGTCCCGCTCCGATGCCGGCAATAAAACAAACGAGAACTTTTACCCACAAATTCATTTTGCGCACTTGTATGATATAGTTACCCTGATATCATACCCTTTCATAAGATTTACGCTCGCCTCGGTATGGAGCACGGAAAAAGTTGAAGGAGCGCAGCGACTGA
>CANRMP010000004.1 GCA_947631765.1 uncultured Clostridia bacterium
CTGATGCTCCCAAAGCACCCGCGCTACCAACTGCGCTACACCCCGATTTTATGAAATTTTTCTGCCGACAAATCCGCAACTGTGGGAATCCATGTGGTCATTCGCCGTTTTTGCCGTTTTTCAAGCGATCCGCACAGCCGAAAAGTCGCCGTGTGTCAGGCTTTTTCGGAAGGACGCCGAAATGTCATGAGCACACGGTGTCACGCTCCCAAAGCACCCGCGCTACCAACTGCGCTACACCCCGAAATTATAATACCGTCTCACCGACACGGCACACTGTATTATAGCACACAAAATCAATTTTTGTCAATAAGATTTTAAAATTTATGCCCGCAAGCGTGGGCGACAAAATAAAGCCTCCACGGTGAAAATAAAATCGGTAGACGATGGAATATCCGAGCGGTACGAAAAATATTGTTAGTTATCCGTGAAAATTTAGCGGCGGTACGAGTTAAACAGCGTTTATGCCTTGTCTTGCCATGGCATAAACGCTGTTTGGGTAATTTGTTTAGTTAAACTCGGGCATTTTTTCAAGCATATTTTCGATAAACACGCCGTAGCCCTGTTTGGGGTTATTTATCATAACGTGGGTAACTGCGCCGATTATTTTGCCGTTTTGTATCACTGGGCTGCCCGACATGCCCTGCACTATTCCGTCGGTTTTTTCAAGCAGTCTCTCGTCCTTGACTTCAATAACGAAATTTTTATTGTCCCTTTTTCTGTCGGCAATTCTTACGATTTCTATCTCATATTTTTCTGTTTTACCGTCTGTTGTGCTGTATATATACGCCTTACCGGGCACGACCTTGTCGGAAGAGGCGACCGGCAGCGGCTTTTGAAGCTCGTTTGGCAGAGTATCAAGTCTCCCGTATACGCCGCATGCGGTGTTCCCTATCAGCTCTCCGGTCTTTGTCGCTCCGAAAAAGCCGCGAAGCTCGCCCGGTATCCCCA
Organism: uncultured Clostridia bacterium; assembly: GCA_947631765.1. Taxonomy (GTDB): domain Bacteria; phylum Bacillota; class Clostridia; order Oscillospirales; family CAG-272; genus CAKSQF01. Next base: position 952 of record CANRMP010000004.1, read on the forward strand.
CTCTGCCCTTTTTTATTCCGGTCAATGTAACGTCTGTCACTCTGCCGGAAAGCATCGGCATAAGAACGCCCGTGTCAATATCGCATATTCCGTGTCCCAGCCCCGCAAAAAGCTTCTTTTCGGCGTCTATAAAGGTGATTGTTCCGATACCCGAGGTATTGTCCCTTATCCATATTCCCGCCTTATAGCACCCGTCATTTTCCGAAAGCACGGGCGTCAGCTCCTTTTGAAGCTTTTTGCCTTTTCTTATCAGTGTCATATCAAGCTCACTGCCTTGGCTGTTCTCGACAAGCCGTGTCACCTCTTCAACGGTGTTCACTCTTTTGCCGTCAATTTCATATATTATATCGCAAACCTCAATTTCGGCGTCGGCGGCGGGGTTTGCACTGCCCTCTTTGGTCTTCACCGACGACCTGCCGATAACAAGGACTCCCTTTGTTTTAAGCTGCACGCCAAAGGTCATTCCTCCCGGAATCAGCATCATTCCCTCATAATCGTTCCCGGCGGCGCTTACGGGAAAGACCGAAAGAAAAGATGACACAACAAGGGAAAGAATCACAAGGACAAGCAGCCCTCTTTTATTTTTTATCGCTGTCATTTTGAAACATCCTATTCTTAAAATTCTTTCGTCTATTAATTTGCCATAAAGAAATGTCTTTTATGCTATACAATTAATGTTATGTTTTCAAGTTTTCAAAAGTTTTTCAAAATGGCTATCCTCTCTTTTTGGGAATGAGCAAAACGTTCTTTTTCTCCGTGGGATCGTTTATCATATTGTAGCTCATCAGCATATTCTCGCTGATATGATATTTTTTCGCCACGTCCCAAAGAGTTTCGTCCGCCGACGGATAACAGACGGTTATCGCTTTATACTCCTTTTCCTCGGGATTATCGACAAGCTTTATTTTGCTGACGTACCCGCATTCTACATTTTTCCAGCATACCGCGCTTGCGGTAAAATTGTATGTGATTTTAAGCTTATTGTTATCTGCCGAGCACTGCACGCCTCTTATATCAATATTTCCGATACATTCTGCTCCGTTTGTGATATCAAGAGGAAATGTATCGTTTACCGTCGCTATACCTATCGTGCCGTTTTCGTTTTTTACAAGCACCGCGAATCTGCAAAGCGCCTCGTATCCGCCCCCGTCGCCGTTTTTAAGCGCGGCGTCAGAAAACACGCAAAGGCATGTCGCGCTACCCTCAAAGTCGCCTTCAACCGTCCTTGAATCGCTGTAAATATAGCTCGGCATCGGTGTTGAGTACTTGAACATGCTTATTTCGTTTTCGGTGCAGAATTTGGTCGAATATGCGTCCTTGGAAACCCGACTTTCAGCTGGGACAAGCGCTGTTACAGACACCGCGTAGGAAAAGTCAAGCTCTATCATCTTGTTTTCACCGAAAGCGTTTTCTGCGGGTACCGCGCTCTTTTTATCAATATAAACATTCGCAAAGTACTCCGCGTTTTCCGGCGCTGCCGGAGCGTCTATCGACTGGGAAAACGGAAGCTGTATGTTTTTGCAGGCGATATTCCCTTCGGTGCTTCGATAAACCGTCATTACGTCGACCTCGCCGCGAAGAGTAAGGCTGTCGCTATTTCTTCTGATATCGCTTACGTTAATATCTATATTGCAAAGAAGTATTTCGTCGATAGCTTCGGCGCCTCTGTCAAGCTCGATGTCCTCGCTTATTTCCCTGTCCGAATCGGAATAAGTCATAACGCAGATTTGGTTAATATTCTCTTCCTTTTTTTCGATTGAAAGGCGGTCCTCGGAATTAAAGCTCTCGGGCAGCTGCATTGAAGCTTCGCCCTCATTCCAAAGTTTGCATCTGCTGTCAACTGTTGCGCGTATTCCCACCTTTCTGGGGTTAAGAAGCTTAACCACAAGGCTTTCTACCGCGGGCGAGCTCATAATCAGCGTTTTGCCTTCGCATTTATCGGCGTTTGAGGTCATTTGATAATCGCTTGAAAAATCCACCGAGTTTATTTTTCCGTTATCGTCCTCAAAAAGGACGGTATAAAACAGTCTTCCCTCATTTGCAAGCTTGCCCGATGTTATTTCGCAGCGCTCGGGACGCAAAGAAGCCGAGGTGTAAAGTATTTTCCTTATGTCCTCATAGCTGTCGGGAAGGATAAAGTCGCCCGAAAATTCGTTTTTTGTCTGAAGCTTTTCCGAGCTTCTCAAATATATAGTGTTGTCAGGTGTGTAATCCATATTCATTCTCCCATGCTCTTTGTATTTTTTGTCAGTTAAATATATGATGATTTTTCGTCAATTATTCTTTGTCAGATATGAGTTGATCTTCTCAAGCGCGCTTTTTTCTATTCTGCTGACGTACGATCTTGAAATTCCCATCCGTCTTGCGATTTCACGCTGAGTAAGCGGTGCGCTGTTGTTTAGTCCGTAACGTAGGATTATGACCTTGCGTTCCCTTTCGTCAAGCTTTGTTTTTATGATTTTCAGCGCCTTACTGCTGCTCATTTTTATAAAAAGATCGTCGGCGATTGTGTCGTCAAGGCTGATTATATCCATATATGTAAGCGGGTTCCCGTCTTTATCCACGTCTATCATTTCATTTATCGATACCTCGCAGAGCGTTTTCTTCTGCGCCCTGAAATGCATGAGTATCTCATTTTGCAAACATTTGCTTGCGTATGTTGCAAATCTTGTGCCGTTACTTATATCAAAAGAATCAATCGCCTTGATAAGTCCTATCGTGCCTATTGAAATAAGGTCGTCCTGATTTTTGCTTGTTACAAAATATTTTTTGACTATGTGCGCCACAAGTCTGAGATTGTGAAGGATCAGCTTCTCCCTCGCCTTGGCGTCTCCGTTTCTGCACTTAATAAAGCATTCCTTCTCCTCCTCGGGACTTAGCGGCGGGGGAAAGCACTCCGGTTCGTCCACCTTTAGAAAGAACCAAAGCATCCCTATTAACGTAGTGAGTATCATAAATATCGCTCCTTATTTAAAGTTTGCTGTTTTTCATGAATTATTATATTATTTTTCCCGCTTGTCCGAACACAAATATTGACAACCGATTCCCGAAATGTTATAATAGATAAAAAGTAAACGGCAAACAATAAATAATTCCGTTTTGCCAAGGAGGGATAATCATGCGCATCGCAGTTATCGATATCGGTTCCAACACCATCAAAATGACAATTTTCAATAATACCGGTTCGGCTTTGACCGGCATTATGAACAAAACCGAAAATATCGGTCTGATAAGCTACATCGAAAACGGCGTTCTGTCCGAAAAAGGTATAAGGGTGCTTTGCGACACGGTCGCCGACCTTGCCTCCGAAGCGCGCAGAAATTCCTGTCTTTACGTCTATCCCTTTGCCACGGCTTCGCTCAGAAAAACCGAGAATTACGCCGAAATCATTGAGAATGTCAAAAAGAAAACCGGCTATGCAATCGACATGCTGAGCGGCAGTGATGAGGCGTCCTTCAGCTTTAACGGCATTGTCAAAAGTATGGGTGATGAGCTTGCAAGTAACGGGCTTACCTTTGATATGGGCGGAGGCAGCACTGAAATCGTCTCTTTTAAAAACAAAAAGCTGGTAAGCAGCGTCTCCCTCGACATCGGCGTGCTTGCTCTCTATAACTCCTTTGTGAAAAACGTCCTGCCGTCAAAGAGCGAATATAAAAAAATCAGAAAATATACAACAAAGCAATATAACAGTGTGAGCTTTCTGCGTGAATGTGAAAACGTCGGCAATATTTATATGGTCGGCGGCACGGGAAAGGCAATTTCCAAGCTCCACGCCTCCTTTTCAAACCGCCCGTTAACCTTCCCGTACACGATAAAAAAAGAAGATCTGGCTGATCTTATTTCAAAGCTGATATTCAAAAAGGATCATATGACAATTATCGGCGCAATCAGAGAAATACCCTCAAGAATACACACCATTTGCCCCGGTCTTATCGCTATCACCGCCCTTATGGACGCCGCCGGCGCAAATAATCTCATCGTGACCGAGGCGAGCATCAGAGAAGGATACGCCATGCATGTTGCAAAAATGTGCGAATCGGAAAATGAAAAGTGATATAGCTCCGGCAAACCTTGACTGCGTACTCGAGGGCATGATCTCTTTTCGCTCGGTAGTCGAGGGGATTCGCTCCGGTGTAAATAATCGAAAAATCAAAAAGGTTCTCTTTGACGAGAAAAAAGTTCGCTCTCTCTCCCGTCACCTTTCCTATATCAAAGCCATGAGCTATGAAATGGGCTTTGAGCTTGTCATTTGCCCTTCATTAGAAATAGAAAAGGTCGCCGTGGGTAACACCCACGGCGGTATCGTGACAGTTTGCTCGAAAAGATCTCTGCCTTCCCTTTCGGCTCTCATCCCCGAAAAAAACGGCTTCTATATGCTGCTTGACGGAATCGAGGACCCGTATAACCTCGGCTGCTCCCTTCGCTCGCTGTACGCTGCCGGCGTAAGCGGCGTCGTCCTGCCGCCGAAAAACCGTATGGACGCCGCCGGTATCGTCTGCCGCTCCTCCGCAGGCGCCGCTGAACTGATGCCCGTCTTTGAAGCAGACCCTAAAGAGGCGTTCGGTCTCTTTAAAAATTACGGATATAAAGTGGTGTGCGCCGATAAAGATAACGCCGTCAGCGCTTGGGAATCCGACCTCTCTTACCCTATTTTTATAATTGTCGGCGGCGAAAAACGCGGCATTAGCCCCTATTTTCTTCAAAACGCCGACTCAATCGTTAAAATAAACTATAAAAGAGAGTTTAACGCCGCCCTTTCTACCGCCTCCGCCGCCTCTGTCCTCGCCTTCGAAATATTAAGACAAAACAGCTGACTTAAATTGCACATTCTTCCCCTTCGCCGCTCGTCGGCAAGGGGACTTTTGGTGTTCTGTAGCGCGATGTGCGTGAATGGAAGGGGAGCTTCAAGGGTCGAAGAGAGTTTCGCGCTCTGCGGAGCGCGACCAAGGTTCCACCTTGGATGGGGCTGACTTAAGAAAAGCCAGGGAAACATTCGGGCACTCACATAGTGCAAAAATGCGTTTTGCGCCGTGGGGCAAACCGTAGGGTTTGCAGGTCGGGGTGCATACGCGCCGCTCAAGTCTACTTGAAGCGGCGCGTATGCAGACTGACCGTACGGAGTAAATGCCTTCGGCATTAACTCCGCGCTGCGCAAAGCACAGCTCATTCACACACGAGCATCCGTATGTTTCTCCGGCTTTACAAAAGCCGGCGGGGTCGAGGGGCGGCGCCCCCGTCGCAGCCTCTGCGGCGAAACACCCCTCCCGTCCCGCGCTCCGCAGAGCGGCGAAGCTTCCCTTTGGCAACGCACCGCCGCAGCGGAAAAACCGCTCACACGCAGGCGGAAACGGCATATATTATACATATACAGCAAAACGATTTACAAGGTACACATAACATATGTCATTTATTTTTGAGCCCGTTTACATGGAGAGTTCTTATCGGAGGGAATATTTTTTCGGGGGTGAGCTGCCAAGGGAGCTTGATGCGGCGTCAAGCACGCATATAATAACGCTTATCGGGTGTGATTTAATACCCTCGGGGGTAATAAGCAGAATATGCGAAGAGTGTGCGAACAGGCAGATTGAATTTAGTTATTATTTTGACCCGAGGTTACCGGACGCGCCGCTGGCGGTGCTGACGTCAAGCGGCAGGGCGGTAATATGCGACAATCAATTACTTTTTGACAAGAAGCGGGACCCGAGGACAAGGGTTTATGATTTTTCGGCGCTTTTTGAAAATGACGTCATAAGGCGGCAAAGCGCAAGACTTCAAGCTTACCTTAAAGTCGGTCGGGAAAGCGCACAAAGGATGCGCGGCTTTGCGCTTCTTATTGAAAAGCTGTATGAGGAGTGCTGTAATGAGCTTATGGAGCTAATGGACGGGGAGCACATAGCCGGGTTTTTAAGGCAGACTATGAGCGACAAGGATTTGTCGAGCCGCCCGGATATAAATACAAGGCTTGAATGCACGGTACAAAACTCAAAGCTTTTTGTATACATGGCGCCGGATATAGAGCACACCTTGTACTATGTGAGCGGCGCGGGAATAGGACCGATGGTTTTTCTTTTGCTAATAGAGAGCGCGGCAAAAAACAGATACAAAATGAAAGTAAGCCGACATCCGTTTGTGAATATGCCGCTTGCCGTTTCTTTTCCCGAGCAAAAAATAACGTTTACCTGCCTTGGCTATAAGAGGGGCATTTTATGTCCGGTAACGGATTTTATGCTGTGCGGCAGTGAGACGGTCAAGAGAAGGTGCGACGGATACGCAAAGGCGACCAAGGCGATATATGAGCTGTATAAAGAGGCGGGAGAAAAATATTGCGACAGCATGGAGCAGGTATGCTGTATATGCTCGGGCGCAATAAATGAAAACGCCCTTGACGCCTTTGTAAAAAGACTGCTCATTGACGTTTTCTGCGGTTAACCTTTATATTTTTTTCTTAATTTATTATCTTACCGGCAGACATACGAACGCTTCATAGCCAAAAGACAACAGCCGCGCTCTTGCCGCTTCGGCGTCGTCGGCGTCGGCAAAGATTCCGAAAACCGCGGGACCGCTTCCGCTCATAAGACTGCCAAGCGCGCCGCACTCATTCATAATTTGCTTTGCCCTTGACACCATAGGACGAATGGGGCATACGGCGCCTTCAAAGGCGTTGTACAGATTTTCGCACATGCCGTATGAGTTTTTATTCAAAAGACAGTCAATCAGCGCAAGGCTGCTTTGGCGGCGCCTGCTTTTGCCGTCCATGAAGGCGTACGCTTCTTTGGTGCTGACCCCTTCTCCGCCCTTGGCGACAAGGAAGGTAAAATTCAAATGATCTGAGGGCAAAGGCGAGATTATCTCACCCTTTCCGGTGCAACGAGCCGCGCCGCAGGTCATGCAAAAGGGCACGTCGGCGCCCAGAGACGCTCCGAGCGCTAAAAGCTTTTCTCTTTCACTTTGCATAGAGAAAATATGGGCAAGCGCCTTAATGACTCCCGCGCAGTCGGCGCTACCTCCCGCAAGCCCCGCCTGTACGGGGATTTTCTTTTCAATATCTATTCTTATATCAAAGCCCGACTTTTCATAAAGTGAGGTAAACGCCTCGGCGGCTTTGTAGGCGATATTGTTTTTGTCGGTGGGAACGCCTTCTTTGTCGCAAGTTATCGTAATATTGTTGTTTTTTGTGCCGTTTTCGACCGCACTCACACCGACAAGGTCGCATAAATCGACGGCAAGCATTACTGTGTCAAGGTCGTGATAATTGTCCTGCCTTTTATCAAGCACTTCGAGAAAGAGATTGATTTTTGCCGGACAGAAAAGTTTAATATACATAATAATGTTTATTTTAATCCTGTTTTATATTCAATGCACCTCAGTGCAGCAATTTCACCAGCGGATTTTGCTTTATTTTAACCGCGTCGTGAGGGCAAAGCTCCTGACAGCAAAAGCACTTAATGCACTCCGAATGATGGATTTTGGGGAACTTTTTCTTTTTGTCAAATACAATTGTGTGTTTCGGGCAGGAACGCACACATTCGCCGCATCTTTTGCATTTTTTCGTATTTATCACCGGCTTCGGTTCAATAAGACCGAGTATTCTGCCGCCCATAAAATCGGAAAGCCAAATAAGAGCAGGAACTCTTTCACTGTCCGGTCCCTTAAAGTCGCCGCATTTAAGCGCCTCCACGTCGCTTCCCAAAATTTTTATACTGTCCTTATCAAAATATCCGCGCTTTTCGGAAATTGTAACCGTTTCCACCTTGTTTTCAAACCCGATAAGACGGGTGCAGACATAATCGAGCGCAAAGGGATTTATCGATGCAAGTATCGCGCCTATCTTTTTCGGAACACCGTTTGTCGGACCGTTACCTTCCATTCCCACCACGGCGTCGACAATATTTATTGTAAGACAGCTTTCGGTGTGCATTTTGCAAAGGTCGACAAGCATACGGCTAAAATCGCTCATATTCGGAAATCTTGCGTGCATTTCGAATTTTTCAACGCCCGGAACAGTTCCGAAATAGTTTTTGACCGCGGCGCTCATCATCGCCATGCCGTGAGATTTCAGCTTGCATAAATTCACAATAATATCGCAGTCGTTGTAAGGGTCGATTATATTAAAGCATTTTGAAATCTCGCCGCTCGGATTTTCCCTGTATTTCCATGAAATATCATAGTTAAGCTGTATATTTGCCGCTTTTGCCGCACTTTCTATTCCGCATCCTTTATAAACCGAGCGCAGGGCTATTTCATTGTACGGCCCTCCCGGGCTTTCGGCAACCTTTACGGAGTCTGCCCCCATTTCCACTAAAAGTCTTCCCGCCGCCTCGACAAAAGAGGGGTGAGTTGTCCCCGCCATGCCCGCGTCCATTTTTCTCACAAGATTAGGCTTAATTACAACTCTTTTTCCGGCTATCTTGTCTTTTGATATTCCCAAAAGACCGAGCTGTTTTTTTAAAATCGAATATACTCTGTCGCATTCGTAGCTTTCGCAGCTGTCAAGGGCGACCAAAGCTTCCTCTGCCATATATGATACTTTTTTCCTTTCGATATTTTTTTCATTATAACAAAGATTGATAAAAAATTCAATCAGTTACTGAAAATTTAATATAAATATCTTGATTTACGCCTTGTTTTATAGTATTATATCAATATAAGTACAAGTACATCCCGTCCGGCGACCGCATTTGCCGGAACAACGCTTAAGGAACAACTGCTTATGAAGATTGATTTTAACAAAAAATATACGACCATTGCAATTTACGCATGTATTGTCGTGCTGTTTTCGATTGTATGCGTTTATTTTGCCATACATTCCGAAACGCTGAACGCGGTGCTGTCGATTATATGGGGGATACTCGGACCAATAATATTCGGCGCGATAATTGCCTATATTTTAACCCCGATAGTCAACTTTTTGGAGCGCAAGGTTTTTATATCAAAAGAATGCCGCGCCGCAAGAAAGAACGCCAAAAAGGACGCGCTTGAAAAAAACATAACCTCCAAAGAGAAGATTGAAGCGCTCATGCTTGAGGCGTCTAATGAAGCGAGCAGAAAAAAGTACAACGAGCGGCTCAGCTCCGGAAAGATAAAAAAGAACGAAAATCTGGTCGACAAGATAAAGCGCGCAAGGGTGCGCAGAAGCAAATTCGGTATAAGAGCGCTTTCGATTCTCTGCACCTATATTATAATTATCGCCATAGTAAGCGCCATTGTGTGGGCGGCGGCAAGCAGCGTCAACGACCTGTATATTACAATTAAAAATTTCACGACCGCCCTTCCCCAGCACATTGCGGCTTTGTGTGCAAAATACGAATGGTTCAACGCCGCCTATTCCATGATACGGGACGAGCTGAACATCACAAATCTCAGCAATATGATTTCAAATCTGCTGAGCAACTCATTCGACTACGTCGCTCTTGCCACAAGCTTTATTTTGGGCGTTTTCACACAGGTCAAGAACGTCATTCTAATGGTAATATTCTCAATATACTTTCTGATTTACAAGGAGTTTCTTGCCGAACAGGCAAGCAGAATCGTCGAGGCTGTATTTAAGCCCAAAAAAGTGGCATTTATTCGCCACGTCGTAAAAGAATTCAACCTGAGATTCGGCGGCTTTCTTCAGGGGCGAATACTTGACTCGCTGTGTATCGGGGTTATTTCATTTGTGGTTTTCATGATATGCGCCATTCCCTATTATCCCATGATCGCGGTAATTGTGGGAATAACCAACATTATTCCATTCTTTGGTCCGTTTTTGGGCGCAATTCCGTCGGCAATTATTATACTTATCGTGGAGCCGCGAAAGGTCATACTGTTTATTATACTTATTCTTATCATACAACAGCTTGACGGAAACGTCATCGGTCCGAGAATTCTCGGAACCGCAATAGGGCTTAAACCTGTCTGGATAATTATCGCCATAATTGTCATGAGCGGACTTTTCGGAATATTCGGCATGTTCTTCGGAGTTCCGATTTTTGCAGTGATATACACACTCGTTTCGGAAGCTATCAACAAGCGGCTTGCAATTAAGCTTGCGGCAAAGGTTGTGGCCGAAAATGAATCGGTGGACTTTATAAGATTTCTTATGGAAAAGGACGAAGAAATAGACAAGAGCCTTGAAGACAACTAAAAGGCGGGACTTTTACGGCAAAACGCGAAAAACTCACTTTCAAATTTGATTTTATTCTTATATTCCGCCCGCAAAGCGGCGGCAAAAAAAGAAAGGCAGTCTTAAAAAGACAAGGTAAATTTCATGGAGCTTAAAGGTAGAACAATCAATTTTCTCGGCGACAGCATAACCGAAGGCGTAGGAATAAGCGCTCCCGATAAGCATTATTTTGACATTTTGAAAAAAGAATGCGACCTTGCTATGGTCAGAAATTACGGTGTTTCGGGCACCCGTATAGCAAGGCAAAAAAATCTCACGGGAGACGCATGGGACAACGATTTTTGCAAACGCGCGCTTGAAATGGACAACGCGGCGGATATTGTCGTGGTATTCGGCGGCACAAACGATTTCGGTCACGGGGACGCGCCGCTGGGCAAAATGTCGGACAGGGACGTTTACACCTTTTACGGCGCACTTCACACCCTTATTACCGAGCTTGTGGAAAAATACCCCGAAGCGGAAATAGTCTTTATGACGCCTCTTCACAGATGCAATGAGGACAACCATAGAGGGGACGGCAATAAGAGCTTTGACGCGGGAACGCTTTATGACTATGTAAAAGCCATGAGAGAGGTAACAGAGTATTATTCTATTCCCACCCTTGACCTTTTTTCCATGAGCGGAATACAGCCCAAAATCGAGTGCAACCGCCTTCTTTACTGCCCTGACGGACTGCACCCGAATGACGCGGGACATGAAAGAATCGCAAACCGCCTTGCGGCGTTTTTAAAGAATCTTTGATTCACCGCCGCGGATTTTTAAAGCTTCTGCCTTTAATATGCAAATTTAAAACCGCCGGAGGCTGCGATTTCCGGCGGTCGTTTTTTGTTTTTTATTATCTGTTTTTTATTTTTGCCCTTCAAGCCTAATGTAAAGAATCGGAACCTCGCCTATCTCAAAGGTCTCGGGAAGAGTCGCCTCGCTCCATTTCGGCTCGCCTATTGAGAGAACCTCAAGAAGCTTGGCAGAGCCATTCGGAATGATCGGCGCAAAGAGATTTGCCATATTTACCATCATGTAAAGGCATGTGGCGGTAGTGTCCCAGAAGGCGGAGAGATCCTCTTCCTTCGCCTGAACCCACGGCTTTTTCTCGTCGTAATACTTGTTGGCATACGATATAAGGTCGACCATATCCTCAGCCGCAGAGCGAAGCTCCGCCGCGTCGTACTTTTTGCCCATTGATTCGTAAAGCTCTCTTATGTGGCTCTGAACCTCGACGTCGACATTGCCCTTTTGGACAACTCCGCCGAATTTTTTCTTGATAAAGGAAAGATTGCGGTTGACAAAGTTTCCAAAGCCTCCCGAGAGAATCTTGTTACAGCTTTGAATGAGGTCGGCTTTCGAAAAAGCGGTGTCTCGACGCTCGGGGTTGTTGAGAATCATATAAAATCTCACGCAATCGGCGGGGAAGCTATCGGCAAGCTCACGCACGGTGATGATATTGCCCACCGATTTTGACATCTTTTCTTCCTCGCTTGTCACCTCGTTCTTCATATTGATATATTCACTTGAGACGATGTGGGTGGGAAGAGCCCATTCAGGATTTATCGCCATTTCAAGCGCGGGGAAAATCACGGTGTGGAAGGGGATGTTGTCCTTGCCGTGCACATAGTACGCATTGAGATTTCCGTCCTGCTTCATATACTCGTTAAAGTCAATACCTTTTTTCTCAGCCACTGCCGTTCCGGCGGTCATATAACCGAGCACAGCCTCTATCCAAACATAAACTCTCTTTGACTCGTACCCGTCTTTGGGTACCTCGATTCCCCAGCTTAAATCTCTTGTGGCAACTCTGTCGGGAAGCCCCTGGGAAAGGTATTTTTTCGTCTCGTTGACAGCGTTCCATCTCCAGTTGGGCGCCATTTTTTCGGAAAACTCCTCAATGGGCTTTTGGAACTTCGAAAGCGCAAAGACAAGATGCTTGTTTTTCTTTCTGGAGGGCGTGCTCCCGCAGGTGCGGCACCTCTTTTCGGTCAGCGCATTCGAATCAAAGGAAGCCATGCAGAACTCGCACTGGTCTCCTCTTGTAATCTTTTTGCAAACCGGGCACCTTCCTTCAACCTCGCGATCGGAGAGGAACTGACCACAGCTCTCGCAATAGTCCTGCTCCTCGGTGGTTTCATAAAGATATCCGTGCTCCTCGATCTTTTTAAAATACTCCCGAACGAGATTCATGTGATAATCGGTATAGGTTGCGGTGTATAAATCATAGGAAAAGAGCATATCGTTAAAATCGGCGACAAACTCCTTGTGATATCTTTCGGCAATGGAAGCGGGTGTGACCTTTTCTCTCTTTGCCCTCTCGGTAATGGGCGTGCCGTGGGTATCACTGCCCGAAACATATATAACCTCCCATCCGTTCATCCTTCCGAAGCGGGCGATAACGTCCCCGGGAAGCAGAGCGGCAAGATGCCCCACATGAAGCGAGTTGTTTGCATATGGCCACGCGCCGCCTATAAAGTATCTTTTTTTCATAATATTGACCATTCCTTTCCTTAAAACACGGTGTGGAAATTTCTCATTACCTGTATCAGCTATTGTTAGTATACCATATCGGTGTAATATTGACTCCAACACTTTTGCAAGGCAAAAGTGCGCCCGACAGGGCAGGCAGTTGCGCTTTGCGCACATTTCCCGAATATTATAACATACATAAAGCTTTTTTTCAAGAAGTTTTGCAAAAATGCATACTTTTAATGCAATATAAATCAAACCTTTTGCATAAATTCATAACATCACGCCAAGGATATCCGAGGCATATGTATTTTGGAGATGTTATGTTGTCTGTTTTACAAAATCAAAAGCTGACGAAATTTATAAAATCGGTATTGCTGCTCACCGGAACCGCAATAATAATGCGAGCCGTTTCGGTTTATTTTAACGTATATCTTACCGGTAAGCTCGGAGAAGAAGGTATCGGACTGTTTACTTTGGTAACAAGCGTTTACAGCTTTGCAATTACTTTTGCCACCTCGGCGGTAAATCTCGCCTCGACAAGGCTTGTCTCCGAGGCGCTCGGAACAAACAGCCATATGGCGGTGCGCTCATATATGAGAAAGTGCATATGCTACAGCATGGCGTTCGGCTTTGGAGCCTCCTTTTTGCTCTTTAGCCTTGCACCCGCTATCGGAATAAAACTGCTCGGCGATCAAAGAACCGTGACCTCATTGCGCTTTTTCGCGCTCACTCTTCCCTGCATTGCCCTTTCTTCCTGCCTTAACGGATATTTTACCGCCGTCCGAAGAGTGGCAAAAAACGCGGCGGTGCAGTTTTGCGAACAGAGCGTGCGAATTGGGGTATGCGTGTTTTTGCTCACCTTTTTCATGCCGAGCGACCTTGAGCTTGCCTGCGTGTGTGTTGTGTGCGGCGGCTGTTCTGCCGACCTTCTCTCCTTTATCTACTGCTTTATTATGTACAAAGCGGATATGAAAAAACACATATCAAAGGCGGGAAAGGATATCGAAAAGGGAGATTCGAGACTGCTTTCGATCGCGCTTCCTATGGCGCTTTCCTCCTACGTGCGCTCGGGACTTGTGACAATTGAGCACCTGCTCATCCCCTGGGGACTAAGAAAAAAAGGGGGCAGTAACAGCGAGGCGCTTCGTACCTACGGCATTATGCAGGCAATGGCGCTTCCTATCATAATGTTTCCGTACGCCCTGCTCACACCGTTTTCAAACCTTCTTATTCCCGAGGTTGCCGAAAGAAACGCAAGAGGGGATAAAAGCGGAATAGAAAGAGTGAGCGCATCGGCGTTCGGATTTGTGCTTGTATTCGGTATAGGAATATCGGGGATTATGTCCTTTTACTCATATGAGCTCGGACTTACGGTATGCAAAAGCGCACAAGCGGCAGAATATATAAAAATGATTGCCCCTCTTGTGCCGGTCATGTACCTTGACACCGTCACCGACAGTATACTTAAAGGGCTTGATGAGCAGCTTTACACCATGAGAGTTAATATTATGGACGCCTTTTTGTCGGTTATAATCGTTTTCCTGCTCGTGCCGAGAATCGGAATATACGGCTATATCGCAGAAATATTCTTCTGCGAGCTTATCAACGCTTCTTTTTCGGTGTGGAAGCTGCTGAGCGTCGTGAAATTCAAAACAAAAATCGTCATGCGAGCCCTTGTTCCGCTTGTCAGCATAGTACTCTCTACATTTATTACAAGACTTGTGTTCTTCCTTTTCCCTGTAGGACTGCCGCTTTCCGCATTTTCGCTGACGGCGCAGATAGCCTTTACCGCCCTTCTTTATCTTTTCCTCCTTTATTGCCTGTACCGCGTTTTCTCCCGCTTTTTCATCAAAAAGCAAAATTCCGCAAATATGACCGAAAAACGGCTTGTTTGAACGGGAGGAATCACTTCAAAGAGACAAATGTAAAAAAACTGTAACTTGATATTTTGCGCGATATGTGATAAAATACGCCTTAACAAGTGAGTTCGAAACCATCCTCACTATAATAAAAACTAAGGAGACAATTGAATATGAAAGGTATTTCAAAAAAAGCAAGATTTGTGGCATACGCCGGTATTATCGGAGCACTGTATGCGGTAATCACTCTTATGTGCGCGCCAATCGCCTACGGAGAAATTAACATAAGGCTTTCCGAGGCTTTGTGCGTTCTTCCCTTTTTTACCCCCGCAGCAGTTCCCGGACTGTTTGTCGGCTGTCTTGTCGCCAATTTGATAAGCATTAAGGGTATGATATGGGCTGACGTCCTTTTCGGCTCGCTTGCCACACTGTGCGGAGCGCTCGGCGCTTATTTGTTAGGCAGACTTCCTATTAGGCACGCCATGTGGCTGGTTCCTCTTCCCGAGGTGGTTTTCAACGCCATTGCGGTGCCGTTTGTCATCAAATACGGCTACGGCTCGGATTACGGACTTCCGATTCTTGCCCTGTCTGTGCTGATAGGACAGATAATATCATGCTATTTTATAGGTATGCCGCTGATGTTCGCGCTCAAAAAACTAAAGAAAAAGGTGTTTTCGGTCTGATTCATTGCAAACGCCCGCAGCGCGCTCGATTTGGAATATCCAAAATGAATCTACGGAAAGGGTAAAAAAATGAATTCAAAATCTTTAAATGTATCAAGAAACATGAAAATAGTCCTCACCGGACTTTTAATGGCGGTTGTGGTTATTCTTCAGCTTTTTGCAAGCGCAATACCGCTCGGAACCACAACATTCAGCCTTGTACTTATACCGATAGTGCTCGGAGCAATGTTAATAGGACCTGTTCCCGGCGCAATACTCGGTCTTACCTTCGGAGCGGTGGTTGTTATTGTCGGACTTACCGGCGCCGACGTGTTCACAAACACGCTTCTTAACCTCCACCCCATAATTACCACCATTCTCTGCCTTGCAAAGGGCGCGTTTGCGGGACTTGGCGCGGGGCTTATCTATAAGCTGCTCGCAAATAAAATTCCACCGCTTGCCGCATCCTTTATTTCCTCGGCTTCGGCGCCGATAATCAACACGGGACTTTTTGTTCTCGGCGGTCTTTTAATGAGCAAAACCATTGTCGAAAACTTTGCCGCAGAGGGTCAAACGGCGATATATTTTCTCGTCATCGTCTGCGCGGGAGTCAATTTCATAGTTGAATTTGCGGTCAACCTCATTTTCGCCCCCGCACTTGCGAGCATCGTAAGAGCCGCAACGGCAAAAAAGAGCTGATATTCAAAGCTTTAAAAAACGGTAGCGTCCGGCTGCCGTTTTTTAAAGCATTTTTTTCGATTTCCAAACATTTGCACCTTGCAAACATTCAAAAACAAGCTGATATGCTTTGCAAAATAAGCTTTTGCGCCGTGGGGCAAACCGAAGGTTTGCAGGTCGGGGTATATATGCGGCGTGCAAGCTTGCTTGCAACGCCGCATATATATCCTGACCGAATACTGTCGAGCATTGCGCGACAACAACGGCGCAAAAGCATGAACACGCACAAAACGAGCGTCCGTATGTTTTCCCGGCTTTTCTAAAGCCGGCGGGGTCGAGGGACGGCGCCCCGTCGCCGCCGCAGCGGCGAAACATCCCTTCTCCCGTCGCGCTCCGCAGAGCGCGAAACTCCCCATTCATACTTTTTGACCGATAACGAACACCGCAGAGCAATATGTCTGCGGTGTTCTATAGTATTTAATTATTATTTTTTAAGCTTTGCCTGGGCCTTGAGGCGATTTGCGGTATTGAGTATTTGTTTTCTAAGGCGGATATTTTTAGGAGTGACCTCGATAAGCTCATCTTCGGCGATAAATTCGATAGCTTCTTCAAGACCCATAATTCTCGGCGGGGTGAGGATAAGTTTTTCATCGGCGCCCTTAGAGCGAATTGCGGTAAGTTGTTTTGTTTTACAGGGATTAACGGCGATATCGCCCATTTTAGGATTTTCGCCGACGATCATTCCCTCATAGACCGGAGTTTGGACTCCGATAAACATAGCGCCTCTATCCTGAGTATTATAAAGCCCGTAGGAGGTTGTAATTCCCGCCTCGGAAGCGACGAGGGAGCCGGTATATCTTGCGGTAATATCGCCTTTGAAGGGCTGATAGCCGTCAAACATGGTATTCATTATACCCTCGCCTCTGGTATCTGTCATAAACTTACTCCGATAGCCGAAAAGACAGCGGGCAGGGATAGAGTAAACAAGCTTGGTGCGGCTTCCGTGAACGCTCATATCGACAAGCTCGCCTTTTCTTGCCCCAAGCTTTTCCATAACGCTTCCGGCAAATTCGGAATCGACGTCAATATACACTTTTTCCATAGGCTCGCATTTTACGCCGTCAATTTCCTTATATATGACTCTCGGCGCGGATACGGCGAGCTCATAGCCTTCTCTTCTCATTGTTTCGATAAGAATCGAAAGGTGCATTTCGCCTCTGCCGCACACTTTAAAGGAGTCGACTGTTTCGCCGTCCTCAACACGGAGCGAGACGTCCTTTAAAAGCTCGTCGTAAAGGCGTTTTCTTATCTGCCGCGTGGTGACGAACTTGCCTTCCTTGCCCGCAAAGGGCGAATCGTTTACCGAGAAGGTCATTTCGAGGGTCGGCTCGCTGATTTTCACAAAGGGCAGCGGGCGTGGATCGTCGGGGGAGCAAATCGTATCCCCGATAGTGATATTTTCGGCACCCGAAAAGCAGACTATATCTCCGGGAAGTGACTGCTCCACGGGATTTTTTTTGAGCCCGTCAAATTCGTAAAGCGAGACGATTCGCGTTTTTCTGGGACTTTCGCCCGAGTGGTAGTTACACACAGAGACGTCCTGCCCCACCTTGATAATACCGTTTTCGACTCTTCCGATACCGATTCTTCCCACATAGTCGTTGTAATCTATTGAGGAGACAAGAAGCTGGAGCCCTTCGTTTTCATTTCCTTCGGGTGCGGGGATGTAATTTACTATCGTGTCAAAAAGGGGTCTTAAATCGGTTCCCGACTCATGGGGCACAATAGAGGCGGTTCCCGCTCTTCCCGAGCAGAATATTGTGGGAGATTCAAGCTGTTCGTCGTTTGCGTCAAGGTCGATAAGCAGTTCGAGTATCTCGTCCATAACCTCATCAATGCGGGCGTCGGGCTTGTCTATTTTGTTGACGACAACTATAACCTTATGATTTAGCTCGAGCGCTCTTTGAAGCACGAATCTCGTTTGAGGCATCGGACCCTCGGCGGCGTCCACAAGCAGAAGCACGCCGTTTACCATTTTGAGTATTCGCTCCACCTCTCCGCCGAAATCCGCGTGCCCGGGAGTGTCTATTATGTTTATTTTAACTCCGTTGTAATGAACCGCAGTATTTTTGGCAAGTATGGTAATTCCGCGTTCTCTTTCAAGGTCGTTTGAATCCATGACTCTTTCGGTAACGGTCTGATTGTCGCGGTATACGCCTCCCTGCCTTAACATTTCGTCAACCAGCGTTGTTTTTCCGTGGTCGACGTGCGCGATTATCGCTATATTTCTTATGTCGTTTCTGACCATTGGTCCTTACTTTCTCCTTTAACTTCTCATTTTCTCATACTATATTTTTTAACCTTACTATTATATCACATCTCAAAAGTAAAATATAAATTTTTTGTAAACATTGCAAAAAAGATTGCGGAGTTTTCTATGACTTGCAGGGCTTGCAAAGAAGCAAACTCCAATGAAAACGCAAAAGGCAGGGGCAAACCATGCCACGGCGCGCAGTTTTGAGAAAAAATTTTATCGGGACTTCAAAAAAAGTTGAAATTATAGATTTTATATATTATAATGGTTATAAGAAATAATAGCAGAGGTCGACACCGAAATTTACTCGGGAAGGAAAGAATCATGTTCGGATTTTTCAAAAAGAAAAAGCTTGACGAAAACAGCCCTGCTTTTCGCATGATGATGGCGCAAAAGGTTTCGGGCAAGCACATTAAATACGTCACGGAGCGAATAGACGACAACGACAACGTGATAGGCAGAGAGGGCTCTCTGTGCCTCAGAAACGGCGAGCTTTTGGTTTTTGCCTCAGCCGATATACTTTTTCGCGCAAAGGCGGAGGAGCTTCAAATATCCGAGCTTATGTCGCTTGACGGGGTAATACTCACAGGGCCCGACCTTGAGCACGAGGGAAAAGTCCGCACAATCATTGCGTATTACCTGTATTACAGGTAATTTATTGCTGATTTTTTGCCAAGGTATGATTTTTTCTATTGAAAAAATGCGATAATTGTTATATAATTATTAGGCAAGCTTGTTGCATTGCCCAAAAGTAGGAAAGGAGGCTTAAAGCGCCCGAAATTCATTTCGGCGCCGATAAAAGCATGAACACAATCACCGAACAAAACGGCAACACCATAACCTTTCAGATCTCGGACGAGCGGGAGCGCCAAATAAAGACTGTGCTCAGCGAGGTCTATGTCGCGCTTCAGGAGAAAGGCTACAACCCCATCAACCAGCTTGTGGGATATATAATATCCGAGGATCCCACATATATAACAAACTTCAAGAACGCCCGCAGTAATATAAGAAAGATAGACCGAGACGAGCTGCTCAACGTTCTCATAAAGTCTTATCTGGAAAAATAAGATCATGAAAATCTACCTGCCGAGCGACGCACCGCCAAGGGAGAAGTCGGCACTTGCACTGGGCAGCTTTGACGGGGTTCACGCGGCTCACCTTGCGCTGATACAAAGCGCCGAGCGCACAGAGGGACTTACTGCGGTCTTCACCTTCAAAGAGACAAAAGCGCCCTGCCTTACAACCCTTGACGAGCGCCTTGAGCTTTTTGAAAAACAGAGAGTTGACGCCGTCTTTCTCTATGAACTCGATAAGCTGCGAAATATGCGGTATACCGATTTTTTCAATGAGATACTTGTTGAAAAAATCGGTATTTCATCAGCGCATTGCGGCTTTAACTTCACCTTCGGGCAAAACGCCGCGGGAAGGGCAAAGGACCTTGCAAGGCTTTGCGCCGAGCAAAACATCACCTGCCGCGTACTTGATGAAATGAAATGCAGTGGCATAACCATAAGCTCAAGCGCGATAAAAGAACAGCTGCTTTACGGCAATATTGAGCTTGCCTCGAAAATGCTTGCGCGGCGCCATGAGGCGCGCGGTATTGTGGCGCACGGAAAGGCGCTTGCCTCAAAGCTCGGATTTCCCACAATGAACATATCTTACGGCGCAGACAGGGCGCCGCTCAGACGGGGCGTGTATTTTACCGAATGCGAAATTGAAGGAAGAACTTACAGCGCCGTATCCAATTTCGGCATAAGACCTACTTTTGGCGACATAACGCCCACGGTTGAAACATATCTGCTTGACGGCGGCGGCGATTTTTACGGCAAGGAAATAAAGGTGCGCTTTATTGCCTTTAGCCGAGACGAGCAAAAATTCGACAGCGAATATGCATTGCAGTGCGCCGTCACGCGCGACATTGAAAACGCAAAATATTTTTTCGGACTGTAAAACCGTAATATCAAAAGAAAGGAGGGGTATTAAAATGAAAGTCAAAATTATATCAAATATTTTCTCTCTTGTACTTGTCGCCGCTCTTCTTCTCCCGCTTGTCGGCGCTTTTGCGGACAATGATACAAATGGCACCACCGCGACAGGAAACGACAACGAGCCTGACAAGGATGAAGAACAAGTTGACATCACAAATTTTGCCCGTGGAATCGAGCTGTACTGTATTGACACCGAAACCACGCTTTACTCTAAGGGCAAAGATATAGTTTGCGCCCCCTCCTCTTCCGCAAAGCTTATGAGCGCGCTTGTGGCGCATGAGAAAATAGCCGACCTTTCGGAGGAAATTCATATAACAAAAGAGATGACCTCGGGAACCGCGGGGTTAATTTACGGCTTTTCCTCCGGCATGACCACAACATACAACGATTTAATTACCGCAATGCTGGTGCGAAACGCAAATGACGCCGCGCTTATTATTTCAAGAAATGTGGCTGAGAACACCGAAAGCTTTGTGGAGCTTATGAACGCCAAGGCGGCGGCACTCGGAATGTACGACACAAAGTATGCAAATCCCACAGGTCAGGGTAGCGCTGGAACTACTACTGTTGCCGACATGATGACCCTGCTTTCCGCGTTTTCAGAGGATGAGTACCTGCTCTCGATTTCCGGACTGTCAAGCACAAAGCTTGCCTCAACAAAGGTTACAATCCACAGCCGAAACTTCTTTTTAAGCCGTTATTATAACGGAGGTCCCTCTTATCTAAACAGCAGTATAATAGGCGGTATTGCCGACGAGAAGGGCGAAACACTGCTCAGCGTTGCAATTCTCGGAGGATACACCTATCTTGCGGTAGTCATGGGAGGCACGGAGGATGAAGAAGGTATTTTTTCATACAGAATCACAAGCAAGCTTCTGCAATGGGGGCATGATAACTTTGACTATATCACGCTTATCGACAAAGGCAAGGTTATCTGTTCCCTGCCGGTATCTATGGGGTACGGAGCGGACGAGGTTGCGGTTTTTCCCGCAAGGACGGTAACAAGATATCTTGCGCGCGACACCGACCTTGACAGCGCGGTGAGCTTCACATACACAATAGATAAAAAAAGCCTGACGGCTCCGGTGTCATTTGGTGAAAAGGTGGGGTGCCTTACGCTCTTTCTTGACGGCGAGCAGATTGAGGTCATTGACCTTGTCGTCGCCTCGGATATTCCGAGCTCCTCCTCCGATTATATGCGCTCGGAATTTGTCAAATTTATAAAAAGCAGCTTCTTTAGGGGTCTTGTCATAACTGTAATATCGGTGTGCATTGTATATATCCTTGTAATGGCAATTGTCAAAGGACAGCGCAAAAAGAGACTGCAAATTCTTGCAAGCGAGAAAGAAGGAGAACGGTAAATGAAAATAAAAATATTATACCTTTCCTGTCTTATCCTTATTTTTGCTCTTTCTCTCCTTTCCTGTGGCGGCGGGACAAAAAACAGTCCCACAGCTTCAAATTCGGATAATTTACAGCCACCCTCAATAGGCAGCGCCGAGGATGCTATAGAGCTTATAAGAAATAATTCCTCAATAAAAAGTATGCCAAACGACAGCTATCGCTCGGTTGAAACCGACGGCTTTGATATAAAAGAAGAAAACGGAACATTTATTTTGGCAAGCGAGGCTATGGGCATTGAATATATCTTCTCGGGCGGGGCAACGCTTGAAGAATGTACTCTTGCCTCACTCACAATAAAACTGCCGGGATATGCAATTTTCGGCATCACCGTAGGAGGCAGGGCGTCGGACGCCAAAACCGTTTTCACCTCCTTCGGATTTGAAAAGGATTCAAGGGACGGCACGGATATCTACTCATACAAAGGAGTAATAATAACCGTCGGCTCCATAGACAAAACTATAACGTATATCACGATAGGAAGCTGAGTATGCTGAATAATAAAAACATAATATTTTTAGGCTCTTCCGTCACATACGGAAATAACGGTTATTCATTTGTCGAAATGCTCGCACAAAGGAATTTGCTGACATATATAAAAGAAGCGCAAAGCGGAACAGCCCTTGCGGATACAGATGAATTTTCATATGTATCAAGACTTGTAAAAAAAGTTGATAAAAGCTTTAAGGCTGACGCCTTTGTCTGCCAGCTTTCAACAAACGACGC
Source organism: uncultured Clostridia bacterium (assembly GCA_947631765.1). Lineage (GTDB taxonomy): Bacteria > Bacillota > Clostridia > Oscillospirales > CAG-272 > CAKSQF01. The sequence continues at coordinate 23,202 of CANRMP010000004.1, forward strand.
GGGAAGAGACCTGCCACAAGGAAAAGTGAGCCTAGGCTTTGATTATTCCGACTTTGACAAGGCTACGACAAACGGGGCAATAGAGTTTATTATCAAATATGTAAAGGATACCTGGAGCTGCCCGATATTCTTTTACACCGGAACGCGCTTTGACAGCCCGAGATATATGCAAATGGTGGAGGATCTTAGTATTATAGCGAAAAAATGGGGGATTTTTGTTATCGACCTTTGGAATGAGGAGTCGCTTAATCATCCCTCTCCCAGCGAGAGCGAAAGATGGATGAACGACCCTGTTCACCCCACAGAGCTCGGATATCTTGAGCATTGGCTTCCGTTTATCGAAGCCAAGCTGAATGAAAAGCTTTAAAAAATATATAATATCATAAAGAATATTCTACTAAACGGAGGTGTTTTATATGCCGGGACCCGGAGGGGGCGCGCACGGAGGCGGATTCGGCGGCGGCAGCAGAGGAGGCGGATTCTCGGGCGGCGGCGGAATGAGAGCCGGAATCGGTCCGAGAAGATACGGATTTTATCCCTACAGACGAGGATGCTTCGGAGGCATTTTAAATCTTATACTGCTGCCTATTATAATGCTCATTATTTTCATATATATCCTTTTGGGAAATATCGGCGGTATGTTCGGTATGGGCGGCGTGAGCTACAATGAGGAAAAGCTGCAAAAGTACGCCGATGAGCAATACGCCGCGGAATTTTCCAAGGGCGAAACCTATGAGGACAATCTGCTTATTGTGTTTTTAACAAATAAAAAATCCGACGGCTACTACTGCATTGCATGGGTCGGCGACAATATCGACAGCCGAATTTCAAATATGTTCGGCGATGAGTATACCGAGTTCGGAGCGACGGTCAACAGCTCTGTCAACGACTCATATTACGCCTACTCGCTTGACAAAAACCTTGCAAGCGTGATGGATACCATGGGCGACAAAATTGTCTCGCTCGGACTTGGCAGTTCGTTTTATACCGAGCACGAGCACTATGCTTCAAGTTCTCACTTAACAAATAAAACCGACCTTTCATTAAGCGAGGAGACGGTCAACCGCTCGCTTGAAGAGTTTACAAAGAAAACCGGTATACCTGCCGTTATTGTTGTAGATTCAATGGAAGAGGTGCTCGGCGGAGTGACTCTGTCAGCCATTATTGCCGGACTTTTAAGCATTGCGCTAATTGTTGTAATAATAGTGCTCATTGTCCGTAAAAGAAGGCGCCGTCCTTCCCTAAAGCTCTGAGCCGTCCTTAATAAAAAAGTGTAACAGACATAAAACAAGCCAAAGGCAGAAAAAATGCTTTTGGCTTGTTTTATGTCTTATTTGAGGCAAAATATCAAAAGAGCGATATTTGGTTTGTCTCGGAAAGTCCGTCAAGAACGCCGTATTTGTCGAGCAGCTCCATGACAGCTTTTGTAAGCCCGCCCTTGATTCTAAGCTCCTCGCGCGAGAATATTTTCCCGTTTTCGCGCACCCTTACAATACTTTCTGCGGCGCTTTCGCCAAGACCCGGCAGAGTGTAAAACGGCATACGTATCTTCCCGTTTTCCGGGATAAATTCACGTGCACCCGACTTGTAAAGGTCGATTGGCAGGTACTTTATTCCTCTTGCCATGCTTTCATTGACGAGCTGTAAGGTGGCAAGCGAGTCCGCGTCCTTGGGGGTGGAGGTCTTTTCCTTTGCGCGCTTGTCTATAGCGTCGATTTCTTCAAGCACGCCGGCTCTTCCCTTCATGACTATAGTTGCGTCAAAGCCTCCGGGCGCCACGGAAAAGTAAGCGGCGTAAAATTCTATAGGCTTATATATTTTAAACCATGCGATGCGTATTGCCGACATGACGTAAGCGGCGGCGTGCGCTTTGGGGAACATATACTTTATCTTTTTGCAGGAGTCGATATACCACTGAGGCACGTTGTGGGCTCGCATTTCGTCTTCCCATTCGGGGGTAAGTCCCTTGCCCTTACGCACGCTTTCCATGATTTTAAAGGCTAATGAGTTGTCAAGCCCGTAGCGAATAAGGGTAAGCATTATTGAATCTCGGGTTCCGATGACCTCGGACACAGTGCAGGTGCCGTTTGCAATTAACTCCTGCGCGTTCCCCGTCCAGACGTCCGTTCCGTGGGATATTCCCGATATTTGAAGCAGGTCGGCAAAGCTCTTAGGTCGGGTTTCCTCAAGCATCTTCTGAACAAAGCGCGTGCCGAACTCGGGCAGGGCGTACGTTCCCATTTTGCAGTCTATATCCCCGCTTTTTAACCCTAAGGGTTCAAGCGAAACAAAAAGCTTATAGACGTTGGGGTCGTTCATCGGTACGTCCATAACGCTGACTCCGGTATACTTTTCAAGCCACTTGTATTTTGTCGGCACATCGTGTCCGAGCTCGTCAAGCTTTAATATGGTATCATGGAGATATGCAAAGGGGAAATGGGTGGTGACGATATCCGAGTTTGCATCGTCTGCGGGATGCTGTACAGGCGTGAAATCGTATACACTGTACTCACGCGGAATAACAACTATTCCGCCCGGATGCTGTCCCGTGGTTTTTTTAACTCCGACACAGCCGTTTACAAGGCGGTTGATTTCCGCTTTGTTCAAATGTATTTGCTTTTCTTCAAGATACTTCATAACGTATCCGTAGGCTGTTTTTGAGGCGAGCGTGCCGAGCGTTCCCGCCCTGAATACGTTTTCAGCCCCGAAAAGCTCCTCGGTGTACTTATGCACTCTGCCCTGAACCTCACCCGAAAAGTTAAGGTCGATATCGGGGGATTTGTCGCCCTTAAAGCCAAGAAAGGTTTCAAAGGGAATGTCGTGTCCGTCCGGATAAAGCTTTGTACTACATTTCGGGCAGAGCTTTGTGGGAAGGTCAAATCCGCTTCCGATACTCGGGTCGTCCACAAATTCACTGTAGCGACATTTCGGGCAGCGATAGTGAGGCGGCAGAGGATTTACCTCGGTTATTCCCGCCATGGTGGCGACAAATGAGGAGCCCACCGAGCCTCTTGAGCCCACAAGGTAGCCCTGTGATTCGCTGTAATACACTAACTTTTGGGCTATCATGTAGAGCACCGCAAAGCCGTTGTTTATTATTGAGGTCAGCTCTTTTTCAAGCCTGTCCGAAACTATTTTCGGAATTTTTCCCTCATATCCGTACCACTCCATGGCGCGGTCCCAGCAGAGCTTTTGCAGATCCTCTTCAGCCCCCTCCATTTTCGGAGTAAACGCTCCGTCGGGAATAGGCAAAAGCCTTTCGATGCTGTCTGCTATCATTCTTGTGTTTGTGACAACGACCTCATACGCCTTTTCTTTGCCGAGATATTCAAATTCCCCCAGCATCTCCTCGGTGGTGCGAAGATAAAGTCCGGTGTCTCGGTCGGCGTCGCTGTATTTCATGCCCTTTTGCAGAATTTTTCGGTATATTTCGTCCTCTTTATTTAAAAAATGGCTGTCGCAGGTCGCGCAGACCGGCTTGCCGAGCTCTTCTCCGAGCTTTACAATACGGCGGTTAATGTCCATTAACTCCTCGTCGCTCTTTAGTGTTCCGTTGTCGATAAGGAATCTGTTGTTGCAAAGGGGCTGTATTTCAAGATAGTCGTAATATGAGGCTATTTCCTTGATTTTTTCCTCCGGTCTTCCCGAAAGTATTGCGGAAAACAGCTCTCCCGCCTCGCAGGCGGAGCCTATTATCAACCCTTCGCGCATACCGTCAAGCATGGTTTTCGGAATACGCGGAACGCGGTAAAAGTAGTCAAGGTAGCTTGCCGAAATCATTTTATAAAGGTTTTTCAGCCCCACCATGTTTTTAACCAATATTATCATGTGGTACGTGCGAAGCTTTATGGGGTTCGCGTTGCTTTCCATGACCTTATTGACCTCGGAAAGGGTCTGCATTCCTTCTTCCCTCATCTTGGCGGTCATTTTGAAAAATATTGCGGCAAGCATTTGCGCGTCGTCGGAAGCGCGGTGATGGTTGAAATCCCCGAGCTTATAGTATTTTGCAAGGTCGTCAAGCTTATGGCGCTTGAGATCGGGATTTATGTACCTTGAAAGTGACAGAGTGTCAAGGTAGCTGTTTTTAAACGGAATGTGAAAGTCCTCACACACTTTTCTTATAAATCCGGTATCAAAGCTTGCATTGTGGGCAATAAGAAGCCTGTCACCCGCAAAAGAGAGAAAGCTCCTCACCGCCTCCTCCTGCGAGGGCGCACCCTTTACCATCTCGTCGGTAATTCCGGTAAGGACTGTGATATTCTCCGGAATATGCTCGCACGGGTCGACAAAGGTATTAAAGACCTCTGTAACCTCTCCGCCCCGAATTTTAACGGCTCCTATTTCGGTTATCTTACAGCTGACAGCAGACAAGCCGGTTGTCTCTATGTCAAAGACCACCATTTCGTCCTCTTCAAATACAACCGCCGAGTCGCCGTAAGCGGCTCTTGCGGTGTCGTCTACAAAATACGCCTCAATGCCGTAAAGAGGCTTTACCTTCTTTTTCGCGCAAGCGTCCTTTATCAGGGGATACGCCTGAACGTTCCCGTGGTCGGTGATTGCAATTGCATCCCACCCCCAGCTTTCCGCCGTTTCAATGGCAAACTCGGGAAAGGTCAGGGCGTCCATTGTGGACATGTTGGTGTGCATGTGCAGCTCCACGCGCTTTTCTTGAGCGTCATCCATTCGCTCAATCTTTTTTATCCGCGCGACTGCGGTCGCAGATATATACTGCTCGTTGTCGTATTTGTCCTCGTTGCCGTTTCCGTAAACTGCCAGCCATATGTTATAAAGAGTGAGCACGGTGGAAACGCCGCGCTTTATAGAACGCTCGCTTTTTGATATTGCTTTTTCAAGAAGCGCCGTTTCCTCGGGGTCAGCCACAATTCTTACATTTATTGACGAGTCGTTGTCGGTAAGTCCTATTGTAATTACCGCCTTTGTCCCCGCCTTGTTCATATGCATGTCATAGGAATTGACCTGTCCGAGAATCACCACGCCCTTTGCGGTCTTTGCAATATCCCTTATCGGCACAGGCGTGATATTAAAGCTCTCGCCGTACAGCATTTCGGGGTCTTTAATATCAAAGGTCATATTTCCCGAGGTACATATTCCGTCCTCATTCTTAAAGCTTACCGGCGATGTTTGAAGTGAGTTTAAAATTTTCGGCTTTTGCGCCTCTTCGAGAGCTTTTTGCTCCTTTTCAAGACGGAGCTTTTCCGCCTTTGCAAGCTTTGCTCTTTGATATTCTGCGTCGGAAATGCGGGAAAGCTCACTGTTTTGCATATGTTCAAAGCCTTCATAATCGAAGGCTTCCCTGTTTCCCTTAATTGTTATTATTTTTTCTATCCCGAACTCACTGCGAATGATATCAGACATTAATTTTTCGGTTCCGGCTTTGCAAACAAGGTCGGCGCCGCTTTTGCAAAAATCAAGAGTTATTAAAAATCCGTCGTCGGTACTGTTCACGGTGTAACATTCGAAAAAGCCGCGTGTCACAAACCCCACTCTGTACGCTTCCTTTACTACCTCGTGTATGTATTCGGGGTAAAAGGTGTACTCGGGGTATTTGGGCAAAATCCGCGCCGAGGTGAGCTCGTACTGCTTTTGTATCTCTTCCTCTATCTCAAAAAGGCGCTCTTTAGGCACGATATTGTCAAAGCTCATTTCAAATTCAATACACCTGCGCTCCTTGTCAACGCGGATCTTGAAATCGGTAAGTTCCGACAGAACCTCCCTTGCCCGAGAGCCGGGGGTGTACCTTGAAACCTTTTTGTAAAAATCCTGAACGTCCATGTCTTTTTCCTTCAAATCCTGCCCACTGTCGCGTTTTTTGATATTTTGTCCTTAGTTTTGCAAACAAAGCTTAAAAAATGCCGCAAATGTCACTGCATTCTGTTTATTTCCTCAATAAGCCTGTCCACTATCTCATTTTCGGGAACGCGGCAGATTTCTTTTCCCTTTTTAAAGAGTATTCCCTCTCTGACACCGCCCGCAATGCCGATATCCGCCTCGCACGCCTCGCCCGGTCCGTTGACAACGCATCCCATAATTGCAACCTTTAAATACCTTTTGGGATTTATCTCGTCTCTTCTGCTCTCAAATTCATTGACAAGACTTATAATATCAACCTTGGTTCTGCCGCAGGTTGGGCAGGAAACAAGGTCAACACTCGCGCTTTGTGAATTTTTCATAATTCCGAGCGCTTCGAGGATTTCTTTTCCGATTTTCACCTCGTTTACAGGGTCGGCTGTGAGCGAAACTCTTATTGTGTCGCCGATACCGAGAAGCAGTGCGCCCCCTATTCCTATTGCCGATTTGACCGAGCCGCGCTTTTCGGAGCCTGCCTCTGTAACGCCAAGGTGAATGGGATAGTTGCAGCTTGCGGCGACTATTTTGTTGGCCTCAACCATTCTTGAAACGTCAGAGGATTTTATCGCAACGATAATATTGTCAAAGTCGTATCTTTCAAGCAGTGAAATATTATTTAGCGCGCTTTGCGCCAAGGCGTCCGAGGTAGGAGCGCCGTATTTTGCAAGAATATCCTTCTCGATACTGCCGCTGTTTACACCGATTCTTATCGGGATATTTTTGGCGCGGCATTTATCGGCGACTGCCCTTATCCTGTCGCTCTCCCCTATATTTCCGGGGTTTATTCTGATTTTATCCGCGCCCGCGTCGGCACACATGAGCGCTAAGCGGTAGTTAAAATGAATGTCGGCGACAAGGGGAATTTTGATATCTGAGCATTTGAGCTTGTATATTGTGTCTACCGCGCGGTCTGTGGGTACGGCAAGACGGACTATGTCGCACCCCGCCCCCTCAAGCGCTTTTACCTGAATGTAGGTGGCTTCATAGTCCTCGGTCGGGGTATTTGTCATTGATTGAACGCTTATCGGGGCGTCACCTCCGATAAACAGATTGCCGACCTTTATTTTTTTACTCTTTCTTCTTATCTCGTTATAGTTCATACAAACAAATTCACTATATCCTTAAACATTATGAATATGGCGAAGCCGAAAATAAGCATCATTGCAACTCCGTTGATTTTCGCTCTGAGCTTTGCGCTTACCGGCTTTCTCCTTATAAGCTCGATGACGTAGAAAAGCAAATGTCCTCCGTCAAGAGCGGGAATGGGAAGCAGGTTAATTATACCCAAGTTTATCGAAAGCAGCACCACAATATAAAGGAAGCTCGTGCTTCCGCTTCGCGCGGCAGTTCCTATTTCACTTGAAACTCCGACCGGTCCCGAAAAAGCCTCTATTCCGTATTTGCCCACAACAAGGTCGTGAAGACTGTCCCAAACGGTTTTTATCATCATTCTGCCGTATTCGAGAGATTGAGACACAACCGAAAGAAAGTTCTTTTCCACCCGATAGACCATAAAGTCGACAACTCCGTAAGAGAGATTCGCCTTGTCCTCGGTCTCAATGGCAAAGGTGACGTCATGAAGCACCATCTTCTCTCCGCCCTTATAGCCTGTCATTTCTCCCTTGTCGTTGTAGCTTATGTCGGCGCCCCTCACTATTGTGATATCCATCGGCTGATACCCGTAATACATTATGGAGTACGCAAGGAACATGTGGGTATTTACCCTTGTGTTGTTTACCTTCAAAATAATATCGTTTTCACGAAGTCCGTCATTCTGACACGAAACGGCGCCCTCGTGAAACTCTGCAACTGCGGTTCCGCCCATTCCCTGCATACTTATCACCATGGCAAAGGAAAGCAGAAGCCCTATAATAATGTTGGTAAGTCCGCCCGCGGCAATTATTATCATTCTCTGCCAAACAGGCTTTTTGGAAAGCGCCCTCGGGTCGTCTTCATACTGCGCCCCATTGAGGCTTGCGTCTATGTTATTTTCAAAATCTTTGGAACCCTCTCCCGAAGGCTCGAGAGCATATTTTTTCCGAAGTGCCTCGTCCGCCTCGTCCTCACCGTTTTCGCCCACCATCTGAACATAGCCGCCTATCGGCAAGAGTCTTAGAGAATAGAGAATATCGGTCTTTTTGGACTTTCTTGAAATAATTTTAGGACCCATGCCTATTGAAAATTCAAGTATGTGAACGTCAAAAATACGCGCTGTTATATAGTGCCCGAGCTCGTGAACAAGAATAAGTGTACCGAACACAAGCACGGTAAGCGCTATGGTTATAAAAACAGTCAAGCTAAACCTCCCGCTATATTAAACTGCTATAAAAGACCTTGCCGCCGCAAATATTTCAGCCGCCCGCGGCGCGCAGAACTCTGTTTTTTGCCTCTTTTTGGGCGCAAAGTATGTCTTCAAGGGTCGGATTTTTGATATTTTCAAAGCTGTACACCGTGTTTTGCACCAGCTTTGTTATGTCGGTAAAGGATATTTTCCCGTCAAGAAAGAGAGAGACCGCCTCATCGTTTGCGCCGTTCAGCACCGCTGGTATAACTCCCGCCCTTTCAAGCGCATAGGGAGCAAGGCTAAGTGAGGGAAAGCTCTCATAATCCGGCTTATAAAAGGTCAGCCTGCCTATGTCCGCAAGGTTTGTTTTCCTTACTATTCCCTTTTCTCTTTTGGGGTATGTTATCGCATACTGAATACACATTCTCATGTCAGGAAGGCTCATTTGGGCAATCAGCGCGCCGTCGACGTATTCAACCAGTGAATGTACCACGCTTTCTCTGTGGAGCACCACGTCGATTTTTTGCGGCTCAAAGGAGAAAAGATACGCCGCCTCTATCATCTCAAAGCACTTATTCATAAGAGTTGCGCTGTCGATTGTTATTTTCTTGCCCATTTTCCATGTGGGGTGGGAGAGCGCCTGTTCAACTGTCACGTTTTTGAGCTTTTCCGAGTCCATTCCGAAAAAAGGACCTCCGGAGGCGGTAAGGATAAGCCTTGAAACCTCCTCCCTTTTGCCGTTCATCAAGCACTGAAAAATCGCGCAATGCTCGCTGTCAACAGGCATAAGGGTGACTCCCTTTTCCTTCACCCTTTTCATGACAAGCTCCCCGGCAGTCACAAGCGTTTCCTTGTTGGCAAGAGCTATGTTTTTGCCACATTCTATCGATTTTAATGTGGGAAGAAGTCCGTCTGTGCCGATTATTGAGTTAATTACAGTATTCGCGCCGCAAGCCTCAATCATTTCAAGTATGCCGCCATTCCCGCAAAAAACCTGCGTATCGGTGTCGGCAAGGCTTATTTTTAAATCCTCAGCGCTTTTCTTATCCGAGAGAGCGCAGTATTTTACATGAAATTTTCTTGCCTGTTCTTCAAGCAGCGCACTGTTTTGCCTTGCGGAAAGCGCACATACCTCTATGCCGTGATAAGCGCAGACGTCCAGCGTCTGGGTTCCTATCGAACCGGTTGAACCTAAAATTGCAAGCTTTTTTTTCTGAACATCCTTTACCATTTTTATGATTTTTCCTTTCGGGATATACGGGCATATTAAATAATGCAAAAAATCGGCTAAATCGCGGCGCTTTTCAGGCGACAAACGCCCAAACGCTTATAATGAGCATAAGAAAGGGCGCGCAGGCTATAACGCTGTCAAACCTGTCAAGCACTCCGCCGTGCCCGGGAAAAATAATTCCGTAATCCTTAATACCGTATTTTCGCTTTAAAAGCGACATAACAAGATCCCCTATCATTGCCACAACGCTCAGCATCAGTCCGGCAATGACAAAGATAAAATATTTTATGTCCTCGTCAAGCAGTGCATCAAGCACCGCGGCGTAAATAAGCATTGCTATTATGCAAGCGACAATTCCTCCTATCGCGCCCTCAACCGTTTTTTTGGGACTGACGTCAGGAATCAGCTTGTGCTTTCCGAAGGCGACTCCCGCAAAATACGCGCCGCTGTCGGTGACCCATGCGGCAACAAAGATGATAAGATACAAATAAGCGCCGTATGACGAATCGCGCACCAAAAGAATGCAGGAGAAGGTCACCGTTATGTAGAATATCATCATAAAAAGCTCGGATACCCTGTCAATTTGCACTTTGCCGCGCGAAAACAGCGAGATTGCGATGAGGATAAACATATAAACCACTGTCGCAAACATCATGTAAACGAGAAATATTTCAGTGTCTTTTATGAGGCGGGAAAGAATTACCGCCGCTCCGGTGTATGCATATGAGGCAAGCGAAAGCAATACGTTGTCTCTAAGCCCTATACATCCGAGCATTTCAAAGGCGGCAATAATCGAAAGAATAAGTATACAGGCGGTAAATGCGTGTGTATCCGAAAATATAAGAAACGGTATGAACACAGCCACAGCCACTATTGCCGTTATTATTCTGGTTTTCATTTTAAAGATTTACGTCTTTTTGGGACGTCCTTTCAAGTCAATGGTTTGTTTCTTTAATCAAAGACCGGTACTTTTTATCCGAGCCCGCCGTACCGTCTCTTGCGTTTGTAAAAGCACTCTATAGCCTTGTACAGCTCTTTTTCATCGAAATCCGGCCATAGGGTGTCCGTAAAATAAAACTCTGAGTACGCCGCCTGCCACAAAAGAAAATTGGAAAGCCGCATTTCCCCCGCGCTTCTTATTATGAGATCGGGGGGCGGAGAAAGCTTTGTGTAAAGATTTTTGTCAATATCCTCTTCGGTGATAGTCTTTTTGCCCTCTGCAAGCGCGGAATTTACCGCGTGAACTATCTCGCTTTTTGAGCCGTAGTTCATCGCAATATTGAGTATTTTTTTACCCTTGGAGCTCTTTTCTTCAATCTCAAGCATCCTTTTTCGAAGTCCTCTTTCAAAGGGCGCCTTGTCGCCGAGAAAGACAATGCGCAGATCGTATTTGTCAAGCATTCTCTCCGCCTCGTCAAGATAGTCGGAAAGCAGTTTCATTATGCGGTCTACCTCTTCTTTGGGTCTTGACCAGTTTTCGGTGGAGAAGGCGTATACCGTCATATGCCTTAGTCCTATCCTGCTGCAGCATTCGACGATATTTTTAAACGCCTTAGCCCCCGCCGCATGTCCCGAGCTTCTCGGGAGCCCCTTTGAGGTTGCCCATCTGCCGTTGCCGTCCATTATAAAGGCAATGTGAGAAAGGCGCTCGTCGCATATCGGCGCCGTGTTTTTCTTTTTACCGAACATCGTTACACCTTTTATTAAAATTAAAAAAACAACCGTAATGTCAAAATAAAGGCAAAGAGAGAAAAAAATTTGCGCTTTTTGCAGATATTTTGATACTTTAAAATCAGGTCTGCGGTGAGCCGTGCCGCAGACCCGTCTTGTTTTAAATTTAAATTGCCATTATCTCCGCATTTTTCTTTTCAAGTACCGCGTCGACGTTCTTTATATATTTGTCGGTGAGCTCTTGAACAGCCTTATCGGAAGACTTTTGCTCGTCCTCGGTCATTTCCGAGTTCTTTTTCATTTCCTTGCTCTTGTCGTTTGCTTCTCTTCTGATATTGCGGATTGCAACCTTGCACTCGTCGGCGTATTTTGCCGCCTGCTTGCAAAGCTCCTTTCTCCTCTCCTCTGTGGGCTGAGGGAAGATGAGTCTTATAACACTGCCGTCGTTTGCGGGCGTTATTCCGACGTCGGAAACAAGTATCGCCTTTTCAATAAGCCTTAAGGTGGATTTATCCCACGGCTGAATGGTGAGAGTTCTTGCGTCGGTCGCCTTTATCTGAGCGATATCCTTGATTTTTGTGGGCGCGCCGTAGTAATCGACAAACACCCTGTCAAGGACTGTCGAGTTTGCCTTTCCCGCTCTGATGTACCCTAAATTCTCCTCAAGGTTCGCCACGGTTTTTTTCATTTTTTCTTCATATGCCTTTGTGTCGAGTTTCATATCGCTTTTTCCTTTCGTCTTTTATTTATTTCTTGTTTTATTCGGCAAGCACAATTGAATCGGCGCCGCAAACTACCGTTCCTACGCTCTCGCCGTTTATTGTTCTTATTATATTATCCATGTCGTCAAGCCCGAAAACGTGAATGGTTATGTTGTTTGCCATGCAGAAGGCTGTGGCGGTTATGTCAATGGCGGTGAGCTTTTTGGCAAGTATGTCCGAAAAGCTGAGTTGTTTGTATTTAAAGAGCGGCTCGTCGCTTTTTATATTGGGGTCGCGGTTATATATATAGCTTACATTTTTAGCAAAAAGCACCATGTCGGCGCCTATTTCCGCAGCTCTCAGTACCGCTGCGGTGTCGGTTGAAAAGAAGGGATTTCCGCTTCCTCCCGCAAAAATCACAACCTTTCCTTCTTCAAACGCGCGCTCTGCCCTTTCTTTTGAATAGCCCTCGCAAAAGCCTCCCATAGGTACCGAACAAAGCACCTTGGCGCTAACCCCGACCTGCTCCAAAAAATCGCATATTGCAAGCGAATTAATGACAGTCGCTATCATGCCCATGTGGTCGGCTCTGGCGGCGTCCATATCGTGACCCTGCCTGCCTCTCCAAATGTTGCCCGCTCCGCTGACAATTCCTATCTGCACACCGGAGCCTGTGCATTTTTTTATTGTCTTTGCAAAATCCTTGAGAATTTCAAAATTATAGGTTTCGTTTGTCCCCTTGCTGAAAGCCTCTCCGGATATTTTTAGCAGAATCCGCTTTTTTGCCATGCTTTTCGCGCTGTCCATGTGAAGTCCCCCCGTACCGTTTACATACATTAATATTTTAACTCAATTTTTCTTATTTGTAAATACGTAAACAAGCTTTTTTACAATTTTTTAAAAATAATATATATAAGAGTCCCTCCAAATTGCCTCATTACAAAAATAATTCGCTCCGACTTGTTTAAATTTTGCTTTTTCTCTTGACGAAAGTCATAAAAAAATGTAAAATAACAGTGAATATATAATTTAAAGGAGATTTGCCGAAAGCAAATATATAAATAAAATGTTTAAAACAGGCTTTGACAATGACAAGTACATATCCCTTCAATCGGAGAAGATAAAGGAGAGAATCGCCAAGTTCAACGGAAAGCTATACCTTGAATTCGGCGGTAAGCTTTTTGACGACTATCACGCCTCGCGTGTGCTTCCCGGCTTTGAGCCCGACAGTAAAATAAGAATGCTTTTACAGCTTCGGGAAGAGGCTGAGGTGGTCATTGCCATAAATGCGGCGGATATCGAAAAAAACAAGGTTCGCGGGGACCTTGGGATAACATACGACCAGGACGTACTTCGCCTTATCGACGCCTTTCGCAAATTCGGAATATACGTCGGCAGTGTGGTGCTTACCCGCTATATGGCACAGCCCACCGCCGAAGCGTTCAGACTGCGGCTTGAAGGGCTGGGGATAAAGGTCTACAAGCACTACACCATCCCCGGCTACCCCTCAGACGTTGCTAAAATCGTGTCGGACGAGGGCTTTGGCAAAAACGAATACATAGAGACCTCAAAATCCCTTGTCGTCGTCACAGCTCCGGGACCGGGCAGCGGCAAAATGGCGACGTGTCTGAGTCAGCTATACCACGACCACAAAAGAGGACTTTCTTCGGGATACGCAAAATTCGAGACCTTCCCTATTTGGAATCTGCCCTTAAAGCATCCGGTAAATATAGCGTACGAGGCGGCAACCGCCGACCTTGACGACGTTAATATGATAGACCCTTTTCACCTTGAAGCGTACGGGCTGACAACCGTAAACTACAACCGAGACGTGGAGATTTTCCCCGTACTTGAAGCTATTTTTAAAAAAATTTCGGGTTCCTCTCCCTATAAGTCACCGACCGATATGGGAGTTAACATGGCGGGATACTGTATTTTCGACGACGAGGCGGTAAGAAACGCCGCAAAAGCGGAAATTCTACGGCGCTATTACAACGCCTGCTGTAATGTGAAGCGCGGGCTGACGGACAAAAAAGAGGCGGATAAAATCAAGCTGATTATGGACGGCGCGGGAATTGTTCCGACCGATTCTCCGGCGGTTCTGGCGGCGCTCAAAAAAGCCGATGAAACCGGCGCGCCCGCCGCCGCAATACAGCTTTACGACGGCAGGGTGATAACCGGAAAAACCTCCTCGCTTCTTGGAGCTGCCTCCGCCATGCTACTTAACGCCCTTAAGGCTTTGGCGGATATTGACGACTCGCGCACGCTCATTTCTCCCGACGTCATCACGCCTGTTATGGATCTTAAAACCAAGCATCTCGGCAATAAAAACCCGAGGCTCCACACAGATGAAATTCTTGTCGCCCTCTCAATTTGCGCCGCCTCAGACCCTGTCGCAGCCCTTGCTTTAAGTCAGCTTGACAAGCTTAAAAACTGCGAATTTCATTCAACGGTGATTATCTCCTCAGCCGACCTTTCGGTGCTCAAAAAGCTCGGAATACACGCCACCTGCGAGCCGATTTACGAGACCAAATCGCTCTATCATAAATAAAATCGTAAATAAAAAATAAATATCATTTTCGGCGCGCAATATGCGTCGCTGCTAAAAAAAGTCAACGCGCGGACTTGCCGCGCGTTTTGAGGTTTCGGGTCAAATATAAAGTGTACTTTAAAATATCACTTTCAAATTCGTCGGGGCGCTCTGCAAAAGCCGCAACAGCCCCTGCAGTCGGCGTTTTGTGACTTAGAAACTGATTGTCTTTAGTCTTTAGAATAAATTTTTAGCCAGCGGTCGACGGTGTAATTCTTTTTAAAGTTTTTGGTGTCAAGGGACTTGCCCCATTTTTGCAGTATGGTTTCGTAAGAATCGGACGCCATATCCGCATTCGGGATATCGGCATAATAGAGCGACCAGTTACCGAGATTGCCTTTTGTCACCTTATAGGTCCACATAGTCCAGGAAATCTTGCTTTTATTATACTTTTTATAAGCGTACTCCTGATTGGTGTCGCCGTTGTTGAACTCGCCCACATAAATTGCAACCTTGTACTTTCTTCTGACGCCTTCAAGCTCTGACACTCTGTAATTTATCATGTCGGTTGTGGAGTCGTAAAGGTGGAGCTGATACATAATACCCGTCCAGCCGTAGCTTGCAGGGTCGGGAAGCATGTCGGTTGACCACACTCCCTCAAGAGTTATAATGTGGTTGCTGTCCTTTGCGCGCACTGCCTTCACCATGCGGTCGTAAACCGAAATGGTGTGAGAAACGGCAATATCGCTTCCTGCCGCCCAGCCGTTTTCATACGTGCTGTTATTGTTCATCGGCTCATTCATTATATCGTACGCGGCAATGGTTCTGCAATCCTTATATCTTTCTGCAATTGCCTCCCAAATGCGCTGCATGGCGTCAAGATATTTTTCGTTTGTATAGAGAGCGTTCTGACCTATAATTCCGCAGCTGTGGTCGGTGCTCTGACCTCCCGGACATCCGTGCATATCAAGAATTACATATATGCTGTTTTTATCCGCATATTCCACAATGCGGTCTATCATCTGAAAACCGAAGATCTCGTCTGGATTTTCCGAATAGAAATTGCAGTCCTCATCCATAAAGTTGCGATACCAAAACGGGAGCCTTATGCAGTTCAGCCCGAGCTTTGCAACGTTTTTAACGTCCTGCTCGGTGATAAAGTTTTCCGCATATGAGGTGTAAATGGCTTTAATCTGTTCGTCCGTAAAGCCTCTTTGCTTAAGAATACTTAAGCTTTCACTGCTGCTTTCGCTTGACCCGACAGGTCCCATCCATGTTTCCTGAATGAGAAAGCCGCCGAAATTCACGCCCTTTAAAACTATTTCCTCGCCTTCCTCATTGACAAGATAGCCTTTTTCAGATACCTTCAGCATACTAAATCCCTTCTTTTTCGGCTCTTCCTTTTGTGTGTTTTGGGTGGTGGTGCTATTTTCATTTTCCCCTTCTTCTTTGCCGCATCCCGAAACAAAAAGCGACAAAACAAGCATTGACGAGACAATGATCTTTATCAAGTTGTGATTTTTCATAAGCAACTTCCTTTTTGATATATTTTTCTTTATTCAACGTTGCCTCTACATTTTTTATACCATATTTTAAACGCTTTGTCAATCGTTTAGAAGCAATAAAATGCGGATGTGGGCTTATTTTTTTTATTTATGATACCGAATAAACAAAAAATTTTATAAAAGCACATAAATAATATTACATTATTCACAATTATGATGTAAAATAGTAAGAAACAAATATCAGTCACATACCGACAGGGCAGCTTCGGCTTTTTGCATTACGCGCCAAGCGTCTTAATGTGCGCCCTAAAAGCTCTGTCACAACAAATATAAAAGTAACTCTGAAAGGAAAGCTTTGCAACGCAAAGCCGCTTTATGATGAAAACAGGCAAATTATTGGCATTAACAATTTTTTTACTTTTCCTATTCCTGCTGACCTCCTGCAAAAACACAGACACTCCCGACCCCGACGAGCTTGACCCGTCGGTGGAGATCGGCACAAAAATATACGTGGAGTATTCCTCTGATTCAAAGGCTGGCGGAAAGGTGGAAGGAGAGCTCTCTCAAACGATAGATTACGGCAAAACAACCACAAAAAAGGTGACAGCCGTTGCAAACGTCGGTTACGTATTTTCTCATTGGAGCGACGGGGAGACCTCGCCGACAAGAGAGAAGGAATCGCCCTCCAAGAGCCAAAAGATAGTCGCTTACTTTGAGATTGACAAAAAGGAGCTTCCGATTATTTGTATTAACACCGAAAACAGCGTCGATATAACCTCAAAGGATATGTATATAAACGGCAATATTTCGGTGCTCAACACGGATGAAAAGTACCTTATAGACAATCTTGAAATTCAGATAAGAGGGAGAGGAAACTACACCTGGAGCAGTACCTTTAACGGCGACCCGATGTATAACAAACGCCCCTACCGCATAAAGCTCTCCGAGCAGAAAAAGCTTTGCGGCGTAGGCGAGGGAAAGTCCAACGACTGGGCGCTCCTTGCCGACCATTGCGACCAATCACTGCTTCGAAACAACATAGTCTACACCTTTGCCTCAAAAATGCCGAATATTCCTTGGCAGTCGCACGTACAAAGCGTTGAGCTTTACCTTAACGGGGCTTATAACGGAGTATATCTGCTTTGCGAACAGGTGGAGGTCAACCAAAACAAAATAAACGTCAGCGAGGATTTAAGTCAGCCCGAAATAGGCTTTCTTGTGATGTATTCCAATTACACAAATCTCTGGGATTTCGGCTCTTTTCAAATAGACGGATACAAATACGAGACAAAAAGCAAGTTTTCGGATGACACAAATCTTGCGTACATGCAGTTTGAATATATACAAAACCGCGTTTACGAATGCTGGCAGGCGATTCAAAGCGGAGATGAACAGAGAGTAAAAGAGCTTATCGACCTTGACTCGCTTATCGAATCCTACTTTATTCAGGAGGTCTTTAAAAATCTCGACACGGGGCACGATAATTTCTATATGTCAATGGATATCGGCGGCAAGCTGAAAATCGGTCCGGTCTGGGACTTTGACCAGTGCGCAGGAAACGCTGACGAAGGAGTCGACGAGCCCACCGGAATAAGAGCCGGCATTACTCAGCCCTGGTACTCGACCCTTTTAAATCACAAGTGGTTTAGAAAGCTTGTCGCAAAGAAGTGGGATGAGCTAAAAAGCGTGTTCGACACCATTCCTTCGGTCATAAAGGAGACCGCCGAAAAGGGATACAACTCATATTGCAGAAATTTTGACAAGTGGAAGATATTCGGATATAAAATCAACCGCGAGACCTACGTCAGGCAGTTTACAACCTATAAAGAGCACTATGAGTACTTTGCCTCTTTTATGGAAGAGCGCATAGAATGGCTTGACTCCTATATCCATGACCCGACCTTCGCTTTGGACTACAGCGCCTCTTTTGATGGCAGCGGGACAAAGTCCGACCCGTATATTATCTCAAGCGCCGAGGATTTTTACAGCTTTACCATGGCGCTCCTCTCGGGAGAAAGCTTTGCGGACTGCTATTTCCTGCAAACGGCAAATATCGATATGAATAAAATTGCGGCCTACGGCGGAGCCGGCTCAAGCGCGCTGTTTGCCGGCGTGTACAACGGAAACGGGCACAGCATAAACGCCTATATCAACGGCTACGATGAGTGTATTTTCCCGTACGTTTCCGGAAAAGTCATGAATCTTATTACCAAAGGCGGCATAAATAACGTCACAAACGCGGGAGGAATTGCGCGTTCGGTACGTTCGGGAGGAGTTATTTTCAACTGCATTTCATATATGAATCTCTCCGCGGGCGACAACCTCGGAGGTATTGCCTCCTCGAATCAGGCGGGCGCGGAAATTGTCAACTGCTTTTTCGGCGGCGAGATTACTTACGCCTCCTACGCCTCGCCGATTTGCGCATGGTACAACGGCAGAACCGGAGTTTATCTTTCAAACTATTACATAGCCGGCACCAGAGACGACGTTTCTTATACCGATTTTTACAAGGAGGAAACGCCGCTCTCGGGCACGGAAATTTCCTCGAATTTGGCTGGACTTATGAATGATTTTCTTCAAGGCGCGACCTCGGTTGTCGATAATATAGACGAGAGCGAGCTCTGCCGGTGGAATTACAATTCCGCGACGGGCGAAATGGAGCTTATGCCGGTATAATTTAATACAAAAATACAATGCCGCCACGCGACATTCGGTCTTTTGCGCAAAAGTATGCGCTAAACCCGATACGCGGGGCGGCGGTATTTTATTTTAATATTTTTAATGTTATATGCGGGAGTTTATCGCAGTGCAACATCTCCGGGAAGTATTCCGCAGTTGTCCTTAACTCCGTTTATAATGCATACAAGCATAAAACACCCGTCCTCACAGGTTATAAAGCTCAGCGTTCCCGAATTGTCATGCACGTCAAGGCAATTGTATCGGCTAAGCGACAAGGTATACTCCTCGCCGTTTTCAAATTTAACACTAAGGCTCGGAGCTTCCAAAAATGAGGAGAGAAGGCTTTCACCGACAAGCGCCGTGATCCGGTAATCAAAGGTATTGTCGTTTCCCTTTCTCTTTTGCATATAATACCTTACTTCCTTATTTTCAAGCTTTAAAAGGTCAATTTTCGGGGAGCCGCTTGTCTCAAGAGTCTGCGAATGCTCACCTGCCCACTTTGCAACGTTGCTGTTTTCAAAGGCTTCGATTATTGTAGTTTTCTTTACCACATAGTCGCTGCCGAGCACCGACGCTTCGGGATTTTCGAAAATCACCCTTTCAATCCCCGAATTTCCCTTAAATGCGTCACAGCTAAGCTCCATAAGGCTTATCGGCAGCTTTATTGTCCCTTCAATTGCGCCGCACTCCGAAAACGCCTCGGAGTAAAGACCGACAATTCCCTCTTCAAAGGCAAGTCCGGTAATGCCGGTACAGCCATTAAAAGCGTAGGTGCCGATTAAAGTGACCTTGTCCGAAAAAGCAACCTGCCCGCTAATGCCTGTACAGCCGTAAAACGCTCCCGTGGATATTTCGCCCCCGCCCTCAAAGACAAGCTTATTAATTCCTATGCAGTTTTGAAAGGCGTAATCGCCGATTTTTACAACGCTCGCGGGAATTTTCAGAGTGCCTGTAAGCGAGCGCTCCGCAAAGGCGTAGGGTGCGATAGTCAAAACAGTGCCGTTTTCGGTTATTGTGCTGTTGTCGCATCCTATAAGAAGCCTTCTTTTTGAAATGTCGATAAGGCAGTTGCCGTAATCTGCGTATACGTTGTTATCATCGTCGACCGAAATCGACGTTAGACCGGTGCATCCGCTAAAGGCTCCGTCGGCAATAGAGGTGACGCTTGAAGGAATAATAAGACTGTTAAGCTTCGCACAGCCGCTAAAGGCGTCGCTTTTAATATCCGACACTCCTTCCCCAATGCCGAGTGATGTAAGAGATACACACCCCATAAAGCATGAGTCTTCGACGGTGTAAACGCTTCCCGGAATATTTACCGCCTCAAGCGCACTGCAATCCATAAACGCACAGCGCCCGATATTTTTTATCCCGATATTCAGAATTAGCTCGCTCATTTTTTTGCACTTGTTAAAGGCAAAGCTCTTTATTTCAAGCTCGCCCGAAAGTGTTACCGAGCTAAAGGAACATTCTTCAAACGCATATGAGTCTATTTTTTCAAGGCTGTCGGGAAGGACAAGCGCATTTGCAAAAGAGGTGCAGCCTTGGAATGCGCCGTCCCCTATTTCCTTTATCCCCCGATTTACGGTAAGCGCGGCAAGCTTTGTACATCCGCGAAAGGCGTTGTAGGATAATTGCGTAACTCTACCCGGAATTGTCAGCGTGCCGGAAAGCCCGATACAGCCTTCAAATGCGCCAGAGGCGATAAAAAGGGGCGCTTCCCCTTCCTCAATGACAAGAGACACAAGGGATTTGCAGCTTGCAAAGGCGTTTTGATATATGTGTTCGACCTTTGCCGGAATAGTCAGGGCGACCTCAAGCTGTGTGCAGTTTTCAAACGCCGAGCGACCTATACTTTTTATACTGTCCGGCAGTGAGAGCGACTTTAAACGGGAAAAATCCGAAAAGCCGTAATCCGAAACCGTGGTAACCCCCGCTGAAATTGTTATCGATTTTACCTCATCCTTTAGATGATACCACGGCTTTGCGGTGCTGTTGTAGTTTGCCATTGCTCCGCTGCCCGATATTTTAAGCTCGCCGGTTGACTCCTCAAAGCTCCAAGAGACGTTTTTCCCGTCCCCCTCTGCTCCGCAATAGCCGCTCACCGTCTCATTTGCGCCAAGCGCCGAGAAAGCAAGAAAAGAGGACAGTGTGACAAGCGCCGACAGTATGAAAAGGGCGCACAAAAATACGGCGCTTTTTTTGAATTTCATTTTTACTCCTTTACTTTGACTTAAAATATCCTCCCGAAAACGGGAGGATATTAATAATATTTGATTATTCTTCCTCGTTTTTCGCCTGCTCGATGATCTTTTGAGCTATATTGCCGGGAACCTCGGCATATCTTTCAAAGCGGTATGTGTAGGACCCTCTGCCCTGCGTCATCGCGCGAAGTGAAATTGAGTAATCGGACATTTCTGCTTTCGGAACCTCAGCCTCGACAATTGTGTATCCTCTCTTGTCGGGGTTCGGGTTCATGCCCATAACGCTTCCGCGGCGCTTGCTGTTGATATCTCCCATGACGTCGCCGACCATTGCTTCCGGGACCGAAACTTTAAGCATTCCGACCGGCTCAAGAAGCACCGGGCTTGCTTGAGGAAGCCCCGCCTTGTATGCAAGGGAAGCCGCCATCTTGAATGAAAGCTCGTTGGAGTCGACCTCGTGATACGAGCCGTCGAACAGGTCAGCCGCAAGATTTACAACCGGATATCCGGCAAGCACGCCCTTCTGCATTGCTTCCTGAAGTCCCTTTTCGACTGCCGGAAAATAGTTTTTCGGAACGCTTCCGCCCACAACGCTGGTTGTGAAGGTAAGTCCTTCCTCTGCTCCGGGCGAGAAGGTGATTTTGACGTGTCCGTACTGACCGTGTCCGCCCGACTGCTTCTTGTGCTTTCCTTCGCACTGAACCTTCTTCTTGATAGTCTCTCTGTATTCGATTTTCGGCGTGGCAAGATCGACCGATATTCCGTTTCTGCTCTTCATTTTTGAAAGCACGACGTCAATTTGCATATCTCCCATACCGGATATGAGCATCTGCTTTGTCTCGGCGTTGTTTGAGAAACGAAGGGTCTTGTCCTCGTCAAGGAATTTTGAAATTCCCTGCGCTATCTTGTCCTCCTCGCCCTTTGCCTTGGGAAGCACCGCCATTGTATAGAAGGGCTCGGGGAAGATTATCGGAGCGTATCTTATATCCGAATCTCCGAGCGTTAAGGTGTCGTTGGTGTTGGTGTCGGTAAGCTTTGTAATGGCTCCGAGATCCCCGCAGCAGAGCGCGTCGACATCCGCGGTCTTTTTACCCCTTACCGTGGTAAAGCGCGCAAATTTCTCACTTGCCCCGGTGACGGTGTTGCGAAGCGTCATGCCGCTTGTGAGTCTTCCCTGCATGACCTTAAAATAGCTGGTTCTTCCGAATTGGTCTATTGTCGTCTTGTAGATAAAGATTGCGGGCGCGCCTTCGGTGTCAATTGTAATGTCGCTGATATTGCCGTCGGCGTCGACGACCTTTTCAACCTTCTTTGCGGTGTGGCGGGGGTAAGAATCCCTGATTATATCCATGAATATGTCAACGCCCCACATCTTGAGTGCGCTTCCGCTGAAAACAGGAGTGATTTCGCCGCTGATAATTCCTTCGTGCAGAGCGACAGACGCCTCTTCCTTGGTTATTTCCTCGCCTTCAAGGAATTTCATCATAAGATCTTCATCGGTAACGGCGATAGCCTCAAAGAGTCTTTCGCGGTACTTTTCGACCTTCGGCATGTACTCGGGATTGATTTCTCCCTCGGTGTGATTGCCCTTCTCGTCATAGACGTATTTTTTCATGTCTATAAGATTGATAAACGCGCCCGAATGGGAGGCGGGAATAATGACGGGGCAGACCGATTTTCCGAAGGTATCCGAAAGGGCGTCAAGGTTCTGACTGAATCTTGCCTCGGGATCGTCGCATTTGTTGATAAAGAAAGCGGTCGGGAGCTTGGCGTGCGTGGCGTTGTCCCATGCTATTTCGGTTCCGACCTCGACGCCCGACTTTGCGTCAACCATGATAATTGCGCTGTCGGCAACCCTCAGAGCCGAAAGCACCTCACCGGAAAAATCAAGGAATCCGGGGGTGTCGAGCACGTTTATTTTTGAATCTCCCCACACAACGTTCATAAGTGAGGTGTAGATCGAAAACTTTCTCTTTATCTCCTCGGGATCAAAGTCGCTGACGGTGTTGCCGTCCGCCGGTTTTCCCAGTCTGTCACTGCATTTTGCAAGATACAGCATAGCCTCGGCAAGGGAGGTCTTTCCCGAGCTTCCGTGACCTAAAAGACATATGTTGCGGATTTGTTTGGTGCTGAATTCAGCCATTGTTCTTTCCTCTTTTCTCTTAAATCTGTTTCGATTTTGTATACTTTCATACGCCGCAATGCACAGCGCAAAATGTCATATTATAAACGCCGCCCGATATTTCCCGCGCGTATTGACGTTACTTATATAGTATACAGCAAAACTTGAATATTTGCAAGAGTTTTTTTGTCATTTTTATTGCCTTTAAAATTAAATTTCCATTTTATTTTTGTGAATTTTGCACAAATAAGTTTGCAGTTTGCATAGTTTTGCCTTAAAATCGAGCCCAAACCGGCAAATAAAAGCTGTATATTTGCGCCGACCTCGCGCAAAAAAAGCAAAGCGCCGCACGGTCGGAGCAATACATTTTCGTATTTCCCGTTGTGCGGCGCTTATAATTAATTTAAAATTCAATATGGGATATTGCCCGAAGCGGTCACAGACACAAAATCGGAGCGCCGCCCGCGTTGCCGCTATAATAAAGTGCTCCATACTCAATTTGCCATACGTTACCGCATTCATCGGCTTTTTATCATTGCTGCTTGTAATATTTTTCTTGATCATTTAAAGCAACTGCGGAATAGGTTAAGAAATACAGATAACAAGCAATATAATTCTTTACAAGCGTAAATGTTCCGTTATCAAACAGCTGACCGAAAATAACATCAGATATTAAAAAGATAATAAAAAAGCACAAAGCTATAATTAAAAAGTTTTTTAAAAACCGTGTTTTTGGAATCGGATATCTGTGATACATCAGAAGCCATTGAACGGTGATAACGACAAAATTAACAATCGGTATAAAAAGAATAATTTTTTGTGTTTTAACAGACATAAAATATGCCTCTTTTCCTCTTGAATATCGCTGTTACCGGCGTTTATGTACGCCCGCCGCTTCGTGCCGATGAGCAAAAAGCTTGCTTTTTTAAGCTTAATATCGCAGAGTCTCTTTCCTTCCGCTTTCATATGAACGGTAAGCGGCGCTCATAAGCTTGGTGAGCATTACCGCCTCGTCTATTGAAAACATGGTATTTTCGGTGTTATTTACAATGCT
This sequence comes from uncultured Clostridia bacterium, assembly GCA_947631765.1. Lineage (GTDB taxonomy): Bacteria > Bacillota > Clostridia > Oscillospirales > CAG-272 > CAKSQF01. Next base: position 47,051 of record CANRMP010000004.1, read on the forward strand.
TGAGACGAAATAGTCAACAGGGTGAGGAAGGTCGCGGGGAAGGTCGGGGATAATCCAGCCGCCCGATTCTCTTGTGCGGTATTTTACGCTCGAATCCTGAACAATGAGATAGCCGTCGGTGCCGCTGACTTCAAGCGTCAAGGGGTCTCCCCAGGTCATAAAGCCCGTCTCGCTTACCCCTATAGCTCCTCCTTCAAACTCAATGACCGAAACTGCGTTGTCCTCCACACCTCTGCCCGTCATTTCGGTAAAGCATGAAGAGACCTTCACGGGTTTGCCGAGAATCCACATGAGCATGTACATGGGATGCGCGCCGAGATCCACCATTGCGCCGCCTCCGCACTCTTTTTTGCTGTAAAAGTGGGGAGGAAGCCAATTATCGACCGAGCCGGTGTGCGCCTTGCGGAACTTGGCATAGCTGACCCTTCCGAGCTTTCCCGCCTCAACAAGCGATTTGGCAAAGAGGAAGCCTCTTTCCCTCTCGTGGGGAAATGAAATCGTAAAATGCACGTTGTTTTTCTTTACCGCCTCTGCAATTGCCTCGGCGTCATCATCATAAAGGGCAAGCACCTTTTCGGTGTAAATATGCTTTTTTGCCTCTGCCGCCTTGACAATAAGCTCTCTGTGCATATCAGTCGAGGAGGTAATAACAACGGCGTCAACCACGCTGTCGCTTAAGATATCAGCGTAATTTTCGACAAAGGGGACTCCGAGCGACTTTGCCGCCTTTTCTCCCCTCTCCCTGTCGTTGTCCCAGACAGCGACAATTCGGCTTTCGGAATTATTGTTTATTCTTCCGGCATATTCGCCCGCATGAACATGCCATGTACCCACAAGTGCAACGTTAATCATAATATCACCCACATTTTTTATTTTCCGATGCAAAGAGCGGCGCCGCCGATAATTCCGGCGTCATTGCCGAGCGTTGCACGCACAATCTTTGTTTGCAGCTTGCTGTTTCTTGCAAAGTTCTCACGGTATACTATCTCACGAAGAGGCGCGAAAAGGGGCTCGCCTTCGTTGCAAACTCCGCCGCCGATACATATAACCTCAGGCTGGAAAACATTCATAATGTTTGTTATACCGGTTGCAAGGTACTTTATGTACATTTCGCAGACCTCGGTCGCCGCCTTGTCATGATACTTTTTCATAGCAAGAAAGGCTGATTTTCCGCTTATTTTGTCAAGGCTTTCACAAAGCTCCCAAAGCGCTGTGTCCTTGGTCTTTTCCATTTTTTCTCTTGTCATTTTGATAAGACCTGTTGCGCTGCTGTACGCCTCCCAACAGCCGCGACGTCCGCACGTACAGGGGCGACCGTCTGTTTCAATAACGATGTGACCTATTTCCGCTCCGGCGTGGTTAAAGCCAGAATAGATCTTGCCGTCAATAACAATGCCTCCGCCGACTCCCGTTCCGAGAGTCACCATGACCGCGGACTTTGCGCCCTTTGCCGAGCCGGCAAGCACCTCTCCGAGGGCTGCCGCATTGGCGTCGTTGTCAAGGTAGACCTTGTCAATTCCGAGAAACTCTTTTATCTTATCCACCATCGGATAGTTAAGCATCGGAATGTTGTTTGAAAACTCAACAATACCGGTGTCGCTGTTTGCGGTTCCGGGCGAGGCGATGCCGCACGCCGCCACGTCGCTTAGCGGTATGTTGTTTTCGCTTGCAAGCTTCTTGCAAAGGTTTGCCATATCCGCCGCTATCTCATCCGTGGGTCTTCCCACAAGGGTGGGGGTGCTGGACTTGGCGATAAGGTTTAAATTTTCGTCAACAATGCCTGCTGCAATATTGGTTCCTCCAAGGTCGATTCCAAAATAATACATATTAACTCCGTTCCGCCGCTTTGCGGCTTTAAAAAAATCTTTTATAATAAACGCCCTTGTGCGGCGTTTTTATTATTTTTATCGGGTTTGTAGGGGCTTTGTGGGTTAACTTGGTTTGCCCCGCTATTCTTTTTTCCCGTCAATGACGTCCCTATAGCAAAGGTCGAAAAGATAGTCAAGGCGCGAATGCTCTCCCTGCAAATAAAGGTAAGCAAAGAGTGCCTCAAGTCCCGTTGCCCTTCTGTACTCGGCAGAAGAGGCGCTTTTGGGGGCGGAAATTTTGCTGTTGTTCCTTGCCCGCCTGAATATTTCCGCTTCCTTTTCGTCAAGCTCCGGCAATATATTTTCCAGCGCCTTTGATTGGGCGCTTGCCTTGACGTATTCTTTTGAAAGTTCGTTGAGCCTTCCGACGCCTGTAACTCCGGCGGCAACAAGGCGATATCTTACCATAAGCTCTATAACGGCATCCCCGAGATAGGCAAGCTCAAGGCTTCCGAGCATGTGAGGTTCCATATGGAAATTTGCCTTTCGAAACACGGTTTTTCAATTTATTTTACCATTTGCAGTCCGACTTGTCAAGCGCTTTTTAAATAAAACGCCAAGTACCGTGCTTTTGGCGTTAGACTTAGCAAAAAACGCAGCTGAAAAATAAAAAAACTGCCGAAGTTTTTACTCCGACAGTTGTGTAAAGCTTTGTTATTTTATTCAGCCGGTTCTGGCTCGTTTGAAGAGCTGTCCGTGGCGTCGGTGTTTTCGGACGACGCTGTAGTGGCTGTGGTTGAAGTGCTCGTTGAAGCGCTCGTCGATGCGCTTGTCGTAACGGTCGTTGTCACGGCGGGGAGCTTCGCATCGGGATCGTCAAGTGCGTCGTCGTCATATCGAATATGTCCTCGACCTATCTGGAAAGCGAACATGACAAGAATAATAACGACAAACACAATTGAAAGGATTATTGTCAGTCTTGAAAGATTCTTATCCGCGTCCTTACCCTTCGATTTTCCGAAAAAGGTTTCGGCTCCGCCGGCAATAACGCCCGACAGGCGGTCATTTTTACTGCTTTGCAAAAGAACAACCGTGACGAGAACTATCGCCGCAAGTATTAGTATTACTCCGAGTACAATTTCCAGTGCCATTTCATTTCCTCCACTTTCGCCTTGGCAAACTATCTTAAGCTAACGGTGCCATCTATATAAAAACAGTTAACACAAAAATAAAATCGCGTTGGATGGCGCGATTTTGGTGGGCCATCAGGGACTCGAACCCCGGACCGACCGGTTATGAGCCGGTAGCTCTAACCAACTGAGCTAATGGCCCTCTTTTAAAGGCATTACGTAGTATACCACAAGAAATTTACTTTGTCAATACCTATTTTCAAAAAATTTAGAATTTCGGGCACAATATTGACAAATTCGCCTGAATGTATTATTATTATAATGATACAAAACGGCAAGTCGCGTTATAAGGAGTGAGTTTATGAGCAAATCACAGCAGAAATATCACGTCAGTCTTCAATCGGTCATAAAAACCTTTGACCTTGAAAAGCTGTATGAATATGAAGGAGAGGTAAAAATATACAGCATGGAGGTTAACCGCCCCGGACTGTCCCTTATAGGATACTTCGAGCTTTTCGACCCCATGAGAATCGAAATACTCGGAAAGGTGGAATGCTCTTGGCTCAATGCGCTGAGCAAAGAAGAGCAGGAGCAAACGCTCTACAATCTTATGTCAAGAAAGCCGGTGGCGGTAATTGTGACGAGAAATCTTGAGGTCACCGACGCTTATGTGAACACCGCAAAACAGTTTAACGTACCTCTTTTGCGCACTCCCACTCAGACCTCGGAGTTTATGGCGTCCCTTATTTCCTATCTTAACAACTGCCTTGCTCCGCGTGTTACAAGGCACGGAGTGTTTGTCGAGATATACGGTGAAGGCGTGCTTATTACCGGAGACAGCGGAGTCGGTAAATCCGAAACCGCCATTGAGCTTGTAAAGCGCGGGCACCGTCTCATTGCCGACGACGTTGTGGAGATAAGAAAAATCTCCTCCGGCATACTTGTCGGAAGCGCGCCCGAGCTGCTTCGGCACTATGTTGAGCTTCGCGGCATCGGAATTGTGGATATTCACCGCATTTTCGGTATGGGCGCCGTCAAGCTCAGCGAAAAAATCGATCTTGTAGTCAATCTCGAGCCTTGGGAGGTATACAAGAACTATGACCGCTTGGGGCTTGAAAATGAGTACATGGACATAATGGGCATAAAGGTCCCTCAATATACAATTCCGGTGCACCACGGGCGCAACCTTGCGGTGATTATGGAAATTGCGGCAATGAATCACCGTCAGAAGAAAATGGGCTTTAACACCGCCGAAGAATTCAGCGCGCGCCTTATGGAAAGGTCAAATTCCTCCTCGGATGAGGATGAGGATATCGGACCGATTGAATATTAAACTAATTTTTCCCGCAAAATAATGCTTTTGTCTGCGAAAAACTCAAAATATTCGGGTTAATATGTATAAGCTAAACCGCAAAGGCGACCTTGCGGCAAGTATACTTACAAAAAATATATAAAAAAAGAAACGGGTGAAAACAATGAGTCTTACGGTAAAAGGACTTTCAAAAAAATACGGGGACAAAACTGCCCTCACCGATCTCAGCTTTTCAATGGAAAAGCCGGGAGTATATGCGATTCTCGGCACCAACGGCGCAGGAAAAACAACCGCCCTACGCATGATGCTCGGAATGCTCAGCAGAGATTCGGGAGAGGTGCTGTGGAACAATTCTCCCCTTGACACCAGAACATGCAACGTTGGGTATCTTGCCGAGGAAAGAGGGCTTTACCCGAAATATCCGATACTTGACCAGCTGCTCTATTTTGCCTCGCTCAAGGGGGTAAGCAAAGCGGCGGCACTCGAAAAAATCAAGAGCCTTGCCGCGCGGCTTGAGGTGGAAGAATATATTTTCCCGCAAACCGTCTATACTTCAAGCGGCAAAATGGCAAAAAAAGTGAAGCCGAAAAAGCCGGATCAGCTTTCTAAGGGTAATCAACAAAAAATCCAGTTCATGATCACCCTTATTTCCGACCCCGAGCTTATAATCCTTGACGAACCGATGTCCGGACTTGACCCGGTCAATACCGACCTGTTCCGCAGTATGATCCGCGAGGAAATAGACAAGGGCAAATATATAATCATGTCAAGCCATCAGATGCCGACTGTTGAGGAATTTTGCAGTGATATTGTAATTCTTGACAAGAGCCGGGTTGTGCTTCAAGGCAATCTCAACGAAATAAAAAAGAGCTACGGGCGAATCCGTCTTTCACTTAAAGCCGAGCGTGACATTTCGGATATTATAAAGGAAGAAAATATTCTCTGCCTCTCCCGCAAGGAAAACGAGTACGAACTGAAGGTAAGCGGCGAAAAGCAGGCAAACGACCTTCTTTTCAGGCTTATTTCAGAAAAGGTCACCGTTATAAAGTTTGACCTTCGCGAGCCCTCTCTCCATGAAATATTTGTGTCAAAGGTGGGAGCGGAGCAATGAAAGGCGACTTTGCGGGAACGGGAAAGGTGTTCAAATTCACCGTTGCTCAGCTTTTTAAAAGCAAAGCAAACATCATCTCCCTTATAATTATTATTATCTACTGTCTCGTCGCCCTGCCGCTTATAACCCTTTTTACCTCGGACGACGAGAGCGACTCTTCAAGCTTTTATGCAAATATAGACTCCCTTTACTATATCGACAACAGCGGCTACTGCATAGCGCCCGACATATCTGCGCTTTCGGCATACGTCAGTGTAAAGGAGGTACAAAAGGCGGACTTTACTCCCGAAGAATTTGAAGTAAGGTACGGTGAGGAAAATGCGCAAGAGGAACAAAGCGACGAGGAAGGCTGCGATGTGCTTTTGGTGTTTATCAAAAATGAAGACTCGCTCATGCCGCACTGCGTTTTGTACTCTGCCGACAATGAAGAAACAGAGTCGATTCGCGCCGCCCTCTCGCCCTATCTTTCAAGTCTTATGTATGTAGCGTACCTTAGAAGCGCCGGCATCGATGAAAGTTCAATAAGCCGTCTTATGGCGCCCGCCGCTTCAAATGTGTACACTGAGAGCGAATATCTGAGTCCTGATGAGGATGAAGAAATCATCGGCGGTTTTACGGTGCAGTACGCCTATTCACTTATTTTGATGCTTCTTATAACGTTCACCTCGTCGTTTATTATAAGAGCGATCATTGAAGAAAAGGCGTCAAAGGTGGTGGAAACCCTTATGGTCTCGGTAAAGCCGCTTGCCACGGTTGCGGGCAAGGTGCTTGCCGTTATGACCTATTCGTTTACGATGATCTGCTGTATGGTTCTTTCCTTTTGCGCGTCCTATTTTATCGCGCAAAATAACCTTTCCGAAGAATTAAAGGGAACGCTCTCCTCTCTCACCTCGTCGTTAAATCTCTCTCCCTTTACCGTGCTTTTTGCGTTTATCTCGCTTCTCATTGCCTTCTTCACCTTTGCCGCGATCTCCGCAATACGCGGCGGCGGCTGTTCCTCAATGGAAGACTCGGAAAGCGCAAATCTCTCGGTTGTGATGATAGTTTTAGTTGTGTATATTGCCTCTGTAATCATTACCCCCATTGCCGGAATGAGCGGCGTATTTTCAAATATCTGCGCCATAATTCCCCTGCTCTCTTCCTTCTGCGCCCTCCCACTGTACGTTACCGGCGCCATCGGGCTTCCGGTGCTTATTATCTCTTGGGTGGTGCAGGCGGCTTTAGGGCTTTTCCTTATCCGCTTTGGCGCCAAAGTCTATAATTTCTTAATAGTCTACAACGGAGCAAAGCTTAATACCTCGGACATCATCCGTATTTTCAGAGGAAAGGAGCTTAAGGTCAGATGAAAAACGTCTTTGCTTTTACTCTAAAACAGCATGTCAAAAACAAAAAATTCATTGTAAGTACTGTTGTAGTCGCTCTTATCTGTCTTATATTGCCCTTCTTGATTATTTTGCTTCTCGCATGTGACGAGTTATCCGACGAAGGCTCGGGCAACAATGCCAAAAGGGTTTTCATAGTCGACGAAATTGAAGGCAATTCCTGCGATTATTCGGTGCTAAAGGACTTGCAGGGCTTTGAGGCTCTAACCTTTCAAAGCTTTGAAAGCATAGACTCTGCCTTGGAGTCGGCGCGGGAAAATCAGGGCTCGATTGTAATAAGCCTTACCGACGATGAGGGAATTATCGGCGTTACCGCAATAATACCCGATAATTCAGACGTTTCCTACTCGGAAGCCGAGCAAATTGCCGACGGCTTAAGAGCGAATATGGTCCTTATAATGTATCAAAAGCTCGGCGTATCCGATAATATTTCAAGCCTTTTGCCCTCGGTAAGCGTCGAAGACTCCGACAATTCGGGCGAATCGGACGCTCAAATTGCAAGAGAAATATTGTCGATAGTGCTTATGTTCGTCATCGTCATGCTTTTGTACTTTATGATCCTCTTTTACGGTCAGAGCGTTTCGACAAGCCTTGTCAGCGAAAAAACCTCAAAGCTCTCCGAAACTCTCCTTTTGTGCGTAAAACCGATAAATATTATTTTCGGAAAGCTCTTTGCCATATCCCTTATGGGTATACTTCAAATTTTTCTCTGGATTGTTTGCTTTGTCGCAAGCTTCTTTACCGGAGCAATTGCCGCAAAAGCTATCTCACCCTCGACCACTATGCTGCCAGTCCTTCTTCTTGATAATCTCGGCGCATTGTCAAGGGTCTTCACCCTCGGCGCAATTATTTTTACCTGCCTTACTGTCGCGTGCGGATTTATTATGTATTGCTCTATCGCCGCTATCTGCGGCGCATTGGCAAGCAAAAGCGAGGACCTCTCCTCCACTAACAGCATCTTTGTGATTGTCCTTGTCGTCTCCTTTATCGCCGTCCTTACAGGCGGCGTGGCAAGCACAGAGGGCGCTCCCCTCTGGATGTCAATATTGCCCTTTACCGGAATGCTTATAAATCCCGGACTGCTTGTCGCAGGTAAACTGAGCTTCGCCGTCTCACTCTCCTGCTTTGCCCTTACCGTCGCCTTCTCCCTCGCCCTTATGTATATCGCCGCAAAGCTCTATAAAGCGCTTATCTTCTATAAGGGTGCTTTCAAATTGGGAAATTTATTGAGAAAAAAGCATCTTAGTTAAAGGGAATTTCGCGCTCTGCCGAAATCTAAAAGGGGAGTCTCGCGCTCTGCGGAAAACGACAACCGGACAAAGGGGGTTTCGCGCTCTGCAGAGCGCGACGGGGCGCCGCCCCTCGACCCTGTCGGCTTTTAAAAAGCCGAAGAAAAATACGGACTCTCGTATTGTGCGTAAATGCGCTTTGCGCCGCGTGCGGAGTTAATGCCAAAGGCATTTACTCCGTACGGTCAGAATATATATGCGGCGTTGCAGGCAAGCTTGCACGCCGTATATATATCCCGCCCTGCAAACCTTTCGGTTTGCCCCACAGTGCAAAGCTTGAAATGTGAATAATATTTCGCTTGTCCGTATAATTTTCATTGTTCGGTATAGCCAGTTTGACCTGGGTTTTATCGCTCGGAGATTGACTGCTCAATGCCTGAATCGCGAAAAATATAAAGCATTATTTGCAGTTGAATTTGTAAAAAAGTGACTGCGTTTGAAATTCGGAATGTATTTCAGATCTGTGCGAAGATTTGAAAAATATTGACATATTAATATTGTTTTTTACTTTGAAATAATCTTTCCCCCGCGCTCGCCTGTCGTAGGCGGTTGCGGACTGTTGCTTAGTGCTGACTTTTCGTCACCGTGCCTCTCGCTTTTCCGACTACGGCTTGCCTTATCTTCCCCCTCACTCCCCGCGGCGGCGCCACGGCGGAGCCGTGGAAGCGCGGGCGCGCTTGATTTTGCAACGCAAAATCCGCCGCCGCGGGGGCAAGGGGAAGATAAGACAAGAAATGATAGAATATTAAGCAGTACGGCAACGTAAGGTCCGCATGAAGCGAAAAATTGCTATATGTTTAAAGTACAACAGATTTTTAGACGCGTTTCAGCTTTACGTACACTATGCAAGCAGCACACGAAGTCTCACACCGCGTGTAATGCTACGGCAAAATTAAGCTTTGCGCCGCGAGGCAAACCGAAAGGTTTGCAGGGCGGGGTGTATACGCGCCGCTCAAACTTACTTGAAGCGACGCGTATACAGACTGACCGAATGCTTCCGAGCATAAGCGAAGGAAGACCACGGCGCAAAGCGCGAACGCGCACTGTACGAACGTCCGTATGTTTTCCCGCCTTTACCAAAGGCGGCGGGGTCGAGGGGCAGCGTCCCCGTCGCGCTCCGCAGAGCGCTAAACTCCCTTCGTCCCGTCGTTCTCCGTGAACAATAAACACCGCCAATAAAATTTTTTAGGGAACTTTTTGAAAAAAGCTCCCTAAACCAAGTTAATTAATGTTTACTGCTCTGAGGTTTTCTCATCATGAGCCAGATAAGCAGCGCCACGACGGCGACAGCGATTAGAAGTCCGACGACAAGCCCCATATAGTTAAAGCCGTCGTTATCGGTTCCGCCTCTGCTGTTCTGATTGTTATCGCTTATAACTCCGTGATTATCTCCGTTGAGGTTACCGCCGACGCTGTCGTTCATTGCGACGTCGTTACTGCCGTTACTTTCATCGTCGGCGTTCCGGTCGGAATTTTGGTCATCGCCGAGAATACCGTCATCGGCGCCGTTATCGTCGGCTCGATCGTTTGCACTGTCATCACCGTTAAAAAGGTCGTCCATACCGTCCCTTGCGTCGTTATATATGTCGCCTATCACTCCGCCGGCGTTGTCGCCGTTATTTTGACCGTTGCCCGCAGGACTGTTAGCAAAAGTCGGAAGTGAAAGCGCGGCTACAACACAGATACACAAAACTATATATATGATTTTGTTTCTTTTCATTTTTATAAATCCTTTCAACAGCCGAAAATATATTCCGGCTTTGAATATAGTTTTGCAAGCGAAAAGTATTTTTATTAGTTTTTAATTATGCAAATTATTCTTTTTAAGTAAAATAAATTTAAAATATTACGGGAGCGGGCAAGTCCGAATATTACCGGTTTTCGGACGAAAAGAAAGGACAAGGCATGGAAACAAAGAGATTTTCAAAAAACGATTCGGGCTTTGTGTGTCAAAACTGCGGCAAAAATATACTGCCGCTTGTCAAGACCTCAAGAAATCACTGCCCTTTTTGTTTGTATTCGCTTCATATCGATATAAACCCCGGGGACAGAGCGAACCCCTGCGGGGGACTGATGGCGCCCATAAGCGCCCTTCCCGATCCGAAAAAAGGATATATTATAGTCCATAAGTGCCAAAAATGCGGCGAAATACGCAGAAATAAGGCGGCTTATAACGTGGAGGTTCAGCCGGACGATTTAAGACTGATTATTGCGCTGACCTCGGATACCTATAAAAGCAAAAGGTAAATTTGACGATATTTCAAGCAAAAAGCGCATAAAATTACAGCAGGCGCGCCATTTTTCGGCGCGCCTGCGGCTTTTTTATAATCTTTAATAATCAGAGGTCGACAACAATGTCAAAGACATCTCCGGCTTCTTCGATTTTATTTCGGTTTCCTACAGTACATACGTAGTTTTCCTTTGTTATAAGGCGAATAAGAGCCGCGAAGTCTTCAATATCCTTTGAGGTGGTCTCAATGACCTCGGTGCGGATTTTTTTCTTGTATTCTATATCGGAAGAGGTGAAATAGCTGTCCTCGATGTACCCGCCTATATCTCTCGGGGTTATCGGGCGGTCGATAGAAGCTACAGTGCTTATGATATATTTTACAATAGACGGATTGGTCTTTGTGAAGTCGGCAAGATAAAGCGCCGCCTTGTCGTAATTTTCAAGCGTTTTTGAGACGTTGGGGTCGCGGTATGAATGGAAGCTCACACTGCCCGAGCTTGATATGTTAAAGCCTGTTCCGTAGGCGCCGCCCTTGACTCTTATCTCATTCCAGAGATAATCGTTGCCGAGAATCTTTGCAAGGACACGCATTTTCCCGCTGTACTTGTAGCCGTGTTTGATGAAATTACAGCCCTTAACGCAATAGCTTACCCCGGAAGGAATGCAAATAGCCTCATTGCCACTGTAGCAGGGAGAGGGTTCTTTTGCCTTGGGATAGCGCACACACTCAAGCCCGACGCACTTTTCGCAAAGATCGACAAAGCTTTCAAATACGTCACGCGAGCCGGTGTAGCCTATTGCCATGCCGCCTTTTACGAATATTTTCGACGCGGTGTCTTTAAGCTTTTGGTCAATACTCTCAAAATCGTCGTCGATTTTGTCAAGAAGGGACTTGATAAACTCATAATAGCGAATTCCGTGAATAAGCTCGTTATAGGCGCCGCTCTTTGTCAGATACGAGGAGACTCTGCCAAGGGCAACCTGACTGCCCGCGCCGATAACGTGGTTTTTCATACCGCTCACCATCTGCGCAAGGCTTGTTTTAAGCTTTGCCTTGTCGACCTTCGTTGTGGTGATAATCTCGTTTATAAGCTCGATTGAGTCCTTTATATTGCTTTCAAGCACCGCACAATACGCGCCGAAGGTCGGGGTGCACTTTTCGGCGTCCTTGACGTCGGTATAGACGTTTATAAAGAAGCTCAGTCCTCCGAGGCGAAGCTTTTGCTCGTTTACAATCTCCTCATCGGTGTAATTCTTTGTGGCGTGGTCACCAAGGACAGAGGTGAGCAACGAGGCGTATTGAAGCTCCTCGGTATCAAGATGGGAAATATCGAAATACCAGCGCTCATAGGCGATTTTATTGGTATCGATATTATGATAAAGGTACTTTATGCCGCCCTTTTCGCTTACCTCATTGGGAAGGTCGAAGTTTCCTTCGCCGATATCCGAAAGCTCAAGAGTGGGAATTGTCGCAAGCTCCTCGGGGGTGTTTTCGGCGCTCTGATATTCAATAAGCGCCTTGGTGTCCTCAATGAGCTTTTCTATCTCGTCGGCACTGAGTGAAGCCTTGTATTTTTCAAGGGTCTGCCTTTCCTTTTCCTCATCCTCTTTTTGCTTGGTCTTTGAGGGGACAAGCACCACCCTTGACATGTGGCGGCTGTTTATTATAAACTCCTCTATAAGCTCCTCATAATATCTGCTTCCCTCCTCAAGTCCCTTTTTGAGGTTCTCAAGGGCGTCCTCATAGCAGAGATACAGATTGGGAGAGGCGCCGTAAAGCCAGCCGTCCATAAGGTCAAGGTCATAGGAAAGTCCGGCGGGAGTTCCTCCCTGCTTGCCGGCTCTTGTGGAAAATTCCATCTGATTTACCGCGGCTTGGAGCAATTTTTTGTCAATTCCCTTTTTGCAGATGTCTTTGAGAGCGGAAATCAGCGTATCTTCAAAGATTTCGACAGATTTCGGGTCGGTTTTGCGAAGCTGGAATATGGCGTACGGCTGGGCTATTCCGTCATATGTAAACGCCCACATATCCTGAGCCATGTTCTTATCGATAAAGAGCTTCGTTAAAGGCGAGCTGTTATTTGAAGCCAGCGCGTCAAATATAACTCTGAAGGCAAGCAGCTTTTCCCTCTCGCTGTAGTCGCCGACAACATAGGAAAGCGCGGTATAGTAGTTTTCGTTTTCTTCCTCGTTTTCGGCAATTGCAAACTGACCAGTAACGTCCTTGTTTATAACAGGCTTTTGGAATTTTATTTCTATTTTGTTTCCGGTGCGCTCATATTTGCAAAGATACTCTTTGTCGATAAAGGCAAGCCTTTCTTCAAGGTCCATATTTCCGTAAAGATACAAAAAGCAGTTTTCGGGATGATAATACTTACGGTGAGAATTAATAAACTGCTCGTATGTAAGGGTCGGTATTTCAGGCGGAAAGCCGCCCGAAGAATAGCGATAGAAGGTGTCCGGGAAAAGCGAGAGGTCGGTAAGCCCGTAAAGCTGGGTGTCGACCGATGAGAAGGAGCCCTTCATTTCGTTGTACACAACGCCCTTGTATTCGGGGCAGGCATCCTTGTCAAGAAGCTCAACATGCCACCCCTCCTGCTTAAATATCTCCTCGTGCTCATAAATTGCAGGAGCAAAGACGGCGTCAAGGTAAACGCTCATAAGGTTTGCAAAATCCTTGTCATTACAGCTGGCGCACGGGTACATGGTCTTATCCGGAAAGGTGAAGGCGTTGAGGAAGGTCTGCATTGAGCCCTTTAAAAGGTCGACAAAGGGCTCCTTCACCGGATATTTCTTGCTTCCGCAGAGAACCGAGTGCTCAAGTATGTGAAAAACACCCGTCGAATCCTCGGGCAGAGTTTTAAACGCCGCGGAAAAGACCTTGTTGTCGTCGTCCCTGTCAATATAGAGCAGCTTTGCGCCCGACTTTACGTGTTCAAACTCATAGGTGCTTGCCGATATTTCCTTAACGTAGGTGACTTTGTCAAGTCTGAATCCGCTGTGCAGCGAACCGATTTCAAATTCGTATTTCATAGCGTATTTCCTATTCTTATATTAAATATTTTAATTTTTGATCAAATTATGTGGGCTTTTTACCCGATTTTAAGCTTCGGGAATGGCTGCCGCCTTGCCAAGAACCGCAGAAAACTTTTCATGATAGTCGTTGTCAAGCTTTTTCATGTTGACAACCCTGCCGTTTTGGTCAATCAGACAGAGCTTTGTATGCCCCGTAACCTTGAGTAGCTTATCCTCTGCGCCGTAAACCTCATAGTAAAAGGTGAAGCTCACACCGTTGTATTTTTCAAGCAGAGCGCAGATATAAACGTTTTCTCCGTAGCGCGTCATGTTCCGATATTCGCAGTCAAGGCTTATTATAGGCGCCATGAAGCCGTCTTCCTCGATTTTGGCATACGGCAGACCAGCCTGTTCTAAAAAGTCGGTTCTCGCCTCCTCAAACCACCTTATGTAGTTTGAATGGTGAACGCACCTCATCGAATCGGTTTCGTGATAACACACCTTGTGACAAGTTGCCTTAATCATCGTATTTCACCTTATCCTCGCCGAGAAAACGTATAACGTCCTCATACCTGCGTTTGGCGATTTCATAACCGTTACTATAGTATTCTTTAAGCTTTTCTTCGTCGCTCTCAAGCTTTCTTATTTCGGGTATCGAGGGTCTTATCACGTACGCCATGCCCGCTCTTTCAAGATAAGTCAGCAGCTGCATACGCTGAGAATATATTTCTTTTTTTCGCATACAAACGTCAATAAGGGCGGGGTATTTTCTGTATATAAGCCTCATTGTGGCGTTGTTTTTAAGCGAATCCTTTGCCTTGTAGTCCTCGGGCTTTGTGAGAATGACAACGCACTTCTTGCAGCCCCTCAAAAACGCCCGCTTCACCGGAACCGGATCGGCAATTCCCCCGTCAAGGTAAGGAACGCCGTCAATATACACGGGATTTGAAACAATTGGCATGGAGGAAGACGCCATAACAATGTTTGCAAGCTTTTTTTCGTCACTGCTGTCGGTCATGTATTCGGCAAGCCCGCTTTTCATATCGGTAACAACGTATTCCCTTTCAATTCCCGAGGAAAAATACGCGGCAAAATCGAAGGGATACTGTTTATACGGGTACTCCTTCATCACAAGATCAAGGTCAATTATCCTGCCGCAGTTTTTGAGTGCGGTTTTGCCGTAATAGGAATCCTCCCCCTCGTGCATCATGACCCGCCTTGTCCTGTCAATTTGACCGGAAATATAACTTATGGCGTTGCAAGCCCCCGCGCTAACCCCGATAACGTACGGAAAGACAATATTCTTTTCCATAAAATAATCAAGAACTCCCGCGGTAAAAAGCCCTCTGAGTGCTCCGCCTTCGAGCACAAGTCCGTATTTTCTTTTCATATGCGCTCCTTAGTTTATAAGTTCATGCCTGCCCTGTCTTTTTACAGCTTGGCGAGTCAAGATAGGTCTGGAGTATAATCTCTGCGGAAAGCGAGTCGACATTGTCCTTTCGCTTCTTGCCCCTTGCGTTTGAAACGTTAAGATATCTGTGCGCCTGCATTGTGGTCATCCGCTCGTCTACAAGCGTTACCGGTACTTTGCAAGCCTCCTCAAGCCTTTTGGCAAAGCCTCTGACCTTGGCGCTCTTTTCCCCCACGCTTCCGTTCATGTTTACCGGGTCTCCCATAACAATAAGCCCGACGTCATATTCCCTTGCCGCCTCCTGTATCAGGGTGAGTAACCGTTCCTCACTGTAAGCCACAACGGTTTTAAGTGCGCCGGCAAGCGTTAATGTGGGGTCGGATACCGCGATACCAGTTCTGACCTCTCCGTAATCAACTCCGAGTATCCGTTTCATACGGAGTATAACCCGCTTCCGGTCTTTATTTTCACAAGAGAATCAAGTCTTTCGTCTATCCATTCGTAAACGTCCTCGAACGCCTCACCCTTCGTAAGTCCGGTCAGAGGCTCGTGGCGCTCGTTTTTGTAAATTCTGTACTCAAGGTCGGTCACATTCTGATTTTTCAGCTTTTTCATAAGCTCAAAAATACCGCTCGTATAGTTTGATATCGGGTCGTTTTCGCCCGCCATTATAAAAATGGGGAGAGAGGGCGGTATATCGCTGTACCATTTGTCCGACTGAATGTATGAGATTATGGCAAACATATCAAGGTAAGCCTGCACGGTAAAGGTGAAGGTGCATTTTTTATCCGAAACATACCTTTTTAAAGCCTCCGGATCGCTTGTGACCCACTCGTTGCCGGTGGCTCCCTTGCATTTAAAGCGCTTGTTGTAGCCTTTAAAGACAAGCGAGCTTATAAGGGCGCTTCTGTGCTTGTTTCCCCGAAACGCGCCCACAAGCTTGCAGAGCGCTCTGCCGGATTTCACAGGCATTTTCTGCCCGGAGGTGCCCGAGAGGATGAGCGCGTCGACAGCGTCCCGATTTGAGGCGGCGTAAGCGCGCGCGACAAAGCTTCCGAAGCTGTGACCGAGCATAATATACGGGAGCATTCTGTATTTTTTCTTCATTATGTCCCTTAGCGTCGCAATATCCCGAACTACAGCCCTATCCCCGTCCTTTTCGGCAAAAAAGCCGAGCTCGTCATCATTATTAACGCTCTCGCCATGCCCCAAATGGTCGTTTCCGCAGACAATAAAGCCTCGCTCGCAAAGGTACTCGCATAAGGCTTCGTACCGCTCAAAATACTCGCACATTCCGTGCACTATCTGCACAATCGCGCGCGGGCTTATCTCCGGAAGCCTTATATAATATTTTATTCTGTTTACGCCGTTGGCAGACTCAAAATATCCTTCCTGTTTTATCATTTTCAATAACCGCCCGTAGGTTTAAAACTTAGAACTTGACCTTGTTTTTAACGCAGAATCTCTGGAGCTGCTCCTTGCTCGGGATTCTTATGCTTTCATCGTTTCGCGTCATATACCCTGCCACAGCGGAAAGCAGCGCCGCACGGTTGACGTCAGAGGTTATAAGATAGGAGGCGGCAAAGGTTGCGCTCTCCACGTCAACGCAGGTACCGACCGTTTCGCCCTCCTCGGTAAGTCCGGTTATGACGACATTGTGATATTTGCCGTCGTATATGAACACCCCCTTGTCGCCCATACGCACGATATAATACTTCGATTTGATTTTCTGAGATATTCTCATGCAGGCTCTCAGGCAAAATTCGGTGTTGTATATTCTCATTCCCGAAAAAATCTGCGCTTCGACAAGGTTCATTATAAACGCCTCGACGTTGACAAGCTCTTCAAGCCTGTAGCCCGACTTTGCGGGAGACGCCTCAATAAAGAGCGGGATGTCGTTTCTGTAACATATTTCGGAGACCTTGATTATTACCTCAAACGGTAAATCAAGCGAGACAAATGCGCCGTCCGGGCAGGAGGAAAAGGCGTCCTCAAGCTGTGAATAGGTGATAGCGGTGTTCGCCCCGGGATATAATATTCTTCGGCTCGAATCGAAATCGGTCTCGTGAATGAGTATCGACATGCCGGTTTTAAGCTCTTTGTCGCTTCGTATAAAGCGCGTGTCTATCCCGTTGTTCTTGTAAAAATTGAGCAGTCTTGTGCCGTTGCCGTCATTTCCGACAGTGCTGCAAAGCACAGTGTCAAGCCCGAGACGTGAGGCAGTCACCGCCGCATTACAGCCCTTGCCTCCCGGGCGCAGGTCGTACTTGTCCTCAATCTGCATGGTATCCGCCGCGGGAAGTGATGCCACACTGAGTATCATTTCAATATACGAATTACCAATTACTAACATTTTGTTCATGCGCATCCACACTCCCCGCTTATCATCTTTATATTTACTTATTAATATTACCACATTTATCGCATAAAATCAAGTCCTTGTTATGAATATTGCATACATCTTTTGCACTTTCATAAAATTTGCTCTAAAATGCGGGTGTTTTCCGCCTTAAAAGAAAAGGCGTCCGATGCTGTGCAAGGCGTCGCACATGCATCGGACGAGAAAATACTTTACTTGAATTTTTAAATCGGATGAACCTTATTCACCTTGTCGCCGTTTTCAAGGTCTATACCGAGCTTTGCGGCGCGGCGGTTCTCAAAGAACTTGGTTGCCACCTGTTCAAAGAGCGCATAGGAGAGGACATCCTCGTCCTGCTCAAGGTAGTCCGCCGCCTTTTTGCGTATATTGTCAAGCTCGGGCGCAATATTGTCGGCGGGACGGCAGGTTATCGGCTCTTCGTCGCCTATAATCTTCTTTGCGAATTCGGGGTCTATAGGCATAGGGGTCTGACCGTACTCGCCTCTTATAAGTCCCTTAAACTCCTTTGTTACCATCTTATAGCGCTCGCCTCCGATGATATTAAAGACCGCCTGAGTTCCGACAATCTGGGAGGAGGGTGTGACAAGAGGAGGATAACCGGCGTCGGCGCGGACTCTCGGTACTTCTTCAAGCACCTCTGTCAGCTTGTCGGATTTGCCCGCCTGTTTAAGCTGTGATATAAGGTTTGAGAGCATTCCGCCCGGGACCTGATAGAGCAGTGCGTTGACGTTAACTCCGAGCACCTTGGGATCAAGCAGACCGCTTTTTAGGTATTTTTCTCTTAAAGGAGTGAAATACTTGTTTATTTCATCAAGCGCGGTAAGGCTAAGCCCGGTGTCGTAGGGCGTGCCTTCAAGGGCTGCCACAATAGGCTCTGTGGGCGGCTGAGAGGTACCCATTGCCATAGGAGAAATGGCAGTGTCTATAATGTCGCAGCCGGCTTCGACCGCCTTTAGAATCGTCATTGAGGCGAGCCCCGACGTGTAGTGGGTGTGAAGCTCCACCGGAAGATCGGGAAATTCTCTTTTCAGCGCCCTGACAAGCACCTCGGCGTCGTAGGGCTTAAGCAGTCCCGCCATATCCTTAATGCATATCGAATCCGCGCCGATATCCACAAGACGTTTCGTATAGTCGACGTAATACTGCGGAGTGTAGCAGGGACCTGTGGTGTAGGATATGGCAACCTGAACGTGTCCGCCTTCTTTTTTAGTCGCGGTAATCGCCGTTTTCAGGTTTCTCGCGTCGTTGAGCGCGTCGAAAATTCTTATTATGTCAATTCCGTTTGCAATAGACTTCTGAACAAAATATTCGACAACGTCGTCCGCATAGTGGCGATAGCCGAGTATATTCTGACCGCGAAACAGCATTTGCAGCTTGGTTTTTTTGACCTTGTCTCTGATTTTGCGCAGTCTGTCCCACGGGTCCTCGTTTAGAAAGCGCAGACATGCGTCAAAGGTGGCGCCGCCCCATGCTTCAAGGGAATAGTACCCGATATTATCCATCTTGTCGAGAATGGGGAGCATTTCGGCAGTGGTCATCCTGGTGGCGATAAGCGACTGGTGAGAGTCACGAAGTACCGTTTCACATACTTTAACTTTAGCCATAATATAAATTACCTTTCATTTTTGTGTTTAAACGCTTACGCAAAGAGAGAGAGGAGAACGCCGGCGGCAACCGCGCTTCCGATAACTCCGGCAACGTTCGGTCCCATCGCGTGCATAAGTAAGAAATTTGAGGGGTCAGCCTTTTGTCCTTCAATTTGAGAAACTCTTGCCGCCATAGGCACCGCGCTGACTCCCGCGCTTCCGATAAGGGGATTGATTTTCCCCCGTGTTACAAAGCACATGAGCTTTGCAAAGAGAAGCCCTCCGATAGTCGAGAAGATAAACGCCATAAGTCCGAGTCCTATGATAAGAAGGGTTCCGACTGTCAGGAAATTATCAGCCGAGGCGGTAGCTCCCACCGAAATGCCGAGGAATATGGTGACGACGTTTATCATGCCGTTTTGAGCAACCTTTGAAAGGCGGTCGGTGACGCCGGAAACGTTCAGCAGGTTTCCGAACATCAGGCATCCTATAAGGGTTGCCGCCGAGGGGACGACAATTGCCACAACAATTGTCACAAGCACTGGAAAGACTATCTTTTCAAGCTGTGACACCTCTCTTAGTGTGGTCATTTTAATTGCCCTTTCCTTCTTGGTTGTGAGAAGGCGCATAAAGGGCGGTTGTATCAGGGGTATAAGCGCCATATAGCTGTACGCCGCTATTGCAATGGCTCCGAGCAGGTGAGGCGCAAGGCTCTTGGTGACGTAAATTGCGGTAGGTCCGTCGGCCCCTCCTATCATTGCTATTGCCGCCGCTTCAAGCGCCGTAAAGAAGCCGGAGGTGCGAGCCACGGTATACGCCACGAAAACCCCGAGCTGTGCCGCGGCTCCGATAAGTAAGCTTTTCGGGTTCGCTATAAGGGGGGTGAAATCGGTCATGGCGCCGATACCTATGAATATAAGAGACGGGTAAATTCCAAGCTTTACGCCGAGATACAGCAGGTCAAGAATGCCTCCATTTTCAACGACTTCCTGAAATATCAACGGGGAGCCGTCCTCGTGAATAAAAAACTCCATATGGAACATATCCGTTCCCGGGAAATTAGTCAGCAAAATTCCGACGGCAATGGGCAAAAGCAGAAGCGGCTCGTATTTTTTCACTATTGCAAGATATATGAGCACTCCCGCCAAGACGAACATCACAAGCACCTTCAGCCCGTTTAAGTTCATCATCGAGTAAATTCCCGTCGTTTCGAGAAAATTCTTTATTGTGTCAAGCATTAAAGCATCCGTCCTTTCGGAACGCGTTTACGCGATAGTGACAATGACGTCGTCTGCGGCGACTGCCGCGCCGCTTGAAACGTTGATTGAAGCTATAACACCGTCGGTCGGCGCAAGTATGTCGTTTTCCATCTTCATAGCTTCAAGAACCGCGACAAGCGTGCCTTTTGTGACCTTTTGTCCCTCTTTTACGTTTACTTTTACTATTGTTCCGGGCATCGGAGCCTTAACTGCATTTGCTCCCGCAGGTACAGCCTTGGGCGCTGTGGGTGCCGGCTGTGTTTCTGCCTTGGGAGCGGGCTTTGCGGCAGGAGAGGGAGCCTCTTTTGTCACCTGTGCGGCTTTGGGAGCGGCGGGTGCGCCCGAGAAAGCCTCAACCTCTTCTATTTCAACTTCATAAACGGTTCCGTTGACCGTTACATTGTATTTTTTCATTTTAAATTACCCCTTTATCACTTAATATGTTATTTGTTCCAATGTGCGTCGCCGCTTACCTTCTTAAAAGACACGACTCTGAACGTCGGCTCGGGACGTCCGAGATACTCGGCAAGAGCGGCAGTTATTGCGGCAACTATTTCGCCCTCACCGGCGCCGCTCCGCGGCGCGGGAGTCTCTTCTTTTTGTGCGGTCCTTTCGTCGTCGGAAGTATTGTTTTTTGCCTCGTTTGCATCCTCTTTTGAGACTTTTGAGCTCTTTTTCTTTTGCACCGCCGAAAGTATCAGCCTTAAAAGCTCAATGCACCCCCACAAGATGGCGAGCACCGCAAAAATCATCAACATTCCGAGAACCGTTTGCTCTATGGCTTCGGTAAAATTTTCGGCGATATTACAAAGATAAGTATTCATCTGTATTATCCTTTCAAAAAGCGGTCGGAAGGTCAGAAAGGCAGTTTGGAATGCTTTCCAAGCACCTTGCCGTCAGCCTTTGACCAGAGCATCATAAACGCCGATATTATTTTGGCGCGAAGCAGTTCATAGTCCACAATATCGTCTATATCGCCGTTTTTTGCGGCGCCCTTTGCCGAAAGTGTTTCCTCCCTGCAAGCCCTGACAAACTCACGCCTTGCAGTAACCGGGTCGGGAGAGCTTTTTATCTCGTCCGAGTGTAAAAACTCTGCGGCAGTCTCGGGCTCCATAACCGCAACCTCGGCTTTGGGAGAGGCATACACAACGTCGACTCCGAGCGCCTTGGAGCCGAGCAGTGTGAAGGCGGCGCCGTATGCTTTTCCGTTTATCAGAGTCACCTTGGCGTTGCCCGAGGAAGAATATGCAAGGGCAAGGCGGGCAAGCTCGCTCGAATAGCTTGAATACTCGGCGCTTGCCGTGTGGTCTATTCCCAATGTGTCGACTATTGTCAAAGTTGGTATCATAAAGTTGTCGCAAAAGGAGATAAAGGCGGAAATTTTTCTTGCGGCGGTCGGGGTCAGATATTTGTCCCCTCTTGTTGCAATAATTCCGGTCGTTATCGTTCCCATTGAACCAAGTCCGGTTATGACCTCTTTTGCGCACTCCCCTTTAAGCTCGACAAAGCTTGAAGAGTCGGTGAGAATATCAATAACGCGCATGGCGTCACCTTCTCCCTCAAGCTCGGGTGTGGGTCTTTCCGACTCGTCGGAGGTCTCGGAGTAAGCAAGACCCTGAGCGCAGTTTTGAGGAAGAATTGTAAAAAGCTCCTTGGCTTTTTGAATGGCGCTTTGCCTGTCATCGCAAATGATATCAATCTCTCCCGCACGCGCCGCGGTGATTATTTTTCCCGCTTCTTTGCTGTTGTCGTCTTTTACCAGTGAGGGGGGTGTGATAAAATACGACGCGTCCTTGGAGGCGATTATCAAATCAAACATTGAAGCCGCAATGGCGGATATACCGGCGCAAACGCCGCCTATAACCGCAATTTGCGGGATAACTCCCGACGCCTCGCTTATTTTTGAAAGCACCTTGCCGAACGCGGAAAGCACAAGGCTTCCCTCGGCAACCTTGCCGCCGTTCCCCTCGAAAACTCCGATAACGGGAGCGCCGCTCTTTATTGCCATGTCATAAAGGGAGGATATTTTTTTCGCTTCATCCTCTCCTATGGCTCCCTTTGCCCTTGTAAAGTCCTGTACGAAGGTAAACACAAGAGAACCGTTTACCGAACCGTATCCGCATACAACTCCGGCATATGCGCTCTTGCCAGCGTATGAGTGAAGCTCAACAAAGCTCCCCGGGTCATAAAGAGACCTTGCAATGTCATATGCGCCGCCTTCTCTGATAAGAGGCGACTTTTCTGTCTCGTTCATCAAATTATCTCCTTTCGCAGCCCCGTTCTTATCTGCCGCACGCTGCAAATGCGGCGTTATTCGGTGGGAAAACATCCTACCCCAGTATACCATTATTATATAGTATAATTTGAAAAATTTCAATAGCTTTTTCTTTTTTTATTTTATTTTTTTTCATCATTCCAAAATAGCAAAAATGTAAAAATGGATTATAAAAAAGCAAAAGACCGTAAGCTCAAAATGAGAATACAGTCTTTTTTGTCTGACAATTCTTATTTTTTTAATTTTATGCGCCGATAAGCTCCAAAAGCCTCTCTATCGGACCCTCGGTCTTTTCATAAAGCATAAGCTTTTCCCCGTCGCAGAGTATCACGATGTCTCCGAGCTCGTCTGTGCGGTAGATATCGATATCGCGCTCATTGTAAGCGTCAATAACGCTTTTGTGCGGATGACCGTAGCTGTTGCCCTCTCCCACGCTGATTAGCGCCACCGAGGGGTCTGCGGCGTCAAGAAAATCTTTGCTGCTCGAGGTGCTTGAGCCGTGATGCCCGACTTTAATAAGATCGCACGAGAGCGTTTCCTCGGTATATTCGTCAAGAAGCGCGCCCTCCTCAATGGTTTCGGCGTCTCCGGTGAAAAGAAAGGTGCTTTCCATATATGTCAGCTTCATAACAAGGCTGTCGTTATTTCCTCCGCCGTCGGTTATCTCAAACGGAGCCAAAATGCCGATTTCAAGCTCTCCCATATTGAAGCTGTAGCCCGCCGAGACGGTTATAACCTCACAGCCCTCATTTTCAAAGGTCTCAAAAAGCGCCTTTTCGGTGTTGTTGTCGGGAGGAGCGGCGTTTACTATGACGGTATTTACGTTGATTTTTTCTGCAACCTCGTCGCATGAGCCGTAATGGTCGTCGTGAAAGTGACTTATAACCATATAGTCAAGCTCTCTTACCCCAAGCTCGGTTATGTACGATATCACCTTTTCGCTCTCTCTATCCTTTCCCGAATCGATGAGCATGCTTTCCCCCTCAGGCGTTATGATAAGCGTGCAGTCACCCTGCCC
The DNA here is from genome assembly GCA_947631765.1 of uncultured Clostridia bacterium. GTDB lineage: Bacteria > Bacillota > Clostridia > Oscillospirales > CAG-272 > CAKSQF01. The sequence goes on from CANRMP010000004.1 coordinate 70,257, forward strand.
CACGTCGATAAAATGAAGCTGGAGCTTGTTTTTTGAGGCGATATTAAAGCTTTGAGAGGTAACGCACCAATACACGACAAGGGCAACTATCACAAAAACCATAAAGAGCAGGAAAAAAATCTGCGCCTTTGAGGCGCCCGTCCTCTTTTTTCCCGAGTAGGAGCGGCTTTTGCTTTTTGTGCGCGTTGTCGTATTTCTCTTCTTATTTTTATTTGCGGCAGTGGACGCCATAAAACACCTTTTCCCGATGTAAAATCATGATATTTTATTAGATTATATCACTCTTTTTACTATATTTCAAGTTAAGTTTTGAAAATAGTTTCGCATCTAAAAAGGAACAGAGAAAAAAGGCGGGAAAGCAGAGAAGGTACCACGCCGCCAAAAATTCAAGGCATATCTGCCCCATAAAATTAAAAGGCAGGTTGCTGTAGTCCCACACCCCCATACCGAGAGCCACATTAATAATAAGCCCGCAGATAAATTCGGCAAGAATTATCAGAGCACAGCCTATAAGCGCGCGCCCGAATATCGAAACGCTCCTGCAATGCAGATTAATATAATAAAGCGCCGTCATGCAGACTCCCCCTGCCACTGCCATGCTCCAGTGGGTATAGGACCTCCATATAACCTCAATCAGCGCGTAAAGCGCCGCGCCGAACAAAAAAACCGTAAAATATCTTATTGTGATATTCCTTGACATGACTTACTCCTTGCCATAACGCATAGAATAAGTATTGGTCTTGATTTTACGCTTTATTCCCGATTTTTAAAATAGTGCGCTTTATTTTTCGGAAGGCTCCTCCGGCAGATACAAAAGCGGGTCGACCTTGTCGCCGTTTTTTCTTATTTCAAAATGAAGGTGACTGCCCGTGGCGTTTCCCGTGTCGCCCATTTTAGCAATAATATCTCCCCTTGCCACCCTTTGCCCGACCTCGACCGAAATTTTTGAGAGATGACCGTAGCACGTGGAGTAGCCGTTTTGGTGGTCGATTATTATGCAAAGCCCGTACGAGCCGTTCTCCCCCGCATAGCTTACAATTCCCGAATCGGCGGCTGATATATCGGTGCCGAGACGGTTTGCAATGTCAAGCCCGTAATGATTTTTAGATACTCCTCCGAGCACCCTCATGCCGTAATAAGAGGTGATTTTCCCGAGTGTCGGATATATAAATTCATTGTACGGTACCGCGCGGTCACAGCCGTAATATATAAGCTCGTCAATTGCCGGCAAAATCACCTCGGTACTAAGAAGTGTGCGCTCACTTTCCCCGTTTTCATAGGTGCGCACCTCATACAGCATGACCTTCTCCCCTTCCCGTCCCTCACACATAACCTGCCTTTCGTTATACGGAATTGTATCCGACGGAAGGAGAAAACTTTCATACGGCAGAATTTCGTGCACCTCGTCATAAGTTACGGTGTATGAGGGCGCACTCTCAAGAAGGTCGGAATAATTGCCGCCCTCCTTTTCCTCTTCAAAAGCCGCCTTGTCGGCAGAGAGCCCGTCCTCATTTGCTTCATAAGAGGCGGCGGGCAGAGAGAGCGCCGCAAAGAGCAAAAGAAGCAGTACACATGTTGATATTACCGTGCCGTTCTTTTTAACCTTCATAACTTTCACCCGTTTCATCTGTTTTTATAAATTATACCATCCATAATATAGCAATGTCAAGCAGAAAATTTCGGCAAAAGCCCCGCAAGTTCGTCAAAACGCTTGATTTTCGCTTGATTTTATGGTATCATGTTCAAAGACAATGTCGATTCTCGGCGATGAAAAAAGGAAATTACATGAAAAACAGCGAAGAAGATATTATATATATGAACGAGGCAATAGCCCTTGCAAAAAAAGCCATGGAGGTGGCGGAGGTGCCTGTCGGAGCTGTTGTGGTATGTGAGGGTAAAATTGTGGGCAGAGGGTACAACTACCGCGAAAACGGAAGGAACGCTTTAGCCCACGCGGAGATTGCCGCAATTGACGAGGCTTGCCGAACGCTTCACGGCTGGCGGCTTCACAAATGCACCATGTACTGCACTCTTGAGCCCTGCCCGATGTGCGCGGGCGCCATTATTAACTCGCGGATAAAAAGAGTGGTATTCGGCGCGTGCGATATGAAGGCGGGCGCCTTTGGCAGCGTGTTTGACATAAATTCTCTGCCGCTCAACCACACGGCCGAGGTTTGCTCGGGCGTACTTGAAAGCGAGTGCAGGGAGCTAATGGGCGCTTTTTTCCGCACTCTGAGAGTTAACAAGGAAAAGCCCGAGGGTGGCGCATAAAAAAATTGGGCGAGTGTTTTTCACTCGCCTTGTGGGGTAAGCCCCGTAAGCTTTATAAGCGTGTTTATTTCGTACGCGGGAAACAAAATTTCATAAAGCGTTCGGTCCTTTTTTATCTGTAATGAGGCAACGCCCTTAAAATAAACATTTCCCTTGTTGTCGCCGTTTATTTTATACTCCCTGTATTTTTCATCCCTGTAGCTTTCTGTTTTATTCCACCCTACCATGCAGACCCTGCGGTCTGTTTTTTTAAGCGCGCAAATATTTTCAAGCGGGAAAGTGTAAATTGTGCTTATGTCGGCAAGCATGAAGGACTCCCCGTCAGTATACGCCTTCATGTCAAGGCTCATAAAATCGCTTGCCATCGCGTTTTTTCTTTTTCCCTTTTTGTCTATCCGGTAAATGCCGCAGAGCACATCAATGTTATTTGCGCCTTCGGGAACGCCGAGCTTTTTATAAAAAAGCTTCAAGCGCCTTTCGTCCTCCCCCTCGCGCGCCTTATTTTCTTTTTCATAATCGCGCCGCTTTACGACACCTGCAACGGCGCAAGAAACCCACAAAAAGCAGCTGACAATCGCCGTCACGGCAACTATCGGCAGATCGGAGAAAATCGAGGAGCTCTCGGGAAACGCCGCGTCGTAGATAAAAAAGAGCACCATGTGAACTATTGTCGCCGCCCAGCCGACCTTGTATCCGATAGTAAGCCAAAAAGGCGGCTTATAATCTTTTTCGCTGCTTTCACTAAGTATTTTGTCGTATTGCTCGGCGTTTTCGTCAAAGCTTTTTGTTATAAAGCAGTCGCCGTCAAAAGCAAAGCTGCCCTTTGCTTTTTCATTGTCCGCGTTCATTGCAAACACATTTATAACATCCATTTTTAAATTGTCTCTTTCAAGCATTAACTGTTAAAAAAGCGATATTCCCCGAATCTATAAGAAAAATTAAGGCAAGATAGCCCGCGTACAAAGCTATCATTGCCGCTCCCTGCCACCTTCTGAATTTTCCCGAAATAAGCGCGGGAACAAGCGCTAAGGCGCCGACGATAAATGACATCGGCAAATCGACGTATGCGGTCTGCAAGAAATCCCCTCCGGTTATAGTGCCGCCAGAAATGAGCGCGCATATCGGGAGAATCAGGGTCATATCTATTATATTTGCGCCTATTATATTGCCGAGCGAGAGCGAGGGCAATTTTTTTATAACGGCGCTTACAGTCGTCACAAGCTCGGGAAGTGAGGTGCCGATAGCTATTGCGGTAAGGGAAATCACCGCCTCGCTCACTCCGAGCGACCTTGCAATTTCGCTTCCGTAATTTACAAGCAGGCGCGAGCCTATAACTATTCCGCAAATACCGACAAGCAAAAAAGCGACATTTTTTGCAACACCCTTTGGAGTGGGCTTTTCCCTCTCCTCGCTTACCTTGCTCTCTTTCTTTGCGCTCATGATATTTTCGGCGATAAAGAGGGCAAATATTATAAGAATGGGCAGACATTCGAAAAGCTTCAAGTCTCCGTCAAGGGAGAACAGAAACAAAAACATAATTGCGCCGAGCATCAGGCAGCTTTTTGCAATATAGCTTTTTCTGTTTATTGCTATCGGCATGAAAAGTATTGAAATTGCCATAATAAGCGCAATGTTTGCGGTGACCGAGCCTATGGCGTTTCCGCACGCCATTGACAGCTTGCCCTGATAGGCGGCAATTGAGGAGACTATCATCTCGGGCAGAGTAGTCGCAAAGCTTACAATAGTCGCTCCGACTATAAATTTCGGTATGCCGGAGGCGTCAGCTATCCACGCGGCGCCGTCGACAAACATATCTCCGCCCTTGACTATAAACAAAATACCGACCGCAAAGAGAAAATACATAAGAAAGGTTTCCATATGCCTTTTTTTATTTATCCTCCGTTTTTCATACTTCCTCGGCAAACGATTTTATCAGATTTTATGCCGTTTGTCAAGCATATTTGTGCTCGCGCGGTATATTTTGCGCTTTTTTTCATTAATACTTGAAAGAATGAAATTTTTATGCTATACTTTATGGGAATACACAAGAAGGCAGAGTGACAGCACATGGATAAAACAATAGTTGGAATCGACGTCGGCGGGAGCACCACAAAGATCGTGGGCTTTGACCAAAACAAAAAGCTCATCGAGCCGATATTTATAAGAGCCACCGACCAAATAACCTCGGTCTACGGAGCGCTTGGCAAATTTACCACCGAAAACAATATAAAACTTTCGGAAATTGAAAAAATAATGGTAACCGGCGTGGGCTCAACCTTCATTTCTGACGAGATATACAACATCCCCTGCGAGCACGTTTCGGAATTTCCCTGCATCGGCAAGGGCGGAATATACCTTTCAAAGCTTGAGCGGGCAATTGTCGTCAGCATGGGTACGGGTACAGCCATTGTATGCGCCGACGGGAATGGCAAATTCGAGTACCTCGGCGGAACGGGAGTCGGCGGAGGAACTCTTATCGGACTCTCGGAAAAAATGCTCGGAGTGAGAACCGTGGAAAACATAATAGAGCTTGCCAAGGACGGGGATCTCTCCCATGTCGACCTTCGGGTTAACGACATAACAAAAACAGAAATACATCCCGACCTTGCGCCGAACCTTACCGCCGCAAACTTTGGAAAAATCAGCGACGTTGCCTCAAAGGGCGACCTTGCCCTCGGAATTATCAATTTGATTTTCGAAACTATAGGCATGAGCGCCATTTTTGCCGCGCGGGGGAAAAATATAAACAATATCGTCCTCACCGGAAATGTGACGACTATCCCTCAGGCGTTCGATATCTTCAAGTCGCTTAACGACCTCTTTGAAATCAATTTCATTATCCCTCAAAACGCGCAGTTCGGAACGGTTATAGGCGCCGCCTTGCAATAAATTTAAGCTGCGGAAGCCGCCCGACGTTATATATATTTAATCAGAATTTAAACAGACCGACTTTTTGCAAAGCCGGTCTGTTTTATTGTTTATTAAGGCTTAGTTATCAGTCTTGGAAGTGCGCGTCAACGTCCCATCTGCCCGCAACGCCGAAGAGCTCCCAAACCTCTTTTATCGTCGCGCCGTAAGCAAGCTTCCAGCCGTCGCCGTACTTGTCTCTGAGCACGTCCTGGAAGGTAAGTATAGCTCTTACCGCTTTATTGCCGTACATACGTGCAAGGAAGCAATAGAAGGTTGCCGTGGGCTGATATGCTCCCTGGAAATCGTCTTCCTTCCATCTGTAGTTATCGCGGTCTCTGTCCTCGCCAGCCTTTATCGGTCCGTAGTAGTTATACTTGACGTAGTCCGCATCGCCCTCTGCAATCCATCCCTCGTTGCCTCCGTCAAGAAGCTGTGAGTGAGCCATTTCGTGAACTGTTGCGCCGTCGCATCTTTCGTTCTTGTAGTAGGTAACGTTGAACTTAATGTTAATGGTTCCCGAGTTGTTTGTCCATCTTACGGTAACCGCAACGCTCCCGCTTGACTGCTCGCCGTCAGCCTGGAGATAGCCGATGTGTCTTATTTCACCTCTGTTTGCCCAGTCGGCAACGCCCTGGAGGTTGTTTTCGACGTCGTCAAGCACGTCCTTCCACTTTTCAATTGTGAAATAGTGGTCGGTCTTGAATACCGCGCAGTTGCAGGTGCCGGTCACATTTCCGTTCTCGTCGATTATATTGTGCGGGGTCTCGACGGTCTGGTCCATAAGGCGTTCGAACTCAGCCGCTGTTACCTTCTGATTGAGGCTGTCCTGGCTGTTTTCATCGTATGCAACTCCGTCCCAGATGAAGTTTGTATATCTGTTTACATAGTAGTAACGGCTTCCGTCGGGATTTATTGTGGAGGAGTGAACGTCGTAAAGGTCGTCGTCAATTGTCTTTGCAGCCTTGCTTGCGTCGGTTTGATACTCGAAAATCGGGAATCCGTTGTTGATGTTTGTTTTGTCCTCGACAAAGTATTCGTGAACCTTGAAGTAGTTGGGTGAGGTCTTGGAAATTTCAAAGACCGCATTTGTAAACTCCTCGGCTCCGGCAACTCCGCCCTTGTCCGACTTTTTATTTCCCGTATATGCCGCTGCGGTTTTATCCGAGAGGTAGAGGTTGTTTGAATAGTTAATATACACGTCGACGCTTGAATACTGCGTTGTGTACGATTCGTTGAATCTTCCGCCGGTAATGCCTATGATACCCATAGCATTTTCCGCAACAATATCGCCCGCGTTATAGCAGTTCATAATAAAGGATCTGTCGCTTGCGGCGTTAGCGCATATACCTCCGGCATATGTGTCAGCCGTTATCTTACCTACGTTATAGCAGTACATGATGTACGAGCGGCAGTCGCTGATCTGACCGACAATACCCGCCGCGTATCCGCCGCTTGAAGTTACCTCGCCCTTGTTATAGCATCTGAGCGCCATGCCGTCCCATATGGTATTGTCGCTGAATACGCCGACAATACCTCCGACGTAGGATTTAACATATGAATTTGAGGTGTAATTTGCGTTTATTTTTCCGCTGTTCCAGCAATCGACAACCTGACCTATGCCGATAACATTTCCGACAACTCCGCCGACGTATCCGACAGTCTTTCCTGCGCCGGTCACGCTTCCTTCGTTGGAGGAGCCTGAAATTGTGGCGTTGACTATCGAGCCGATAACTCCGCCGAGTCCGGTGCTGTTTTTGGCGTCGTTTACCGCATAGGCTGAGGTGCAGCTTACAGCTCCCTTGTTAACGCAGTTAATGATATCTCCGCTTATTGCCACGGATTTACCCGCGATTCCTCCCACAAAGGAGGCAAAACCCGCGTCAATGTTTACATTTCCCGTGAAGGTGCAGTTTTCAACGCTTGTAACATATTTGCCGTTGAGCATTCCCACAATACCGCCGACGCCTTCCATCGTTCCCGCCTTGGCGTATGCGGTTGTGGCGTTACCCGACTTGTCGCTTGTAGATATTGTTCCCGAAACCGTGCAGTCGGTTACAAGTCCGCGGTTTTCTCCCGCAAGTATACCGACCTTGGCGCTTCCGTCCGCAAAGACGTAAACGTCGTCAAAGCTGAGGTTTTTCACGGTTGAGCCTGTGCCGATACATCCGAAAAATCCGAGGGTCTCGTTGTCGGCGCCCGTTATGTAAAGCCCCTTGACCGTCTTTCCGTTTCCGTCAAAAACGCCCTTAAACGGCATCATTGAGGAGGCTATGGGAGTCCACTCTATTCCTCCCATATCGATATCGGAGCCAAGCGTTGCGTTTATTATTCTGTGACCCTTATTGACATAATCCGCAAAAACGTAAAGCTCTGCGGGGTTGGTTATCTGATAAACGTCGTCCTTAACCTCAACCGTGCTTATAGTCTCGCACACGCCCTGATACTCGCAAGCAAAGGCGTCCAGCCCGTAAAGCGTATCGCCGAATTCGACAACGTACGGACTTATTTCGATTTTTGTGAGCGAGCCGCCGTCGATTCCGCTTACCGTTGCGGCGACAATTGAGGTTTTGTTGTAATCGGAGGCTTTATAGGTAACGCCGCCCAGCTCATAGCTGTCACCCTTTGATTTAAGGTTGCCTATTGTACTTTGCGGCTCGCCGTTTATTTTTACCTCAAAGCCGACGTCTGTAAAGTCCTCTTCGTTGACCGCCGCGATGATCTCAATATCCGAGCCGACGGCGTTTGCGGCAAGGATTTCGATCTCAAGCGTTCTTGACATCAGCCAGCCGGTCGCGGTCTTTACCGCCACCATATTGGTTGTAGCTTCGATTTCGACCTTGTCCTCGGCGGGTTTAATGTATGTGTCGATAAAATAGTCAACCGCGTCTTCTATGTATTCGTCGGCGGAAGCGCAAATGACTATTTTCTCATTGAGCACCGCCACAGCGTACATTTCGCCGCTTAAAGAGTTTTTGACAATCTGAGACTCGGGTCTGTTGGTGTCTCCCACAAGTATTTCAAGAAGCCCTTCTTCAAGGGTTTCGCCCCTCTTGATCCAGTCGTCCGAGAGGGAAACGTCATCTATTTTGAATTTATCCTTGAATGCGGATCTGAGCTTGACGGCGGCGTCCCTTTCCTCATCGCTTGCGTGCTCGGGGCGGACAAGGCTGTATTTCATATCCGTGCCGTCAAGGACGGTTAAATAGTTCGGCTGTCTTTCTTTTTTCTCATTTTTGCCATTACACGCGGCAACGCTGACAATGCAGATAACCGCGGCAAGGGCTATGAGAAGTATTCTTGCCGTTTTTTTCATGTTAGCAGTACTCTCCTTAGATTTAAGTATTCAATTTGATTATAACACACCCCCTTCCTTTTTTCAAGACATTTTAAACATTTTTAAAAAACTATTGACATTTGCCTAAATGCGTGATAGAATAAGAAAAAATCGAGTTATATAAGGGTGATTATTTTTTGGACATACCCCGATTATGTTCATTTGTTATAATTGTTATAATATTTAATCTAAAGCAGCAAAAAGGCGCTTCCGTGGCGTAAATCGGCACGGCGGTTTTTTGTTGCGTTTTTTATTTTAAAGGAGTTGATACTTTTTATGGACGTTGCCCGATGTACCATTGCATTGGCGGCAATAACATCCCCCGAAAGGGTGCTTGGGGGTCTTGCGCTTATTTTTGTGCTCATGCTTTTTTGCGCATTTTTCTCAAGCGCCGAGACAGCCTATTCATTTTGCAACAAAATTCGAATAAAACAGCTTGCCGAGAGCAAGAACAAACGCGCAAAAGCAGCCATGAAAATCGTGGACGATTTTGACGGCGCGCTTGTGGCAATACTTGTTGGCTACAACATTTGCAACACGCTTGCTGCGTCTGCGGCAACCGTTATGTTTATTTCCCTGCTCGGAAATATAGGAACGCTTGTTTCGACAATTGCAATAACTCTAATGTTCTATATTTTTGCCGAAACCTTTCCCAAAAGCTTCGCTAAGGCAAACTGCGATACATACGCCCTTGCCATAGCTTATCCCACAATGTTTTTTATAAAGCTCTTTCTTCCGGTGTCGTTTGTGCTTACAGCCCTTTCGGACGCTCTGAAAAAGAAAATCTCAAGGCTTTTCCCCGCCTCGCCCGAATTTACCGACGACGACCTTCAATCGATTGTAGAAAGCGTTGAGGAGGAGGGCGGCTTTGACAGAGAGGAAGGAGATATAATCCGCTCGGCTATTGAGTTCGGAGACCTCAAAGCCAAGGATGTGCTCTGCCCGAAGGAAAAGGTTGTTTCCCTGTCGGTAAGACTGCCTGAAAGCAGTATTGTGGAGACTCTTCTTTCTGTCAAATATTCCCGAATACCCGTGTATCGGGACAATCCGGATATTTATATAGGCTTTCTAAAGGCGGAGGAATACCTCGTTTCGGTTATTAACGGCAAGAAGACCGATGTGCGGCGCTTTATCTTTCCCCCGATGTACGTTTCCGAGGAAACAAGGCTTGCAACCGTTTTTGAGGAAATGGGAAAGCACAAATGCCACTTGGCGTTTGTGAGAAATACGGAGCGGGAGGTCGTCGGAATTGTCACGATGGAGGACGTGCTTGAAGAAATCGTCGGGGATATCAACGACAGCGACGATTCTCAAATTGCCGCGCAAAATGACGGGGAGGGCAACGCATGATATATTTTGTCCTTTCACTTATAATTGTCATTCTTATAGTCTTTTCCGCATTCTTTTCCTCAAGCGAAATTGCCCTTGCCTCCTCAAATAAGGTAAGAATAAAAAGCGCTGCCGAAAATAAGGACGAAAGGGCGGCAAAGGTTCAATACCTTATCGACCACTACACAAGAACCATATCGACAATTTTAATTTCAAACAGCCTTGTAAATATCGCGGCGTCCTCTATTGCAACTCTGCTTTTTACAATGATTATTTCAAATGAAGCGCTGGCTCAAAGCGCCGCGACAGTGCTTATCACAATTTTGCTTTTACTGCTCGGCGAAATCTTTCCGAAAATCATCGCCGCATTTATAAGCGATTCCTATGTGTACAAATGCGCGCCGGCTGTGAGATTTTTTATGAGGCTCTTTGCCCCCATAGTCCTTGCCACCGAGTTTGTTATTGACAAAATCAGCCCGCTTTGGACTCCGAAAAACGCCGCGCCGATTGCCACAAACGATGAGCTTGCCTCAATTGTCGACGAGATCGAGGACGACGGCGGCTTTACCGAAAAGGAGGGCGACTTTATAAAAGGCGCCATAAGCTTTACCGAAAAGACCGCAAAGGATATTTTGACCCCGAGGGTTGACGTTCTCGGCTTTGATATCGAGGATGAGGTCAGCGAGCTTGCAAAAAACACCTCGCTTCTTGATTACGCGCGCTTTCCTGTTTATGAAGGGAGCCTTGACCACGTGCTCGGCGTGCTCACAACCCGCGCTTTTGCCGGGCAGTATTTGAAGCTCGGCGACAAGACCGACGTGTCCTCTTTGCTCACCCCTCCGCTTTACGTGCATATGACAAGGAATATTTCCTCGATTCTCAACGAAATGCGCGAAAAGCACTGCGAAATGGCGTTTGTACTCGACGAATTCGGCGGAACTCTCGGAATTATCACGGTTGAGGACATAGTTGAAGAAATTGTCGGCGACATCTTTGACGAAAGCGACGACCGCAGAAGCGAGGTCACCCGAAAGGGCGATTTTCTTGAGGTGGACGGCATGATGAATATCACAGACCTGTTTGAGCTTTTGGATTTTGACGATTCGAATTTCGACTCGGAATATACCACGGTGGGCGGCTGGGTGTCCGAAATTCTTGACAAAATTCCCGAGGAGGGCGACTCGTTTGAATACTCGGGACTCTTTGTCACGGTTACAAAAATAAACAACCACAGGGTTGAAAAGCTCGTAATAAAGGACAACAGAATAAGCGAGGAATAAAAGCTTTTTTGCTAAAGAGAATGCCGCAAGCCAAGGCTTGCGGCATTCTTGTTGCGGTCGGTCAAGCTGCAGGTGTAACCGAGCGCAGATGTAAAGGTTTTATGTTTTTTAGAATTAATTGTATGCGACGACTACGCCTATGTCAAGTTCTCTACCGCCCCAGCAGTCAAGCAGACTTACTGCGATAACGTTTTCACCGGCAACAAGCAGATCGCCAAGGTTGCCTTCATAAATATAGTATGGATCTGTCTCATCGCAGAATAACATAGCATACTCATCGACCCAGTCATGGCATCCGGACGGACCATTGCCGGCAACTCCGGGCTGGAACTTTTCAGACTCATCGTGAACAATGATTTCGGTTCCGTTGAGGTAGAGATGCAGGGTGTTGTCATAGAAAATATCAAAGTAGAGAGTTGCTTCGCCGTTCTTTATTTCATCAAGGTACTGCTGGTCAAGATTGAAGGATGTCCTTGCAAACAGTCCGTGGTTATCGCCGTTCCAGTCGCTGGCAGCTCTTCCTTCACCTAAGTTGTCTAACCGGTCGCCGATATAACCATCGGTTTCACTTGCCCAAGTCGTCCAGCTGCTGTCGTCAAAATCTTTTGCAAACCAGTTTGCATTGTCGGCGACAAACTGTGAAAATCCGTCGGTATCGCGTGTGTAGTAGGAATTGTCAGTCCATGTTACCTCAACTGCCTGATATTTATAGGTGAGTGTTTTTCTCTCGACAATCACAACGTCGTCTTTTACGTCAATGAGGTCATCGTTTGGTCTCGAAGGTGCTGTTGTCGTTACCTTGGGAGTCGTTGTAGATTCGGTTTTGCCCGAGCTGCAAGCAATGAAAAGCCCGCAAGCGAGCGAGCAAAGAAGCAGAATGCTTATAAACTTTTTCATGATTGATCTCCTTTAAATAATATGAAGCTTACTTGTCGGGAACCTGCACCCCGACTGTATATATAGAATTCTACCACAAATCAAGCTCAATTTCAAGCGTTTTGCAATAAAATTAAAGAGATTTTAAATTATTATTTAAATTATCCAAATACAACCTGTATATTTTGTGCAAGAGAGACAAAAATCAAAGCTCAATGAACATAAAGTCACTGTCCTTTTTTGTCAGACAGACGGTAAAGCATACATCTTTGTATGTTTTTTCCTCAAAACAATAACCACTGCCGTCAATATTATGCGGTATGCCGCAGCCGAGACATTTCCCGAGGCTTTCGTATCTTGTCCAAAGCCTTATCTGCTTTTCGGGCATGGTCTCCTCGCTTTTAAGAAATCTTTTCATGACAAAGGAGGAAATAGGGCGCACGGTCTCAACGTCAATGCCCACAGGTATATCCGAGAGCGCACAGCAGACGTATTGCCCGCTGTGAGAAATATTAAAATTCGGATAGCCCTGCTCAAAATACGGCTTGCCGCTCTTTGTTTTCTTGACAGTATATGCATTAAGTCCCTTTTTTGTCATGAGGGTGAGCGCCGCGTCAAGCAGAGCCCAAGCCTCCTTTGACGGATTGTCCCCTTCCATTATATGTTTAATGTACGCCCTTGTCACTCTTTTTCTCCTTTTTTGCCCGAGGGCTCCTCATTTTTCGAAGGGCTTAAAGCACCCTTTTGGCTTTTGGAGTTTGCAATAACGGGCGCGCTTGTCGCTTCGTTTGCGCTTTTTGGCGCTTTTGCTCCTCCGAACACCCCGGGGCGCAGATAACGGTCAAGAAAAGGAGTCCACAAAGCGGCAAGCAGGACGACAATATACGTTCCTTCATATTTAAAGAACACACGAACAACAACCGAAAGCGCGCCGCAGACCGCTCCGAAAATCAGTCTGCCGGTATTTGTGTGCGGGGAGGTGACGGGGTCGCAGGCAAAATACACCGCGCAAATAAGTATTCCTCCGCAAAAGAGCTGACCGCATATATAATGAGGATAGGAAACGCTTTCGGGCGCAAGAAACATCGAAAACGCCGCCGCGCTTGCAATAAAGGCTATGGGCGTTCTCCAATTTATCGCCTTGTTGACAATAAGAAACAATCCGCAAAGTATTATTATCCACGCCGAAAGCTCCCCGAGATTGCCGTCAACCCTGCCAAACAGCATATCGGTTATCCCGGCTTCGGGCATTTTGCCGTCAAGCACCGCTTCAAGTCCGCTCATCTCCGACGAGGTGTCAAAGCTGAGACTCAGCGTGGTGCTTTGCGGAAAAACAAGCCCTATAAGCACTCTTGCAAAAAGCGCGGGATTTATAATATTTGCCCCGAGCCCTCCGCTAAGCTCTTTAGCGGCAATTGCCGCCGCGCATCCTATTACAAGCACCATAATGCTTGTATTGTGCGGCAGGGTGAAGGCAAGCAAAAAGCCGCTTATTAAGGGAGAAAGGTCGAAAAGATACGCTTTCCTTCGAAGCACCGATTTTTTAAAGCCTGCCGCGCACGCATGAAAGAGGGCGCAAAAGGCGGCGGCGGTAAATTCAAGAAGGAGTGCGCGCGCGCCGTATATCAGATATGACCACAGAATAATAGGCACAAAGCTCACAAGAACCAAAAAGTACTGTCTGTTGGAGCCGAGTATTCTCTTTGTCGCTTCCAAGCCTTCCTTTGTCATTATGCCTTACCTCCCTCGCCTTTTGTTTTTATATCGTTTTTTGCCTTCCTTATTTTTGAAAGCAGCGCTATTTCAGACGGGCAGACGCTCTCGCAAAGTCCGCACTCGATGCAAACCATCACCCCGCCCGCCTTGGCGTGCAGCGCGCCTTTTGAAATAAACTCATAAGGGAAAAGGTACATAGGGCAAATAGCGTCACATTCGCCGCACATAACGCACGGCCCCTCCCCGCGCTCCGCGGTTGAAGCTTTGAAAATCCTTGTCGGTCGTCTTTTTTCCCCCTCTGCAAGCGGGATACGCGAGAGAGGGGAGGAGGTGCCAAGGCTTCCCTCAATACCGAATATGCGTTTTATTTCCCGAGGAGACGCGCCGCGCGGGAGAGCGCAGATAAGGTATTGTCCTTTTCCCTTTTCAAGGGTCACAAGGTCGGTGCAGTATGACTGCCCTTTTGCAAAAATATTGTATATATCAAGGCAGGACGCCGCAGAAAGCATAAGAAAGCCGGCTTGACGGCTGTCGCCGAGCGGTGAAAGCTCCCTGCCCGAGAGAGCGTAAACCACAAGCGAGGGGTGCTGTTGGGGATATTTTTCACTCAGTCTTTCGCACCTTATCATATCGGTTTTTTTGGTCTTTTCGACAAGCGCTTCATAATCTCCACGATCTATGGCGGAAAGGGCAATAATTCCCTCTTTTATTCCCATTGCGGACATTATTATTTTCATAGAGGATATGATTTTATCCGAATAGTTTGTGACAATATAGGAGGGGCAAAGATCGCCGTCCTCGGTGCAAACCGCGTTTATTACAAGCGTTTTTACCTTGCCTTTTGCGCCTTCAAGCAGTGTGTGGGTTAAGACGGTGCTGTCAGCCTCAATTACTCCCGCTCCCGCCACAAGCCCTATAAGCTCGTTGCACTCAAGCTCGGACAGGGTTTTGCCGCTTTTTATCCCGTACGGGACACTCTCAAGCGCCGAAAGCTCCTTGTCGTTCTCAATGGTAAGGGTCGCGCCGTCGATTTTTGTTACCACACCCGAAAGCGGACTGTGAGTTACAAAGCCGTCCCTGTCAGAAAGGGGGGAGCCGATTTTCACCTTGTCCCCGATGCCCGCAAGTATTTCTCCCGGGCAAAAAACCGATACTGTGTCAAAGAGCTTTGCCGTCTCTTCAAATTTTACAAAATCGGCGTCATATTTTTTTCCGCCGATGATTTTTTTACCGCGTCTGAACCTGTAAATCATTGCAAGTGGTCCTCTTTTTTGTCTGATGTATATATTATATTACACTAAAAGCCATATTTCAATAATATAATATGAACAACAATTTTTTTTGGATTTTTTGAAAAAAAGTGTTGACAAAAGCGCCGCCTTATGATATAATCAACAGGCACTGCGAATGTAGCGCATTATATCATGGCGGAATAGCTCAGCTGGCTAGAGCAATCGGTTCATACCCGATAGGTCGTGGGTTCAAGTCCAACTTCCGCTACCATACGGCCCGTTGGTCAAGAGGCTAAGACACCGCCCTTTCACGGCAGTAACATGGGTTCGATTCCCGTACGGGTCACCAGAAAAATGCGAGGCATTGCCTCGCATTTTTCAATGATGTTTGCCCACCGCGCGTGGCGCGGATGCGCGTATGCGCGGCAAGCCTCGCTTCATAGTGCGCCCCGTGCGCGCTTCATTTTTCATATCGCCGAAGGCTATGCTTCATTAATCCTTAATCCTTTTAAATTTCTTTCTTCACAAAAATTTTTTCTCTTTAAGGCTCAAATTTATTCATATAAAACAATTGACAAAACGCGCGGGCTGTGCTATACTAATACAAATAGTTAAGGAATTAAGTCAAAGTCAAAAGGAGACAGTATGGCAAGCTATATACTAAAAAACGGCGTTGTGTTTGCGCCGCTTTCACAAAAATCCGACATCAGCCTTTTTAATTGCGGCTTTGACTTTGTCGGCAGTCCTTCGGGTGAGGGACAGTTGTCCCTTCCCACCGTTCTTGATATTTCAGGCTGTGTTGTTTTTCCCGGTTTTACTGACGTGCATGTGCATTTCAGGGAGCCGGGCTTTTCTTATAAAGAAACGATAAAAAGCGGCTCGTCTGCCGCCGCTCGCGGGGGGTATACCACTGTATGCACCATGCCGAACCTCTCACCCGTTCCGGACAGTCTTGATAACCTTACAAAAGAGCTTGATATAATAAAGTCCGATTCAAAAATAAATATCCTTCCCTACGGCGCGATAACCGTCGGCGAAAAGGGCGAGGCGCTCTCGGCTATGGAGGACATGGCGCCGTATGTTGTCGCCTTTTCCGACGACGGGCGAGGTGTGCAAAGCGAGGAAATGATGCTGCTTGCAATGCAGAGGGCAAAAAAGCTTGATAAAATAATTGTCGCCCACTGCGAGGACAACAGTCTGCTTCACGGTGGGTATATACACGACGGGGAGTACGCGCGCCTTCATTCTCACCGCGGAATCTGCTCGGAGAGCGAATGGAAACCTATTGAGCGCGACCTTCATCTTGCCGCAAGGACAGGATGCAAGTACCATGTCTGCCACATTTCCTGCAAGGAAAGCGTGCGCCTGATTCGTGAGGCAAAAAAAGCGGGGGTGGACGTCACCTGCGAGACCGCTCCTCATTACCTTCTGCTTGACGAAAGCAACCTAAAAGAGGACGGGCGCTATAAAATGAACCCTCCCTTACGTTCAAAAGCGGATAGAGAGGCGCTTATTGAGGGGATATGCGACGGCACAATTGACATGATTGCCACCGACCACGCGCCCCATTCCAAAGAGGAAAAGAGCCGAGGGCTTGAAAGGAGCCTTATGGGAGTTGTCGGGCTTGAGAGCGCGTTCCCCTTGCTTTACACCTTCCTTGTGAAAAAGGGGATTATTGATATAGATATGCTTATAAGGCTGCTTACGCTGAATCCGAATGAAAGATTTAATATAAATTCACCCTTTAATTTTGAGGATGACGGGAATTTCACCGTCTTTGACCTTGAAAAAAAGTATGTTATTGACCCCTCGGAGTTTTTGACGATGGGAAGAAGTACCCCGTTTGAGGGCTTTGAGGTTTACGGCAGATGCCGTCTTACAGTGGCAGGAGGAAAAATTGCATGGCGAGAGAATTTGACAGAAAATTGATTTTTGAAAGCGGAGAGGTATATTACGGGTACGGCTTCGGAGAAAATTGCAGCAGAGTGTGCGAGATAGTCTTCAACACCTCCATGGTGGGCTATCAGGAAATAGTCTCCGACCCCTCATATACCCATCAGGCGGTGGTGATGACCTATCCCCTTATCGGAAATTACGGAATGACAGACGACGACTATGAGACAAGAGTGCCCACAATAGGCGCACTTGTGGTGAGAGAGTACAACGACAGCCCCTCAAACTTCCGCTCGACAAAAACCCTTTCGGAAATACTCGAAGAAAACCACATTCCGGGCATTTACGGGGTGGATACAAGGAAAATAACCCGAAGCATAAGGGATCTCGGAAGCCGCAGAGTGCTGATAACCGATATATCGACCACAACCGAGCAGGGGCTTGAAATAATAAAGAATACCCCCGTGCCGCACGACGCGGTCTCGCTTGTCAGCTGTAAAAAGCGCTGGTATTCAAGAACCTCAAACCACCTTTACAACGTAGTGGCGGTTGACTGCGGCATAAAGCACAATATAATCCGCTCGCTTAACGCAAGGGGCTGTAATGTGACTGTGGTGCCCTGGAACACGCCGGCAAGCGACATTATCGCAATGAATCCGAGCGGTATATTCCTTTCAAACGGTCCGGGCGACCCGGAGGACGTGACTCCGGTCATTTCGCTTGTAAAGGAGCTTCGGGGAAAATATCCCATATTCGGAATTTGCCTCGGGCATCAGATGATAAGTCTTGCATACGGAGCAAGGACCTACAAATTAAAATTCGGACATCGCGGGGGAAATCACCCGGTCAAAAACCTGCTCACCGGAAAGGTTGAGATAACCAGTCAGAACCACAGCTATGCGGTTGACGAAAAAAGCCTTGAAGGCACGGGGCTGGAAATAACTCACATAAATCTGCTTGACAAAACGGTCGAGGGCGTGAGATGCGAAAAGGACCTTGTCTTTTCTGTGCAGTACCACCCCGAAAGCGCCCCGGGTCCGCAGGACAGCACCTATCTTTTCGATATTTTCATTGCCAACATGAAGGAGGCGAAAAAGAATGCCTAAACGCACCGATATCAAAAAGGTTCTCGTCATAGGTTCGGGTCCTATCGTTATAGGACAAGCCGCGGAATTTGACTATGCGGGCACTCAGGCATGTCTTGCCCTTAAAGAAGAAGGCTATGAGGTCATACTCTGCAACTCGAATCCCGCCACAATAATGACCGACACAAGCATTGCGGACAAGGTCTATATGGAGCCTCTCACCCTTGAATACATAGCAAAAATAATCCGCTATGAGCGACCCGACGCCATAGTTCCGGGCATCGGAGGTCAGACCGGACTCAACCTTGCAATGCAGCTTGAGCGCAAGGGAATTTTGAAGGAGTGCCGCACCGAGCTGCTCGGGACGTCAAGTAAGAGCATTGACAAGGCGGAGGACCGCGAAAAATTCAAGGAGCTTTGCGAATCGCTCGGCGAGCCCGTGCTTCCCTCTCTTATTGCCACAAGCGTTGAAGAAGGGCTTGAGGCGGCGATAAAAATCGGCTACCCCGTGGTGCTTCGCCCCGCCTTTACCCTCGGAGGAACTGGCGGCGGCTTTGCCGACAATGAGGAGGAGTGCCGCGAAATACTCAAAAACGCCATAAAGCTCTCCCCTGTGCATCAGGTGCTTGTGGAAAAGAGCATAAAGGGCTACAAGGAAATAGAATATGAGGTCATGCGCGACGCCAACGACACCGCCATAACCATATGCAACATGGAAAATTTAGACCCCGTGGGAATACACACCGGAGATTCAATTGTCGTCTGCCCGAGCCAGACCCTCACCAACAAGGAATATCATATGCTCCGCGACAGCGCGCTTAAAATTATAAGAGCGCTCAAAATCGAGGGCGGGTGCAACGTTCAGTTTGCCCTTGACCCGGATTCGTTTAAATATTACCTTATTGAGGTCAACCCGAGAGTTTCCCGCTCCTCGGCGCTCGCCTCCAAGGCAAGCGGATATCCCATTGCCAGAGTTTCGGCAAAAATCGCCGTGGGCATGACGCTTGACGAGATAAGAATTGCCAATACTCCCGCCTCATTTGAGCCGGCGCTTGACTATGTGGTGACCAAAATGCCCCGCTTCCCATTTGACAAGTTCACCTCGGCAAACAACACTCTCTCAACGCAAATGAAAGCCACAGGCGAGGTAATGAGCATTGGCAGAACCTTTGAGGAAAGTCTTCTCAAAGCGGTGCGCTCGCTTGAAATCGGAATATGCCACATTTACAAGCACACCTTTGACGAGTACAAAACCGACAAGCTGTTAAGCTATATCAAAAACGGCACGGACGACCGTATCTGCGCCATTGCCGAGCTTATTCGGCGCGGGGTTGACCTTGGAGTTATATACGATGCCACAAAGATTGACATGTTCTTCCTTGAAAAGCTTCGCAACATCACTCAAATGGAAGTTACCGTCAAAAACAGCCCTATGGATATAACAACCCTTAAGGATGCAAAGAGAATGGGCTTTTCGGACAAGTACATTTCGGAGCTTTGGGGGGTCAAGGAAATTGACATATATTCCATGCGCCAAAAGAACAATATTTTCCCGGTCTACAAGATGATAGACACCTGCGCCTCGGAGTTTGAAAGCTACATTCCCTATTTCTATTCGACCTATGAGGATGAAAACGAATCATTGGTATCCGACAGGAAAAAGGTAATTGTGCTCGGTTCGGGTCCCATTCGAATAGGTCAGGGAGTCGAATTTGACTATTCCACGGTTCATGCGGTCAAAACCATAAAAAACGCGGGGCTTGAAGCGATAATTATCAATAACAACCCCGAAACGGTCTCGACCGACTACACCTGTTCAGACAAGCTTTACTTTGAGCCGCTTTGCACCGAGGACGTGATGAATATAATTCACCTTGAAAATCCCATCGGCGTTATAGCCTCGCTCGGCGGTCAGACAGCCATAAACCTTGCGGAACCTCTTACTCAGCGCGGAGTGAAGATTATCGGCACGGACTGCGACGCCATAGAAAAGGCGGAAAACCGCGACAGCTTTGAAAAAATACTCATAAATCTCGGCATACCTCAGCCCGAGGGCAGAGCCGTTACAAAAATCGAGGACGGGGTCAAAGCCGCCGCAAAGATAGGCTATCCCGTACTTGTGCGCCCCTCCTTTGTGCTCGGGGGGCGGGCAATGCAAATTGTTTCGGACGAAAAACAGTTAAGGCATTACCTAAAAACCGCCGTTGAAATAGATGAGGACAAGCCGGTACTTGTCGACCATTACATTCAGGGCAAGGAGGTTGAAATTGACGCGGTTTGCGACGGGGTCGACGTGTTTGTCCCGGGCATTATGGAGCTTGTGGAGCGCACCGGAATACACTCGGGCGACTCGATAAGCGTCTACCCCTCATTCAGCCTTTCGGACAAGGTGAGAGCTACAATTCTTGACTACACCAAAAAGTTGGGGCTGGGTATAGGTATTATCGGGCTTTTCAACATTCAATTCATAGTTGACAAAAACGAAAACGTCTATATAATAGAGGTGAACCCCCGTTCTTCAAGAACTGTTCCCTTCCTTTCAAAAGCCACGGGCTACAGTCTTGCGGACATAGGCACCCTTGTGATTCTCGGAAAATCCCTCAAAGAACAGGGATTCAACGAAATATACCCAAAAGAGAAAAAGCGCTATTATGTGAAGGCTCCCGCGTTTTCCTTCTCAAAGCTGAGCGGACTTGACGCATATCTTTCCCCCGAAATGAAGTCGACAGGCGAGGCGATAGGATATGACGACCGCCTGACAAGAGCGCTCTACAAGGCGCTTCAAGCCTCGGGCACAAACGTCATGAACTACGGCACGGTGCTTGCCACCATTGCCGACAAGGACAAGGAGGAAGCGCTTCCGCTTATAAGACGGTTCTACAACATGGGCTTTAACATCATGGCAACCGAAGGAACCGCCGCATTTTTAAAGAGTCGGGGCATTCGAACCCACAGCCTTAAAAAGCTGAGCGACGGAAGCGATGAAATTCTTGACAGTATACGGCAGGGATACGTCACATACGTTATAAACACCAGAGATATGAATTCTTCAGACGTGCTCTCGGACGGTCATGAAATAAGAAAATGCGCGGTGGAAAACAACGTCACAATCTTCACGGCGCTCGATACGGTAAAGGTTCTGCTTGACGTTCTTGAAGAAACAACGCTCTGCATTTCAACAATCGACGCATAAAGCCAAGGAGCAAATTATAATGAAAGAAAGTATTTTCGAAATACTCTCAAACACCAAAATTGCAGCGGATATTTACAAAATGGAGCTTGAAGGAGATATAAGCGATATTTCACGCCCCGGGCAGTTTGTAAATATAAAAATCGAGGGCCTGTTTTTAAGGCGCCCCATTTCGGTGTGCGACGCCCAAAACGGTGTGCTGACCTTAATATACAAGGTCGTGGGACAGGGGACCGAAATTATGGCGCAAGCGGGAAAAGGCGTACGGCTCTCTCTTCTCACCGGACTCGGAAACGGCTATGACACCTCAAAAAGCGGAGAATTTCCCCTGCTCATAGGCGGAGGAGTCGGAGTTCCGCCGCTCTATATGCTTTGCAAAAAGCTGATAAGCGAGGGAAAAAGCGTCAAGGCGGCGCTCGGCTTTAACAAAGCGGAGGAAATAATACTTGCAAAGGACCTAAAGGCCTTGGGAGCCGAGGTTTATATTGCCACAGTCGACGGCTCGGCAGGGGTGCGCGGCTTTGTCACCGACGCAATACGCGACCTTGATTATTCATATTTTTACGCCTGCGGACCGCTTCCGATGTTCAGGGCGGTTGAAAAGGTTGCAAAAACCTCGGGGCAGTACAGCTTTGAAGAGCGCATGGGCTGCGGGTTTGGAGCCTGCATGGGCTGCTCGTGCAAGACAAAATACGGCAACAAGCGCATATGTCGGGACGGTCCCGTGCTTGAAAGAGAGGAGATTATATGGTAAGCACTAAGGTAAATCTGTGCGGGCTGTCGCTTGACAATCCCATTATTCCCGCCAGCGGAACGTTCGGCTTCGGATATGAATTTGCCGAGCTGTACGATATCAATATCCTCGGAACCTTCTCCTTTAAAGGCACCACAAAGGAGCCTCGCTTCGGAAATCCCACCCCGCGCATTGCCGAGTGCCCCTCGGGGATGCTCAACGCCGTAGGACTTCAAAATCCCGGGGTCGACAAGGTCATTTCACAAGAGCTGCCAAGGCTTAAAAAGTGCTTTGACAAGCCGGTAATGGCAAACGTCAGCGGATTTTCGGTCGACGATTACGCGTACACCTGCGAAAGGCTTGACAAAGAGAACCAGGTGGGGTGGCTTGAGGTCAATATTTCCTGTCCAAACGTTCACGGAGGAGGAATGAGCTTCGGTACAGACCCGAAAGCCGCCGCGGCGGTGACAAGGGCTGTAAAGAAGGTCACAAAAAAGCCGGTTATTATCAAGCTTTCGCCAAACGTTTCGGACATAGTCTCAATAGCTATTGCCTGCAAGGAGGCGGGAGCTGACGGGCTCAGCCTTATAAACACCCTGCTCGGCATGAGGATTGACAAAAAGACAAGAAAGCCTGTCCTTGCCAACACCACCGGAGGCTATTCGGGACCCGCGGTCTTCCCCGTTGCGCTTCGCATGGTTTATCAGGTGTATGAGGCGGTAAAAATTCCGATAGTCGGAATGGGTGGTATAAGCTCAGCCGAGGACGTCATTGAAATGATGCTTGCCGGCGCCACTGCGGTCGAGGTTGGAGCCGCAAATCTTGTTGACCCTTACGCTTCAAAAAAAATTATTAACGACCTGCCGCGGGTCATGGAAAAATACAAAATCAATAATTTAAGTGAAATAATAGGAGGCGCGCACTAATGGGAAAAGACGTAATTATAGCATGTGACTTTAACAGCCGGGACGAGGTCATGAAATTTCTTGACAAATTTCAGGGTAAAAAGCCCTTTGTAAAAATCGGAATGGAGCTTTTTTATGCCGAAGGACCTAAGATAGTTCGGGAGATAAAGGCAAGAGGACACAAAATTTTTCTTGACCTCAAGCTTCACGACATCCCAAACACCGTGAAAAAATCCATGGCGGTGCTCTCTTCGCTCGATATTGACATGTGCAACCTGCACGCCTCGGGTACAAAGGCGATGATGAGCGCGGCGCTTGAAGGACTGACAAGAAAGGACGGCACAAGACCTCTGCTCATTGCCGTCACCCAGCTGACCTCAACCGACGAAAACCGCATGAGGGAGGACCTACTTATAGAGCGACCCCTTCCCGAGGTTGTGATGCACTATGCAAAATGCGCCGCCGATTGCGGGCTTGACGGGGTTGTCTGCTCGCCGCTTGAGGCAGACAAGGTGCACAAGGTCTGCGGCAAAGAATTTCTCACGGTCACTCCCGGAGTGCGCTTTGCAGACGGCGATGTAGGAGATCAGGTTCGCGTCACAACCCCCGAAAAGGCGCGTGAGATAGGCTCGGATTATATTGTCGTAGGGCGACCGATAACGGCAAGCGAAAATCCGGTTGAGGCGTACGAAAGATGCGTCAGGGAGTTTGTCGGCTAAGGCTTGCAAGCATTTAAAAACCGAATATCTATTAAAAAAACGACAGAAAATAAAAACTATTTTAAGCAGTAGGAAAGGCAGGTTATAACAATGGAAAGCTACAAAAGAGAGTTTATTGACTTTTTGGAGAGCGCCGGAGTACTTAAATTCGGCGATTTTACCGCAAAAAGCGGAAGAAAAATTCCCTATTTTATCAATGCGGGAGACATTAAGACCGGAGCGCAGAGCGCAAGGCTCGGCGAGTTTTACGCCAAAGCCTACCGTGAGCACCTCGGGGAGAAAAAGACGGCTTTGTTCGGTCCCGCATACAAGGGCATACCGATTGCCGTTTCAACCGCCGTTGCGCTTGCAAAAGGCGGGCTTGACCTTCCCTTCTTCTTTAACAGAAAGGAAGCCAAGGACCACGGAGAAGGCGGAGTGCTTGTCGGCTACAAGCCGAGTGCCGGAGACGAGGTTGTAATTGTTGAGGACGTTATAACCGCGGGATCGGCTATACGCGAAAGCATGGAGATTCTAAGCTCTCTTAATGGCGTTAAGGTTGCGGCGTGTCTTATCATGGTTGACCGAGGCGAAAAGGGCAAGACCGAGCTTTCGGCAATGAAGGAAATTGAAAACGAGTTCGGCTTTCCTGTTTACTCGGTTGTGAATGTGTATGATATCATAGAATATCTTGAAGCCGACCTCAAAAATGCCCAAAACGTCGAGAGGATTAAAAACTATCTTAAAATAAACGGAGCGGCAAGATGAGAAGCGTGATTGACATACTTGACCTTTCTGTCGACGAGATTAACTCGCTTATCGACACTGCAAACGACATAATAGAAAATCCCGCAAAATACCAAAAAGCCTGCGAGGGCAAAAAGCTTGCCTCCCTCTTTTTCGAGCCTTCCACCCGCACAAGGCTGAGCTTTGAGGCGGCAATGTACGAGCTTGGCGGTCATGTGCTCGGCTTTTCGGAAGCGCAGAGCAGTTCAGCCGCAAAGGGAGAGAGCGTTTCGGACACCGTTAAGGTTGTTTCCTATTACGCCGATATTATCGCCATGCGCCATCCCAAGGAGGGTGCGCCGATGGTCGCCTCCTTTAAATCGGAGGTTCCGATTATCAACGCGGGAGACGGCGGACACAACCACCCCACCCAAACTCTTGCCGACCTGCTCACAATAAAGCGGGAAAAGGGCGGCTTTGACAATCTCACTGTAGGGCTGTGCGGAGACCTCAAGTTCGGAAGAACTGTTCATTCCCTGATTCTTGCGCTTTCAAGATACAGCAACATAAAATTCGTCCTCATTTCTCCTGACGAGCTGAGGCTTCCCGACTATGTAAAGCAGGAGGCGAAAAACGGAAAAATCGAATTTTTGGAAACAAAAAGCCTTGAGGACGTTATAAGTACTCTTGACATACTCTATATGACAAGAGTGCAAAGGGAGAGATTTTTCAACGAGGCTGACTATATCAGGCTCAAAGACAGCTATATTCTCACCCCCGAAAAGCTGAAAACCGCAAAAGAAAATCTTTGCATCATGCATCCGCTGCCGAGAGTGAATGAAATATCGGTGGCAATTGACGACGACCCGCGCGCATGTTACTTTAAGCAGGCAATGTACGGAAAGTACATGAGAATGGCGCTGATTTTAATGCTGCTCGGCATAAGCGTCAAGTAAATACCGATTTTTAAATAAGGAACGCCTGAAAAATGGCGCAAATGCAAAGAAAGGCAGGATTATTTTATATGAATATAGATTCCATAACAAACGGAATAGTTATCGACCATATCAAAGCGGGAAAGGGCATGGAAATTTACAAGTTCTTAGGGCTTGACGCCTATGAATGCTCCGTGGCGCTTATAAAAAACGTACCCAGCAAAAAGATGGGGAAAAAGGATATTATAAAAATCGATTCCCTTCTTGACATTGATCTTAACGCCCTCGGGTACATAGACCCGAATATCACAATAAACGTGATAAAAAACGAGGTGCGCACCGAAAAATACCATCCTGAGCTTCCCGAACGCATCACAAATATTATAAAATGCAAAAATCCGCGCTGTATCACCACCACCGAGCAGGAGCTCCCGCACATTTTTAAGCTCACCGACAAAAACGGACCTGTCTATCGCTGTCTTTACTGCGAAACAAAGGCGCAGTAAGCAGAGCAAAGTACAAAATATAATAAAGCGCGCCCGACCCAAAACACGGCAAAACGCCTGTTTTCGGTCGGGCTTTTTCGGTTTTTTATAGGGTCAGACTGCGTCACTTCTCGCTGCAAAATTCGACTTTCTTGCCTTCAAGAATCATATTGGTAGTCCTGACGGCGCACATCTTTCCGCACATCGAGCAGGTGTGGCGCTCTGATGGCGGAACGCTTTCATAATAGCGTCTTGCTTTATCCGGGTCAAGCGCCAATTTGAACATTTCCTCCCAATCGAGCATATGGCGCGCCTTTGCCATGGCGTCATCCTGCTCCTTGGCGCCCTTTACGCCCTTTGCGATATCGGCGGCATGGGCGGCAATTTTGCTTGCGATTATTCCCTCCTTCACGTCGTCAAGGTCGGGAAGGCGCAGATGCTCCGCGGGGGTAACGTAGCAAAGGAAATCGGCGCCCGAGGCGGCGGCAATGGCTCCGCCTATAGCAGAGGTAATATGGTCATATCCGGGGGCAATATCGGTAACAAGAGGTCCGAGAACGTAAAAGGGCGCGTTGTGGCATATCCGCTTTTGCAGCTTCATATTCGCCTCTATTTCGCCAAGCGCCATATGCCCGGGACCTTCCACCATGACCTGAACGTTCTTTTCCCATGCGCGCTCGGTAAGGGCTCCGAGCTCAATAAGCTCGCTTATCTGTCCTGAGTCTGTGGCGTCGTCGATACAGCCGGGGCGAAGCGCGTCGCCAAGGCTTATTGTGACGTCGTACGCATTCAGAATTTCAAGCACCTTGTCGTAATACTCATAGAAGGGGTTCTCGTTTCCTGTCATCATCATCCAGGCAAAAAGCAGGGAGCCGCCTCTTGAGACAATATTCATTTTGCGCTTGTCGCGCATAAACGCCTCAACTGCCCGACGGTTTATACCGGCGTGTATTGTCATAAAATCAACTCCGTCTTTGGCGTGCGCTTCGACAACCTTTAAAAAATCATCGGCAGTTATTTCAAGCAGGTCCTTGTCAAGATAGCCTATCGCGTCGTACATCGGAACGGTTCCTATCATTGCGGGGGACTTTGCGATAAGCTCGCGCCTGAAGGTATTGGTCTTGCCGTAATTGCTGAGATCCATAATTGACTCCGCGCCGAATTTCAGCGCCATATCCACCTTCTGCATCTCAATTTCATAGTCCTTGCTGTCTCCGGAAATTCCGAGATTGACGTTTATCTTGGTTCTCAGTCCCGTCCCTATCCCTTCGGGAGATATTGAGGTGTGGTTTATATTGCAGGGGATGGCGACAGTTCCTTTGGCAACAAATTCTCTTATTTTTTCGGGCTCTGTGTGCTCTTTTTTTGCCACAATTTCCATTTCGGGAGTGATAATTCCCTTCTTTGCCGCTTCCATTTGCGTTTTGTATTCTCTCATTGCTTTATATCCTTTCGCGGTTTTGATTCTTCATTATTCCAAGATGCAAAGGCGTGATCTATCGGACCTCTGCCATGTCCTATGTCAAGCATTTGCGAAATGGCGAAGGTCAGATATTTTTTGGCAAGCTCTGTTGCCTCAAAAAGGTCGTACCCTTTGGCAAGGTTTGCCGCTATTGCGCTTGAAAGGGTGCATCCCGTGCCGTGGGTGTTTTTGTTGTCTATCTTCTCTGCGTAAAACCAGCGCTCGTTTTTCCCGTCATAAAGATAATCATTTGCCCCCTTTGCGCCGTGTCCGCCTTTTATAAGCACGGCGCAGGAGCACTCACTGCATATTTTTTTTGCGGAGCGCATCATGTCCTCTTCGTCTTTTATAATAATGCCCGAAAGTCGCTCCGCTTCGGGAATGTTGGGAGTGATAAGCGCTGCGAGCGGGAAAAGCTCGCTTTTATATACGCCTATGGCGTCATTTTCGGAAAGTGAGGTCCCCGAGGTGGAGCTTAGCACCGGGTCGACAACAATATTTTTCGCGCCGTAAAAGCCAAGCTTTTTTGCGCTGACAAGTATGTGTAGGGTTTTCGGGAGCATTCCGACCTTTACGGCGTCCGGCGGGATATCTGAAAACACAGCGTCAATCTGTTTTGCCAAAAAGTCGGGCGGGACGTCAAGTATTCCGCTTATCCCGAGCGTATTTTGAGCGGTAAGCGCGCTTATTGCCGAGGTGGCGTAAACGCCGTTTGCCGTTATTGTCTTTATATCCGCCTGAATGCCGGCACCCGAGGAGCTGTCGCTTCCTGCAATTGTAAGAACGCTCTTCATCGGCTTTGCTCCTTTTTTTGAAATTCTGATGCTCTCGGCTTTAAGCTCTTCTGCCGCCTTCTTTATGTCGGGCGCGGCAAAGAGCGAGGAGACAATGGCTACTCCCGCGGCTCCGCTGCCCTCTATTTTGCATATATTGTCCTTATCTATTCCGCCGATTGCAACAACCGGTATTGTCACCAAGGAGCATATTTCTTTTAGCTCTTTGGCGCTTATCCGTATGGCGCCTTTTTTTGTGGGAGAGGGGAATATCGCCCCGACTCCGAGATAGTCGGCGCCCTCATTTTGCGCCGCTTTCGCCCTCTCGACTGTCTTTGCGGTGGCACCTATTATAAAATTCTTCCCAACCTTCTGACGAATAAAGGAGACCGGCAGGTCGTCGGCTCCGACGTGTACCCCGTCTGCCCTACTCTCAAGCGCCACTTCAAGACTATCGTTGATAATCAGCGGAACATCAAAAGCTTGACATATGCTCTTGACTCGTTTGGCAAGGCTTACAAAAGCCTCTTTATTAAGCCCTTTTTCCCGAAGCTGGAGCATTGTGACCCCGCCTTGCAGGGCAGACTCGACCTTGCGGCAAAGTCCTTCCTCCTCTCCCTCTCTTATATCCTCCGTCACTGCGTAGAGAAGGAGCATATCGCTTTGAAATTTCATATTGCTTCCCTAAAAGATAAAATGTATTTTTCAATATCGGGGGAGGTCATGGCGCCGCTCATTACGCAAATTCCCGTGACTTTTGCAGATAGTACCTCACATAAATTTTCGGGAGTTATCCCACCTATCGCGTAAACCGGAAGAGAGATGCTTTTACAAATATCGCTTAAAAAAGCCGTACCCCGACCGGCAATTCCCGCTTTACAGTCAGTCTCAAAGATATGCCCCGCCGTTATATAACTGCACCCGAGCTTTTCTGCCTCTCTTGCATCCTCCAAGGAGTGGCAGGAGGCGCCAATTGCAGAAAAGCCCGAGAGGTCGCCCGCCTCTTTCAGAATTGAGAGCGGAAAATGAATACTTTTCACTCCGAGCGCCCTTGCGCTTTGATAAAAGCTGTGCAAAATAAGCGGCATTTCGGCTCTCACGCAGATTTTTTGCGCCTTTTTTGCAAGCTCATAATATTCCCTCTCGGGCAGATCCTTTTCCCTGAGGATTATCCCGTCAACGTGGCAGGCGGCAAGCGCTTTTATTCTTTCGAGCAGGTCTCCCTTGCAAAGGCGGCGATTTGTAACGCAGAGAATTTTAAACATACAGATAGTCGTTAAGGACGGGCTGTAAGCCCTCCGCTTCCATATCCTTTTTCATTTTTTCAAGGCTTCTGCCGTCGTTTATTTCAAATTGCTCGTCCCCGACCGAGTCTTGACTCTCATTTCCGGTATATTTGCTCTCGTGGTCACCGATTCCGGTTGAAACGCCCGCCGAAACCTTGGTTGCGGCGATTTTGGCGATACCGTTTCTAAACCTTGCGCTCTCTCTTGAAGAGACTGTAATACCCACGTAGGGCAGAAAAATGCGGTAAGCGCAGAGGACCTGACAGAGCTGTTTTTCGTGAACGTCAAGCGGATTTATCTTGTCGTTGTTAATAATCGGACGAAGTCTCGGGCAGGAAAGCGACATTTCCGCATGAGGGTACTTTCTTTGCAGAAAGTAGGCGTGGAGAGCCGAGGCGAGCGCGTCCTTTCGAAAATCCGAAAGTCCGAGAAGCGCGGAGAACGCCACTCCCCGCATACCGGCGCGAAGCGCCCTTTCCTGCGCTTCAAAGCGGTACGGGAAAACTCTTTTGCGCCCCATTAAGTGAAGCTGTTCATACCGTTTTTCGTCGTAGGTTTCCTGAAACACGGTGACGTAATCCGCTCCGCACTCGTGAAGATATCTGTAATCGTCTGTATTTACGGGATAAATTTCAAGCCCTACTAAGCGAAAATACTTTCTTGCAAGCTTACACGCCTCTCCGATGTACTCTACACTGCTCATTGACGGGCTCTCTCCAGTAAGCAGGAGTATTTCCTCCATGCCCGAGGAGGCAATGACCTTCATCTCATGCTCTATCTGACTTTTATCAAGCCTCATGCGCCTTATGTGATTGTAGCAGTTAAAGCCGCAGTACACGCAGTAATTTTCGCAATAATTGGCAATATAAAGCGGGGTGAAGACGTACACGTTGTTCCCGAAGTGCTTGCCTGTTTCATTTCTTGCCCGATTTGCCATTTGCTCAAGAAAGGGCTCCGCGGCAGGGGAAAGAAGAGCTTTAAAGTCCTCTATTGTGCATCTTTCCCTCTCAATTGCGGCAATAACGTCCTTTGCGGTGTAGGCCGAGCTGTCGTAGCTCTTCATTTCGGAAAGGACCTTTTCCATCACGTCAGAGTCGATTTTTTCCATGTCCTCAAGGTATTTCATGTGGTCGGTTCGTGAGGCAGGGTCGTTTTCAAGTCTGTGCTTTTTTTCAAGCGCGCTTTTTGAAAGAAAGGTCGAATCTACAAAAAAACTGTTGTCGTTCATAGCTTGTCATTCCCTCAAAAATCCGGTAAGCGGGTCGGACGCCGAGGCGCCGCGGCTCAGCACTCTGCCCGGCTTTGCAAGATACGCCTTCCTGCCCGCCTCAATTGCAAGCTTCATTGCAGACGCCATAAGAGGCAGATTTCCGGCAGTTGCAAGGGCGGTATTTGCCATAATTGCCGCCGCTCCCATCTCCATTGCCTCGCACGCCTCTGAGGGCTTGCCTATTCCGGCGTCAACTATAACGGGAAGAGGTATTTCGTCAATCAGTATCTGAATAAATTCCTTGGTGGCAAGTCCCTTGTTTGAGCCGATAGGCGCGGCAAGGGGCATAACGCAGGCGGCGCCGGCGCTTACAAGATCCCGCGCGATATTGAGATCGGGATACATATAGGGCATGACTACAAAGCCCTCCTTGGCAAGGATCTCCGTCGCCTTCACCGTCTCATAATTGTCGGGGAGCAGGTACTTTGAGTCGCGCATTATCTCGATTTTTACAAAATCCCCACAGCCAAGCTCCCTTGCAAGGCGAGCAATTCGCACCGCCTCGTCCGCGTTTCTTGCCCCCGAGGTGTTGGGAAGCAGAGTAATACCTTTTGGAATATAGTCAAGAATATTTTCTCCCTTTTGTGTGTTTGCGCGGCGAACCGCAAGGGTTATTATCTCGGCTCCCGCATCCCTTACCGCCGCCTCTATAAGATTTAAAGAATATTTACCCGACCCTAAAATGAATCTCGAATTAAATTCATGTCCGCCGAGTATAAGCTTATCGTCTGTCATTTTACGCCCTTCTTTTTGTTGAATTTTAAAATTTTTTGCTTTTTGGCGCTTTCAGCCACCGCCCACAAAGCTCACAATCTCAATGATATCCCCGTCTTCAAGCTTGGTCTTGCCGTACTTTTCCTTTGGCAAAATCTCGCCGTTTTTCTCAATCGCTATGCGCCGTGTGTCATAATTTGTGCTTTCAAGATATTCAAGCAGTGTTTTCCCGGCAATATCAAGAAAATCTCCGTTAACCTTAACCATAAAATTTCTCCATGCTACGCAAAAAGGAGCCGCGACTTGGCAGCCCCATAAACAGCATTTTAAGCGTACCTACGTTGGCATTATCCAAATCAGGTCAAAGGTCGAAGGTCACACCTTCCTCTCAGCCTGTAATACAAGCTCCCTTGCGTTTTTATTTTTCTTTGACTTTATTATATACCATTACTTTAAAAAATTCAATAGCTATACCGCTTTAGCTGCAAAAAAACTTTAACTCCCGCAAAAAAGCCTAAAATGAGCGGCAATCAAAAGGGCAAGACGGCGCTTTTTTAAGAGGCGCCGCCCTTTTCTTCATTTAGTCGGTTAAATTCAATCCAAAACGTGCTTCCGTGCCCTTCCCGACTTCTGACTCCGAATTTTCCCTTATGGAGTATCATAATCGATTTTACAATAGACAGCCCGAGCCCCGTGCCGACTGCGGCACGCTTATGCTCGGTGTCGGCTTTATAATACCTTTCCCAAATGAGGGAGAGCTGTTCCTTGGGTATTCCGTGCCCGCTGTCGCTCACCTCAATGCGAATTGTGCTTTCGCTGTTTATCTGCCGCACGTTTACCGTGTTGTCCTCTCCCGTGTGAGTTACGGCGTTGTTTATAAGATTGAGCAGGGCTCGCACGATCATGCCGCCATCCCCCATAACAAACGCGCTCTCGCATTCATCGTAATTAATAATATAGCCGTTCTTTTCGGTGAGAGTTCGGTAGGTTTCGACGGTTGATTTTACAGTGGCGCTAAGGTCAACCTTCTGAAAATCGGGCGTGTAATTGCCGCTTTGAAGCTTTGAATAGTCTAACATTTCGTTGACTATTGAGGTAAGCCTTGCGGTCTCGTCTATAATTGTCGTCAGATTTTCGGGATTGCACTCGCCCGGAATGTCTCTCATGACCTCTCCGTAGCCCTGAATGAGGGTCAGCGGGGTGCGAAGGTCGTGGGAAATGTTCGAGATAAGCTCCCTTCTGAGCTTTTCAACCTTCGAAAGCTCCACTCCGGTGTAGTTCAGGGTGGCTGAGAGCTCGTTTACCTCCTTGTAGCCTCCCCTTGTGTTAAAGCGCACGTCATAATCGCCGCTTGCAAAAAGTCTCGCCTTTTTGTTTATGTCAATTATCGGCTTTGTCACCTTGCGGGAAACAAAGACCGTGAGTATGACGGCAAAAATAACAAGCACAAAGGAAATGACAATAAGCAGAAGCGTTATTGTCTTGGTCGTGGCTCCCACCGGGGTTATTACCGAGTTGAGAAAGAGGACGTAGGTCTCCTCATCCTTTGAGCAGACAAGCGTGTATATAACGCTGTGTATCTCATCCGAGGAAGCAAGCGAAAAGTCAGAACCAACGTACCCCTTTTCCTCGTCATAAGATACGCTCATAAACCTTGAACCGCCGTTTTGCAGGGAGTATTTGTATAGCACCATACATTCCCTGTATGAGAGGTAGTAGAGATTGCAGTCGTTATATATCGTGTCGGTAAGCCTTGTGAGCGACTTTTTCTCTGGAATAAGCAGAGAAATGCACATATTATGCTCTTCGGCAATTTCTGTCGCCTTGGTTGAAATATCCCCGCCGTCATACAGAGTTTCGCAGAGCTGTTCGGCGTTGTTTTTCATTTGCGCTATGCAAAAGGATTTATAAATCCTTTCAAGAAAAACCACCTGAAAAAGCCAGAGCAAAATAAGCGTTATAACCGTGAAAAAGATAAACGCGGCAAAAACAGTCAGCCTGACGCTCGGAGCCTTAAATGATTTTTTATTGTCTTTGTGTTTCAAAACGGTATCCCACTCCCCTTAAAGTCACAATGAATTTACTGCACGCGCCAAGCGACTTGCGAAGCAGTTTTATATGCGTATCAAGCGTGCGGTCGTCTCCGTAAAAATCATAGCCCCATACCTCGCTGATAAGCTTCTCCCTTGAGAGGGCGATGTTTGCGTTTTTCACCATGTAGAAAAGCAGGTCATATTCCTTGGGGGAAAGCTGGGTCGGCTTTTCGTCAATATAAACTATTCGCGCAGTAAAGTCGATTTTCAGCCCTTCACATTCGAAAACATCACGCTTTCGGTCGCCCTTTTCGACCTTGTGAGGCGCAGCTCTTTTCATTATGGCGTCGATTCTCAGCATTAATTCCTTCGGGGAGAAGGGCTTTACCACATAGTCGTCACAGCCTGTCTGAAAGCCTCCTATCTTGTCGTACTCCTCGCCTCTTGCCGAAAGCATGATAATCGGAATATCGCTTATCTTTCTTATGTCTCTTGCGGCGGAAAGTCCGTCAAGAATGGGCATCATTATATCCATAACTATAATGTCGAACTTTTCTTTTCTGCAAAGCTCGACCGCATCCATGCCGTTTATCGCCTCGGTTACGGTATGCCCCTCAAATTCGGCGTATTTTCTGATCATCGCACGAATTTTTTCCTCATCGTCAACAATCAGTATGTTGTACATATATTTTTATGTCCTTTCTTTTCTCTGCCGTTATTTCAGTTAGTTTCGGCAAGGATTATACGAATAATCAATGTGGTTCTGTTATTTCTCACTACAGTAAGCTCAACCGTGTCACCCGCGCTGTATGAGAGGAGCGCGTTACTAAGCGCCGATTCGGAGCTTATTTTCATGTCTCCTACCCGCTCTACCCTGTCTCCGAATTCAAGATGCGAGGAGTCCTCGGTATACGACACATTTGACATATCGGTAATATAAAAGCCCTCGTTAACCCGCTTTATTATCCAGTCGCCCGAAACAACAAAGTCTTCAAGGGCGGGATATGCGGTGTAGTTTGAGGCGGTTATATATATCCCCTCAAAGCCGAAATACGCGCGACCGCTCACATAGCCTTTTTCAATAAGGTCGGTGACTACCGGAACCGCGGTTGAAACGGGTATTGCAAAGCCTATGCCCTCGACCTGCGCCTCGGTCGACTTTGCGTTTACTATTCCCACAAGAGAGCCGTTGCAGTCAAACAGACCGCCGCCGGAGTTGCCGTGATTTACCGCCGCGTTGGTTTGAATAAGCGTCATCGTCTTTCCCTCGACGGTTATCTGCCTTTCAAGACTTGATATAATCCCGTCGGTGACTGTGTTTGAAAGCGCGCCGAGAGGATTGCCTATTGCCACAACCGCCTCGCCGAGTATCAGCGCGGTGCCGCGTATTGTCGTTGCGGGCAGCTTGTCGGAGGCGTTAATCTTAATAACCGCAAGGTCGGTGACGGGGTCGACTCCCACAATTTGCGCCTCAAAGCTTTGTTCGTTGCTCAAGGTGACGACAATTGTTTGCGCGTTTTCAATCACGTGATTGCAGGTCACAATATAGCCGTTGTCCGTCCATATCACGCCGCTTCCGGCGGATACCTTTGTCGCACCGCCCATTGTCCCCGTTAAATACGTGTTTATTGTTACAACCGTGGGATTTGCTATTTCGGCGGCTGTGACAAGCGGGCTGTCACCAGTCTCGGCGTAATTTACCTTAACCGTGGCGTCCTCAAAGGACAGGCTTCCTCTTGTAGGGGAGCCGCCCAAAAAGGCGGAACAAATAAGAGTTGCCATGAGCGCACCGGATATTATTGATATCACGGCGCATGAGAGAATAAGAAATATGTTTTTGCCGCTACTCTTCTTTTTGGGCTTTTCAAAGGTTAAATTCGGAGTAAAGCTTCGGTTATTATTATTCTCTGCCCGGTATTCCCTGTGAGTAAAGGCACCGCTTTGGCTGTCATAGGAGACCTCAAATTCGCTCTGGTTTTTTGTATCTTTAAAATAGGTTTTATTTTCGGGTATATCGCTTCCGCTCATTGAATAAGAGGAGCTGTCAAAGGAGTATTCTTCTTCCTTTTTCTCGCTCTCCTCGGCGTTTTCCTTTGGATTTTCATTTTGAGCTGTTTTGTCGTCGCATTCCATATATATATTCTCCTTTCAATCAAGGCTACGGTAAAATTTTATAATATCAATGTGACGGTTGTATGACGGAACACTAAATAAAGTATGAAACAAAACGGGCAATAAATTCATTTTTGCATTTTAATAAGGGCAAAGACAGAACCATGCCCCTTTGCCCTTGTTTTTTCACTTATTGAAGCTGTATATTGTCGTTTGAGTGTATTCCTCTCCCGCCCTGAAAATGCACGAAGGAAAGGCTTCGTGATTGGGGCTGTCGGGTATCCTGTTGCACTCAAGGGCGACAGCCTGATTTTTCATTTGAGGATATCTTTCAAAAAACGGGTTTTCGGCGGTCATAAAGTTGCCGGTGTACATCTGAATTCCGCCCTCGGTGGTAAGTATATCCATTTTGATTCCGGTCACGGGGCTTGTAATACTTGCAATAAGCTCCGGCTTCTTCTTGTTTTCGCCCTTGTCTCGCACAAAGCAATGGTCGTATCCGCCTCCGGTTTTCAGCTGAGGGTCTTCAGCCTCAATGTCGCGCCCTATAGTCTTTTCCTTTCTAAAATCGAAGGGAGTGCCCGACACCTCGGCATAATTGCCAAAGGGGATAAGCTTTTCGTCAACCGGAATATAGTCGTCGCAGTACATTTTAAGCTTGTGGTCAAGAATTGTGTTGCCCACGCCCGAAAGACTGAAATAGCTGTGATTTGTAAGATTTATTATCGTATCCTTGTCGCTTACCGCGCTGTACGAAATGGAGAGCGCGTTGTCCTTTGTCAGAGTGTAGGTGACGTGTACCGTCAGCGTGCCGGGATAGCCCTCCTCCCCGTCAACGCTTATGTATTTAAGCGTAAGGCTGGAATAGCTGCTCTCTTCCTTGGAGTCCTCATAGGTCCAAAGCTTGCCGGAAAAGCCGCAGTATCCGCCGTGCAGATGGTATCTGCCCTTTTCGTTGTTGCTGACAGAGTACTCTTTGTCATCAATTTTAAATTTTCCCTCGAAAATTCTGTTGGCGTATCTTCCGACAATAGAGCCGTGATAATCGCCGTCCTTTAAATACCCGTCCATTGTGTCAAAGCCGCAGACAACGCTGACGCCGTCGTATATAAGCTTTGAAATTCTCGCGCCGAATTCAATTATTTTCACCGACATATTGCCATTTGAAAGGGTGTAAGAATTGACATTTTCGCCCGAGGGCATTTGACCGAAAAGATTTTTTGTGACCGTCATATATATTTCTCCTTGACTTGCTTCTATGTGTATATTATATATTATCAAACTCTCAATGTCAATCGGTATATTATTATTTTATCAAAACATAAAATAAAAAAAGGAGAAACGCGGCGGCATCTCTCACAAAGGAAGAAAGGAAATTCGTTATGAAAAAAATCAGGTTAGAAGGGATTGTTGCAATTCTTTGCGTGCTTGTTGCAACTGCTCTGCCGGCTGTTGTTTTAAGAGGGCAAAACGGCGGTTTTTCATATGATAAGCTATATATTTACTGCCATGAAAGCGGCAAAAGCATACGGCAAGGTCTTGAAGAATACACCGCGCACGTAACGGCGGCGCTGTGCGAAGGCTTCAAGGATGTGCCCAAGGGAGCGGCACAGGCAATTTCAATTGCGGCAAGAACGCAAATTTTATTAAATAAGGGGACAAGTTGCGGGCATGACTATTGCACAAGCGGCGCGCATTCTCTGCCGTATAAAGCCGACTGCCCGGAAAACGTGGCAGAGGCGGTAAAAGAGACCTCGGGGCTTGTACTCTCGCTTGGCGGGGCGCTTGCGCCCGCGTTTGTGCATTATTCCTCATATCTTGTGACCCAGAGCGCGTTTAATTATACCGGACGGGAGATTTCCTGCCTTGTTTCGGTAAGCTCGCCGGAAAATATTGAGCCTTGCGAGCACTTTGTGAGCTTTGAGGAAGCCGAGGTAATTTTTGAAATAAAGCTTGGGATAGAGACTCCCGACTTAAGCGGAGAGCTTATTATTACGCCCGACAGCACGGGGAGGGCAAAAAGCGTGCGGATTTTGGAAAATATTATCGGCGGGAGTGAATTTGCGGCGGCGTTTAAGCTTGAGAGCGCAAGTTTTAAGTGCGAAAAGCGGGAGGAGGGCTATCTTTTCAGAGTATACGGAAGCGGAGACGGGCTTGGAATGAGCCTTTGCGG
This sequence comes from uncultured Clostridia bacterium, assembly GCA_947631765.1. Lineage (GTDB taxonomy): Bacteria > Bacillota > Clostridia > Oscillospirales > CAG-272 > CAKSQF01. The sequence goes on from CANRMP010000004.1 coordinate 107,678, forward strand.
AGCGGTCACAATGGCAGAGGATAAGGCGGGATACGGGGATATACTTCTCCACTACTACCCGGGAACCGAAATTGTACCGGTTTACACACTATTAAAATAACCTGAGTATAAAACGTCAGAAAGTTTTTGAAGGGGTTTGGGGGGACTTTTTTCAAAAAGTCCCCCCCGATAGGGCTTGGGGGAAGCTTTTTCCCAAAAAGTTCCCCCCATTATGTTATTTCCCAATATTTTAAGTCTTTATATTTGTTTTTAAAGGTAACGGTCAAGCCGTCGGAATACTCTTCAATATACTCAAAGAACTCTCTTGAAAGATACTGACCTATTACGGTATTGAAATTTTTGTCCACGTAGTCGTCGTCAATGGGAAGGCGTTTCGCAATTATGAGCACTCCCTTTTGAAACTCGAGAATTTCGCTGCACTCATTTTCTTCAAGCTCAAGAACCGCTTCTTCAAAGTACTCGTTTTGTTCGTGATAAGTAAAGGTGTCAAGCTTTACGTATTCTCCCTCAAACTCGTACTCCTCCTTGTACTCATCAAAGATGCCCGCCATCGCCTTGCCGCCCTTGACTTCCTCCAAAAGCTTATTTGCGTATTCTTTTTTCTGCTCGTAGTCACTGCCGCTGTACTGAATGTAGACATACTCGGCGGAAAAGAAATTGCCGCTTTCGATATCGCCCATAATGGTATCGACATCATACTTGAATATGCCGTTACGCTCATCGGTCATATAGTCGTACAGACTGTCGCAATACGCGGAAATTGTGAGTATTTCCCGAAGGACCTCTTCGGTTACATATTCATTGGCAAGGTCGGCTTCGTAGCTTGCGTCGTCGGTGTACGAATACTTGAGATTTTCGATTTCGCTTTCGATTCCCGCCTTTTGCTCATCGGTCAGCTTCAATTTGTACTGCTTTGCAAGCAGGTAATAGGCGGCAAGCTCTTTAAGGGAGGCGTCGGTGTTTTCCTCAAGCTTTTCCTTAAGGCCTTCATCGGTGGAAAAATCCTCGGGGGCAATACCCTCATAGCCGTGCTTGTAATTCATTACAAAGTATCTTAGCATGTCGTAGCTGACCTCATACCCACCGATACTCATCACCGTTGGAGAGGAGGACGAGCACGAAACAAGCGTCAGGGTCAATATAACAGACAGCAAAAGCGCCGCAAAGCCATTGACTCTTTTCATTTGCCTTTCCTCCCTTGGCAATAATAATTAATATCTGTCATTTCCGTTAACCGTTTTGCCTTCAAGGACGGAAATGGCGCTTGCAAGAAGCTGTTCCACTCTTGCGCTCATCATATAAAAGCTTCCGACCTCGCCGCTTGAAACGCCGTCTTCGTCAATTGACTCGCTTGTGACGACGCATTTGCCGTTTGTCAGCCTGTAGAACCTGATAATCTTTGTGACTCCGGCGACGATGTAATCCACCTCGGTGGTGTCCTTCCCGTTTTCGTCGGTTTTGTATACCGTCCTCTCACGGGTCACAACCTCAATCTCCGCCATTGGAGAATTTTTCAGCGCTTCGCTAATTTCCTCTTCGGTCAGCTCTTCACGAATATACATCTGAATCATTATTCTGAATAGCTGGCGGAAGTTGTCGGTGTCAACCACACGCCCCGCCTTCATTGCGGTGACCGTCAAACCGTTTATCGTTCCGTCCAGCCTGAAGGTCTCGTCGACGGTCTGCTTTCCCGCTCTGTCGGGAAAATCAACGCCGAGATCGTCATAGCTTCCTCTTATCGTTATGCTCTCGCAGTTGTCGATATTTGTGTAGACAACAGAGCGGCTGATAAAGGTTTCGGGCTCCCAACCGAGAAAATAAAGGGTCTCATAGTTAACCTTGACTATTAGATTCATGACAAGCGAATAAACATAGTAATATGAATTTTCCTGAAGCGGGCTTATCATAATGGTGTTTTCAATGCCCGCATGGCGGAAGGTCAGAGTGTATCTTGCCTCATCGGGAAAATACTTTTGAATTATTTCATCGCTGAAGCCGAGGTATTCCTCCCCGTCCTCTTCGGATATCTGAGGAGTGGCGATTTCGAGCACCTCACTGCCCTGCATGTCCTGAAACTTGCTGAAAAGCCCTTCAAATGAGGTTGAGGAAAAATACCCTTCGGGGGAGACGGAGGCGTAGATGCTCAGTCCCTTGAAGACCATAAAAGGATCCTTCTCACTTTTAATCGGAATAAAGGATATTGTGCGCTCGGTAAAATGGTCGATAAGCATAAAATAGTCAAAGGTTTGCGAAACGTTGGGGTCGACCGGATAGGTAAGATACGGAGTTGTGAGATTCTGAGGGCAGGTTAAAACGGTGGAGGCAAGATAGCTGCTGCTGGCAACATACACAGAATCCCTTTCCATCTCCTCGCCGGTTTCAAGATTTGTTGACGTTCCGGCAACTCTTGCATAATAACCGCTTCCCGAAGGCAGACGGTCGCCGATGTAAACCTTGTAGCTTTTTCCGTCAACTCCCGTCACGACGTAGTAAATAGCCTCGTCGTCGTTTGCATAGTCAAGCCCGTATCTTGAAAAGTCCTTGCAGTGGTCTTCAATTCTCGTGCTTGAGGTTGCAAGTCCGCAGGCGGACGCCATGGCGGTTATTTTGTAGCTGTCGCTCGGCGCGAACTCATAATCTTTAAAATACAGACTTCCGTCGTTTAAATACCCCTCGGGGTCCTCGCCCTCAAAGCGATATATTCCCCAGTCCACATACTGCTCGCCGTACTTTTCGGCGTTTGTAGGATTGTGCACGTCAATGCTTTTTATCTCGCTTGAGGTCATATGCTCGTACATAAGCAGACTGTTTGCGGCGTACGCGACCTCATCCTCCCAGATAAGATTTACCGAAGGGGCGGGATTATCATTGCCATCGTCATCGGTTATCGGCTTAATTACCGCAAAATAGACAATAAGCAGGGCTGCAACCACCAAAATTACGGTAATAATAATCCATATCTGATTTCTAAAGGTATTCTTTTTGCTCTTTTTTAAGGTTTTGTTTTCATTTTCGGCAGTATTGCTGTTCATGAATGCCGCCTCCTTATATACACAATAAGTCCTATAACAAGGACAACAAGCGGCACCGCGGCGCTAAGTATAACCGTTGCGGTTATCGCCTCTCTCTTGGTAAGGTCAAGCCCGTTGTTATCCATATTTTTGTACTCAATATTGAGAGGAACCTCTTCATTTGACATAAGATCAATGGCGCTTAGGATAAGATTTCGATTTTCATATATCCCGCTGTCCGCATAAACGGTGTTTGCGGCGTATGAGGAGCCCATGCAAATCACATATGAGCCCTCACTTTTGGCGCTAAGTGTCATAAGAGAGGCGGGAGAGACCTCGGAGTAGCTTTCTCTTGTTCCGTCGGTATACTCCGCATAGGCGCTTGTCGGAGCGTAAACCACACTGCCTGCCTTTGCGCTGTCGGTGATTTTTATAGGTCTTGCGGAGTTAAACACCGACTTGCCGACAGTCTGCTTTTGAAGAATCGACTCTGTCAGCGCATAGCCCGAGAGTGAGGAATCGTTTTCAAGTCTGCCCGCAATTGTCAGCATACTGACGTCAATTGAATTTTCCCCGTTGTCCTTTATCTGCGCGTTCTCGTATTTTACGCCGTAATTACTTTCAAGATAGCCTTCAAGGTTCGGAAGCTCTCTTGCCTCATAGTCAAGAAGCACCATGAGCGAGTGACCCGAGGTTTGAAGAAAGGCGTCTATTTTTCCGAGCTCGCTGTTTGTTTCAAGGGCGGAATTGCCCGAATAGTCGGTTGAAGGGCTGAAAATTACCGCCACGGCATTAGGCTCGTTTGCAAAATTCTCATACTGGAGATTTATTTTTTTGACCTCGTAGCCGCTGTCCACAAAAAGCTGCCAAAGCTGTTGAGCAAGGTTATAGCTTGCATCCTGCTTTCCGACGGTATAAGCGCCGATATCCTCACCGTGACCGGAGATAAAGTACGCGGTGGGAATTGTGGTTTCGCAGATTGAGAGTATTGACGAGCAGAAGCGGTAATCACCCTTAAACGCGCTTACAAAATAATACGAGGCTGAGGTGTAGTCAAAGGAATAGAAAGAGTTTCTGCTGTAGAGGCGGAAATTGTGCCGATACAGCGGCTTGCCGTCAACTCCGTTTATTATCGTTCCGTCGCTCTCGCGCTCGACTGTGTAATTGTCGATAAGCACACTCGAGGCGCTGAAATTTGCCGCGTTGTAATATTCCTCTCCCACAATTTCCTTTATCCTGTCAGGCTCACTGCTAAGGTCTATATAGTCGCACTTAATAAAGGAATACTCGTCGGCAAGCTCGTTTGCAAGCGAATGAATATATCTCATTCCCCAAAGATTCGACATGGACTGCGCGGAGTAGTTTGAGGAGGTGGCGCCGACACTCAGCTTATCAGCCTCCGACATAAAGTATATTGTGATATCGTTAAGCTCGCCGTCAATTGTGTCAAGCTTTGCGCGGGTTGAGTCCGATATATTGTACATTTTCTCGCTTGTCATGTCAAAATACCAGCCGAGCCCGTATACAAGGGTGTAAACTATGACGTTGATAACCACAAGAAGCGCAATAACCGTAACGGTAAATCCCACGCCGAGAGAACCGTACTTGAATTTTTTATTCTTAAATATCTTATTCATTGCAGTTTATAGTCCCCCGAATTACATATGCCTTCTCTTTATAAACACAATAGTACCCAAAACAAGCATGACAACCGGAATTATCGCCGAAAGGCAAATTTCCCAAATTACAGCCTCGTGCTCGTACATGTCGAGCCCTTCGCTCTGTACCACCTTGAAATCTATTTCAAAGGGCACGACCTCTCTGCCCATAAGGCGCATTGTGAGAAAGAGCACGTCGCGGTTGCCGTATGCAAAGTCACCAAGGAACTCTGCCGAGGCAAAATCGGTTGTTCCGCAAATTGTCGTGTAGGTTGCAGACTCTTCGTTGTTATTGTTGAGCCATGAGTCATAGCAAAGCACCATGAGCGGGTCGGCTCTTTCACTGCTGTAATCCTTTATAACATTGTCATTGCCGTCGACCGCAACCGAGCTTTCGGGCGCAAGAAATACCGCTCCCGTATATTTTGAGGAAACGTCCTCGTAAAATCCGCTGGACTGCTCAAATTCCTCGCTGACATTTAGCGCCTGCGCGTTTTTGAAGGCTACCTTCGGAGGAGAATCGAGCTCGGTAAGCTGGGAGGTGAGGTTGAGCCCCACGCTGTACTGGTTTGTGTCGTAGGTTGCCGCAAAGGTGTAGCCGTCGCTTGACATGTCGCTTGAGCCCCGGTCCTTTACAAGGGCGCCCGAGAGCGTCACGCCGCAATAGTCGGCAATGTACTCTTCAAGGTTGGTGAGCGGCTTGTCGGTTTTGTCGAAAAAGAACATCATATGATGGTTTTCGCCTATTGAGAATTTTCGAAGAAGCGACACCTCATTGACCTGCCCGGTGTACCCGAGATAATCCTCTGTCGGTCCGAAGGCTACCAAAAGCCTTGCGCGGCTGTCTGAAAATACCTCCTTGTAGTCCTTGACAAGGTTTGCTTTTTTAACGGTAAAGCCCGCCTCAAAAAGCAGATCTCTCATAGCCTGCGCCTTGCCGAAATCGTTTTCATCCTCCTCATCTCCCACCTTTTCGCCGTGACCGGTCAAAAAATATACTGTCGGGCTGAGTCCCGAAAGAGAGAGAATTACTGACGTGTAGCGAAGGTCGCCGTTAAAGGCGTAAACATATCCGGTGTCCTCGTCAAAGGTGAAAAACGCGTCTCTTGAGCATATTCTGTAGTTGTGATGGCTCAAATGAACGCCGTTTTCATCAAGGAGCGGACTGCCGTTTTTATCGTATTCGTACGTACAGTTGTCGATTACGACGCTGCTTTTTCTAAAGCTGTAGCCGACGGTTGTCTGAAACGTGTCAATCATTTCCTTGTCGTTGTTCATATTAAGATAATCGACGCTCACATAGTCGTATTTTGCGGCAATTGCAAGGGCAAGCTCGTGAACGTATCTCATGCCCCACATTTCATTTTGTCCCGTCGTTCTGCCGGAGGAGCTTGAATAGCCGAGAATCGGGCTTGAAAGCTCGTCCCTGTCGGCAAGAAAATATATTGTTATGTTTGTCGTGTCGGGGTCTATCTTGTCAAGAAGCTCCGTGGATTCCGCGGAAAGCTCGCTGAATCCCTCTTTTGAAACGTCAAGATAAAGAAGCCTGTTATTTGCAATGTAGCTGAACAGTATGTTTAAAAGCAGTATTCCGACAAGCACAAGGGCTGTTATCCCCGCTGAAAGTGAAAGTCGCCCTATCTTTCTTTTGCTGTTTTTCATTAGTCTGTACCGTGCCTTTCCGTCTTAGGACCCCTGTCAGCTCCAGCGGCGCTTTTCATAAACTCTTACCGTTAAGAACAGGAAGGCAAAGGATATTGAAACATAGTACACAATGGCGTTTATATCAAAATAGCCGTATGCGAAATTCGAAAATCTCTCAAAAATCGATACCCAGTTCAGCACGCTTCTTATAATCGCGCTGTCGATATAGGAGTTGAGCGCCGAGGTCACCATAAAGAAGAGTATTACAAGTATTGTGGCAAGCGCGGCGATAAGCTGGTTTTCGGTAAGCGATGAAATAAACACACCGACTGCAATGCAGGCGCCGCCCACAAGCAAAAGAGCAAGCGAGCTTCCGAAAAGTATTGCGGTATTTGGAGTGCCGTAATTGTAAAGCGCGATAAAATCGATGCAGGAAACAAGGTAGGTTGCGGCAAATATCGTGTAAGCCGCAAAGAATTTCGCAGCGACCATTCCCATAAGGCTCACCGGAGAGGTGAGGAGCAGCTGTTCTGTGCGCGCCTTCTTTTCATCCGCAAAAAGCTTCATTGTGAGCAGAGGAAGCGCTATGACAAACACATAAAGCAGCATCATAAAATATGTGGCAACCGAGCTGTCCTGCCCTTGGTTGAGCGTGCAGATAGAGAATATTATTCCGCTTGTCGCAAGATAGGCGGCAACAAATATATATCCTATGGGGGATATAAAATAAGATCTTAGCTCTCTTTTATAAATGGCAAACATTTTTTCTTCTCCTTAAATTTGCACTTGTTTATTTCTTTTTCTTCTTACCTGAAGACTCATCCTTTTCGTCAACCACCGAAACGAAAATGTCTTCAAGGTTTGCGCCCATGGATTCAAAGCCTATCATTGTCCAGCCTCTTGCCACTATGGCGTTAAAGAGCATCTTCCTTATATCCACACCGGGCGTGCTCTCGACAAGGAAGGAGGTACTGTCAAGGTCGTTGTTTCCGAGTATCTCGGCGTACGCCACGCCTGTCACCGAACGGATGGTATTCAAAATGTCCTTTGCGGGACCGCACACCTTAAGGCACATGCGGCGGGTGCCGCTGAACAGCTCGTCTATGTTCTCGGTCTTCTCGTTTGCGACTATCTTACCCTTGTTTATAATGATAATCCTGTCGCAGACCGCCTGAACCTCGGGCAGAATATGGGTTGAAAGTATCACCGTATGGTTCTTTCCGAGCTCTTTGATTAAGTTCCTTATTTCAATAATCTGCTTAGGGTCAAGACCGACTGTCGGCTCGTCGAAAATAATGACCTTCGGATTGCCGACAAGCGCCTGCGCAATACCCACTCTCTGGCGGTATCCCTTTGACAGATTCCTTATAACTCTGTTGTATACGTCGGTGATTTTAACCGTGTCGCATATCTCTTTTAAGTGCTTCTCTCGGTTGAGCTTGCAGCTTTTCAGATCATATATAAAATTCAGATATTCCTTGACCGTCATTTCAAGATAAAGCGGAGGGAACTCGGGCAGATAGCCTATCTGCCTTTTTGCCTCTATGGGGTTGTCAAGTATGTTGATTCCGTTAATCTCGGCGGTGCCTTCGGTGCTTGACAGGTATCCCGTGAGCATACTCATTGTGGTGGTCTTTCCCGCGCCGTTCGGTCCGAGAAATCCGACAATTTCCCCTTCCTCGACAGAAAAACTGATTCCCGCGACCGCAACCTTGTCGCCGAACCGCTTTACCAGATTCTCAATTTTAATCATATAAGGTAATCCAAATCCTTTCTTTTCGGGTGCTTGCCCGAATATTCCTTAAATTATAACAGTATACAGAGTATTATATCATTTATTTGTAAATAAATCTTTAATTTTGCGTGTGCTATCTGTAATTATATCAAAGCGAAATTACGGCGCACATCGTTCCCCTCATTCCTTTGCCGTATCTGTGCGAAAAGAATAACTCGGGATGACAGCAGGTGCATTCCTTGCAAACACTTATACTGCTTTCCTCTATCCCGCTTTTTTTAAGATAGTAAATATTCATGCCGACAATATCCGCTCTGAATTTTCCCTCTCCCGCCTTTTTTACGTACCTTGAGGCGCACTCGCTTCCCATATAAGAGGCAACCTCATCAAAAAAATCCTTACCCACCTCATAACAGCAAGGATGTATGCACGCGCCGATTGCCGCCTTAATGTTTTTGACGTCTGCCCCGCAGGATATCATTTGCTTTACCCCGTTTTCGGCAATACCTCGGCTTGCCCCTCTCCAGCCGGCGTGAAGCGCACCTATTACCCGATTTTTTTCGTCGTACAGCAGTATCGGCGCGCAGTCTGCCACCTTTACGCAAAGCACAACCCCAAGGCTTTTTGAAACAAAGCCGTCGCAGTCGTCAAACACCTTGCCGGCGTCACGGTCATCGACAATTCTTACGTTTGTCGAATGAATTTGCCTTGCTCTTATAAGAGAGGAGTAAGAAAGCCCCTTGACGCTCAAAAAACGCTCGAAATTTGTTCTGACGTTTTCCGGGCTGTCCCCTCGGTTTTCGCCTAAATTAAGCGAGACAAGATGCGGCAGGCTGCTGACTCCCGCGCATCTTGTGGAAAACATATGTGGGGTTGTTATATTGTCTGACGAAAAGGCGACAACGCCGTTGTCATATACCGTTTTTACAAACACAAAAGCCTCCGGAAATATTAAGTCTTTAAAAATCTTATATCCTTGCCCTGAAAACGCATGGGAGTAAACTCGCCAAAAAGCCTCGACGCTATTCTGTCGGTGTATTTTGACCTCATCTCGCCCTGACTGAGATTGGTATTAATAATTATCGGTCTTCCTTTGACTATCCTTGTATTGACTATGTTGTAAATACAGCTGACCGTAAACTGAGTTATACTCTCGCTTCCGAGGTCGTCTATAATCAGCAGATCGCAGTCAAAATACCTGTGGGTGTCGTTTTCTCCCGCGCCGCCCGACCTGCCGAAGCGGTCAGCCTCAAAATCGCTTAAAATATTCTGCGCACTGCTGTAGCAAACGTCAAATCCCTTCTCAATCACCACTGCGGCAATAGAGGTTGAAAGATGAGTTTTGCCAAGTCCGGTATTTCCCGAAAGCAGCAGACATTCGGAGGTGCTCTCGTTAAAGCGGGTGGCGTACCTGCAGCACATGTCAAAGTAGTGCCGCATTAGGTTATAAGCTTCCCTGTCGTAAGAGTAAAAGTCGAGCGAAAAGGTCTCAAATTTTTGAGTTTCAAAGAGCTTATCGATTCCAGCGCTCTTCATGCCCTCATAAACAAGCATTTTTTTCATGCAGGAGCACATCTTGGAGCCGTTTGTTCCGGTGTCGGAGCATATGGGGCAGGTGTACTTTATGTCAAGATAGTTTTCCCCATAGCCGTATCTTACAAGCAGTTCACGCTTTTGTGCCTGAAGCTCGAGGTTGTCAAGGCGTATACGGTCGATTCGCTCTTCGAGATTTTCCTTGCCCTTTGCTATTTCGTCCATGACGAGTAATCCGGTTCGGGAAAGCTCGCCGTCTATGTTTTTTATATCGGGGTGACTCTCGTGTACCTCAAGAAGGCGAGTCTTCGCCTCTTCTATGGCGTTCTCTCTTCTCTTGGCAAGCTCGCTTTTGACCTTTGATATATTTTCCCTGTTATATCCCATATTTATGACAGCTCTCCTGTAAAAATTACGGCTATGTAGCGCCCTCTGTATTGCCCGCTTCCTCTTCGACCTCCCTTAAATGTCTTTCAAGACTGCGTTTTAGCGCGCTCTCGAAAAATTCGTCGGTGTCAAAGGAACCGCCTTCCTTTTCCTTTTGCTCCTTTTTCTTTCGGTATGCTTCAATACCCGCAAAGACCTCTTCACTGCTTTTGTAGCCCGAATCTATCCAGTTTGAGAGGACCCTATTCATATATGGCATGGACGCGGAGCCCGTGTTGTTTACCGCCACCTCATAGGCTATCTCGATTATGTCGGGCGATATGTCAAGTTCGGTCCACCTTTCGACAAACTTCTTTTCCTTTGCGGTGAGCGCCCTTGACTTTAGCCCGCAGAGCTTTCTGACAAGTCCCTCAACGCTGTGAAAACGCCTTAAAAATTCAAGCTTTTCCTCAAGCGCCGCTATCGCTGTGACCCCTTCGTCAATAAAGCTTTTTGCGGTTTTTTCGACGTAAGGAACGCTCCTTTTGTCTATTTGACTGCAATATGAGCAAAGAAGCAGCACGTATTCGCAGTCAAGCCCGTAATATTCCCGAAGTGAAAGCATTTTGTTTATTTCAAGAGGAGTGAATATTCTGCCCAGTATTTTCTGACATTCGTCAATATATGCGCCAAGCATAGGCTCCGCGGAAAAAAGCCGCTCTATCTCCTCGCCCGTGTAATGGGGAATATCACCCGATATGACGGTGGTGACAACGCCGCCGTTTTTCCCTTTTGTCTCCTTGACAGTGACCTTTGCGCCTCTTTGCTTTGTCTCGCGCTCATCCTCACATAGTATTCCTGCGCCGCGCCAGAAGCCTATTGCGGCGTTCACCGCGCTCTCTTCAAGCTTTAGCTCCCCCGCAACACTTGAAATATCTATTTCGTCTTTTAGCCTGTTTTGCGAGAGCAGGTATATGAGAACCGAAAGCTCACTGCAAGTGACCCCGGGAAGAAGGCTTGCCACCTTTTCGGGCAGAACCGTCACACCGTCCCCGTATTCTACCTTAAGTCTCATTGCTTAAAATTACATTGCAGTTTTTTTACTGCATGTCGTCCTTGTTTGATTTATTGTTGTTTTTTATCTCATAGCACAAAGTCATAAGCCTGTCCCCGAGATGAACGTTTTGCACCGTCACCCGATTTTCGAGTTTAAGCTCCACGCCGGTAAAATTCCATATCCCGCGAACACCGATATTTGCAAGCCTTTCGCCCGTCTCCATTGCCGCGTTTTTGGGAACGGTAAGCACCGCAATATCGACTCTGTTCTCGCTCACATAAGCTTCAAGCTCGTCCATAGAATAAATATGCAGACCGTTTATTTCATTGCCGACAATATTTTCGTCAACGTCGAACATCGCCTTTAAAATCACTCCGCGATTTACAAAGGTGCTTGCGGCTGAGAGCGCGTGTCCCAAATTTCCGGCTCCGATAATTATTGCGGTATACGCCTCATTGACTCCTAAAATATCAGATATCTTGCCGAAAAGGTATTTGACGTTGTAGCCGTATCCCTGCTGTCCGAATCCTCCGAAGCAGTTGAGATCCTGTCTTATTTGAGAGGCAGTCACGTTCATAAGCTTTGAAAGCTCCGAGCTGCTGATTCTCAGAATGTTGTCATCAAGAAGTAAGCGAAGGTACCTGTAATATCTTGGCAGTCTGTTTCTCACTGCGTTTGAGACTCTTACCTGTTTTTCCTCTCGCATTTTTTACCTCCCGCTCTTTTTTATAAATCTTTTTATTTTATAAAATTAAAGGGTTTTTAGCGTGCCTTTGACGTAATTTGCAAACTCCTCGCAGGTGCAGCCCGTGTCTCTTCCGGTGACGGTCAGCTCCTTTTCCTCAAACATGCAGATATCAAGCGCTCTTGCAAGCTTGTTTGCCTTTTCCTGATATCCTATATGAGAGAGCAGAAGCACGGCGGCGCGAAGCATCGAGCAGGGGTCTGCGTACTTTGCCCGCCCCTCCTTTACCATTCTCGGAGCGCTTCCGTGAATTGCCTCAAACATCGCGTATCTTTTACCGATATTGGCGCTTCCCGCAGTGCCGACGCCTCCTTGGAACTCGGCCGCCTCGTCGGTTATTATATCGCCGTACAGATTGGGAAGGATAAAGACCTTGAAATCTCTTCTGCGCTTCTCGTCAACAAGCTTTGCGGTCATTATGTCGATAAACCACTCGTCGGTTGTGATATCGGGGTATTCCTTTGCCATTTCCTCGCAAATGCGAAGGAATTTGCCGTCGGTTGTCTTTATAACGTTGGCTTTTGTGACAATCGACACGCGGTCCTTGCCATTTGCCTTGGCGTACTCAAAAGCCAGTCTTGCAATTCTTTTTGTACCCTCTGTTGTGGTGACGACAAAATCCATGCCGAGATCGTCGGTAACGTGTATGCCCTTTGAGCCGACGACATACGAGCCCTCGGTATTCTCGCGGAAGAAGGTCCAGTCTATTCCCTTTTCGGGCACGCAGACAGGGCGAACGTTTGCGTAAAGGTCAAGCTCCTTTCTCATTGCGACGTTGGCGGACTCAATGTTAGGCCACGGGTCACCCGCGCGCGGCGTTGTGGTCGGTCCTTTAAGTATAACGTGACATTTTTTAAGCTCTGCAAGCACGTCGTCCGGAATTGCCTTGTTGCAAGCCGCCCGATTTTCTATTGTCAGCCCGTCGATAACGCGAAATTCAACCTTGCCTGAGGCTACCTCGTCCGAGAGCATATCGCAAAGCACGCTTTGCGCCGCCGCGGTAATTGTCGGACCTATGCCGTCTCCGCCGCATATTCCGATTATTATTTTATCGAGCGAAGAATAGTCGATACTCTCCTTTGCGGCGTTTATCCTGTCAACTCTTTCAAGCTGTTCTTCAAGTAATTTTTTGAATTTTTCTGTAGCAGAGGCTATCTGCTCTTCATATTTTTTCATGATTTAACAGTGCTCGAGGGGCTCGAGCGTCCTTTCATTAATTTGTGTATATTTGTTACTTCATACAATGTATATTGCTATGTATGACCGAATGAAGTTTCCACACTTTCCACATGGTTTTCCACAGTTTTGGTGGGAACTTGAGCAGTTTGTCTGTGGGAAATACGCTTTTGCACCGACTTGTGAAAAAAATAACCCTAAATTTTACCAAATTCGAGCCTTACCTGTGGAAAAGTCGAATATGCATTTTTCTATGTATATTATACATTATTTTATTCATTTTTGAATGAATATTCAAATTTTGTTTGTGCGTTTTTCACAAAAAATTCAGAATGCGGCTTTACCCGAGCTTGCCTTGGCGTTAAGTGTTAAGGTCGCTCTGTTTCCCGCAAGAAATTCATAGTACCCCTGGGCTCCGATCATCGCGCCGTTATCCCCGCAAAGCGAAACGCTCGGCACGCACAGCTTTATTTTATGTGAGCTTGCAAAGTCCGAAACGCCCTGTCTTAAATGGCTGTTTGCCGCAACTCCGCCTGCCATTACGAGCGTGTCAAAGCGGTACTTTGAATACGCCCTCTCAAGATTTTTTACAACAGAGGAGACCACAGCCTCTGTAAACGAGGCGGCAATGTCGGCGCGGTTTATCTCCTCGCCCCGCATTGTGCTGTTATGCACGTAATTTATTACCGCGCTTTTTAGTCCGCTGAATGAAAAATCAAGCGTATCGCCTATAAGCGCCGGCGCAAATTTAATAGCGTGCTTGTCACCCTTGGCGGCAAGAAGGTCCATTTGTGCGCCCGCGGGGTAACAAAGCCCCAAAACTCTTCCCACCTTGTCAAAGGCTTCGCCCGCCGCGTCGTCGCGAGTTCTGCCCACTCCTTCAAATTCTGTGGCGCTTTTGACATAGGTCAGGGAGGTGTGTCCTCCCGAGACAATAAGGGCAAAGAAAGGAGCTTCAAGCTCCGGATATTCAAAATACGCGGCGGCAACGTGACCTTTTATGTGATTTACCCCGACAAGCGGCTTACTCTGAGCATAGGCAAGTCCTTTTGCAAAATTCACTCCTACAAGCAGGGAGCCAATAAGCCCCGGAGTGGAGGTGACAGCGACAGCATCTATATTTTCAATGGTAACGCCGGCGTCACCAAGGGCAAGGCTTGTGAGCGAGGATATACATTCGGCGTGAGCGCGGCTTGCAATTTCGGGAACAACTCCGCCGTAAAGGGCGTGAGTACTGATTTGCGAGGCGATACGGTTTGAATGTATTTTTCTTACCCCCCGCCCCATTTCGACAACCGCGATTGAGGTCTCATCACATGAGGATTCTATTCCAAGTATCAACATTTTGTTTTGCAGACTTATCCTTTTTAAAATATATAGCTTAAAAGCGGGAAATATCTCATCTTAACCTTTTGCCGTACCAATATGCGCGCACAAGCGGAACAAACAAAAACATCCAAATGGCGTATACGATAATATTCATCAGATATGCCAAAGGTGCAAAGGCAAAAAGCTTTGCAAAGCTGTATTGGGCAATATACGCCGTCGGGAAGAAGGGCACCTTGTAATCAAATATCAGCCCGACAATAAACAGCGGCGCCATGAACACGGCGTAAAATACAACGCTCTTTAACATGCGCTCTTTTAAATATGAAGCGTACTCTCCTAAAAGGCTGAACTCCCTTTCGTATGACTTTGTGACGTATTTGTTTTTCTCAACCGGATTTGCCCTGTAAATTAAGAGCGCCGTGACAAGGTAGAGTACAAAGCAGAGCAGGTTTCGAATGTTTTCAATAACGGCGCGGGCGTCCTTTCCGTTTCTTAAATACAGCTCATTGTAAATGCCCGAGGTCAAAAAGTTAATAATAAGCCATATAAGCCAAAAAATCAGATTGCACGCCGCAAAATATATTATTCCGAACAGCAGCTCGGAAAAAAATCGCTTACCGCTTTTCACAATATGACATACTTCCTTTTTTATAAACTGTTCTCGGTTTTAAGCATGAGCAGAGCGTCCTCAACCGGTTTTGCGTAATACCTTTTTCTTACACCGACACAGGTAAAGCCAAAGCTTTCATAAAGCTGTCTTGCCCCTGTGTTGCTCCTTCTGACCTCAAGATAAAAGGCACCGCAGCCCTTGCTTTTGGCGTTGGCGATAAGCGCGTCAAGCAACAGAGAGCCGACCCCTTTTCGGCGGTGGGGAGCGTCAACCGCAAGATTTATAATCTCAGCCTCCGGAGAGACTATCATGCCGATAACATACCCGATAACCGCGCCTTCTTCAACACACACCAAAAAGCAGAAAACGCCGTCGTTTAAAATTCGCAAAAAGGAGCTTTGCGACCACGGGTCGCCAAACGACTCCCTCTCGATTCTTGCAACCTCGGGGAGTCTGCAAATATCCGCCTTAATTATTTCCATTTTGTTTTTCTTGGTCCTCAAAGAAGGGAATAAATACCTCGGAGTCGGTTTTCACCATTTTTGAGTCGTAAAAAGAGGCAAGATAATAGCTTCCCATCCCGTCGGTGTAAAGGCGCATTATCATGTGAAGCCAGGGATATCTGTAAGAGGTGACCCGCACCTCCTTGAGATATTCCATATCAAATCGGCTCTCAAAGAGATTTTCTTCCTCGGGAGCTTCAAAATAAGCGTTTAGCAGGCGGGCGGTGACCATCGGGTCAAGCTCCTGTGTGGCAAACAGGGTGCCTCCCGTGTTGCAAAGATATATTTCCTCCCAGCCAAAATCTTTTGTTTCGGGCAAGCTCACCTTTTCGGGATTATAATATATCACCGCTCCCTCCTCAAAGCTTGTTGTGAGCCATGCGGTAGGGTCGCACATATGCACCTTGTCATCTGCGTCCTTGTAGCCCACATAGTAAAAGGTGAGGCGGTCGCTGACGGCGTACTCCTCGCCCGACTTTAAGCAAAAGGAATAGCACATCGGAGCCGGAACATAGGTTATATCGTTCTTTTTATCGTAATATTCCCCGTTCTCATAGGTGAATTTCAGCACCGTGCGGTGATTTTGAATGAAATATATTAGAGAGAATACTCCGAAAATCAGCGCAATTACTCCTACGGTTATAAGCCACGGCTTAAAATTGAATTTTTCTCTGCGCTTGGTTTGTTTTGTTTGTTTGTTTTGGTTCTTATTTTGCCTCATACCGCGTCTTAGTACCCGAGCTGTCCGGTTATCGAGTCGTCGTTTATAACCCAATCTCTGACCTTTATCTCTGTATATTTGTCGGCTCCGTTGCGAAAAATCACTCTTTCGATGCCCGCGTTAATCACAAGCCGCTTGCACATGGCGCAGGAGCTTATGTCCGAAAGAATTTCGCCCGTTTTGCTGTCCATGCCCGCAATGTACATGGTGGAGCCGAGCATTTGATCTCTTGAGGCGTTGATTATGGCGTTTGCCTCGGCGTGAACCGAGCGGCAAAGCTCGTACCTCTCCCCTCTCGGAATATTAAGCTCATCTCTCATGCAGTACCCGAGAGTACAGCAGTTGTCCCTGCCTCGGGGCGCTCCGTTGTAGCCGGTCGAGACAATGACGTCGTTTTTGACAATAATCGCGCCGTATTTTTTGCGCAGGCAGGTCGAGCGCCTGAGCACCGTTTCGGCTATGTCAAGATAATAATTGGGCTTGTTTACTCTTTGGGCGATTTGTTCCATTTTTGTACATCCTTTCCAATATGACAGCAAAGCCTTATTCCTCACCTTATTATTATATATTACAAGAGCAAATAAATCAATAGTTTCGGCGCACATTTTAAGTTTTTGTTACACCTTGCAAATGAAAATCGGGGATATAGTCAACGCTTGCCCCCGCTCTGCTCTGAAAATAACCACTCAGTCCCGTGCTCTCAAGCGCACGGCACACGCTCTCATATTCAAAGGCGGTGAGGCGGCGTTCGGGCGCGCCTTCCACTCCCATCGGGGTATACTGTGACATAAGACTTACAAGTATATCGCCTTTTGTAAAGCTCTCACCAAGCCACTTTACAAGCTCCAAACTGTCTTTTCTGCACCCGGGTATTACAAGATGGCGCACAATCGTCCCGCTTTTCATTATGCCGTCCTTATCAATAACATATTCCCCGCTCTGCTCTGCCATTTTTATTATCGCCTTTGAGGCAACCTCAAAGTAATTTTCAGCCCCCGCAAGGGTGTGCGAAAGCTTTGAGGAGAAGAATTTGAGATCGGGCAGAAAAATATCTACTATTCCGTCAAGCGCCAGAATCATATCTTCTGTTTCATAGCCCGAGCAATTGTAAACTATAGGTATGGAGAGCGTTTTTTTAACAGCTTCAAGCGACGGAAGAATATAGGGCAGATACTGATCGGCGCTAACAAGCGATATGTTATGTACCCCCTTTTCGGCAAGCTCAAAGCAGATTTCCGCAAAGCGCCGGGGGTTGGTTTCAAGCCCGAAATTTTCATGGCTTATCTTGCGGTTCTGACAGAAAATACATCCGAGCTGACAGCCCGAAAAAAATATCGTTCCCGAACCGTTTTTGCCCGAGATACAGGGCTCCTCCCACATATGCGGCATTGCAGCGGCAATTTTAATTCTGTCTGCGGCGCCGCACCTTCCCTGCCCCGCCTTACGATTTGCCCCACAGCGCCTCGGGCAAAGGGTGCAGTTTTTTTCGTTAAATATCATCTTTACAATATAGCTTTCTTACGGGAATTTATAAAATCAATTTTTTTATTCAAAAAGCATAAGCCGTGGATAACCATCATCCACGGCTGATTTTCAGCTTATCTCGGTATTTCAAGCTCTTCGCCGGCTTTGGCAGGCGTTCCGAACACCGGAATGTCTCCCTGCCATGTGAATTTTTGAGCGCGCACGCCTCGTCCGCCCCACCCGAGCTTTGGCAGAACGTTTGCGTGATAGACTATCCAGTCCTCCTTGCCTGAGGGCGAGACTGTAAAGGAGCAGTGACCTGTTCCGTAAGCGCGCTCGCCTTTGGAAAATACCGGCTCGGGGCTTTTTGTCCAGCATTTGGGGTCAAGTATATCCCCGCCGCGGTAGGTGAGCATTCCGAGGCAGTATTCGTCGCTCCAGCTGCCGCTCGCGCTGTACACTATGTGTATTGTCTTGTCCTTTTTGAGAATTTGCGGACCCTCGTTTATTGTGGGAAGCCCGTTTGTGCAGGCTCTCGTTTCCCATTCGTATTCGGGGTGGCTGAGCATTACCCTCTCGCCCGATATTTTTGCGGGACTGCTCATTTTGGCAATGTAAATGTCCTGCCTGACATTGGTATCGCCCTCCCAGCCTGACCACAAGAAATACAGCTGTCCTTCGTGCTCCAAAACCGTGCCGTCTATTGCCCACTTGTCGGACGGATCGCAAATTTTGCCGAGCATTTCAAACTCGCCCATGGGGTCGTCACTCAGTGCGCCGAGCACGTACATTCTGTGGCTGACGTTGTTTCCGTCATCGGCGGCAACGTATATATACCACCTGCCGTTAATATAGTGGAGCTCTGGCGCCCAGTACTCCTTGCTGTACATTGTGCCCTCGGGCGCGGTATACACCTTTTTCCCGTTCTTTCTTGAAATTTTGTGAATGTTTTCCGCCTTCGATACCGCGACTCCGTTTCCCGCCGAATAGCAATAGTAATAAATATCGCCGTGCTTTACGACAAACGGATCCTCTCCGCGTTCGTTAATAGGGTTGACAAAGGTTTCGCTCATAGACTTTCTCCCCTCTTGTATTTTGTAGTCAGGTTATAACCTGTAAATACAGTTTATCATAAAGTCGGGGCAATTTCAACAGAAATCTTTTAAAAAATCCGGTTAAATTGTAAGAAACAGCAGGGTGATGACAAGAAAGGCAAGTATTATGCCTCCTACCGCCATGCCGAAAAGCTCCCTTTTAGCCTTGTCGGCAAGCTTTTCCCTGCAAAGCTCCTTCTCTGCGCGCCTCTCCTTTTCGCTTATTCCGAAAAGCAGTTCCCTGCAATTGGGCGTGTATTCGTTGTCCTTTGGTGAAATGGTAAAACTTGAGCGTGATTTTAATTTTATCGCATTGTTTTGCATAACAGCACCTCCGTTTTTTCCTTACAACTATATTATACGAAAGCTGCTGTTAAATACTGTCGACACCTGTCGAGGTTTTTAATTTTTTTTATTATTTTTTTAAACTATCTGAAAAATGTAAAATTTTAAATACTCGGTTTCGGGTACGTTCCAGAGTATCGGGTGGTCGGGAGACTGCTGTCTGCCCTCAATTTGGCGAAGCGTTATGCCCGCGTCCTCTGCCGCCGAGTGCAGGGTCTGACAAAAAATACTGTCACGCATAAAGTGCGAGCAGGAGCATGTGGCAAAATAATCGCCGCGCCGAAGCAGCTTCATGGCTTTTAAATTTATCTCCTTGTAGCCCCTTATGGCGTCCTTTAATGTTTGGCGGCTTTTGGTGAAGGCGGGAGGGTCAAGTATTATAAAATCATAATCATGACTTTTTTTATCGGCAAGGGCTGTAAGATATTCAAAAACGTCGGCCCTTACAAGCTCAATTTTATCCTCTGCGTTATTTAGCACCAGGTTTTCCTTGGCGCTCTCAAGCGCGCTTTTTGAAATATCCACCGCCGTTACCTGCTTTGCGCCGCCCATTGCAGCGTTAAGGGCAAAAGCGCCTGTGTGCGTAAAGCAGTCAAGCACACGTCTGCCATTTGCAATTTTTCTTATTGCCGCGCGGTTGTATTTCTGGTCGAGAAAAAAGCCGGTTTTTTGACCGTCGACGCAGTCAACCGCATATATTATGCCGTTTTCTTTGATATTGACCTTTCCCGAAAGCGAGCCGTAATAACAGCCGTGCCTTTCCTCCATGCCTTCAAGCTCTCTTATGGGACCGTCCGAGCGTTCGTAAAGCGCGCTTATTTTTGCGCCGTAAGCCTCCATTATGCACAGAAGCGCGGAATATATAATATCACGGCGCAGCTCTGTGCCAAGACAGAGAACAGAAGCGACAAGCACGTCTTCAAAGCGGTCTACCGTGAGCCCCGGAAAGCCGTCCGCCTCGCCGAATATCAGGCGACAGCACCGAAAGTCCTCCTCTCCCATGACTGCTATGCGATAGTTTAGAGCGTACTTTACCCGTCTCTCCCAAAACGCTCCGTCAAACTTGCAGTTTGCGTCTCTTGATATAATTCTTACTCTGATTTTGGAGAGGTCGTTGACAAAGCCGCTTCCGAGGTACCTGCCCTTTTTTGAATTTACGTCGACTATATCGCCGTTTTTGTATTCTCCGACAACCGAGACAACCTCCTCGGCGTACACCCAGGGATGCCCCTTCTTTAAGTTGTTTTCGGCTTTTTCGCTGACTGTAAATACCGGATAATTTCTCATAGCTTTAAAATATTCCTTTCAGACTTTTCATTCGGCATATAAATTATATCACAATCTTTTTCATTTAACAAGTTTTTTACCTCTTTATATTGAAGTAAACTCATTATTCATGATATAATATCAAAGTAAATCACAAAAGGACGTATTCGCTATGACCGAAAAGCTTTATTTTATCGACTCGCATATGAAAAACTTCGAGGCTCGGGTGCTTTCCTGCACAAAAGCCGACAGGGGATATGAAATAATACTAAGCAGGAGCGCTTTCTTTCCCGAAGGGGGAGGACAGCCCGGTGACATCGGAAGGCTTGAATACTGCGGCGCCTTAATAAATGTTGTCGACTGCTTTGAGCGCGAGGGTGATACCGTGCACCTTTGCGAGAGCCCTCTGCCGGTGGGAGAAAGGGTTCGCGGGGAGATAGACTACAAGCTTCGCTTTTCGCGTATGCAAAACCACTCGGGAGAGCATATAGTTTCGGGTATTGCGCACACCCTTTTCGGCTGTTCAAATATCGGCTTTCATATGGGAAATGAGGAGGTAACCTTGGATTTTGACAAGGTACTCACCGGCTCCGAGGTCGAAAGACTCGAGCTTTCGGCAAATGAGGCGGTCTGGAAAAACGTTCGCTTTATCAGCTCATTTCACACAAAAGAGGAGCTTGAAAATATAAATTACAGAAGCAAAAAGGAAATAAGCGGCACAAAGGTGCGCCTTGTGACAATTGAGGGGTATGACGTGTGCGCCTGCTGTGCGCCGCACGTCGACTTTTCGGGGGAAATCGGAATTATAAAAATTCTCGGCTTTATGAAATACAAGTCGGGTGTGAGACTTCGTCTGCTGTGCGGCGCCGACGCGCTTTTGCATTATCGTGAAAGCATGGAGAGCATAAAAAACATTTCCGTCCTGCTCTCCGCAAAGTATTGCGGCGTTGCGGGAGCTGTGGGCGAGCTTTATGAGGAGCTAAAACGGGAAAAAGAGGAAAAAGCCGCGCTTCGCCTTGCGCTTGCAGAAAAAATCATCTCCTCCTTAAAGCCTCAAAACGGCAATATTATAATTTTTGACAACATGCTCGATATTAAGTCCGCGCGGGTTGTCGTTAACGCCGGAGCCGAGCTTTGCGAGGGTATTTGCGCCCTTTTTCTCGGCAATGAGGGCAAATACACGTTTGTAATGGCAAGTAAGGGTGTGGATTTAAAGCAAAAAGCGCTCGAAATTAACGCGGCGCTCTCTGCCAAAGGCGGCGGCTCCTCCACAATGATCACCGGAAACGCCGCTTGCTCAAGGGATAAAATCACGGAATATTTTAATATGCAAAAATAACCGTGCTTTTTAATCGAAAACAGTCAATAATGTTAAAAATACGCGCTAAAAAGCGGCAGGTCTCAAAAAGGCTTGCCGCTTTTGCGCTGTTTTGACTTAATTAAACTGCGGGATTTTAGCGATGCTGTTTGCTATTTCCTCATCCGAGGGGATGTAGTTTGTCATAACTCCGTCATTGTAGTTCTGATATGCGACAAGGTCGAAATAGCCGGTACCCGTGAGACCGAAGAGGATGGTTTTGGCCTCTCCTGTTTCCTTGCATTTTATAGCCTCATCCATTGCAGCTTTAATTGCGTGAGCGCTTTCGGGAGCGGGGAGAGTGCCCTCGATTCTTGCAAACTGCTCTGCGGCGGCAAAGACGTCGGTTTGCTTTACGCTTATAGCCTTCATATAGCCGTCGTGATAGAGCTGAGAGAGAATTGTGCTCATGCCGTGGAATCTCAGTCCGCCCGCGTGGTCGGCGGAGGGGATAAAGCCGCTTCCGAGAGTGTACATTTTAGCAAGCGGGCAGATCATACCGGTATCGCAGAAGTCGTACATAAACTTACCTCTTGTAAAGCTCGGACAGGAGGCGGGTTCGACGGCGATTATCTCGTAATCAGCCTCGCCGCGCAGTTTTTCGCCCATGAAGGGCGCGATAAGTCCGCCAAGATTCGAGCCGCCGCCGGCACAGCCGATGATAATATCGGGCTTTACGCCGTACTTATCAAGCGCGGTCTTTGTTTCAAGTCCTATGACAGACTGGTGGAGCAGTACCTGATTCAATACGCTTCCGAGCACATAACGATAGCCCTCATGCGTGACGGCAGCCTCAACGGCTTCCGATATGGCACAGCCGAGTGATCCTGTGGTATTCGGGTTTTCGGCAAGGATTTTTTTGCCGACCTCGGTCGTCATTGAAGGCGAGGGGGTGACGCTTGCGCCGTAGGTTCTCATGACCTCGCGGCGGAAGGGCTTTTGCTCATAGGAGACCTTGACCATATAGACCTTGCAGTCAAGTCCGAGGTACGCGCACGCCATTGAAAGCGCGGTTCCCCACTGTCCCGCTCCCGTCTCGGTCGTAACGCCCTTAAGTCCCTGCTTTTTCGCATAGTATGCCTGAGCGATGGCGCTGTTGAGCTTATGGCTTCCACTGGTGTTATTACCCTCGAATTTGTAGTAAATTTTTGCGGGAGTGCCGAGATATTTTTCAAGATTGTACGCTCTTACGACCGGAGACGGGCGGTACATTTTGTAAAAATCGCGTATTTCCTGCGGAATCTCAATAAAGGGTGTGGTTTCGTCAAGCTCCTGCTTTACAAGCTCCGAGCAGAACACGCCCTCAAGCTCCTTTGCCGTCATAGGCTTGCCCGTACCGGGATTCATAAGGGGCGCCGGTTTGTTTTTCATATCGGCGCGAAGGTTGTACCATGCGCTCGGCATTTCATTTTCTTCAAGATAGATTTTGTAAGGAATTTTCTGTTCTGACATAATATATTACCTGTCCTTTCTTTATTTTCACCCGATTATTCGGGATAACTGATAAGTAAAAGCCGCAGAGAAAAAGAAAAACTGCCCCGACAAAAATGCCGGGACAGGATAACCTGCGGTGCCACCTGGCTTAACGCTTATGCGTTCACCTCGATACGTGCTTCACACGCCGCTTTTTTTAACGGAGAGCTTACTCCGGCATACCTACTTATTTCGGCAGCCCTCGAAAGTCCATTCATTGCAAAAGGTATACCGCATTCACACCGTTCTGCGGCTCTCTGAAACACCAAGACTTGCAATTACTATTCTTTCTCAACGGTTTTAATTTAAAACTATTATGAATTATATCACTAAAACTCTGTTTTGTCAATACTTTTTTTAAAAACTACCAATATTTGCGGTCAAGAGAGCGAAGTTGAATAGCCTCAGCCACGTGAGGTGCCTTTATGACCTCAGACGAGTCAAGGTCGGCAATAGTCCTTGCGACTCTTAAAATCCTGTCGTGACCTCTGGCGGAAAGCCCCATATTGTCAAATGCGGATTTGAGCAGAACCTTTGCCCTGTCGTCAAGCGTGCAGTACTTTCGCACCTGAGGCGCGTTCATCTCTCCGTTGCTGTGGATCGAAAGCGAGTCGCCCTCAAAGCGCTCCATAGCAAAGGCGCGCGCCTTGTTGACTCTTTCCCTGATTGCCGCCGAGCTCTCGGAGGTCGCTTTAGAGGATATTTCATCGTATGAAAGCGAGCTCACCTCAATTTGAATATCTATTCGGTCGAGCAGAGGTCCGCTGATTTTCGACATGTACTTTTTTATATCCGCGCTTTTGCAGGTGCACGGCTTTGTAGGATGCCCGTAATAGCCGCACTTGCAGGGATTCATCGCGCAGACAAGCATAAACGAGCATGGGAAGGTGAAGCGTCCCATGGCTCTGGTTATGGTGATTTCCCTGTCCTCAAGAGGCTGTCTTAAAATTTCGGTCACCGATTTTGAAAACTCGGGAAGCTCGTCCAAAAAGAGCACGCCGTTGTGCGCAAGCGAGACCTCTCCGGGGACGGGTATCGAGCCTCCGCCGGCAAGCGACACCGAGGACATTGTGTGGTGAGGCGCTCTGAACGGACGGACGCTTACAAGAGAGGTATCCGCCGGCAGAGTGCCCGATATTGAGTGAATTTTTGTGGTTTCAACCGATTCGGCAAAGGACATCTCGGGGAGAATTGAGGGAAGGCGCTTTGCAAGCATACTTTTTCCCGTCCCGGGAGGTCCAATCATTAATACATTGTGCAGTCCCGCCGCGGCAATTTCAAGAGCGCGCTTTGCCTTCTCCTGACCTCTGACGTCGGCAAAGTCAAGCCCCGCGTTTTTTGGGATTTTTCCAAGATACGCCGCTCTGTCAAAGGCAGTACGTTCGAGCACCTTATTTCCGTTAAGGTGTGAGACAACCTCGCGCGCATCCGAGACGGCATAGACTGTAAGCTCCTCGACAACAGACGCCTCGGCGGCGTTCTCCTTGGGGACGAACACCTCTTTGACTCCCGCCTTGGCAAGTGCCAAGCACATTGATAAAACGCCGTTTACCCGTCTTATCTCGCCCGAAAGGGACATTTCTCCGATAAAACTCTTGCCCGAGACGTCGCACTTTATTGTTCCCGAGGCGTTAAGGATTCCGACAAGAATTGCAAGGTCATACCCCGAGCCGGTTTTCTTTATGTCGGCGGGAGCGAGATTTATAAGTATGTATCCGAAAGGATAGACAAATCCGCTGTTGTCTATAGCCGCGGCAATTCGCTCCTTGGCTTCTTTAACCGCATTGTCCGGAAGCCCGACTATTTCAAAATTGCTGAGCTTGTCCGTAACGCTGCATTCAACCACAACAGGGTATCCCTCAACGCCGAGCACCGCCGCCGAATATGGCTTTGACAGCATCCTTAACACCTCCTCCCTTTTTCAAAGTCGACAAAAAGACGTTAGTCCATGAACGCCAAGGTGTTTGCCACTTTGTAAAGATCCTTCATATCCTGATATTTCTTTTCGCAGTACTCTTCCATCTGCTTTATTGTCGCCTCGTCAAACCCCTCAAGATTCTTTTCCCTGTTATATTTAGGGCTGGGGCACTTTTTAAAGGCGTACTCGTTTTTGAACATGGTGTCAAGCGCCAGAGCGTACTTTATTTCGGAGGTAGTAATTCTTCCGTTTCTCTGGCAGACGACAAGATTGCTCTTTCCTTCAAGAAGCAGCTTTACTGCCTCTGCTCCCATTCTTGAGCCTATAAGCCTGTCTGTGAGTGTGGGGCTTCCCCCTCTCACCACATGGGCAAGGCGGGCAAATCTCGTTTCTATAAGACAGCCCTGCTCCTCGGATCTTGCCTCAACCTTCTTGGCAAGCTCTTCCCCGTAGTTTCCCGAGCCGTAGCCGTCAAGCCCTTCGCTCATCACAATTATAAAGCTTCTTGCCCTGTTGCTCTTGCGCTCGTCGATCATCTTTTGAATTATGGCGTCCTCGTCATATTCAAATTCTTTAAGCAAAATGGCGGTCGCTCCCACGGCGATACCCGCGTTAAGCGCTATGTAGCCCGCGTTTCTTCCCATGACCTCAACGATGTCGCATCTTGCGTGGGACTCGCAGGTGTCGCGCAGTCTGTCGCACATGTCGACAACAGTGTTCATTGCGGTGTCATAGCCTATTGTGTAATCGGTGGCTGTGATGTCATTGTCAATTGTGCCCGGGATGCCGATGGTGGGAATGCCCGCCTTTGCAAGGTCGGTGGCGCCTCTGAAGGTGCCGTCTCCTCCCACAGCGATTATACCGTCAATTCCAAGCTCGCGGCATTTATTATAAGCCTCCCTCACTCCCTCGGGGGAATTGTATCTCAGGCACCGAGCGGTGTAAAGTATTGTTCCGCCTCTTGAAAAGGAGTTTGCCACATCCTGAGGCTCAAGCAGCTTCATATCGTCTTCGAGCAGACCTCTGTACCCTTCGTAAATTCCCATTACCTCAACTCCGTTTTGAGACGCGCAGTTGACAATGGCTCTGACAACAGCATTCATGCCGGGAGCGTCGCCGCCCGACGTTAATACACCTATCTTTTTAAATTCAGGCATAATATATTTCCTCTCTTTGCTAAGCGTTTGACTTTAAGTAGCAGGGGCAGGCGCCGCGCGCCGCTCCATATTTATTCTGTTATATTATAATATATAGTTCTGCCTTTTTCAATAGTTTTTGATAAAAATTTGACAAAATGTTTTAAGTACCCCCGAAATTAACACTCATAAAATTTGCGCGCGGGTATTATGCGCTTTCTGTATAAAAAGCCCGCGCCGACACTCGGCGGATTTTAAAGGACAAGGCTGTCGAAATAAATCGACAGCCTTGAATAAATTGTAATTTCGGTTTGAAATTAACCGGTAATACCCGAACGTTCAATACCCTGAACAAGGAACTTCTGACAGAACAGGTAAACGACAAGCAGCGGAGCAATTATAAGCAGACCGCAGGTGTTTCGAATTGCCGCAGAGAACAGGTTACCGCCCGGATAGTTGGTATCAAGCGTTCTCGGAATCGAAACAATCTTGGACAGAAGCACCTGACTCTTGCCCGGGAAGAACATTGAAGTTGACGTGTAGAAGTTGTCAGTCCACTGCCATGAGAACGCGAAGAGGAAGATTGTTACCATCATCGGAACGGAAAGCGGAAGAATTATCTGCATAAAGGTTCTGAATGTTCCCGAACCGTCGATGTAAGCCGATTCCTCAAGCTCGTCGGGCACATTCTTGAAGAACTGGCGCATCATGAAGATGTAAAGTCCGTTCTTGAATGCAAGTCCGAAGATTGAAAGCATAATCAGTGGGATGAACGTGTTGATGAGGTTGATTCCGTCTTTGTCTCCGAACAGACTGAGAATACCGAAATCGAAGTATCCGATATCGAAATATCTGAACTTCATGAACATCGAATATCTTATAGTCTGGTGAGGGACTATCATTGTAAGCACAACGCAGAGGAACAACAGTTTGCTTCCTTTGAAGTGGTATTTAGCAAAGCCGTATCCTATAACGCAGCATATAAAGGTCTGAATGACGCCGCATATGAGCGAGAGGATCAGCGTGTTAAAGAGCGCTTGGAAGTAATGGTTCTCGATAATTATCTGCTTATACGTGTTGAGCGTCGGGGATTTCGGTATAAGCATGACCGTGACGTCGACGAAGTCGGTAGGGCTCATGAAGGATGAGGCGATCTTCGTGAAGAACGGATAGAGAATGACATAAGAGATACCTATGAGAAGAACCAATCTGAATATCTTGAATATCGTCATTCCCAAGAAGTTCAGTGAGAGGTATTTCAGCTTGAATTTTTTCCACGCCGAAGTACGTTCAAACTCAACTCGAATCTTTTTCTTGGTTTCTTTTGTTACCTTTATGGGATTGTCTGTCATATGTAACCTCCTTAATCTCTTCTCTGATAGAAGATGTAGGCCGATAGTATGGCGGAAACAATCGCAACTATGGCAACCACTATCACAAAGTATATCCATGCCATCGCACTACTTACCACCATGGAGGTAGTGTTGTAATAGTTGGATATGAAGTTCATGACCGAGTTATCGGCGGATGTAAACGAGTCAATAACCGTGTAAATGGTGTTGACAAGTATCATCGGGCTGATCATCGGGAAGGTTATCTTCCAGAAGGTTTCCCATGAGGTTGCGCCGTCGATTGAGCAGGACTCATATATTGCGGGGTCTATCGATTGAAGACCTGCAAGGAATATAAGCATCTGAACGCCCGAACGGTTGATAATGTTATACACGTCGTTGACAAGGTCGGTTATCGTCTGCACCAGCCCGGAACCGACGCTCATGTTGCTGAAGAGCATCGATATATCCGCCGAGGAAATAATCTGGCTTGCCGAGCTTTCAATGTTTTCTCCCGTTTCAATGCCCGAGGTTCCCGACATGTATTGGTTTACCGTGTTGCCCGCGTCGATTTCGGCAATAAGTCCGGTTGCAAGAATGACCGGTATGAAGAATATTGCACGGAACGCCGCGCGCCCTACCATTTTCTGATTGAGAAGAACCGCAATAAACAGCGAGAAAATGACTATAGCGGGGATATCAATAACAAGCTGTCGCAGTCCTCCGGTCAGAGTCTGAACGAAGTTGGCGTCCTCAAATAGCGCCGTTTTGTAGTTGTCAAGCCCGATAAATGTGAGCTGAAGTCCCTGCTGTCTCACCGTTCTTACCGAGTTAAAGGTAAGCCAGATTGAGTCAAGCACTATGGGAAGATAGATAATAGCAAATCCGATTACAAAAGGTAAGACGAACAGCCATCCTGAACGGGCTTTTTTACGATCCAGAGAAACTACCTTGCGTTTTTTCTGTTTTGGAGCTGCGGTTTTAAGCGCTGCTTTTGTGTTATTCATTTTTCAAGCCCCCTTTCATGCTTTTGTAATTTTAGCAAAGCTCGTGCCTTCCACAGTGTACTCTGTGCCGTCTATCTCAACGGTTATTGCAAACGAGTTGTAGTTGAGTATGAAGGATATGCCGTTTTCATATGTTTCGTAAACTATCGTGTAGTCGTCAATGACGGTATCGATTTCGCTTTGATAGTACTCATCGAATTCGATAAATTCAAACTCGCCGTTCTCCTCGATGTAAGCCTCCTCGTCAAAGACCTCTCCGGCTTCCTCGGCAAGTCTCTTTGCGCGCGCCTTGGCGTTGTCGTACTTAAGCTGTGCCGCCGCAAGCTCCTTGTCGTAGTTCTCATGAGCGGCAGCAAGCGCCGCTTCGAGATATGCGCTCTCGGATTCGGTAAGCACGCGGTTGCCCGTGATGAACTTGTGGTCGATAATTCTTGCGGTCTGAACGTCTTTAAGCGCCTCGTTGAGCACCTTATAAACCTCTATAAGGTCTTCAAGCCAGATGCCGAAGTCTACAGAATAGTACTCATAGAAGAACTCTTTAAGCTCCTGAGTGTTCTGATATGAAAGTGTGAAATACGGAGCCGCACCGTTCTCGATGATTTTCAGTATCTCGTATGAGGTGTCGCCCTTCATGTTGGTAGGCGTACCCGCGATGCTGATAGAACCGTGAAGAACGATTCCGAGGAAGGGTATCGATGCCGAAGCTCTCAGATACCGGCTGCTGTCGAGCGACAGATTGAGTATGTGACGTACATATTGCCATGAATATGAGTTTCCGCCGTCAACCATAAGCACGTCGCCGTACTGCTTGTAAAGCTTTTCAAGAAGCTCTACCGAGTATTCCTTGTCGTCCTCTCTGTTGTAAGGCTCATCCTTGTCAAAGTCGGAGTTAAGGTCGTCTCCAAGGCTTCCCACCGAAAGTCCGCTGACGCTGTAATCGCCAAAAGACTTGGTAAACAGGTCGAACACCTTGCTAAAGTATGCGGGTGAAACGCAAAGCGCACCGATACGCTGGAAGGACTGGAAGGTAGCGTCGTACTCTCTCTTTGAAGCATATCTGTCGTCAATTGTCTTGACAACCCATTTGTACTTAAATCCGTCAAAGGCTCTTGTGCCGTGAGCGTTCACAAAGTCGTAGTTCGGGAAAACTCCGTAACCCCTATTCTTGGCGTCCGCAACGAGGTCCTCATAGCCGTCGTCACCGCCGAGCACCTTTTCAAAGTCGACCTTTGTGGGATAGTACTCATAGTCCATACCGCCGTTACCGAAGCCGTTAAGGCGGAAGTTTACGTTTGTGATGTTATAGTCGGGGTTTTCCGCAAGAGTCGAATACATCGTCTTGACGTCCTCGAAGGTTGTAAGAGGTGTGTCGACCCAAATCGGAATTGTAAGGAATGTCGAGCGTGTCTCGATAGATCCGAAGGATTCGATGTAAAGCGGGATGTCAGCCTTTGCGTCGTCTATCAGAGAGAGAACGCCGTTTGCTTCAAGATAATCCCTGTAAGCCCTTGCCATTCCCATGTAAGAGCCTTCATATTTGCTTCCCTCGAAATTCGACATCATGAAGTATCTGACCGTGTATCTTCCGGTGAACTTTCTTTCCGAGGTGACGTCCCATGTGTCGTTCTGTCCTACTGATATTGCCTCTTGGAGGTTGTATGTGTCGGTGGGGATAGGACGAAGGGTTGCGTACATCGAGCAGTAGCTGTGTGAAATTCCGCCGTAAGAATAGGTGATTCTTGCAAGAGATTCGCCGCCGTCAACCACTGCAAGGAAGCCTTGGTCGACAACGTGTACAAACTCTTGGTAAATATCGCCGGTCTTTTGGATTCTGTTTCCTTCCTCGTCGATGAGGTAGTAAAGCTCTTCCGCCTCGTCAAATTCAACCATCTGGTCGGGATTTGATATCAGGCAGTAGCCGACAACAGTTTCGTTGCCTTCCTCATCGGTTTCGGTTATCGGAGTTACATAAGCCTCGGTGACAGAATCGTAAATCGGTATAAGGTCGCCGTTTTCGTCAACGGCGTACTCAATTGTACCGTCTTCATTTCGAATAATCTTCTTATCCTCGTCAAGAGCCGGCTGGAAGAGAGGCGCATTCGCTTCTATAAGGTCGCCTTGGGTTATATACTCGGTGCCGTCGATAATGCCGTAAACCGGAGCGTAAATAACCTCGCTCTTTCCGTTGTAGAAGAGGTTGTGATATGCAAAGTCGGGACCGTATACCTCAGCCGCAACGCTGTATGCGTTACCTCCGACCTTGATATCCTCATTGGTGATTATTGTGCCGCTGCCGTCCGGGAAGAAGGCGTAACCGTCATATCTTGCCGAGGTGCAGCCGAGATACTGGTTGACTATGATGTTGTCAAGCTGATATGTATCCTCATCGTATGACAGGCTGTTGAGCGGAACCTCGCATCTAAAGCCCGACTCGTCAAGATACCATTCAAGCGCTAATGTGAATACAGCCGCAGCCGCGTCGTCGCCCTTGTACTTTGTAAGCTCGATATCATAGTCAAGCTCTTCATAGTTGAATGCGGGGCAGTACTGCTTAACGTAGCTTTCAAGCTGGTTGGATTCACGTTCGGAGGTTGCCGCAACCGGGTCTACGACGTAGATCGCCATATTGTAGCCCGCCTCGTAGGTTCTTTCCTCTTCCTGATACTGCTTGTTGAGAATAGTATACGATTTAGCTTCCGTGTAGAAGGAATCCTTGGTACAGGGGTAGCTCTCATTCATGGTTTTAACAATGGATTCTATCTCATTGTTGGGGTCCTGAAGCGTATAGCTTGCAAAGAACTGTCTGTACTCGTACTGGGTTGCCTGCTCTGCCATAGGCTGGAGTATCATCGTCTCGAAACGCTGAGCCTCCATCCAGTAAGGCATCAGCTTTCTTGCCGACTGCTTACCTACTATGTACTCGACTCGGATACCGTTTTTGATGTTTTTAACCGATATCTGACCTCTCTGAGCCGAATATTCGTAGCTGTACATCGTTTTTGTCGTATTCTGATTGGTGATATCCTTGAAGGTCACGACAACCTGCGAGAGAAGCTCGGATTTGACGTTGTCACTGTCGACAAGCGCGACGTCAAAGGGATTGGAGAGAATTATCTGTCCTGTGACGGTGTTCTTGACCGCAACCTCGCCGGTAGCCGGCTGAACGTACATCTCATAGTCGCCTCTCTTAAGCTTAAGGGTCATTGTCTCAAGCTTTTCCTCGCGGCTCTTGTACTCTGTGGTAAGGTATGCGGCAATAGCTTCCTCAATGGTTAAGATAATACCGCTCTCTTCTTCCTCGTCGTCCCCGTCCTCTGTGGGAGCGCCGGTCGCGGGTGCGTCCTCACTTTCGGGGGCGTCCTCGGACGGGAGTGCCTCGGCGTTATCTCCGTCACCGGCCTCCTCCCCGTCCTCGTTGTCAATGACAACCTCGACCGACTCACCGTCATCCTCTACCTCATCGGCAAAGGTGGGAACAAGAGCCGACATCATACCAACTATCATGAAAAGTACGAGCAGTAGTGATAAATATCTTGTATTTCTCGATACCATTTTTCCACTCTCCTTTTACTGTACTCTGAATTGAATCTCGGTGATGATGTTCGATATGAAGGATGCCATCTTGATCATAAGTCCGGAGAACAGCACCGCAACGAACATGATAACGCACATAACAAGCACCGTTCCGAGCACCGTTATTATGTTTTTACCGAGTGAATAATCGTGTGTGACCATCGTTCCGAAGAATATGAGTAGGAACAGCCATACCCAGCAAACGTTGAGCAGGAGTGTGACAAATCCCGATTCGGAAAGGGTCACAACATGCGTAAGCAGCGTTGCTATCGGAACGATAAGAATAATGGGAGTCAATGAATAGCAGCACGCCACAAAGATGTCCTTGAAGCTTCCTTCGCCGTCAAACAGTGTGGTAAGACACCAGTTCGAGGTCACCCACAAAAGCAGGGGCAGGAGCATTCCGGCAAGCTGTCCGATGATGCTTGCGTATCCGCCTCTCGGGTTGAAAATGAAGGACTGACCGATTGCCTGCCATGCGAATACCGCGGCGGCAACGGCAAGTATTGTGAATGCGGCTCTGAGTGACCCTCGCTTTTCGTGCTTCATATCCCAGAAGCCGTCAAACGGGTGGAAGATGACGTGGAAAGCGTACATCAGCTCCTCCCAATAGGTCTTCTTCTTGCCGCTTACCGCAGCCTTGGAGTTGACCTTTCCTGCATACTTAAAGAGCATTGTGATAAGCACGCAGAACACAATGACGACAACCGGAATAATCAGAATGTACTTTTCAACCCATTCCTTTCTGACCTCGCCGAATGCGTCCGAATAACGCTCGGTGGCGTATGCGTACTTAAAGTAGCTCATCGCCTCTTCCCAGTTGCCTTGCAGGAAATATGCCTGACCGAGACCGATGTAAGCCGCGTCAAAGTTGTTGTTTCTTTGGAGTATTGCCTTCCAGTCTTCCTCGGCAAGCGAGTAAAGACGCTGGTTGTTGTGCTGAATTGCGGCAATAAGTAGGTCGCCGTATTCGGTTCTGCCGTAAACCGTGAAGCTTGCGGTCTCGCCGTCAAGGACAAGCAGCTTGTCGTTAAGATATACAAGACCCGCAATGTTTCTCAGGTTTCCGAGCTGTGAGCCCTTGTCGCCGAAGGCGAAGAGAAGCTCGCCGTCATCGTCGTAGGTGAATATCTTGGAACGCTTTTGGTCGACAATAGACCATGTGTTCTCGGGACCTATTGCCACGTCGACGATACTTGAAGGACCTGTTGCCGAGTCATCGTATGTGACGCCGCGGAAGTTGATTTCACCTGCCGGAATGAAGAAGCCGTTTCTTCTCATTATGTCGGTTCCGGCTGTGTTGAGCTTTTTGACCGGAGCGTAGTTCTTGTCGGAGTTCTGTATAGCGTCCGCAAGAGAGCCCTCGTCTATACTGTTTGTCGTAACGTATACAAAGCCGTCGTCGTCAATTGCGATGTTGTTGTACTCTGTCGATACGTTCTGCTCCTGTTGAGCAAGCTGTTCGGCTGTCTGGAAGCGTCTCCATATAAGCTGGAGAACGCTGTAGGTAACCTTTTGCGCGCCGATGTATCCCGCAAATTCGCCTTCGGAAGAAAGGGCGATGATACCTTGGTAGGTTGTGGAGGATACAACGTAAATTCTTTCGGAAACGTCGACTGCAAGCGCTATCGGGCGGTACAGCTCGTCTTCCTCGAACACCTCGGATTCGGGCTGTTCAAGATGGCGAACATAATTGCCTTCCTCGTCGAATACTACGATTCTTGCGTTGTCGGTGTCCGCAACGTAAATGTATTTTGCACTGTAGAAGCCGTCGCCGTCGGGGTCAAGCGCTTCGTCTGTTGTGGGCTTGTTGCCCTCCCAGATAAATACGCCTCTCGGGTTCTTGAGCGAATCGTTGACGCCCTCGCTGTTGACAAACTCGGAAATTGTGAAATGAAGCTGATAATACTCGCTCATAACAACAATTCTGTTGTTTCCGGGGTCGGCGATGTAAATATTGTTATCGCTGTCCGTTTCAATGTCTGTAGGCGAGCTGAGCGCAGTTTCAAGCCCCTTTATCTTCGGGCTGTCAACAACCTCAATAGGTGTGTAAGCGTCGGGTGAAGGGAGTGAGTCGCCCTCCATTGAATAAGTGTAGGTTCCCGCGGCGTGTACCGGAAGAACGCTTACAAGCGTGCTCGAAAGAATTACAAGGCAGGCAACAAGTGCAAAAACTCTTTTTACTGTGTTTTTCATTATTTACCTCCTTAATCTTTCATACCGGACGAGCCCATCGTCTCGATGATGTTGGACTGGGAAATGATGAACACCGCGATAGGCACTATCATCATAACCACCGTGGAAGCAGCCGCGGCGCCCGAACGGACGATACCGCCGCTGAGTATCTGACCTATAGCGTATGCAAAGGTCTTGAGCTCTTCGGAATAGATGTAAATCGTCGCTCCCATATTCCAAAGATCCTTAAAGGAGAACACGATAAGCGTGAGCCATGCGGGCTTAACCATCGGCATCGCTATGCGCCAGAAGGTCGTAAGCTCACGCGCGCCGTCAAGTCGCGCGGATTCGAGCACCGCGTCCGATACCGTCGAATCCATGAACTGTTTCATAAGGTAAAGACCGAGGGTCGAACCCCATGTGGGGATTATGACCGCAAGCAGGGTGTCAACCCAGCCGAGCGCGGACATGATGATGAAGTTCGCAATCGCCGAAACGGTGGTGTGGAACATGAGCGAGAGCACGACGAGCTGGAACATCATGTTTCTGCCGGGGAACTTTATTTTCGAGAAGGCGTATGCTGCCATCGAACCGAAAAGAAGGTTTCCGAAGGTTCCGCAGACCGAGATTATAACCGTGTTGAATATGTACCTTGAGAAAGGCACCCAAGCCGTGTTCATAAGTCTGAACAGGTCAGTGAAGTTTTTCAGCGTGGGAGACACCACGTAAAACTTCGGGGGGTATGCCCAAAGCTCGTCAAGAGGCTTTAAGGACTGCATTATGGTATACAGCATCGGCAGGAACATGAATATTCCCATGAGTATGAGGAAGAAGGATATTCCCGCGTCTCCTCCTCTCGAACGGTTAAGGACAACGCGATGTTTTCTTGTTCTTAATTTCTGTACTTTTGCCATTTTATTGTCCCACCTTCGATAAGAGTTTATTGACAAGGAAGTTCGCGCCAATCATTATGACAAACAGTACCGTGGCTATTGCCGAAGCGTAACCTATCTCGTACCTCGCACCTCCGTAGTCACCCAGATGGTGTGTTATCGTCCATGCACAGTAGTCAACCGACGGGTTGCCGGCAAGTGCGTCCACTATGCCGCCGAAGCCGAAGGAGCCGGTTATTGCAAGGATGGCACCGAACATGAGCTGAGGCTTCATGTAGGGCAAAGTGATGTACCAAAGCTCCTGCCAACGGTTTTTGACTCCGTCCACCGCGCCCGCCTCGTAAAGCGAAACGTCCACGATTTGAAGACCCGCGATAAAGGACAGGAACGCGGTACCAAGCGACGTCCAAAGCGCAACCACTATACAAAGCGGCATGACGTAGGTTGCATCCTGGAAGAAGGCTATCGGCGTATCTATAATTTCAAGATACAGGAGCATTGAGTTTACGTATCCGTATGCGTCGGAAGAAAAGGCAACCGACCAAATAAGGTATACCGAACCCGCAATGTTGGGGGCGTAGAAGACAAGCGTTACAAGTGCGCGAATCTTCGGGGGAAGCTCGTTTATAAACCATGCGACCACGAAGGAAAGCAGGTAGGAAACAGGTCCCGTTACCGCCGCAAATATAAGTGTATTCTGACATGCTATGATAAATATATCGTCTTCAAGGAAAAGCCTGATATAGTTGTCCGCGCCGATGAATATGGGCGGCTCGAGCATGTTGAAGGATGTAAAGCTGAGCACCAGTGACACAACCACCGGGATAATGGTGAAAAGAAGGAATATAACGTAGTATGGCAGAAGCATGAGGTACGCCACGTAGTTGCGCTTCATTTCCTTCAGAGTCCATCTCAGCATTGACATGTCTTTTCTGGAAACGGCTTTTTTTACCGTCTCTGATTTTTTAACTGCCGTATTGTCTGACAATTGCAATCCTCTCCTTACTTTGATGATTTTTAGGGAGCCGCGCCGGCTTTGCCGCCGGCACGGCAGGTATCGCTTTTTCTTTGAGAAAGCTCATTCTCATTCGTTTGCGCTGTAGGATATATCCGAGAAGGAAAGTCCGAATTCCTTTCTCTTTCTCGTAAGCTCCTTGTTGATTTCGGTTACATAATCAAGGAGCGAGTCGGTAGGATCCGCATTGTTGTTGTAAACCGCAAGGAATGCAAAGCCCACGTAACGGCCTATAATATATCCGCCGGGATACTCACGAACCGCAGAAAGATTTGTAAACTGGCTCATAAGGTTTGTATACTCGCTGGTAGTCCATGAAAGGGATGCAAGCGCCTCGACGTTTGCGGTGTTATGCTTTGACACCGAGCCGAGCAGTGCGGTCAACTCGTTGGCGTATGCCGACTGGTTCTGCGCGCCGACGTACCACTTTATGTACTTCCAAGCGTTCTCTGTCTGTTCGGCGGTTCTGTGCTCGTCGTGAAGCATGATAAGCGCGGATACACCGGACACCGAGGTGTTGTTTATCGGAGTCATAGTTCCGTCCTCCGCCATCTCCTGATAGCCGGGCAGCGGAACAAATTCCCAAAGTCCCTTAATCTCGGTAGCGTAAACGCTCAGCTGAGTGTAGGTACCGTAGTCCATGATTCCGAGCGGCATTTCGCCGGTTCTGAATCTGTTCTCAAAGCTGTATGTGTAGGGAGTTCTGTACTGCGAGAAGAATCTGCACATGTATGAGAAGGCGTTGAGCGCCGTGTCATAGTACTCTGTTCCCTGAGTGAAGGCGATTGATTTACCGTTGTCGGAGTAAAGCTGTCCGCCCATTTGATAAAGGAAGAGATTGAGTCCGCCCAGCGAGTTGGGAAGAGCTACTTCCATGTTGTTTCTCTGCAGGGTCGGGATTATGTCGATAAGCTCCTGCCAGGTCTTCGGAGGCTCAAGTCCGAGCTGCTGGAAGACGTCTGCGCGGTAGAACATCATCGAGAAGGACTGAGTTTCGGGAACGCCGTAAAGAATGACCTCGTTGCGCCCGTCCTCATATTCTGCAAACAGCTCGAGCGGCTCGATGGCGGCTCTTGTGAAGTACGCGCCCGAGAAGGTGCCGTCGCTGTTAAAGTTGATACCCGAGAAGCCGTTTATGCTGTCGTAGCTTCCGAACACCTCGGTAAGCCCGTCGAACATGTACTGTCCGCTTGCCTCGTCGTATTTGTAAGCCTGGTCCTGCTCGGTTTTCTGTTCCTTAATATTAAGAGGAACAACCGCGCTTCTTATTGCCCAGTTGATAACGTCGCCCGCTCCGTGTCCCATTGAGACATCGGGTCCGACGCCCGCAAGAACGGACGGAAGCAGTGCGCCGCCGGCAACAAGCTTAAATTCGATACTTACGCCGGGGTTGTTGGCGTTAAAGTCGGAGTTTATAAGGTTTCTGATTATCTGAGCCTGGTCACGTCCGAGCGTAGTCCAAACCTCGACCACGTTTTCGTCCTTAACGACCTCCATAGCGCCCAGTGTGTTGTAATCCGCGGTGAAGGAGCGGATAAACTGGATTATCTCAAACCATATGCTCTGGAAGAAATTGTCCTTTGCCCTGTGCTCCTTTGCGACATCCACGCTTGTGGGCTCTGCCACAATGTAATCTATCTGGAGCGGCTGGTACTTCGCTTCCTGGAGCCATGTTCCGAGGGTACCCATATTTTCCTTAAGGTTGTTTAGGTTCTTTGCGATATTGCTTTCCTTTGAACCCATTCTTTCAAGAAGAAGGGCGATTTTTTCAAGGGTTGCGATATTCGAACCGGTTGTTCCCGTCATCTTCTCGATGTCGGTAGCCACGTCATAAAGCTCCTTAGACTGTATAAGCAGCTGGTCGATATCATCGGGCATTATGCGGTAGAAGCCGTAGTCACGGTTGGCGTCGGGCTCGGAGCCTGTGATCATGAGGATTTTAAGATAGACCTCGTTGACGGTTGTCATGGTCTCCTCGACTCTGCGGAGTATCTGCGCCATGTTACCGAGCGATGCGTGAAGCTCAAGGTAGTTGTCGCCCGCCTCGAAATAGAACATGAAGGTTGTGGTTCCGTCTCCTATTGAGGTGGTCTGCCAGTCGTCGCTGTAGTTGAACTGAGCGTACTGCGCTTCGTTAAACGGTATCTCGGCGTTCTGACCTGCGGCAATCATGCTTGCCGTTGCTATCTTTATTGTTCTTGAAGAGAATGTACCTTGGTTGGTGCTCTGCTTAAAGCGGAGAGTAACCTTATAAAATCCGCTCTCCTTGACGTTTACGGTGTATCTCACCCACTGACCGACCGTGCGCCACTTTTCGCCGCCGTCTCCGCCTATTGTATTAAGGTAGATTTGAGAGGCGTCCTGCGGCTCGGTTATATAGCTTGTTCTGTCGTTGGTCGCGTATATTGTGTTCTCGGAGGTTGCGGAGGGGTATTCGCCCTGAACCTTCACCGAACCGTTTGTGACCTCGCCGGCGCCCTGTGACTTCCAGTACTCGACGTACGATTCGTACGACTGATAAGGCACATAGGGGAGAATCTCGATGGAGCCTATAACCATCGACTCGCGCTGAGCTTCAAGCTGAATTGTGTTTTCGCCTTCATTGAAATGGAAGCGAAGCGCGTCGATCCAGTAGCCTGTGGAGTCGGTGCAGAAATAAGTCGACCATTCGGGAGCCTGAACCTTATCGGTCTTTATTTCGTTTCCGTTGATATCGTTTTTGTAAACCGGATACTTTGTGCAGCCTTCGATTTTCGACTCGTCGACAGTCTCGCCGGTCTTGACAAATTCCATCTTGCCGGCGTCCGTGATGTTGAGCTCAAGAACATTTCCGTCCTCGTCAACGTAAGGATAGACGATTTCACCGCCGTTTTGGTACTTGGAAATAAGTCTGCCCTCGGCGTCTGTCTGGAAGCTGTCCTGCTTGTCTGTCCAGGTTTTTGTGAGAGTGAAGAAACGCGCCTCGTAAAAAGGAACCTTTCCGTTTATGTAGAGGGTACGCTCGATTGAGGTTGTCTTCGAGGTCTCCTCGGCAACGGAATAGTATCTGATTTTGATGGCGTACATTCCGTCGGCGGGAACGTTAATGGTCCAGCCGACAACACCGCTTGCGGGAAGGTAAAGACCCTTGACCCCTTCGTATTCGACGGCTTTTACACCCTCTGCGTCCGTCAGCTCTTCGTTGTAGGCGACAATGTCGTCTCCCTCAAGAACCGCTGACTCCGTTCCGTCGGGAATGTTTCTCGTCTGCTCGATGTAGTCGCTGTAAGAGCTGAGGTTGAGCAGCTCGGCAAGCGACTGCGTCACGTACGAATCCCCGCTGCTGCTGTCCGCGGCGGCGCTTATTCCGCCCGGCACGACGACCATCAGAACGGCAAGAAGAGCAGCAAGAAATCGGGTAGGCAATTTTGCTTTGTTTGATTGGTACATTTGCTTTCCTCCTAAAAAATTACCTTACTGAAGTAATGACTAAAAACTCGGGGCGGCGCAGCCGCGCCCGCCGGAGTGCAATGGTTCTGCCACGCTTGACAGCTTCTTGTATCTGCCGGATACTCGGCGGCGACTCTTATAATAGGCCTGTCGGGATGAAGAAGCCCGTCGGGGCAGAGCGCGCCGATTTTTCTTTACCTGTAAATCATATCATATGTAAGAAAAAAAGTCAAGTGCGCTCTCGCCCGCAAAAAATTGCGTCCGCCCGTTTTTTCGAAAGGAATGACGGGTAATTTTTTCTTTCTTTTTTTCCAAAAGAATATTTTTTCACACGGTTCCTTGTGTCTCTGAATTTTAGGGGATTTTGAGGGTAAACTGATGTAAATTGAATTTACCCTAAAAAATCGGCTGTTTAAGCGGATTTTTTAGAAATTTGATTTTGCGGCGCAGGAGAGGTTTGCGTTCTTTTAAATTGTTGAGGTAAATATAAATTACTCTTTGCCCGATTTTGGCGATAAATCCCGCCTTTAAATTAATTGTGAAAAGTGCACAAATTTAGCCCTTCGATTTTTACGATTAGTGAAATTGCACAAAATTCATAACCGCGTTATATTTTTTTAATAATGTTCCGCTTTTTTGTTAAATTTTATTTTGTTCTTGACATTCATTATGTTATGTGTTATACTTCATTTACGAACATATGTTCGCTTTTGCCGTATTTGACCGAAAGGAGAGGTAATGTATGAATAATTGGATCACATATTTTGAAGCCTATCGGAGCAACAGGCTCCTTTACGACAGGCTTAAAAAGCAGGGCGCCTCCAAAGCCCACGACCTTGAAGGCTCAAACGCCCTTGAAAAGCTCGAAGAGGAGCTTCTTACCGCAGAAAAGAATTTAGAGCGCTATATCGGGGAGACCGACAGTCCGAGAGAGGCGGCAAGGCGGGCGGACGAAAAGCTTTTTCTTTCATATCGCTATATTTACGGGCTCTCAATGACCGAGACCGCGCGCGCCATGTCCGTCAGCCGAGACACCCTTTACCGCATCCGCCGCAGAGTGCTTTCCAAGAGCTTCCCTTTCGCTTAAGTTTTTAAAATTATTTTTTCTTTTTTGCATTATTTTCTTATTTTTTGTTTGAATAAAGCCGAGCTTTATGATATAATAAGGGTAATATATGCAATAAAGGCGAAATATCAAATAGGCTTTCGCCTTTGCCTTGTACCCTCAGGTTTAAAACATTCAAACAA
This sequence comes from uncultured Clostridia bacterium, assembly GCA_947631765.1. Classification (GTDB taxonomy): domain Bacteria; phylum Bacillota; class Clostridia; order Oscillospirales; family CAG-272; genus CAKSQF01. The sequence continues at coordinate 148,490 of CANRMP010000004.1, forward strand.
AAACATATAAAAAGGAGAACCCTCGGTATGACTTACAATGACGCATACTCGCTTCTTGAAAAACATTCGCAAACCCAGCTGCTTCGATTTTATAACGAGCTTGACGAAACAGAAAAGAGCGCTCTGCTTTCTCAAATCGAAGAGCTTGACTTTTCCCTTTTAGCACTTACAAAAAACCGCAATAATTACAAAAAGAGCGGAACCTTTTCACCGCTCGGCGCCATGACCGTTTCTGAAATCGAGCGCCGAAGGGAGGAATTTGAGAAGGTGGGACTCGCGGCGCTGAAAGACAACAAGGTCGCCGCCGTTTTGCTTGCGGGCGGACAGGGCACGCGCCTCGGATTTGACAAGCCGAAGGGCTCCTTTAACATAGGTATTAACAGAGAGCTTTATATTTTCGAGTGCCTTATAAACAATATGCTTGACGTTGCAAAAAGAGTCGGGGGCTGTTTTCCGCTCTACATTATGATAAGCGACAAAAACAACGCCGATACCGTCGATTTCTTTGAAAAGCATGACTATTTCGGCTACGACAGCTCGAAAATTCACTTTTTTGTTCAGGAAATGGCTCCCTCGGTCGACTTTGACGGGAAAATCTTTCTTGAGGACAAGGGCAAAATTTCGCTTTCGCCAAACGGCAACGGCGGATGGTTCTCCTCGCTCAAAAAGGCGGGATATGTCGAAAAGCTCAAAGAGGACGGGGTCGAATGGGTATCGATTTTTGCGGTTGACAACGTTCTGCAAAGGGTGAACGACCCCGCGTTCGTGGGAGCAACCATACTTTCGGGAAAAGAGTGCGGCGCAAAGGTGATAAGAAAGAACGCGCCGGACGAAAGAATCGGCGTGCTCTGCCTTGAGGACGGCAAGCCCTCGATTGTCGAATACTATGAAATAACCGACGACATGAAAAATTTAAAGGACGAAAACGGCAACCTGCTTTACAGCTTCGGCGTGACGCTCAACTATCTTTTCAGGCTTGACGCCCTTGAAAGGTCGCTTTCGGTATCAACACCCTACCACATTGTGGAAAAGAAAATACCCTATATCAATGAAAAGGGAGAAAAAATAGCTCCGAAAACGCCGAACGGGCTTAAATTCGAGCGGCTGGCTTTTGATATTATACGCACCTTTGACGGCTGTCTGCCCTTTGAAATAGTGAGAAGCTATGAATTTGCGCCTGTGAAGAACCCGACGGGAATCGACTCGGTGGAAAGCGCGCGTGAGCTTCTAAGGCTTAACGGGGTTGAGCTATGAAATATCCCGTCGAGTACCGCGACAACAATACTATTATTTCAAATGTAAATTATTTCGACCTTGACCTCATTTTCGACTGCGGTCAGTGCTTTCGCTTTGAAAAGCACGGCGGCATTTATGAGGGAGTGGCGCTTGGCAGGCGGCTTAAGATCTCGCAGGAAGGAGAAAAGGTGACGCTTTATGACTGCAAAAGGCGGGAATTTGAGGATATTTGGACAAAATACCTTTCCCTTGACGTCGATTACGAGAGCATCTGCTCCTTTTATCAAAATATGGGAGACGAGGTGCTCTGCCGCGCCTCCTCCTGCGCTTCGGGCATACGGCTGCTAAGGCAAGACAGGTGGGAGACGCTCTGCTCCTTTATCATATCGCAAAACAACAACATCCCGAGAATCAAAAAAATAATCGAGCGGCTCTGCCAAACCTACGGCAGGCCATTTGAGGTACTCGGCAATACATATTATGATTTTCCGAGCGCAAAAACGCTTGCCTCTCTCTCACAGGAGGAGATTTTCGCTCTGGGTACCGGCTTTCGCGCAAAGTATATTTGCGACTGTGCGCAAAAGGTGGCAAGCGGGGAAATTGATCTTTCCCTTATTGACAGTATGAACCTTAAGCAGTCGACAGAGTACCTTTGCCGTATAAAAGGGGTGGGACCAAAGGTCGCATCCTGCGCCCTGCTCTTTGCTTTTGACAAGCGCGACGCCTTTCCCGTTGACGTGTGGGTGAAAAAAATTCTTGCAAAATATTACCCTGCAGGCCTTGATATCAAGGCGCTCGGAGAGAACGCGGGGATTGCCCAACAGTATCTTTTTTACTATGAGCGCTACACAGTAAGTGAAAAAAAGCCGAAAAATCCGCAAAAGTTTGATTAAAGAAAGGAAAAAATCATGCCCGAAACCATTTATACGATACCGATAAACGAAGCTTTTGAGGCGGCGGCAGAGTCAGAGCAATGCGTCTGCCCCTTCTGCACGCTTGAGCGCGACCTTGAAAAAAACGAAATAGACTTAATTCTCGGTGCCTCCATGATGGAGCCGGATATCAGAATCAAGACAAACAAGAGCGGCTTTTGTCCGAAGCATTTTGAAAAAATGATGGCGTACGGCAAGCGCCTGCCATTGGCGCTCATGCTTGAAAGCCACCTTGCCGAGCTTTACGGAAAAATCACAAAAAAGGACAAGATAGAAAGCTATGACAAGCCGATAAAGCGCCTTATGGAGCTTAATTCTTCATGCTATATCTGCGAGCGTATCGCCTATAACTACAAGAGAATAATGTCAAATGCCGTGTATATGTGGTCCTCGGACGAGGAATTTCGAAAAAAGCTCCTTTCTCAAAAGACCTTTTGCGTAAAGCACTTTATCGATTTTGTAAATACCGGCTCAAGGGAGCTCGGAAAAAAGGAATTTCCCGCATTTTATCAGGACGTCGGGGAGGTGTTCGCGCCGTACTTTAAAGAGCTTTGCTCAGACGTCAGCTGGTTTTGCAAAAAATTCGACTACCGCTATGAGGACGAACCGTGGTACAACGCCAAGGACAGCGTTGAAAGAGCCGTCGCCTTCCTCTCCTCAAGCCAAAAGTCGGATAAAGCTTAAAAAACAAAATCCGAAAAAGGCAAAAAACACATAAGGCGCGTGCGGAAAATTCCGCACGCGCCTGAGTTTTGATTATTTTTGCCGACAGTCGCCGATAACTACTTATGCCCTGTGGCACACATTACTGCGCGGCGTCGACGATTACCGAGAAAGCGTCGGCTTTAAGAGAGGCTCCGCCGATAAGCCCGCCGTCAATGTCGGGCATTGCAAGCAGCTCTGCGGCGTTTGCGGCGTTCATTGAGCCGCCGTACTGAATAATTGCCGCCTTTGCAACCGCCTTGCCGTACTTTTCTCCGATTACCTTGCGGATAATTGCGCAAACCTCATTTGCCTGCTCGGAGGTTGCGGTCTTTCCGGTCCCTATCGCCCAGACCGGCTCATAGGCAATTATAACGTTTTTCATCTGCTCGGCGTCAATATCGATAAGCGCAAGCTTTAACTGCCTTGAAACGACCTCGGATGTGATGCCCTTTTCCCTCTCGTCAAGCGTCTCGCCGATACAAACGATAGCGCAAAGTCCGGCGTCAAGCGCCGCTTTTGTGCGCAGATTGACCGTCTCGTCGGTCTCGCCGAAATACTGACGGCGCTCGCTGTGTCCGATAACAACGTATTTTACGCCCGCGTCGACAAGCATATTTGCCGAAATTTCCCCGGTATATGCTCCGCTTGCCTTAAAATGAACGTTCTGCGCGCCGACCTTTATCGAAGTGCCGGAAAGCACCTTGGTAACGGCGGGAATATCGATAGCGGGTACGCATACCACAATATCGCATCCTCTCTTGCCCTTCACCTTTTCGTAAAGCTCGCTTACAAAGGCTTTTGCCTCCGAGGGAGTCATATTCATTTTCCAGTTGCCCGCAATAACGGGTCTTCTTTTCTTAGATGACATTGCTTATTCCTCTCAGTCCTTATCGTTAAGGCAAGCGATTCCGGGAAGCTCTATGCCCTCAAGAAACTCAAGGGATGCGCCGCCGCCGGTGGAAATGTGGGTCATCTTGTCTGCAAAGCCGAGGCTCTCGACTGCCGCCGCGCTGTCTCCGCCGCCGATTATTGAAATCGCTCCGCTCTCTGCCACAGCGGACGCCACCGCTTTTGTACCCGAGGCGAAATTCTCCCACTCGGAAACGCCCATAGGTCCGTTCCAAATTACGGTGCCTGCGTTCATAATGGTCTTTGAGAAGAGCTCTTGGGTCTTGTGTCCGATGTCAAGTCCCATCCAGCCGTCCGGAATGGAGTCCGAATATATTGTCATGTAAATGGTGTCCTCTTTGTACTCTCTGCCGATAACGTTATCGACGGGAAGCAGGAAATTGACGCCCTTTTCTCTTGCCTTTGCGACAAGCTCTCTTGCCATATCAAGCTTATCGAGCTCGCATATCGAGGTTCCGACCTCATTGCCGAACGCCTTGAAGAAGGTATAAGCCATTCCGCCGCCGACAATAAGAGTGTCAACCTTGTCGATAAGGTTGTTTATAACGCCGATTTTATCCGAAACCTTGGCTCCGCCGAGAATTGCGACAAAGGGGCGCTTGGGGTTCTGAAGGGCTCCGCCCATGACCGAAATTTCCTTCTGAATGAGATAGCCGCATACTGCCGGCAGGTAGTCTGCAAGTCCGGCGGTTGTGGCGTGCGCTCTGTGAGCGGTTCCGAACGCATCGTTTACATAGATATCAGCCATTGAAGCCAACTCTTTTGCAAATGCGGGGTCGTTCTTCTCCTCCTCGGCGTGGAAACGCACGTTTTCAAGAAGCATTACCTCTCCGCCCTTGAGTGCGGCGGCCTTTGCCTTGGCGTCGGGACCTATAACGTCCTTTGCCATGATGACGTTCATTCCGAGAAGCTCTGAGAGCTTTGCGGCAACAGGCGCCAAGGAGAGCTTTTTGATATCTCCCTTTGCCTTCTCAAGAGCTGCCGCGGCAGCGGCGTCCCTTTCATTTTCGGGAAGCGCCTCGATTTTTGCCTTTTCCTTTTTGTCAAGCTTTATCTTGTCGTTAAAAATGTTGTGCGGGCGACCCATGTGGGAGCAGAGTATCACTGCCGCGCCCTTGTTTACAAGGTATTTTATAGTAGGCAGAGCGCCCACGATTCTCTTGTCGTCGGTTATAACGCCGTCCTTCATCGGGACGTTGAAATCGCATCTTGCAATTACCTTTTTACCGCCGACCTCTATATCCTCAATGGTTTTTTTGTTATACATTGACATAATATCACCTCATGTACAGTAACGTATTTTTATTAGTATAATGCGCCGTCATTGCAAAGGGCGCTTAAAGCATTCGGGCTGCCCCACCACGGTTAGGGATGTGACAACCCGACATTGCGGCAGAAGCCGAATCATTTAATTTCAACTGTACCGCCGGCAGCTTCGATGTCAGCCTTGATCTTCTCTGCGTCTTCCTTAGAAACGCCGGTCTTGATAGCTCCGGGAACGCCCTCAACGAGGTCCTTAGCTTCCTTAAGTCCGAGTCCGGTAATTTCGCGCACGACCTTGATAACGCCGAGCTTCTTGTCGCCAAAGCCGGTAAGAACAACGTCAAACTCGGTCTTTTCCTCAGCTGCGGGAGCTGCTGCTCCTGCTGCGGGAGCGGCGCCTGCAACTGCAACTGCGGTCGCGGATACACCGAACTCCTCCTCAAGGAGCTTTACGAGTTCGTTCATTTCAAGAAGAGTGAGTGACTTTATTTCCTCAAATATACCTGTGATCTTTTCAGATGCCATTTTAAGTTTCCTCCGATTATTAAAATATGTTTTTTTGTTTTAGTTTTGGATTTTTGTTTTTTGTGTTTTGCATATCGCTATGCTGTTGTTTTGCGCCGAAAAGTTACTCAGCCGCGGGAGCCGCCTCGGCTTCGGGCGCGCCGCCTTCCGACTGCTTGTCGATTATCTGCTGTAAGCAGATAGCGAGCTTGCTTACGGGAGACATCATGGTTCCGAGCATCTTGCCGACAAGTACCGGCTTTGCGGGCACGTCCGCAAGAGCAATAACAGCGTTTGCGTCTACCACCGCGCCGTCGATAAAGCCGCCCTTGATTTCAAAGGACTGAATTTTATCGGCGTACTCCTTCATGATCTTCGCGGGAGCAACCTCGTCCCCTTCCGAAAGGGCAATGGCTGTCATTCCGGTAAGATACGCCTTGATATCGCCGTATCCCGCCGCCTCGCACGCTCTGCCGGTTATTGAGTTCTTGTAAACCTTGTACTCAACTCCCGCCTTACGCAAATCGGTGCGAAGAGCCGTGTCAGCCTCGACGGTGATACCCTGATAATTAACCACAACGCCTGACTTTGCGGCTTTGATTTTCTCGGTAAGACCCGAAACTATCGCCTGCTTGCCTTCAAGAATCTTTGCACTTGGCATGGATTTTTTCACCTCCGTACAAAATAAAAACTTTCCTCAGAGCCAAAGGTCATAAAGAGGAAAGACACACGGCAACGGGAAAACCCGACTTTGCCGAAAATATTCATCTTCTTTTACCTCGGCAGGATTATTTACACGGCAAATGCCGCCACCTGCTGTCTTTGGCGCTTACTCACAGAGTTTATCACAAAACCTTGCGCTTGTCAATACCTGTTTTGAAAATTTTTTAAATTTTTCGTATCGGCTTATTTTCGGGATTTGAAAAAGCTTATATCCCACAAGCCTTGCCCCGCGTGAGGCAGTACCCCTGAGGCTCTTTTGAGGCTGTTTTATATATGTTAACAGATTGTAAAAAACGCGTGTAAGTGAGAAAAGCTCTTGAAATCCTCAGCAAAAAGGTGTATTATTATAATGGCTTTCGTTTTGGAATTGCCATAATGTCTTAAGTTTATCAATCGGCTAAATAAAGTAAACATATGATAAGGAGTGATAATATGACAAACAACAAGCATGTTATTTCATGGATCGACGAAATGGCGGCAATGACCTGCCCCGATAAAATCGTTTGGATCGACGGCAGTGAAGCGCAGGCGGAAGAGCTTAGAAAAGAGGCTTGCTCCACAGGAGAGATGATCAAGCTTAACGAAGAGCTTCTCCCCAACTGTTATCTGCACAGAACCGCGGTAAACGACGTGGCAAGAGTCGAGGGAAGAACCTTTATCTGCACGCCGACAAAGGAAGAGGCGGGAAATATCAACAACTGGGTTGAGCCAAGTGAAATGTACGGCAGGCTCAAAAAGCTCTTCACCGGCTCGATGAAGGGCAAGACGATGTACGTTATTCCCTATTCGATGGGCGTTGTCGGCTCGGATTTTGCAAAAATCGGAATTGAGCTCACCGATTCTATTTACGTTGTGCTCAACATGCTCATTATGACAAGAGTGGGTAAAAAGGTTATCGACGCTTTGGGCGATTCTCCCGACTTTATCAAGGGGCTTCATTCAAAGGCAGACCTTGACGAGGAGAACAGATATATCGTTCACTTCCCGCAGGACAACACAATAATGTCGGTGAACTCGGGCTACGGCGGAAACGTACTGCTGGGTAAAAAGTGCTTTGCGCTTCGCATTGCCTCGTATCTTGGCAGAAAAGAAGGCTGGATGGCTGAGCATATGCTCATTCTCGGACTTGAAAATCCCGAGGGCGAGACAAAATACATCTGCGCCGCATTCCCCTCCGCGTGCGGAAAGACCAACCTTGCAATGCTCATTCCGCCCGAGCATTACAGAAAAATGGGCTATAAGGTTTGGTGCGTGGGCGACGACATCGCATGGCTGAGAGTCGGTAAGGACGGCAGACTTTGGGCTGTCAACCCCGAAAACGGCTTCTTCGGCGTGGCTCCCGGCACAAACGAGCATTCCAACCCCAACGCGCTGGCAACCACAAGGCGCGACACAATATTCACAAACGTCTGCCACAATCTTGACAACAACACCGTTTGGTGGGAGGGACTTGACAACAATCCCCCGAAAAACGCCCTCAACTGGAGAGGCGAGCCCTGGGACTACACAAAGTACGACAAGAACGACAAGGTCGGCACCTCGGGCGCTCATCCCAACTCCCGTTTTACCGCGGTTGCAAAGAACTGCCCCTGCATTTCTCCCGAGTTTGACAGCGTTACCGGCGTTCCGGTAAGCGCAATTGTATTCGGCGGGCGCCGCGCAAGGACTGCTCCGCTGGTGTATCAGTCCTTTAACTGGCAGCACGGAACCTTTGTCGGCTCGATAATGGCGTCCGAGACCACAGCTGCCGCATCGGGCGCTGTAGGAGTCGTAAGGCGCGACCCCATGGCTATGCGCCCCTTTGTCGGCTACAACATGGGCGACTATTGGAAGCACTGGCTCGACATGGGCAAGGTTATCCCGAACCCTCCGAAGATTTTCCACGTCAACTGGTTCAGAACAGACGACAAGGGCAACTTCATATGGCCCGGCTTTGGCGACAACATGAGAGTGCTTCTCTGGATTCTTGCAAGATGCGAAAACAAGGTTGAGGCAAGAGAGAGCGCCATAGGCTATCTCCCCTATGCAAAGGATATCGATACAAGCGGTCTTGATATCTCCGACGCAACCCTTGAGGACCTTCTCACCGTCGACAAGGAAAGCTGGAAGGCGGATATTAAGAATATCAAGGAGTTCTACGCTCTGGTAGGCGACAGAGTACCGGGCGAAATGTACGAAGAGCTTGATGCGCTTGAAAAGAGACTCGGCTGATTTTACAATTGAAATTTAAAAAACGGCTTTCGCAAAAGAAATTTTTGCGAAAGCCGTACCTTTTTACAGCCCCAATTCTTCAAGAAAACGTCTTGTATTATTTAGCTTCTCTTTGTCCGAGGAGACGACCATCGACACCTCGGAAAGCGACCTTTTGAGCCTGCCGCCGAATATCATTCTGAAAAACCGCACAAGCTCGAAAAAGGGAGTCAGCCATTTGTGCTTTATGATCATCGGGTAGTCCTCGCAAAGCTCCTTGTACGGGCGAAAGAGCCTCCTCATAAGATATGAGAATTTTCCGTCGGCTTTGGCGTTGTGATTTGCAACATAGTTTTCCATTGTCCCGTAAACTCCGCCGCAAAGAATATAGTCGCTTGTCTTTTTTGCAATTTCGGACGGCTCTCCGCCTTGAAACCACATATTTGCAACCTCCCGACAGACAGTCTCAAAGCGCAAAAGTCCGCCTTTTTCAAGAAGCTCACGTCTTTTGTCTTCGGCGTCGGGAGCGTTATTATCGGATAAAAGAAGGTAAAGGTCGATAAAAGGGCGCACCCCGCAGCCGCCGTTTTGAAAGTGCTTTGCCATATGCGCGATATGGTAAAAATAGAACATTTCGTCGCTCATTTCGTAGGTAAAGCCGTCAAGAACATGCGAATAATTCCACACGTTCTCAAGTATTTTCGAGGATGCTTCCCCCGCCCGCTCCTCAATAAGCCAATAATGAAGCTCTATATGCACTCCCGAAGGGGAAGAAAGCGGGATATCGTGCGGACCCTTGCGGTCGGCTTTATATGAAAGCCTGTCCGTAAGCGTATCCTTTGCCCGTGCAAGCTCCTCGGGCTTTACAAGCAGGTCAATATCACAGCTTGTTCTGAGCCATGGCTCGGGGTATTTATCCCTAATTACCGCGCCTTTAAGCGGCATGTGGCAGACCTTTTCCAAGCTCAGCGCCTCTTTGATCTTATCAAGCTCATTTTTGAGCTTTTCGTATCTGTAAAGCGCCAAGGTAAGCTCGCGCCAAAGAGAAGAATAAAGAGCGGGAGAGGAGGCTTTAAGCTCCGGACAAGCCTTTATAACGGCGTCGGCGACAATGGGCAAAATATCGTGCTTTTTGGCAAGCGCCGCTATTTGTTTTATATTATCTTCGAGCAAAAGAGCCTCCCTTGTCTTGTCGCAAAGCGGGCAAAAGCCCATTTCGCAGCCCACAAGAGACAGCATATGCTCCCATGTATTCATAGTAAATTCCCTTTTCCTTTTTATAAAGTGAAAACACTTGCGCGCTTATATTCTATCATATTTTTTGAGCATTTTCAAGAGCCGAAGGGGCAGGCGCGAATTTTGCGCCGAAAATAAGACAGACGGCAACATTATTTTCCGATTTTCATTTACAAAAGCCGAATTATATGATAAAATGGTATTATAATTCAAAGAATATTACGGGCGGTGAACATTATGGAAAAATTACGGGTCGGAGTTATAGGGGTCGGAAACATGGGTACCTTTCACGCACATTCCCTGAATGACGGCAAAATAGAGGGCGCGCGCCTTGCGTGCCTTTGCGACACATCGGAAAATGCAAGAGCAAGGCTTCGGGGCGAATTTCCCGACATAAAAATATATCCGGATTATAAAGAAATGCTGAAGGATGCAGCGCTTGACGCGGTGGTTATTGCCGTTCCGCACTACGCGCACTGTGAAATAGCAATAGCGGCGTTTGAGCGCGGGCTTCACGTGCTTTGCGAAAAGCCCGAAACAGTCGCGCTTTCAAAAGCAAAGCTTATGAACAAAGCAGCCCAAAAAAGCGGCAAGGTGTTTTCCATGATGTTCAATCAAAGAACCGACCCGATTTTCAAAAAAGCGCGCGAGCTTGTGCGGGGCGGGGTTTTGGGCAAGAAAAAACGCCTTACCTGGATTATTACAAACTGGTACCGCACTCAAGCCTATTACGACTCGGGCGTGTGGCGCTCCACATGGAAGGGCGAGGGCGGAGGAGTGCTTCTAAATCAAGCGCCTCACAATCTTGACCTCTGGCAGTGGATTTTCGGAATGCCCGACGCGCTTGTCGCAGACTGCGAGGTCGGCAAATACCACAATATCGAGGTCGAGGACGACGTTCGTATTCTTGCCCGCTACTACGGGGGAGCTACCGCGGAGTTTATAACCTCAACCGGTGAATTTCCCGGCACAAACCGACTTGAAATGATAGGCGATATGGCAAAAATCGTTATCGAAGAGGGCAAGCTCAAGCTCTGGCGGCTTGAAACGCCCGAGCGGCGCTTCTGCTTTGAGTGCAGCGAGGGCTTTGCGCAAATTCCCATGACCTATGAGGAATATGCGCCCTCGGATTCGCCCGAGGGGCATATTGAGATAATGAAGAACTTTGTCGGCGCGATTCTAAAGGGAGAATGCTTAATAGCTCCCGGAATCGAGGGTGTAAACGAGCTTACCCTGTCTAATGCCGCCTACCTTTCCGCATGGCAGAACAAGACTGTAACTCTTCCCTTTGACGAAAACGAGTTTGACGCTCTGCTCGAAGAAAAGATAAAAACCTCTGTGGCAGACCGTCGCCAAAGCACACTCGGCACATATGAGGACGCCTCCTCGCGCTGGAAGGTGAGATGGTAAAGCGCGGCAAGAGGCGCGAAGGGTGTCCGACAGGGCGGGGCGTTGAATTTTATAATTTTATAATAAAGTCGTGAATCCGAAGCCTGCGCTTCGGATTCACCCTTTTATTTTGCTTTATTTTTTAACGCTGTTGTAAACGCTCATATCGTACCATATCAGCGACTGCGAGGGGTCAAAGGAAGAGGAGGTTCCGTTCATATACGCCTGATACTGCGCCGCAATTTGCTCGGCTGAGAGCGCCGAGTCAAAGAGATGAAGTGCACAAATGGCGCCGTTCATAACGTAATTTGCGCCGTCGGTAATGCCGACTCCGAATTTTGCACTGCTCGAGCTGACGTTTCCTGTATATGAAATCGAGCCGACAAGCCTGCCGTCAACGTAAAGCTTAAGTCCGACGTTATCTCTGACTCCCACAATATAGTGCCAGCTGCCAAGCGTTATTCCCGCACTTGACATCGAGACGGTCACGGCGCGCCACGAGCCGTCGTAGACGAAAAATTCAAGCTCTCCGCTGCCGTTGGTCTTAATCGACATCTGATTGTCACTGCGCGAGACAAGCACGTTGCCCGAGTCGAAGCTGTTAAACTTGGCAAAAACTCCGACGGTGAACTGCGCCCTGCCCGAGAGCGCGTTATTTAACATTCCGTTCTTGTCGGATACAGTGAAATGCCCGTCGTACGAGTAGCCGTTTGGCGAGTTTTTGTCCTCTTTTAACATTCCGTTGTCCAAAACGGCATCAAAGCCGTTGCCCGAGCCGTCGGTTATTGTAATTACGCTTTCAAGGTACTCTTCAAGCTCAACAAGCGTTTTGTAATTTGTCACATGTGACTTGTACTCATCCTTTAGCGCCTCGTACGCCGCGCGAACCTCACCTGCCTTGCTGTAGTCGCCCGACAGCGCCTCAATGGCGGCAATTACCGGAGCGGCGTAAAGGTCGGCGGGGGTGGCGTTTTCATGCCAAATATCCGCAATGGCGCCAAGATCCGCGCCCTCTTTTGCAAACGGGACTATTGTGTAGCTGTAGCTGTACTCTCCGCGATTGTTAAGGCGGTACTGCGGGAGGGTATCCGGACCGCAGGAGGCACCGCCCGTGCCGCGCGAGCCGTAGTCGACGTTAAGATAGGTATATGACGGGTTTGCCGGAAGCTGATACAGTCTTGAAGCCGAGGTCAGCTGTGCGGCTGTGTAGTGCAGAGCCGAGACCTCCAAGGCTTTGTCGGCAATTATCATAATTCCCGAGGCTTTTGAGTCTGAGGTCAGCGCAAAGTAGCGCACGTCTGTCTTGTTTCCCGTATCCTGCGGGGTGGGGTACGGGAAGAAGGAGTCGCAGACCGTCGTGTGCCACAGCCCTATTGTGGTTCCCTGCTTGCGGTCGTTGTAGCTGTCCCAAAAGCCGCCGCCGTAATAGGTGATGCTTTCAAAGTCGACAGGCAGTGTAATTACAGCGCCGTACTTTGCCATCTCGCCCATTGTCGGGTCCTGCTTAAGCACCGACTCGACTCCTATTTCACCCGAGCCGTACACGGTATATATTGTGGTCTGCGTGGAATTTCCGGCGTTTCTTATTCCCTGCTCTATCTCAATACGCACACTCTTGCCTTCCTTGCCGCGCTCGACGTCAAGCCGATTAACACCCGAGACTACTGCGTTGTCCCAAGGGAAAACTACTCTGTCGTTTCCAAGCCTGCCGCGCTTAAAGTTTGTCGCAGGACCCTTCAGAATAAGGTTCTCTCCCTTATAGGTGTAAGAGGAAATCTGACCGCTGCTCTTATCAAGGGTGAGCGAGAAATCATTGCCGCTTATTGTATAGGAGTTATCCTCCTCGACAAGGGTAACCCCCGTCATTTTCGAAGGGTCGACTCCTGCAAAGCCTTGATTTTCAACCGGAACCCTGAACTGCTCATAGGCTATTGTATACCCCTTCTTTTCCCAAAGGGTGTCGGTGTGCAGTCTGCAATAAACGTTGAGAAAATACTCGCCGTTAGCCTTGGGAGTGCCGACGTTATACGGAACTGCAGCCTCAACCGTCTCTCCGGGTGCGCAGGAGAGATTAAAGGTTCCGCTGTCTATAACATTGCCGTTGCAAAGCAGCTCATAGGCAAAGTCAAATGCCGAAAGGTCGGTAAGCTTAAACTCGTTGTATATTGAAATTTGCCCTTTTTGGAGCTTGTCAAGGTCAGAGTCAAACCAAACCGACTGATAGACGTATTTTACCTCATAAGCCTCGGGCTGGACTGTGCGGTCGGGGTTGAGTATGCCGTTTTGGCAGAAATCGCCCGAGTTTATCTCGTCGCCCCAACAGCCGCCGTAAGCGAAGTATTTGCCGTTTTTATAATAGTCAAGCTTGCCCGAGGAGGGAATTTCTGTGGCAATAGACTGGTCGATATAGTCCCAAATAAATGCGCCGATAAGGTTGTCGTATTTGCGGATAATATCCCAATACTCCTTTAAATTACCCACCGAATTGCCCATTGCGTGGGCGTACTCGCACTGAATCCACGGGATTTTGCCGCTTCCTCCCATGCTCTCCATGCCGCCTAAGTCCCAGTACATTCCCGAGCCCAAATCGACTCCGCCGCCCGTGCCGTAGGACTCAAAATGAATCATGCGGGTGGGGTCAAGCGCGCGGAGCTGTCTTATAATCTTCGGATACACCGAGGACTGATTCGACTCGTTGCCGAGCGACCATATAAGAATACAGGTGCGGTTTTTCTCGCGCCGGGTCTGCGAGAGAATGCGGTCGGTGACAAGGTCGGCAAAGTAATTTTGCGTTTCGGTGTCGCTTACGTGCATGTGCGACTCGACGTTTGCCTCAGCCAGCACCAAAATGCCGTATTTGTCGCAAAGGTAGTAAAAATACTTGTCGTTGGGATAGTGAGAGGTGCGCACGGCGTTGATATTAAGCCGTTTCATTGTGGAAACATCTGTTGTATACAGCTCGTGGCTGATATATTTGCCGTCGGTATAGCTTGTGTCGTGGCGGTCAACACCCTTTAAAAGCAGGGGCTTGCCGTTAAGCAGCACCTTCCCATAGCCGCCGCTTGACTTGCTTGAGGGGGTGAAGGTCAGCTCACGAAAGCCTATCTGTTGGGCAAGGGTTCCGTAATAGTTGCCCTCCCCGTCATAGAGCGAAAGGGTCAGTGTGTAGAGATACGGGTCCTCATCCGACCAAAGGTAGGGGGATTCGATAAGAGTTGAAAGCTCTAATGTACCGCTCTTGCCGGACTCGATTGAAAGTCCGTTTTTGTCGGTCAGCACGCCCTCTCCGAAAAGCGCCTTGCCCTCTGCGTCAAAAAGCTGTACGCCCACGTTGAAATTCTCGGCAAGAGAAGTCGAGCGGTTGCGAAGGGTCGCCTTGACGCCGAGCGTCGCGTTCTTAAACGCGCTGTCAAGGTCGGTTGTGACTGTGTAGTCGAATATCTCGACAGCGGGAGCGGAATGGATATAAACGTCCCTGAAAATGCCCGCCAGCCGCAGAAAATCCTGATTTTCAAAGTACGAGCCGTCGCACCAGCGCATAACCATGACGGCGACAACATTGTCCTTGCCGTCGGGATTTAGGTAGGGGGTGATGTCAAATTCGGTGGCGACGTACGAATCCTCGCTGTAGCCCACCTCGCAGCCGTTCACCCAAAGATAAAAGCAGGATTCTACCCCTCCGAAGGATATGTAGACCGAGCGCCCGTCGGTAAACTTCGAGTCGACGTCAAAGGTAGTGCGGTAAAAGCCCACCGGATTCAAGTTTGTTGGAGCGCGGGGCAGGCTCACCTGTCCGTTTGTGTATGCGTTCCAGGGGTACTCGGTGTTTGAGTAGATCGGGAAGTCAAAGCCCTGCGTCTGCCAGGACGCGGGGAGGGTTACCTCCTTAAAGCCGCCGTAATAGGCACTCTTGTAGGAGCCTACGGTGTTGTCTCCCGCATATTTCGGAGCGGACGACATATCGTAATCGGTCTTGTAAAACTCGCCGTAAACGCCGGCGCGCTTTGCCTCCGATACGTTTTTATACACCGCCAGCTGCCAGCTTTTTTCCTTTCCGGTCAGCAGCTGATAATATTCCGACTTTGCATAGTCGTAGTTCACAGCGCCCTGTATTGCCGCCTCAACCGAGCCGTAAACCAGCGCCTCGTTTGTGCGGTCGTCAAGGGCGTTGACTCTCACGACGTCCGACTGATTGACCTTTTTGCCGCTCGCATCCTTGCTGTTCAGCGTTCCCGTCCATTCCTTAAAGGTGAAGCGTTCTCCCTCGACGGGCGGGGATAGGGTTTGATTATTCGGATCCTTTGAAGAGTCCCAGGGCAGACTGTCTGTTATCATAGAATTTCCTCCCTTTGAGCAGGCGGCAAGCGCCATTGCCGCAAAAAGCAGCAGTGCGACAAGCCCGACTTTGCGTATTTTCACGGTCAAATCCTCCTTAAATTTTACACACCTTCATATTATCATATAACACACTCCTTGTCAAGCGCACAGAGAAGAAAAGCGCCTATAAAAGTTTACAATTAATCTTATCTTTATTTAAAAATACATGATGACGATATATTTACAAGTTAGAACCTGTATGATAAAATTTAATTAATAATAAAAAAGAACGGCAAAAGCGCCGCATTTTTGGCGCAAAATAACATTTCCTTGGCGAATTTAATAAAGCAGGAAGGCAAAAAATGAAAAAACTCTCTAAAAAAAGCTTAATAATCATTATTTCTATGAATATTGCCAAAGCCTTGGGAAGCGAAGGCTGAAGCCCCTGTTGTCAAGAGAATGAATTTTATATATAAAATCCGGTTTTTGACAGAGCGCAAAAGCCGGATTTTGTTTTTTTTGAAAAATTAAAATTTTTTCTCTTTTGTCTGCGAAAAACGCCGCGCGTCAAGTTATATTCAACAGAAAGGAAAAATCAAGGGCGATATTTTTAAGAAATGCTAAAAATGTTTTAACAAATCGTGCGAAAAGTATTGACATTCAAATGAACGTGTGATATAATTACCGTAAGAAAGGGGGCGAGCTTATGGACGCAACGTTTCCGGGTTCTGTTCTGCCCCGACAAGGGAGAACGGCAAAAGAATTTCTTTCGGGACTGTTCTTTGCGACAAAAGGACTTATGCTGCTTCAAGTCAAGGAGATAACGGGACTCGACACGCCGACAATTCAAAACTGGATAGGGCGAGGCTGGGCGCCGCGACCTGTGGAAAAGCGGTATTCGGTTAATCACTTGGCGCGTATAATGATCATCAACATGTTAAGACCTGTCGCAAAGCTCGAACACATCGACAAAATTTTAACCTACATCAACGGAAGCTCCGAGGAGGAGTCGGAGGACGCCATTCCCGAAGCGACGCTTTACATCTATGTGTGCGACATACTTGACAAGGTAGATTTCGAAACGCTCCTGACAAGGGACGCGCTTGACGCCGTTATTAAAAATCAAATCAACGACTATAAGGCGCCAAACGACGCCGCGCGCGAAAAGCTTATCTGCTGTATCAAAATTATTCTTATTTACTACGCCTCGGCGGTGATTAAGGTGCGCGCCGACAGGATGCTTTGCACTCTCGGTATTGCAGACGAGGAGAGCGCGGTTTAAAGCCGCGAAAAACGGTGCCGAGCGGTTGTAAATGGCCTTGAGCGGCGCTTATCCGCTGTGATTGGTGCAAACGGGTTGCAGGTGGATGCAAATGGGCGCGCGGGCACCTTGGATTATGTCTTTAAAACTTTAAAAATATTTTGAAAGGGGTCTTTTTTATGATAAATTGGTGGAATTCACTGACTCTTGCAAGTCAGATATACGCCGCTATCGCCATTCCGGCAACGCTTATTATGCTGCTTCAAGCGATACTTTTGCTTATAGGCTTCGGCGTTGACGGGGATCTTGACGGGGACGGAAGTCCGGACGCGGATCTTGACCATGACGGGCTGGGACTTATATCGATACGCGGTATCGTCGCCTTCTTCTCGGTCGGAGGCTGGGCGGGCTTTGTTGCCGACACGGGCGGCTTGCCCGTGGTGGTTTCGATACTTATTTCGCTTACCGCCGGCATTATTGCGCTTTTCGGCGTTGCCCTGCTCTTTAAGAGTGTAGGAAAGCTTCAGGGAAGCGGAAATCTGAATATCGAATATGCCGTCGGCAAAACCTGTACCGTGTACCTTCCCATACCTCCCAGAGGCGAGGGCTTGGGCAAGGTCAGCGTAATGCTCGGTGACCGTCTTACCGAGGTCGACGCCCTCAATTATGGGGATACACCCATACCTACGGGCGAAATTGTTACCGTTCTTTCTGCTTCTGACGCACAGACCGTGGTCGTCAGAGGCACGAATGATAAAAATGCAAATAATAAAGGAGGAATCTCTAAATGGAATTCGGATTCGGACTGATCATTCTAATCACGGTTTTAGCACTGCTTGCATTTACAAGCGTAATAGTTCTTTTGTCGCGTTATCGCAAGTGTCCTTCGGACAAGATACTTGTTATTTACGGCAGCATCGGAAAAAACAGCGACGGTACCCCGCGAAGCGCAAAATGCATTCACGGCGGCTCGGCGTTCATAATCCCGGTGTTCCAGTCGTATCAATATCTTGATCTGACGCCGATGTCAATACAGGTTGACCTTAAGAACGCGCTTTCAAAGCAAAATATCCGTATCGACGTGCCTTCAAGATTTACCGTCGGTATCTCGGTTGAAACCGGCGTAATGCAAAACGCCGCAGAGCGCTTGCTCGGGCTGAGCCTCTCTGAAATTCAGGAGCTTGCAAAGGATATCATTTTCGGACAGCTGCGTCTTGTTATCGCCACAATGGAAATCGAGGAAATCAACACCGACCGCGATAAATTCCTGACCGCCGTTTCGAACAACGTGGAAAGCGAGCTTAAAAAGATAGGTCTTCGCCTTATCAACGTGAACGTTACCGATATCACCGATGAATCGGGATACATAGCGGCGCTTGGTAAGGAAGCCGCCGCAAAGGCAATAAACGACGCTAAAATCTCGGTTGCGGAGGCTGACCGTTCGGGTGATATAGGTGAAGCAAACGCAAAGAGAGAACAGCGTATTCAGGTGTCTCTTGCAGACTCCGAGGCAATCAAGGGAGAAAACGAGGCAAGAGCACAAATTGCGGAATCAAACGCAACGCTCAACGAAAAGCAGGCGGAGGCAATGCGCCGTTCGACCGCCGCGGAAAAGATTCAGGCGGCAAAAGCGCTTCAGGAATCCTACATGGCAGAGCAGGAAGCGGAGCTTGCCCGTTCGGTGCGTGAAAAAGCCACACTTGAGGCTGACGTCATCGTAAAGGCTGAAATCGAAAAGAGACAAAAAGAGCTTGAAGCCGAGGCTGAGGCCGAGCAGATCCGCCGCAAGGCAAAGGGTGAAGCGGACGCTATTTTTGCAAAAATGGAAGCCGAGGCAAGAGGTATGCAGGAGATACTCACAAAGCAGGCGGAAGGTTTTCAGAAGATCGTCGCCGCCGCGGGAGGAAGCGCCGCAGACGCTATGAAGCTTATGATTGCCGACAAATTGGAAGAGCTGGTCAAGGTACAGGTCGAAGCCGTCAAGAACCTCAAGATCGACAAGGTCACAGTTTGGGACGGCATGAACGGCAAGGACGGAACTCCCGCCACCGCAAATTTCCTTTCGGGTATGTTAAAATCAATTCCCCCTATGAGCGAAATGTTCAATATGGCGGGACTTGAGCTCCCCGAAATCCTCGCAAAGAAGCAAAGCGCTCCCGAAACCCTACCCCCCACGGAGTAAGCGCTTGGCTATCGGGCATATATAACTGTCCGATAAATAAGGTGATCCGCCGATTTTTCGGCGGATTATTTTTTAAAAGGGCGCAAAATTTCCCGACTCTTGCAAAGTCGGGGAATTTTATTTTAACCCTTGCAGTGAAGTGTGACGTTTTCGGGAGTGTAATAATCAAAGTACCTTTCATACCACCATTCCGACTCGCTTCCCGCATAGTAAATGTCGGAAAGAGCGAAGCAGTCCTCAAAGGCATTCGCATCGATTTTTTTCATGCTTTCGGGTATTGTGACGCTTGTAAGGTCACGACACCCGGTAAAAGCATAATCGTCAATTTCAACAACGCCCTCGGGAATAACTATGCTTGTAAGCCCCTTGCAGTTCCCGAACGCACTGTCGCCGATTTTTACCACACTGCCGTCATTTGGAATAACGCTTGCTTTACAGCCGACGATCAGCGTTTTTTCGGAAGCTTTAATAAGGCAGTTACCCGCGCCGTGATAAACCGGATTCCCGTCCGCAACGGTGATAGATGTCAGCCCGTAACAGCCGAAAAAGGCGTAGTCGGAAATATTTGTTACTCCCTTCGGGATATTGATACTTGTAAGACCGAAGCAGCCTCCGAAGGACCAGCTGCCGATTTCGGTAACAGAGTCGGGAATAGTGATATTTGTAAGCCCGCAGCAGCCGTTAAAGGTGTAGTCGTCGATTTTTGTCATACTGCTCGGAATTACAATGCCGCTTAGTCCCGAACAGTCGGAAAAGGCGGAGACGCCTATTTCGGTTATACTGCTCGGAAGCGTAAAGCTTTTTATTTTAGCGCAGTGCTCAAAGGCACACGCATCTATCGTCTTTGTACCCTCTTCAATTGTAACGCTTGTAAGCGAGGTACAAAACGAAAAGGCTCGCAGACCTATGTTTTCAACACTGCCCGGGATAAAGAGAGCTGTTACGCTCTTGCAATCCTCAAAGGCGTAATCGGCTATTTCCTTTATCGGAAGCCCGCCGTAGGTTGACGGGATTTTTATTATTGCGTCCTTGCATTGACCGATACCGACAACAATATAGCCGTCCCCCGCATCGTTTTTTCATACCTTAACCCCTCGCTGTCCTTTGTCGGTGCTTCGGGAGGTGCAGGGTCGTCCGGGTTCTCGGGGTCGTCGGGATTGTCGGGATCGTCGGGTTGCTCGGGTGGAGCGGTCGTTACCGTCGGGGCGGTGGTTCCCGTCGGGGCGGTAGAGCCGTGTATTTATGCACAACATTAGATTTTCCTTTGTGTTGAGTAGGCAAGCCGTTAGATTGCCTTGTTCTCAATCACTCGGATAACGTTGTGGTTATTCTCAATGTAATCAATAATTCGCTGGTACTCGTCGGCAAAATTGAAGTCAACCGTTATT
>CANRMP010000005.1 GCA_947631765.1 uncultured Clostridia bacterium
TCAGAAAATCCTCAAGATAATCCGGCAGATTGTCCTCCGTTGCATTTTTTGCCGCACTGTAAATCGCCGTCCACAATGCGGACTTATCTTCCAGTTCGCCAAAGGAACCTTCCAGCGTATCGACAACTTCCCCGATATATTCTTTCTGCATATTCCACAAGGGAACAGGACGGGAATACCGGCTTTCGTGAGTGTCGGAAATGTCGAAATAATGGGTAAGGCGCTGACGGCTTCGCTCTGCGTCCTCAAAGACGGCGATGCCTTTTGCGCCGCGGTTCACCCATCTGCCGAACAGACTGTTCCACCGCTCGATTTCCAGCACCGCCGTGGCGTCCGGGCGCTGGGCAAAAACCAGCAGTTGTTCATCAAATCGCAGTTTATAGTTGCGGCAGGCGGAACGCAGGAAGATCTCCCAAGCCTGCGGGGAAGATACGATTTCCTGTGCCGTTTTGGCATACAGCTCGGAAATCAGATCGTATTTTCGTGTCACGAGTCAGCACCTCCTTACCGTGAAATATCTTTGTTCTTCTTCGGGTTGTTCAGATTCCCGTTCTCATCATAGTTTTTGGGGTCGGCGGCAGGGCAATCCCATCCGAATATGGAGCCGGCGCTCATGGCCGCCGCCTGTGCCGGGGTAACGCCGTTTTCCTTATTCATTTCCGCCGCAAGTTCTTTTCCTCCTCCTGCCGCCGGGGTGATATAGGTCGGGCTGTAACCGGCGAGACCTTTCTCGACGATTCCGATTTCGTCGGTCGCCATAAGATACACATAGCAGCGGTCCGGCAAAGACGAACGAAGCGGAATCACCGTATTTTTGTTCTTTTCCATTTGCTCTGCAAACTCACAGATATGGTACAGGTTCCAACCCACTTCGACGTGATAATCGTCGATATACCGACAGGTGAAATCGTCAAACTGTCCGTCGCCGGAGGTCACTCTGATCTTCTCTCCGTCCGAAATTCTAAATCGCTCTTTGTAATCCGGCGTAATGAACCGAATCCCTTTTTCGGCCTGTTCTATATGATAATCAAGCCACCTCTTTTCATAGCAGAAGCAGTAAAGGTTGTACGAGCCTTTCATCGGATTCAAACGAAGCAAATACGCATATTGGTCGGAATCGATTCTTGCGCCGTATTCGTGTCGGTCGTTTTGAAATGAGCCGTCAGGATGCTCCACACAATACCGTCCGAGCGTCTTGAGATCGGAGAGGATGCCGCCTTTGCTCCGAAGCGAATGGATCAGAGATTCAAATTCCTGCCGGAATTCCGGGGTGTTTCGTCTTGGATCGAAATTCTCCCATCCGGTATAAAACTGCTTCCCGTCCGAACCCATATCTGCCCGCAGGTGGCCGATCAAGCTCGTTTGAGCGGAAATCTGCTGGCTCTGCTTGTAGGTGTACATTCTTTCGGCGGGTGTCAAAACTCGCAAATCCGTCATCGCTCCTGCTCCTTTCCGTTTCTCATTTTCGGGATGCTCCACCCATATACCTGTGCGATCTCATCTCCAAGCCTCTTGGTAAGTCTTGAAATATCCGCTCTCGTCGCCCGACCGGCATAGATTTTCTCTTTGAGATTTTCCCTTTGCCAATCGGTAGTTCCTTCCTTGAACACACGGTAGAGAATATGATTCGTTCCATCATGATGAATCTGTTCGGAACAAAGGTCACCGTGTTCGTCCAAATACCATTCTGCATAATCAATATCCCGGTCGGAATACAAACAGTCCCGGATATTACCGGATTCGATCATTTTGTAGCCGCTTCTTCGACCGTACCAAAGTCCGAGGTCGCCGATGGCGATGATCGGCTGGGACAACTGAATGTTCAAATTCGCCCTTTCGTCGTCCAAATATTCGCTGTTGATCTCACACATAAGAGCGTACATCTCATCCTCCGTCAGACCGGGGTATTCTTCTTTCAAACCGTCCCGCCAGTCGTCGATGTCGAGGTCAATGTCGCTCCAGATCACATGACGGTCAACCGCTTGATTCTGTATGGTTCTCATCCGCTCCGCCTCCCAAATAGGTAAACAGTTTATTGGCTTTCGTGCTCTTTTGCAGTTCGATAATGATTGCCATATCCGGGACCGTGATGTCCGGGATTTGCAGGATCGTTTCCGTCGTGAGCGACTGCAAGTCCTTTTCCGTCCTACAGTTTGCGTCGTACAGTTTGGACAGCACTTTTACCCTTTGGGAAAAGGCGCTGCCGGTTTCCTTTTTCATCGCTTGTCCCTCCTATCTTTCCTGTCCTTTCTCTTTCTGCTTTGGCTGTGCCTCTTTGGTGTACTCCCGATCCGGTTTTCCGACGTCGCCCGTCCAAAGGAACAGCTCGTTTTCGGCCGGCAGATACAGCCTGCCGTTATCCAAGCACACAAACAGGTCGCATTTTTCGGCGTTCGCGGCTTTATAGAAGTCGTCCGGGGTGTACGCCTCCTTGGTATATGGGTAATCACCCGCCGCGATTCCGAGCGCGGGATCGCTTCTCGAATTCCGCGTGATATACGCCATCGCCATCTCAAACGCCTGCAATCCACGGTAAGGGCAAAATCGGTGATTCCCGTACAGAAAGACCCGCTTGTTCTCCACGCAATGCGACAGCAGTTTCGCTTTTGACGCCGCCCATTCCGGCAGACATTCGGGTTTGATTTCGCCGAGGATTTCTCGGCGTTCCAACCGTTTCTCTGCGCAAGTGGACAGGTTGATTCCGAATACGGCGCTCCCACGGGCGTTTGCGGCGGTTCCGAATCCGCCTGTGACGAGATAGATCTGTCTGTCCGCTCTTTGAAACTCCGGGTAAAGGGAATCCACGCGCCGCACGACCGCCTTTCCCTCTATGCTTTTTCCGGCACCGTCCGGGATGCAGGAATCGGCGGTCAAGGGAGTACAGTCAAAACCGAAGGATTGGATTTGTTCCAAAGTCTTGTTTGCCTCTGCCTGAATCCGCTTCCCGAACTCCTCTACGATTTCAAGATAGCTGTCGCTGACGGCCATATCGCTGTAGCGCTCAAACAAACCGTCGCAAACGGCGTACAGGCAGGCGTACTTCTCGCCGGGATTGCCGCTGTTGATTCCCAAAAGAATCTCTCTGCCGCCAATGGGAAAAGAGGCGGTGATTTCATAGTCCCCGACCGTGCGTTTCTCACTTGTCATCATCTTCCCCGTCCCTTCCGTGCGCATAGTCCCGGTATGCGTTTTGCGCCCTTGTTCTTGCCCGTCTCACTTCGGGACTGCATCCGAGTTCCGGGTGCTTGGCCTGCAACTTCTGCCTTGCGCGTCTCACACTTTCAAAGCAGGGAATACCGAGTCCCCGATAGTTTCTCATCACGTCCTCAAACAGCAGCAGCGCCCTTCCGTGATAGAGGATGAAAAACCGTAAACTCACAAGGTAATACAGCTCCATATCGCTTTCCCTTGCTTCGGGGTGCGCTTTCAGAACGTCGTGTACGGTTTTTTCGACGGTGATCAGTTTGGTCATATTTTCGCCCCTTTCTGAAATGAATGGGGGCGGCTTTTGAGACCGCCCCGTTTCGCATTATTTCTTCCTGCGACTGCGGATCTGCAAGAAGATGAATCCGCCCACCACGATGGCAAGCAGAATCAGCCCTATGACCGTTTTAGGTTCCATTACTCTCCCTCCTTCTTTTTCTTGAATCCGAATACGGCGCATACGACCGTACCCAGCGCCGAAAGAACGGCCAATGCAAACCAGAGCTTCACATGGCTGTCATCCCCGGTTTTCGGATTGTCCGGAGGCGGCGGGAGAAGCGTTACGGTCTGCCCGTCGTCCTCGATGTCGGCATGGACAGCAATTTCCACACCT
This sequence comes from uncultured Clostridia bacterium, assembly GCA_947631765.1. Classification (GTDB taxonomy): domain Bacteria; phylum Bacillota; class Clostridia; order Oscillospirales; family CAG-272; genus CAKSQF01. The sequence continues at coordinate 3,818 of CANRMP010000005.1, forward strand.
TCACGGTAGAGCGATTCAAACACTACCGCTTCGGTTTCTGTTGTGATGCCGTCGGCGTTGAATGTGAATTGTACGGTTACTTCGCCGTCCGCCGTTTCGGGCGTGAAGGTGACCTCGGATGTCACGGCCTGTCCGTCCATAAGGAACGGTTCGCCGGTGGTTCTGTTCATGAGAACACCGCTGACCGTGTATTCCTTGCCGGGGGTGAGGTTCTTGAAAGATACAACGTCCTCAATGGTGATCTCGCCCTTGGCTTCGACCTCTTTCTTTCCTTCTGCCGTTGCCTGCGTTCCGATCTCCGGCACATGAACCTTGACGGTCTGGCCTTCGTCCTCGATGTCCGCATGGACGGCAAGCTCTCTTTCGGCATAGTAAAGGCTTTCAAACACAACGATGTCCGTGTCAGCCTTGATATACTTGGAATCAAAGGTGAAGGATACCGTCACCTCGCCGGAGGGCATTTCCGGCACGAAGGTGGTGTCCGAATGCGCTTCCTCGCCGTTAATAAGCAGAGGTTTTCCGGTGGTTTTGTCCATGAGAACACCCTTGAGCGTGTACTCTTTGCCCGGAATCAGATTTTCATAGGATACCGTATCTTCCAGCGTAAACACTTCGGTAGCGTTGACTTCCTTTGTGCCGTCCACTGTGGCGGTCGTGCCGATTTCGGGAATAAGCACGGTGATCGTCTGTCCCTCGTCCTCGATGTCGGCGTGGGCGGTGAGTTCGACGCCGTCCTTGTAGAGGCTTTCGAATACAACAAGTTCCGTGTTCTGCGTAATCCCGCTGCCATCGAACACAAAGGTTACCGGCACCGTGCCGGACGGTTCGGTGGGGATGAAGGTGACTTCGGACACTACAGGTTGCCCGTCCACAAGGAAAGGTTCGCCTGTCGCCTTGTCCATGAGCGTTCCTTTGAGCGTATACTCTTTACCGGGAATGAGGTTTTCATAGGAAACCATATCTTCAATGACGATTTCCTCGTCAGGGTGTCTGACTTTCTCGCCGTCAGAGTTTGCCTGCGTTCCGATTTCGGGAACAAGCACGGTCACCGTCTGCCCCTCGTCCGCGATGTCAGCGTGGGCGATGAGTTCAACGCCGTCCTTGTACAGGCTCTCGAATACCACAAGGTCGGTGTTCTGCGTGATTGCGCTGCCGTCGAATACGAATGTTACCGTCACCGTGCCGGACGGTTCGGTGGGAATGAAGGTGACTTCGGACATTACAGGTTGCCCGTCCACAAGGAAGGCTTCACCTGTGGCTTTATCCATGAGCGTTCCCTTGAGCGTATACTCCTTGCCGGAGATCAGGTTATCATAGGAAACCGTATCTTCAATGACGATTTCCTCGTCAGGGTGTCTGATTTTCTCGCCATCAGAGCTTGCTTGCGTCCCGATTTCGGGAACAAGCACGGTGATTGTCTGCCCGTCGTCCTCAATGTCGGCGTGGACGGCAAGCGCCATGCCGTCCTTGTACAGGCTCTCGAATACCACGATATTGGTGTTCTCCGTGATACTGGTCCCGTCGAACACAAAAGTTACCGTCACCGTGCCGGAGAAATCTTCGGGAATGAAGGAGACTTCGGATGTCACAGGCTGTCCGTTCACGAGGAAGGGTTCGCCTGTGGCTTTGTCCATAAGCATTCCTTTGAGCGTATACTCTTTGCCGGGGATCAGGTGCTTGTACTCCACCACGTCCTCGACGGTGATCTGCTCGTTGGGGTGTGTCTGCTTTTCGCCGTCCACGCTTGCCGTTGTGCCGATTTCGGGGATTCGGTCGTTGACCACCGAGATTTCGATGACTTCGTCGTCGGTCGTCACATGGACGTGATGCGGCTCGGTGTTCGGCAGATAGCCCTCCGCCGGGGACAGCTCCACAACCACATAACTGCCATAGGGAATATCTTCGAATTTGAAAACGCCGTCCTCGCCAGTAACGGCAGTCAGGATAGCGTTACCCTCGGTGTATTCGGTTGCGTCAGGTGTGAACAGTCCGAAAACTGTGCCTGCGATATTATTGCCGGTTTCCCGATCGGTTTTGTGACCGAGAATGTTGCCTCGGAGTATTTCGTTTTCAATGGATTCGCCGTTGTTCACGGTGATGTGAACGGTCGCCGTGCCCTGCCCTGCATAGGCAAACTCCACGGGGAACACATCATTCGAGAGGATATAGCGGCTGTCGGTGGCGATTTCCTTGACGTACAGTTTCGCGCCGACCGGAATGTCGGTCGCAAAGACGGCATAGCCGTTTTCGTCACAGGTCACGGTTTCAATCAGGCCGTTTTTCGGAATGACCGAGCCGTCCGCCGCAACGATGTCCTCGGCGGCAAACAGTCCAAACTGCACCGAGAGGATTTCGCCGTTTTCACCGATTCCAAAACGGTCATCTTTTTCCATAACCTTATTCAGATCGATCTCGATTTTCTGACGCTCGTTATAAAATTCGGTTGCCGTTTCGGTAATCTCGATTTCCCGTCCGGCATAGGTCAGCTCGACCGTGTGGGTTTCACCGTTCAGCACCATTCCGTATGGTGCTTTGATTTCACGGATTTCGTACTTGCCGAGATAGAGTGCCTTGCTGACGGCGACTCCGTCCTCGCCGGTAGTGACGGTGTCCACGACCGTGCCTTTGGCATAACGGAGGGTGCCGTCCGGGGTGTAGATGTCCTCGGCGGCGATGATTTCATACACCGCGCCGGGGAGTCCTTTTACCTCGTAGATCGGCTGATACACGCCGCCGCTCTCGTTGACCGAGGAGAACACCTCGCCGGTCTTGGTAATTGTAATTTTTCCTTTCTGCGGTAGATTGTGTTTTTCCACTGTTACGGTCGCAAGCGTCCCGTCTACCGTAAATGGGACGGGTGTTCCGTCCAGCACATAGCCGTAGGCGGTCTGCACCTCGATGATTTCATATTTGCCGTAGGGCAGAGGTTCGGGAAGCATAAGCATTCCGCTCTCGTCGGTGTAGAAGGTGTCGATGTCCACAGGAGTCGGATAGTTCAGATGCTGCACAATATATTCGCCCGTGTCGCGGTTTCTCACCTTGAATCCGATTCCGGCCGCTGGAATGGTTTTTCCCGTTTCTGCGTCCTTTTTGACGATTCGAACGAGCGCCTCGAAGGCGGAGTTGTTTATGAGATAGCGGTAAACCTGTCCGTCCTCGCTGACATACACATCGAAGTCTGGCAGAAGTTCTCTGCCATCCCAGCCGCGCACCTGATGAACGGTGTACACGCCATAGGGCAATTTCTTGGTTTCGGCAAAGCCGTTCTCGTCGCAGACAAGGCGGTCGCGCTCGGTTTCCTTCGCCGCCGCATAACTGCCTGCGGATTTCAGATATACCTCGAAGGTAGCTCCGACTTCCGGCGTTTCAATTTTGGTTGATCCATCGTCTGTGTGCTTGATGATGGAGATTTTGCCTTTGGCAATATCCTCCGTCACGGTTTTCGACAGCGGATTGTATTCGACGGTGTAGTTTCTCGCCTCCGCGCCGATGGGATACTCGGTCGGGTCAATCAGATAGCCCTCGGAAGGCGTGATCTCACGAAGCGTCCAGCCGTCGCCGCAGATATACCATTTCGTCGTGAAACTGCCGCTTTCATCGGTCATATAGCGGTCGATTAGTTCGCCGTCTTTGTAGATACCGTACACCGCTCATGCAAGCGAGCCGTCGCCCTGCGGCGCACCCGTTTCGCTGTCCCGCTTGGTAACGGTCAGGTTCCACTTTTTCAGCGGGTTATCCACCGACTTTTGGGTGACCGTATTCCATTCCACAACGGCGCTCTGCACATCAGGAATGACGTATCGGTCGGGACTGCCCACCTCTTCCAGAAGATAGTCCTTCCCGATGAGAATGTCCGTAAAATACGCCTTGCCGTCTGCACCAACCGTTGCATATTCGTCCACCGTAAGGCCGCTGTAGGATTTGCCGTAGAGGTGAAATCGAAGCCCCTCCTGAAGCCCATCTTCGGCGGTTTTGGTGACGGTCAGATCGCCGCGTTTGAGGTTATTCTCGAAGTCTTTGTTTGTGACTTTATTCCACTCGATGTCGGCTGTTTGATCGTCCGGCACAACATATCGGTCAGGCGTTCCGACTTCTTCCAGCGTATATCCTGTACCAATCAACACGTCTTTGAAATATGCCTTGCCGTCTTTTCCGACCGTAGCATACTCATCAACTTTGCTTCCGCTGTACGATGTTCCGTACAGATGAAATCTCATTCCTTCGGTCAGTCCGTCCTCGGCGGTTTTAGTGACGGTGAGATTGCCTCGCTTGAGGTTGTTCTCGAAGTCTTTGTTTGTAACTTTGTTCCACTCGATGTCGGCGGTCTGCTTGTCGGGGATGACGTATCTGTCAGGCGTTCCGACTTCTTCCAGCGTATATCCTGTACCAATCAACACGTCTTTGAAATATGCCTTGCCGTCTCTTCCGACCGTAGCGTACTCATCAACTTTGCTTCCGCTGTACGACGTTCCGTACAGATGAAATCTCATTCCTTCGGTCAGTCCGTCCTCGGCGGTCTTGGTGACTGTCAGATCGCCGCGCTTGAGGTTGTTGTCAAAAGTTTTGTTCGTAACTTTGTTCCACTCGATTTCCACGGTCTGATCGTCAGGTACAACATATCTGTCCGGGGTATCCACTTCTTCGAGGGTGTAGCTCGTCCCCACAAGCACATCCCTAAAATATGCCTTACCGTCCGAACCGACGATGGCATACTCATCCACCGCAAGTCCGGAGAGCGAAGTCCCAAACAGGTGAAATTTCACACCCTCGTCCAATCCGTCCTCGGCAACTTTTCTGACGGTGAGATCGCCACGCTTCAGTTTATTATTGAAGGTCACAGTCGCCGTCTGCCCGGAAACCACCGTCACCGTCCGGCTTTCCTGCGGCTCGTATCTGTTTTCCGTTTGCTCGGTCACGGTATACACGCCGGGGCGAAGGTTATCAACCAGAATCTGTCCGCCGTTTTTGGTGGTGACGGTCTGATTGATACCGTTGCCCTCCACACGGAACTTGACGCCGTCTACCTTGCCGTCCTCCGAGGTCTTGACGATTTTCATACCGCCGGACGTGGTCTGCACCTTTAGGAACGCCGGACAGGGATCGTTTCGTTCGGGTACGCCGGACACCATGTCCTGATTTTCGTCCTCATGTCCGGGTACGCTCCAGATCAGGAAATTGGTTGTCATCGTCGTCGAGTGGAGTTTGCGATTGAGTTTCACCGAAACGGCGTCGTTGATCGGGGTACTTGATGAAAGCGTCATCGTGTTCCCGCTTATGCTGACGCTCACACCGCCCGATGAAGTCAGCGAGTATTCGCTAAGAACACGATTCGTATCGGTCAGCGTAACGGTGTACTTGCCGTCCTTATACTCCATCGAATAGGTTGGGGCGCCGTAGGAGCTGCTGCTCGTAAAAGAGGGACGCACTTCGTGCTTTTCCATCTTTTCCAGAATAAGGTCGTAGTAATATTTCAGGTACTTGTTGGAGGTATACTGCTCGGTCATCGTCCCGGTGTATCCCTCAATCGGGTGGCTTTTATCGTCAAGCTCCGTGGGGGAAGTGCGGAAACCGAGCGTGATCTGCCAGACGACGAGTTGGGTCGCGGCGTAGCTTGCATTGGCCTTATACGGCGTATCGATTCCTTCCATATTCGGATAGCCGTAGAGCAGGGCAAGACTCAGCAGGTCTTTCTGCTCCGGGGAAAGCATTTCATACTTGTTCCCGTGAGTAGGCTCCACCGAACCGATATACTCGTGGGAGTTCGGCAGCGGTACGCCGTGTTCGATGCAAAAGCAGTAGATATAGTCTTTGCCGTATACCCACTCGTCTTTGTCATCACTTATGCCGATTCGTTTTGCGGAGTAATCGTGCATACTGCGAAACCCGTCGCTGACCCGCTGTCCGAATACGTTATCCTTGGCGCTGATTCCGTATCCGGCGCTGAACGTGTTTCCTTCCTCGTCTTTCAGAGTATAGTTCCACGAAACTTCCGCCGTCGCCATATCAAGAAGGCTGTCGGAAGCGGCATACGCCGTAAAAGGAACGAAAACCGACATCACGGTCACGACCGTCAGCAGCAGGGCAATCCATCTTCTTTTGCCCGATTTGAATATTCTTTTCATTTGCTTTGTCCTTTCTTATTTGCTTTTGGGCGCAAAAAAAGCGCCGGGACTTTTTTCGTCTCGGCGCCAAGCGCTTATATAACTTTTATTTTTTCATCCGCCGTAAATCACGGCGAAGGCTATCTCTCCGTCCGCGTCGATTTGCACGACTTTGTAGGGCATGACGCTTGACGGTACGCCTTTTTTGGAATCCGTCGCCGCCTTGTATATGCGGTCGACATGGAGTTTGAGAATCTCGATCACACCGTCCACGCCGTCGTATTTCACGCTCGGCGCGCCAAACCAGCCGACCTCCCAGCCGAACTCCATAGCGTCGTCCCATTCGAAAGTGAACCCCTTGTCCCGATAGCTTTCGGCGTAGGCTCTGACTTCGGCTATAATTCGGTCGAAGTCCGCCTGTGTCGGTTCTTTCGGCGGTTCCGGTTCTTCGGGCGCAGGCGGTTCTTCCGTTACGGGCGGTTCCGTAGGCTTTGGCGGTTCGGTCGTTACGGGCGGTTCCGTCTTTGGCGGATTCACCGGTTCGGGAGGTTCTTCCGTTTTCGGAGGTTCGGGCGCAGGCGGCACGGTCTTGGGGGATTCGGTTTCGGGCGGTTCTTCCGTCACGGAGGGATTCGCGGTTTCCGAAACAGGCGGCAATCCTTGCGGCTTTTGCGTTTCTGCCGGCTTATCCGCTTCTGCGGTTTCGACCGCATTGGCCGTTTCCGGGACGTCGCTTTCGGAGGCTTTCGCCTCGTCTGTCGCTGTGTCATGCGAGGAATCCGGCGCGTTCGGCATAGAAGCGTCCGTTTTTTCGGTCAGGATTTCCGGCTCGGCGTTTTCCGGCTCGACCCTTTCGGGTGTCGCCATCGTCTCCTGTTCGGCGATCGTCTCCGGTATGCGGTCGTCCCCGTTACCGGCCGAAGAAAAGGTCTGTGCAAAGAATGTTTTTGCTTCCTGCGGCGGCAAACTTCCCGTCACACATCCAGTTGCTGTCAGCGCTAAAAGCAGCACAAATGCGAAAATCATGCGTTTCATACGACCATCTCCTTTTCGCCTCCATTCTATAAAAGATTTTTCTTTTTTGCAAAGATGCGATTACCCTTTGATTCCTTTTCGGCTGGTCGGTTGCTTTCTAAAGGGTTAGAGTGTGGGAAAGGGGGTGATCTTCCTACTACCTCGAATCCCGTTCGGAGCGGCTTTTGAGAAATTTGCGATAGTGTTCGAGTGCCTTGCAAACGTAATCCTCCCTTTGACTGAGCGGAATACTGCTTGGAATCAACTCCTTGAGCCTGTCGCCCCGAAGAACGAACCTGTCCTTCTGATTCGGTTTCTGCTCGGACATGATGGCAGAGATCGCTTCGGTGGTCAGTCTGCCCTCGTCGAACATCTTTCTCATTCGGATGGTCTGATCGTGGGACGGGGTGCAGTCGTTCAAGTCGATTTCCTCCACCACGTCCCGTTGGCAGTCCTCGTCGAGGTAGGACAGCTCCACGGCGGGGCGCATTTTTATGCGCCCTTCATCTACAAATTCAAGCAGCTCGGGAACAAGGTTTGTTAGACGAATGAAACGGCGCACTTGGTCTTTACTATCCCCAAGTTCTTCGCCGACTACCGCCGCCGAAACTTTTCCCCGCTCCAACTTCTGCGCCAGTGGCGTAGAAGTCAAATCTGTGCGTTGACCTTGCCTATTCATAGCCTCTAAACGCATTTTGTAGGCAAAGGCTTTCTCGCTGGGAAAAATCTGCGACCGCTGGAAGTTGCTTTCCACCATCAGAATGGTCGCTTCCTCCTTGTTCAGCTCTACGACCTCGCATCGCAGGGTGTCCATTCCCGCAAGCTCGCAGGCTCGCTTTCGCCGGTGTCCCGAAACGATCTCATACCGCCCATCTTCCTTTTGGCGAACCGTAGCCGGAGTAATCACCCCGCGCTCCTTCACGCTTTCCACGAGTTGAAGCATATCTTCATCGTCCCTTACCTTAAAGGGATGATCGGGAAAACCGTCGATCTCGCTTAGCGGAATGTCCCGGATTTTCGCCAGCTTCGCCTCGTCCCGTTCCTCCTGCGAGGAGAACAGATCATCGAGCGTCGGAAGCGTGAAGTCGCTCTTTCGTCCTGCCATCGGCGATCACCTCCTTTGTGAATCCCGAGTACGCCTTTGCCACGCTGCTTGTCGGATCATACGCAAAAATGCTCATCCCCTTCGAGCATACCTCCGCCGCTTTGACCGCAATCGGAATCGGAGTACGGTAGATTTTCATCACGCCGCCAAACCCGGTTTGCAGGGCTTCCACCGTGCTTTTGGCAAGGTTCGTTCTCCCGTCCACAAGGGTCAGAAGGATTCCGTCCACTTTCAAATTGGAATTGACGTGCCGCTTGACCTTGTTTACCGTTTGAAGAAGCTGAGTCATGCCTTTTGCCGGAAGATACTGCGCCTGTACCGGGATAATGACGCTGTCCGCCGCGACAAGCGCGTTCAGCGTGACCATGCCGAGGGACGGCATACAGTCTATAAGAATGTAGTCATAGTTTTCCTTGACCTCATTCAAATAGCTTCGCATTGCCGTTTCCCTGCACATGGCGGTAACAAGACTCATCTCCATTGTCGCAAGCTCCAAATTGGATGGGAGTAGATCGATTCCTTCCTTATGGGACAGAATCCCCGCAAAGGGATCTGTTCGCTCGTCCGAAATCACCTCTTTCAGTTTCGTCGCAAGCGTAATCGGGATGGCGTCCGTGTTCTGCCAGCCGAGGCAGGTGGTGAGATCGCCTTGTGGGTCGGCGTCCACAAGAAGCACGCGCTTTCCCTCACGGGCCAGTCCCACGCCGAGATTAACGGTCGTGGTTGTTTTTCCAACGCCTCCTTTCTGATTGCAGATCGCAACCGTCTTACAGTTCTGCATTGGCTTTTCTCTCCTTTCCTTATGATTCATAACCGCGCTTACGGCTATGTATCAGCCGGAACTATCTTTATCATAGAACCGGCTCATCATAAAACGCAGTATTTGTCCTCGACTCCCCCTGCGTATACCTTCGCATTCCGGGAAGCGTACAGGTTACGGTGTGCTGCACCGTATCATAGGAGTTTCACCTCTGCCGGTTTTCCGCCAGCCCCTTAGGGAAGTAGCATTATCCTTCCGGTTGTCATCGCCATATCGGGGGCAACCCGATACTCATAACGGGGATTCTCGCTCTGCTCGCTTTTGCGAGGGTCTTGGCGTACCCGTTACGGTGGCTAATCGCCGGAATTAACGTCCTGTACGTTTGCTTATTCAATTGTCAAAGTTCACGGGGGAGTTTCACTCCGAATCGGAGTTTAATCATGTCCCTCTCACTTGTTCGGAGTGGGAAAGGCCAAAAGTTAAGTCTGACCTGTAAAAAAATTCAATAAAATTTTGAAACCGATTATAGGGATTATAAAACCGCGACAGTTTGTTCATGAGCCGTCGCGGTCAGTATGAAAGCCTTTATTTTCGGAGCGCTCTCGCCATTCGTAAAAGAGTCTGCGCACCTGACGGACGTCTTTTTTCTCATCGGAGATGATGAAAATATGTTTTTCCCTTAGCACATTCTTGATTCTCTTTGCAAGTTCAGCTTCCGTCATTCCTGACGGAAAAGCGACTTGCCGAATTTGAATCCCGTGCCTTGCACAGATGTATTTCTTTACTTCCTCTATATCCTTGTTATATCTAACGCCAAACTCAATCGCTAACGCTTCGTCCGGCATATATGTATCAAGCAGCAGTCCGATCTTTTGGTCCGAGTCAAGTTCAATTCGTATGCCTTTCAACCGTGCATAATAGGCAGTCAACAGTTTTGGAAATGCGCACAAATATTCCGCTTCGCATACCCGACATTCCTCTTTGTCGATTGCACGCGCGGCGACGGTCGCTTTCCATGAGTGTCCGTGCTTGCATTTCCACCACACGCAATACAGAGAGTTTCTTGAAATATGGTAGGGGGAAAACTTGCGGTTCTTCCCGAAATCCCATTCCTTCAGTAAATACGGATCGGTAGTTGCCAAATCGTTATATCCGGGTTTCACCGCTCTATCTGCACACACGGGGCAGATCGTTCCGTGAATACGGGAATACACGACCGACCTCCATTCATGCCCGCAGACCTTGCATTTCCACCATACATTCTGCCGTGACTTCACGCTGATACAATCAGGCGTCAAAGGGGCGTTTCGTTCCGACCATTCCTCTGCAAGCTCCGGGTACAGCGTTTGAAAATCATTGAATCCGGGTAACACAGTGATGCCGCTACAATAGGGGCATTTGCTCCCGCCCGAACGGGTGGAAATAAGAGTGTACCACTCATGTCCGTGACTGCATTTCCACCAAACCTTCTTATTGGCGAAAGCCATTACATCCGTAGGCTTCAAAGGTAAGTTCCGATCAGACCATTCGGCGGCAACTTCGGGGAAAAGGGATGCTAAGTCATTAAATCCAACTAAGACCTTGCGGTGTGAGCAGTACGGGCATCCGCTATCCAGTTGAACCCGGTTTTTGATCTGCGCCACCCATTCGTGTCCGCATTTACCTTTCCATATTACTTTCTTATGAGAGCCGACCGTCACCATTGTGGGCAAAAGCGGCTTATTCTTCTCCGACCACTCTGTGGCAAGTTCAGGCTTCACTGTGGCAAGGTCATTGAATCCCACAAGGATTCGTGCACCGGAGCAGATCGGACATTTTTCTCCGGCATGGCGGCTTTTGGCGCTTGCCGACCATTCATGCCCGCAGGCACCATGCCACCAATAGAGTTTATTGGAGCCGTATGATACCGCTTCGGGAGTAAGCGGCGAATTTTTCTCCGACCACTCTGAAACAAGTTCCGGGTGAACGCTCGCAAAACTGTTTTCCATACGATTATCGCCTCTTGAGATACTTACTGAATAAAGTATACAGGAAAAAACGGAAAACGAACAGTTTGCGACTGCACAAAACGAAAAAAGCTCGCAGAAATCATGCGATCTCTGCGAGCAAAAGAGCAAGAAATATGCGATTTTTAAGCCCCTACGTCGCTTCCTGCACCGTTTGATGTAAGTTTGATGTAAGTTGTAAATTCCGGCTTTTTGAAAAGCCCGAAAAGTGGCTTAAAATAGGGGGTTCTGGAATTTTTACTCCCCCAACGGCTTCATTGTGGGAAAGAGCAAAACGTCCCTTATTGACGCGCTGTCGGTGAGGAGCATTACAAGGCGGTCGATACCGAAACCGAGTCCGCCTGTGGGGGCAAGACCGTATTCAAGGGCTGTGACGTAGTCATAATCAACCTGCGCTGTGGTGTTCGGATCCTCGGATTTTTTAATGGCGACCTGTCTTTCGAAGCGTTCCTTTTGGTCGATAGGGTCGTTGAGCTCGGAGAAGGCGTTGCCGAATTCCGTGGCGTTTATAAAATACTCAAAACGCTCGGTGAACATCGGCATATCGGTTTTTTTCTTTGCAAGCGGGCTGTTTTCAACCGGATAATCGTAAATAATAGTCGGCTGAATAAGGTTCTCTTCAACGTATGCGTCAAAAAGCTCCGCCAATACGGTACCCTTTGTGGCGTTTGCGGGAACCTCGACGTTTTTCTTTGCGGCGCATTCTCTTGCATCCTCGTCGCTTGCCCAGTCAAAATAGTCGACTCCGGCATACTTTTTCACCGCTTCTGTCATGGTGAGTCTTTCCCAGTGACCCATGTCAATGGTTTTGCCCTGATAGCTTATAACGGTACTGCCGCAAATCTTCTCTGCAAGCATTGTATTAAGCTCTATAACAAGCTCCATCATGCCCTTATAGTCGGTATACGCCTGATAAAGCTCTATGGACGTAAACTCGGGATTGTGCTTTGTATCCATTCCCTCGTTTCTGAAAATTCTGCCCACCTCGTAAACCTTATCAAAGCCGCCTACAATAAGCCTCTTTAAATAAAGCTCGGTCTCGATTCTGAGATACATATCCATGTCAAGCGTGTTGTGGTGAGTTACGAAGGGACGGGCTGTCGCTCCTATCTCAAACGGGGTAAGTATGGGAGTGTCGACCTCAACAAAGCCCTTGCTGTCAAGGTAATTTCTTATTTCCTTTAAAATGAGAGAACGCTTTATAAAGGTATCCTTGACCTCGGGATTTACTATAAGGTCAACGTACCTTTGTCTGTATCTCATGTCGGTATTGGTGAGCCCGTGGAACTTTTCGGGAAGCGGAAGAAGCGACTTTGCAAGCAGTACTATGCTTGAAGCGTGTATTGATATTTCCCCTGTCTGAGTCTTGAACACTCTGCCTTCGACCCCGATTATATCTCCGACGTCCCACTTTTTAAAGCCGCTGTTGTATACATCCTCTCCGACCTCATCACGCTTTACATAAATTTGTATTTCGCCCTGAGAGTCAGCCACATGCGCAAAGGACGCCTTGCCCATGATTCTGCGGCTCATCATTCTTCCGGCAATTCTCACAATTCTTTCGCACTCTTCACTGTAGCTTTCCTTAATCTCGCTACTAAGGGCGTTGACGTCGTATTTTGTGATAACAAACGGGTCGTTTCCCGACTGCTTTAAAAGGTCAAGCTTTTCCCTTCTGACCTGAAGCTCGCTTCCCGCGCCGCTTTGCATATTGTTTTCTTCTGCCATTATTTTAATTATTCCTTACTTATACTTAATCTTATTATATCTTACTTTGAAATTTCGAGAATTTTGATTTCACTGCTTCCGGCGGGAGCCTCAACAATAACCGTTTCGCCCGCTTTGTGACCTATTAGCGCCTTGCCTATAGGTGAGAAATCGGATATTTTATTTTGAAGGGGCGAAGCCTCTGTTGAACCGACTATCAGATATTCGACCGTTTCGTCGAATCTTGAGTTGTAGACCTTGACCTTACAGCCGACTCCGACGGTATCTGTATTGATCTGCTCATCGGATACAACCACTATGTTTTTGAGCATTTCCTCAAGCTCGGAAATTCTCGCTTCAACCTTCGCCTGTTCTGTCTTTGCCTCGTCGTATTCACTGTTTTCCGAAAGGTCGCCAAAGCCGAGCGCCACTCTTATAGCCTCGGTTATTTCTTTTCTTCTGACGTTCTTTAAAAAATCATATTCCTGTTCAAGCTTTTTCTTACCTTCATTGGTAACTGTTATCTGTGTCATGTGCATTCTCCTTAAATGTTAAATGTAGTTTTGTAAAAATATATCATGATGCGTCTCTGAGTATACTTAGAGCGCTTTGCAGCTGATTGTCATCCTCATCCTTGATTTTAAAAAGGTTTACAGACGCAAATTCTTCATCCATTTCGACGACTGTATGAGGCGTTATTCCTATTTTATCGTAGTTGTCCGAGAGCGCCGACGAGTACCACTTTATTGTGAGCTTCAGCATTCCTCCGTTAGGAAGATCAAAAAAGCTTTGAACCACGCCTTTGCCGTAGGTTTGCGTTCCGACAATTGTCGCCTTCTCATAGTCGCGCATGTTTATTGTGAAAAGCTCGGCGGCACTGGCGGTGTCATGGTTTACAAGCACTGCCATGGGACAATCCATTGTATGCTCGTTGTCGCAGTATTTATAACTTTCGTTTCCGTATTTGTCAACCTGCTTTATCAGCTTTTCATCCTTGGGAAATATATACGACAGCACGCCGAGCACTCCGTCAAGAAGCCCGCCCGGGTTGTCCCGAAGGTCAAATACGAATTGTGTTGCGCCCTGACCCTCAAGTTCTTCGACAGCTTTTGTAAACTGCTCTGGCGTTTCGGCGGTAAACTCGGTAATTTTCACAATTCCCGTGATATTATCATCCGCCATGTGAGAAAATACCGTGTTTATTACGACGTTTTCTCGCTTCATTTGGTACTCGAAGGTTTCGTTTCCCCTCCGAACTGTTATTTTGACCTCGCTTCCGACCTCACCCTGTATTCCGGAGGTGATCTCGTCATAGGTCATCTCGCTTACAAGCCTGTCGTCCACTTTTATAATGTAATCGCCCGACTCAATACCGGCTTTTTCTGCGGGAGAGCCGTCCATGGAATAAAGCACCTCCAAGGTCTTGTCTTCCTCGCTGTAGGTAATCATCACGCCGATACCCACTGTCTCTCCTGCGAAAAAGTTCATAAGATCGTCCATTTCGGAGGGCGAATAGTACTGCCCGTAGGTATCGCCGGTCCACGCGACATACATGCTTGCTATAACGTCGGTGAGCGTTTCGCTGTCCCAGCCGTTAAAATAGTTCATGTCAAAATAAAGGTACTGTCCGTCCTCAACCTTGCCAAGCTCGCCGATGTAATATTTTTCGTAAATATTCTTAATGGCCTCAAGCACCGCCGTGTCGTATATCACATCCGACTGATTGTCAATCACAGCCCTGTCTTTTTCGTAGCTGTATTTGACATACATCACCGAATAGGTGGACATGAAGGTTATAAGGCAGGCTAAAATCAGGGCAATGACAACTTGAATAAGGGTGAATTTATGCGTTCTGCGCGGCTTTTTGCCTGTGGGCTTTGTATCGGTGCCGTTTTCCCTGTCAGAGTCAAAAGGCGCGTCGATTTGTGGATTATTATTATTGTTGTTGTTATCTGGAATTCCGGTCATATAAATTTGCCTTTCTATGAGTGTTTGCAAATCGGTGCTTATTTACTCAAAAGTCAGCTTTTTTTACTTCCGGGCATCGTTACGTACAGCGAAGGGTCAACAACCTTGTTATTGATTCTCACCTCAAAATGAAGATGATTTCCCGTAGCGTTTCCGGTAGAGCCTACAAGCGCAATATTCTCGCCCTGGAGCACATATTCTCCTTTTTTGGCAATAAGCTTTCTGCAATGGGCGTAAAGGGTTGTGGAGTCGTCATCATGCAGCAGTACGATATAATATCCGTATGTATCGCTGTATCCGGCGGTGATAACGTTGCCCGACCTTGAAGCGTAAATCTCGACTCCCGAATTCACGCCGATGTCATACCCTTTGTGGTTGTTTGTTACCTTGTCGCCCTTTGAATTGGTATATGTTCTCCAGCCGAAATCGCTGGTTATATACGCTTTTGAATAGTATTTCATCGGGAGAGGCCAGATATATTGCTCGCCGTCAGAGAAGTACTCACTGCCCTTTGCAATCGACCCGTTCTCCATTTTTTCCATGATACCCGGCATGACAAACGCACGCTTGTATTCTTCTGTGAGCTTGTATTCGGTCTGTTCTTCTTTTTCGAGCTGCTCGTAATAATCCTTGACCGCTTCTTCGATTCTCTGATTGATTATCGCCTGATTTTGCTCGGTAATTTCAAGCAGCAGTATGTACTCGTCTATATTGCTTTCCTGAAGATTAAGTATTTCAAGGCTTTCGGCAACCTTTGCCTCAAGAGCGGCTCTGCCCTCTTCAAGCTCATTTACCACGCTTTGCTGTTCGTCAAGATATTTCTGCATCTCCTGCCTTTCGACAAGGTGCTGATTTTCGATTTTTTCAAGCTCCTCCATAACCTCTGTGTCGTACTTTAAAATATCCTTCATACGCTCTATTGAGGTGAGCATTTCGATAAACGAATCGGCGCTCAGGAGTATTTCTATTGAGCTTGGCATACCCTCTTCGTACGATTGGCGCAGTCTTTCGACAAAAGTATCGTATATTTCGTTAAACTGCCCGACGATAAGATCGATTTGAGCCTGCTTGTTACTTATAAGCAGATCGTATTGGTCAACTATCTGTTGAAAAATGTCAAGCTTAATCTCAATAAGCTGTATTTCCGCGTCCGCCTCGATTTTATCGGCAAGATACTTGCTCTCAATCTCCTCTTTGTTGGCAAGCGCCTCCTCAAGCTGGAGATAAAGATCGTTTTTAAGCTTATCCATATCGTCAAGAGACGCCTTTAAATCATCAATAGCTTTTTTTATTTCCTCCGCCGTTTCGTAATCGGAGGGATCATAATCGGGAATATCGGTGTTGTTATTTTCCGGTTTTGTCTCGTTATTCTCTGCAAACTCCTCGGCAAAGCCCGAAAGAAAGCCCAAAGGAAGAATACACACGCTCACTGCAAGCAGCAAGGACAGGGCAAGAGTAATCTTTGACTTTATTTTATACCGCAGTGCGGTAATTTCGCTATTTTCCATATTTTGCGCCCCTTTCATTCCTTTTCTTTAAGATACCTTGCAATTGATATCATGCTTCCGCTCACACCGGCAAAAAGCCCGATAAGCAGGAAGGAGAAAGCAAGCAGTAAAGCAAAGCTTCCGAATCCGACCACCGAGAAAATACGGTACTGCGAAGTAATAATTGCCGCCGCTCTGTCATATATCAGCCATTCGACCAAGAAGGCTAAAATTCCGGCGATAAGTCCCATAAATATTCCCTCAAATACGAAGGGAGTTATAATATACCCGTTTGTGGCGCCCACATACCGCATTACCGCAATTTCCTTCTGTCTTGTGAACACCGCAATTCTTATGGTATTGACAATTATGAACATACTCACGACAAAAAGAATCGCCATAAAGCCCAAAAGTACGTTTCGAACTCCGTCCCTCAGGTTTTCAAGCGTTTCGGCAATTTCGGTGTAAGAGGTCACCTTGTCTACCGGATACACCAAAGTCACAGATTCGGTGCCGTCCTCGGCGACAACCGTCCTTTCTATCGAAATCTGCCCGAGCTTGTATTCAAGGTCCTCGATAAGTGAGGCGTCCTTGTAGGTTATCATAAACGAAGCTCTGTAGGGATTGGCGCCGTCCTGAAGAGTGGCAAAAAGCGCGGGATAGTCCTTGAATTTTTCCTTTTCGGCTTCAAGCGCCATTTCCTTTGAGATATATTCCACGTCGTTTACAAGGTCGTCCATTGCAACTATCTGCTGTCTTACCTGCTCGATTTCCTCGCCGGTGCAATCCTCGTCCACAAAAGCCGCCACTTCGTTTAAAAGCGTCAGGTCGTCAAGATTGTAATTGATATTTAAATTGAGCGC
The DNA here is from genome assembly GCA_947631765.1 of uncultured Clostridia bacterium. Classification (GTDB taxonomy): domain Bacteria; phylum Bacillota; class Clostridia; order Oscillospirales; family CAG-272; genus CAKSQF01. Next base: position 20,829 of record CANRMP010000005.1, read on the forward strand.
ATAAAACGTTCCAAGAACAAGCATACAGCTGACAAGCACTAAAATCGAAGCAAGGCTCATGACCCTGTTTCGCCACAGTCCTTTAAGACTCTGGGTTACGCTGTATGAAAAACTGAAATTATTCATTAATTGATCCGTGCCTTTTTCGGCTTCCTTTCTCCTTTGCGCCGGCTGTTATATTATCTTGCCGGACGCTTCCTCCTGCTCTGAGGTCTCAAACATGGTTCCCACCCTGTCATCAACTATTTTGCCTCGTTTTATGGTAACCACTCGCTGTTTAAAATAATCGACCAGCTCTTTTTCATGAGTGACAACTATAACGGTTTTTCCGAATTTCTGCTGTATATATATCAGAAGATTCATTATGTCATAGCTCATTACCGGATCGATATTTCCGGTGGGCTCATCGGCAATAATAATGCTTGAATCGTTGGCAAGCGCCCTTGCAAGCGCCACTCTCTGCTGTTCCCCTCCGGAAAGCTCATCCGGATAACAGCTTGCCTTGTCGGCAAGATTCACTCTTTTTAAAAGCGTTTGCACGTTTCTTTTGACCGTTCTTGGAGACTTGCCGACAACTCTTAAAACAAAAGCGATATTTTCGTAAACCGTTTTGTCGGGAAAAAGTCTGAAATCCTGAAAGACCACTCCGAGCTTTCTTCTGTAATACGGTATCTTTGAAGCGCTCAGATTGCCGAGATCGAAATATTCGGTCTTTTCGTTTGTTTTGGCTGTAACAGTTATCTGTCCGGAGGTCACTGTCTCCTCACGCAGCAGCAGCTTGGTGAGAGTAGACTTTCCGGCTCCCGATTCGCCTACTATGAAAACGAACTCCCCGTCATTTATCTTAAGGTTTACATTGTCAAGAGCAACGGTACCGTTCTGATATTTTTTTGTCACATTTTTAAACTCTATCATTTACCTTTTACCTTGATTCCTTTACCAGATTCGGCATATATAGCAGTCAAAGCTTGCGCGGACAAACTGCCGCGCAAGCCCGAAAGGCACCGTGACGTGCATAAAATTCAAAATAAAATATCAATATTGGGCGGATTTTGACGCCAAATACTTCTTTACCATCAGCGCAACCTTAAAGGTTACCGCATGTTCGAATTCACGAAGGTCAAGCCCTGTGAGCTTGCGTATCTTTTCAAGACGGTATACAAGGGTATTTCTGTGTACAAACAGCTTCCTTGACGTTTCGGAAACATTTAAGTTATTTTCAAAGAAGGACTGTATTGTGACAAGAGTGTCCCTGTCAATGGTTTCAAGCGGTCCCCTCTTGAAGACCTCCTGCAAGAACATTTCGCAAAGCGACCGGGGAAGCTGATAAATAAGTCTGCCTATTCCGAGATTGTCATAGGTGATGATGTCCTTGTCGGTGTCAAACACCTTGCCGACCTCAAGCGCAATTTGAGCCTCCTTGTAAGACTTTGAAAGGTCCTTCAGGTTGTCAACCGCGGTTCCTATTCCGATAAGCACCTTTGAATAAAATTCGGTGGAAATGGTGTCCGCAATCGAGCGCGCCATCTTTTCTATTTCCTTCATGTCAAAATTAGGCTTGACTTCCTTGACAAGCACCGTGTCATGCTCGCCAACGTTGATTATATAATCCTTGTTCTTTCCGGGGAACATATTGAGAAGCACGTCATAAGGCACAACGTCGTTCTTTTCGGTGAATTTGATAAGGAACACGATTCTGTAGACGTCGGCGGCAAAATGAAGCTCCTTTGACTTTATGTATATGTCGCTCGGGAGTATGTTGTCAAGGATTATATTTTTGATAAAGGAGGACTTGTCGTGCTTTTCGTCGTAAAGCACCTTGATATTGCCGAGCGTTATGGAAAGCAGCAGAGCAAGATTCTCGGCAGCCTTGTCCTCTCCATCGACAAATACTATATAATCGCTCTTGGGCGATCCGCTCATGGCTTTGTAGGTGCAGCCTCCAAGCTTTATAAAGTCGGAGGTGTAAGAAATCTCCTCCCTTATTCCCTGCCGAATCTCACCGATTTTCCCAAGCTCACTGCAGGAAATAACGACACCCGTTTCATCAATCACACCTATAGTGCGATCGACCGCATCCTTCATTTGATATATTATTCCCTGAAACAATCTGTTAGACATGGGGGTCACCTTCCTTATTTATCCGCGTCTGTGCGCAGTAATATTTATTTTACAATATTATTTGTTGAATTTCAATAGTTTTTTATGTCATTTTTATGTCATTTGTTCAAAAAACCGATAACTTTCGGTCATCATGCTCAAAACGCAAGATAAGCCTTGAAATTTGCTTTAAAAAATCGCTTTAAATTTAAAGCTCGTATGTAAATCCTATGTCCGAAAGCACGCATAGCGAGGCTGTCTCGGTTCTGAGTATTCGCTTGCCCAGCCCGCAAAGAGGAATGTTATTTTCACGCATATAAGCCGCCTCGTTAAAGGATATACCGCCTTCGGGACCTATAAAAAAGCTGAGGCTTTCGGGACACCTTGCCGGCAGAATGTCTTTTAGAGTAAGGCTCACGTCCCCTTCATAGCAGGCAAAATAAAGTGCGTCCCTTTTCATACAGTCTATTGCCGCCTCAAAGCCCATGGGCGCTGCAACCTCGCATATAATCCCTCTCCCGCACTGTCCCGAGGCTTCTTTTGCAATCTTTTGCCATCTTGATATTTTTTTGTCCGCATTGGAGCTGTCAATTTTGGCAATACAGCGTTCGCTTTGAACCGGAACTATTCGGCATGCCCCGAGCTCGACCGCCTTTTGTATAATGTAGTCCATTTTATCGCTTTTGGGAAGCGCCTGATAAAGCGTAACAAAGCAGGGGAGCTCGCTTTGTGAGCGACTGACGGAAACTATTCTTACCGTCACGCTCTCATCACAAATTTCTTCAATAATACCGCCATATTCCTTCATGCGCATATCGCAAAGCACAATCTGCTCTCCGACCTTCATGCGCAGTGATTTTGAAATATGTCGCGCGTCCTCACCTGTTATCACCACGCGCCGGAAGCTGCTGTTCGGTGAGTCAGAGGCGCAATTATTGCCGATATTTGCGGCGTTCACTCCGTCAAAGCAGGACGAAGGCAGAAAAAATCTCGGCATAAAGGAACTCTCCTTTCTCGGTGCGCCTTTTTTTCGGTATAAGAAATGCTTGTATTGAGAAACTTTGCCGTAATTTATGGTGAAGTTGACAAACAAACTGTTCAAAAGTCACCAATCCTTGTGTTTTTATTATACATATTGCACAAAGCTTTGTCAATACATTTTAGCGAATTACATAAAATTTTCACATTTGTAATAAGTCAAAAATTGCGACAGTCCAAAAAGGTGCCGCAAAGGGAGGCTTTTTGTTGTATACTATCGCTTCGTTCTTGGTATAAAAGCAGTACCTGCGGGCAGGTATAAGAAATCTTATACCTGCCCGCAGGAAAAAATCAAAGAATAAAACGACAATTTTCAGTCGATATCGGCGCTCAGATATCCTTGACCTGGACTATAACGCGAATTGCTGCGTTTTCAAGGTCTGTCACTCTGCCGATAAAGCCGTACCTGCCCTTGGTATTGGGGTCATAGTCGGTGCAGCTCCATTCAACGGGATGGGCTTCAACGTATGTGTAACCGCCTTCAAAGCGCTCGTAGTCGGAAGCTTCGAGAGTGCGGACGCTGAATTCCGAGCATGAGAAGAGCTGTTCGAAAGTACGGATTCCGACAGTTCCGTTTGTATAGGAAATGCCGTTTTGCGTGCAGGAGCCCTCATATATAGTCTCGCCGTCAAGCACAACCGCGAACTTGTCATTCCAGACAACAACCTCAATTGTGTAATCCTGCTCCGCAACGTAGCCGATAGGATAAGTGTAAATCTGCGTCCAGTTGTTCTGTGCACAGCCTATGCAAACCTGTCCGCTCGGATCGCCTATACCGACGTATATTCCGTTATAGCCGTCGGGACCTGTTTGCAGAACGTTTGTAGTGCGGAATATAATTCCGAAGTTGTTGGAGGGCGTTTCTTCATGACCCTTGACAACCGCCTTGATAACATAGTTGGCGTATTCCTCGGTGCCTGTCTTCATCCAGTCCTGCTCATTCAGATAGGCTCTGAAATAGTTGACCTTCTGGGTCGTTGTAATGGCGCCGTTCTCAAAGCTCAAAATTCCTTCGGGACCTGTTACGCTCCAGTTCTGATTGAAGCTGTCTTCACTGTCAAACGAGTCGGTAAAGAGAGTCTGTGAGGTTTCGTTTGAGGTTCCGCTCATTATCACGTTGACTGTTGAGGGAAGCTGTGCTTTTACGTCATCCTCCGAAGTTCCGAGTCCCACCGTAATATTGTCGACCTTTTCGATATCATAATCCGAGTTGACCTCTGTTGAGGCGGAAGAGGGGGTCTTCTTTTCCGAGCCCGTCGTCGTATTGTCGGAGCCTTTTCCGGACGAACAAGCCGCAAGGGACAGCAGCAATGAAGATATGAGAAGCGACGCCGTCAAAAGTTTGAGTGTTTTCATGTTTTTGTTCTCCTTTTCTAAATATTTTTGTTTTGTATGATATTACACCGTAGCGGTCTGCTTTCGGTGTTATATTTCACAGGTATTATATTATAATGTTATTATATCACAAACGAAAAAGATTTGCTATTTTTTTTTTAACCTTCCCCAAGCGTTTGTGCAAAACGCCAAAAAGTCTTCATATGCTTGCGCCTAAAAAACAGATATGCGTCATTTGCCCACAATCTAAAGAAAAAGTAAAGATTTTTAGTTTTTTCTATTGATTTTTGATTTTTAATGTGTTATACTTTGAAGGATAGTAAAAAAGCGTTGAAGCGGTCGGCAATAACCGCGTGATAACCGTCGCAGAGACAGGCGCCTTGGCTGTAAGCGCTTGCGGTTTCGGCTCTTGCCCTTCCCCGCTTAGCCGGATTTGTGAAACGCCCCGCAAAGGCTTTTGCCGTGCGGCGGCTCTGTAGCCCTTCCCGCACGACTCCCGTTAAAGAGTCCGGAGTTTTCAAAATAGGGAGCTTTGTTTCCTTATATGAAAAGAACTCAGGTGGTACCGCGATAACGTAAGCTTGTCGCCCTGTTTTTTTGTCGGGGCGGCTTTATTTTTTAAATTTCAAATAACGGCAAATATCAACAAGAGAAACCGCGAAAGAGGAACGGAGGATTATATCAAATGAGAGATCTGCTTAACAAAATCAAAACCGATGCGGAGCAGCACCTCGGCGCCATTGTCAGCGAAGAAGAGCTTGAAAAGTTCAGAGTTGAGCTGCTTGGCAAAAAGGGCGCGCTGACGCAGGTGTTAAGAGGCATGGGCGCGCTTTCCGCAGAGGAGCGTCCGAAAATCGGACAGCTTGCCAACGAGATACGCGCCTCAATTGAAAACAAAATAGCACAAAAGAAAGAGGCGCTTGCCAAAGCCGCCCTTGAACGCAAGCTTGAGTCGGAAAAAATCGACGTCACGGCGCCCGGCGTACCTGTAAGCGTCGGAAAGCGCCATCCTATCGACCAGATAGAGGAGACGCTTTGCGACATTTTCAGAAGCATGGGCTTTGAAATTGCCGAGGGACCCGAGGTGGAATACGACACGTACAATTTCCAAAAGCTCAACATTCCGGAAAACCACCCCGCAAGAGATACCCAGGACACATTCTATATCAGCGACGCCATACTGCTTCGCTCCCAAACCTCGCCCGTTCAGGTCAGAGTTATGGAAAAGCAGAGACCGCCGATACGCATAATCTCGCCCGGAAGGGTTTACCGCTCTGATGCGGTGGACGCCACCCACTCTCCCGTTTTCCACCAGCTTGAAGGACTTGTGGTTGACAAGGGAATAACAATGAGCGATCTTAAAGGGATGCTCGCGGCGTTTGCAAAGCAGATGTTCGGAGAAAATACAAAAATCCGTTTCCGTCCCCACCATTTTCCGTTTACCGAGCCTTCTGCCGAGGTCGACGTTTCCTGCTTTGTATGCGGCGGAAAGGGCTGCCGAGTTTGCAAAAACGAGGGCTGGATTGAGATTCTCGGCTCGGGAATGGTGCATCCGAATGTACTGAGAGGCTGTGACATAGACCCGAACATCTACAGCGGCTTTGCCTTTGGAATGGGCATTGAAAGAATAGTTATGATAAAATACGCAATAGACGACATGCGTCTTTTGTATGAAAACGACCTTCGTTTTCTCGAACAGTTCTAAGGAGGGAGCTTAAAATGAATTTATCCGTCAGATGGTTAAACGATTTTGTAAATACCGAAGGAATAGACATAAAGCAGTTCTGCGACAGAATGACCGACACCGGCTCCAAGGTCGAATCATATGAAGTCCTCGGCAGTGACATTTCAAACGTTGTGGTCGGAAAAATTACCGAAATTACCAAGCATCCGGATTCCGATCACCTGCAAATTTGTATGCTTGACGACGGAGAAGAAAATCTCCGTCAGATAGTAACCGGCGCACAGAACGTGTTTGTCGGCGCCATTGTGCCCGTTGCCAAAGCCCCCGCTTGCCTGCCCGGAGGAGTCACCATAAAGGCGGGAAAGCTCAGAGGTGTTGAATCAAACGGTATGCTCTGTTCAATAGGCGAGCTCGGACTCACCTCTCACGATATGCCCGGTTCTGACAACAGCGGAATATTTATTCTCAATGACTATATACCAAGCTCCACAAAGCTCGGAACAGATATCAAAGAGGTTCTTATGCTTTGCGACGAGGTGGTTGAGTTTGAAATCACCTCAAACCGTCCCGACTGCTTAAGCGTTATCGGACTTGCAAGAGAAGCAAAGGTCACATTCGACCGTCCTATGAGCGTTAAAGCTCCTAAAGTTACCGAATGCGGCGGAAATATCTCCGACTATCTGTCTGTTGACGTTGCCGACGGAGACCTTTGCAGCAGATACGCCGCAAGAGTAATACGAAACGTAAAAATCGCACCCTCTCCCCTTTGGATGAGAATGAGGCTAAGAGCCGCCGGAGTAAGACCTATTAATAACATCGTTGACATTACAAACTACGTGATGCTCGAATACGGTCAGCCGATGCACGCGTTTGACTATTCAATGCTTGACGGCTCGCACATAATCGTTAGGCGGGCAAAGGACAATGAAAAATTCATTTCCCTTGACGAGAAGGAGCATATTTTAAACTCGTCGAATCTTGTCATTGCGGATGAAAAGAAGGCTGTCGCCCTTGCCGGAGTTATGGGAGGCGCAAACAGCGAAATAAAGGAAACAACCTCAACGGTTGTCTTTGAATCCGCCTGCTTTAACGGAGCGAGCGTCAGACTCACCGCAAAGAAGCAGGGCATGAGAACCGAAAGCTCTTCAAGATTTGAGAAGGGACTTGACCCCGAAAACTGCCTTCCCGCTCTCGACCGCGCCTGCGAGCTTGTCGCCCTGCTCGGAGCGGGAGAGACGGTAAGCGGTCTTATCGACGTCTACAAGGGCAGAAAGGAGCCTCGTGTTTTGCCCCTTGAAACCGACAGGATAAATAAATTTCTCGGAGTGGAGCTTTCCAAGGAGTATATGGCAAAAATCCTCACCGACCTTGATTTTAAGGTCGAGGGAGACAGCGTAATTGTTCCCTCATTCAGAGACGACGTTGCAGAGATGAACGACATTGCCGAGGAAATAATAAGAATATACGGCTATAATAAAATAGAGGCGACGCCCTTTATCGGCGCGGTCAAGGCGGGAGCGCTTACCCCTATGCAGGCCTTCAGAAGCAAGCTGCACGCTCTTGTTTGCGGCATGGGCTATATGCAAAGCAATACCTTCTCATTCGTCTCGCCCAAAAACGACGACCTTATCATGCTTCCCGAAAACTCACCGCTGAGAAACCACGTTGTGATCTCCAACCCGCTCGGCGAGGACACAGGCGTTATGCGCACCTCCCTTATCCCGAGTCTACTTGACGTACTTGAGCATAACAACGCCCATAACGTCCAAAAAGCCTGCGTTTATGAGCTCTCGCACGTTTATATCCCGAGCGAGGACCCGACAAAGCTGCCAAATGAACCTTATATGCTTGCAATGGGCTTTTACGGAGCCGGAGATTTCTACAATCTGAAAGGAGCCGTCGACGCAATTCTTGAAAGCTGCGGAATAAAAAAGGTCAGATATTCGTCCTGCTCCGACAACCCCACCTTCCATCCCGGAAGATGCGCAAGCATTATAGCAAGAGCAACAATGAACATCGGCATAATAGGTCAAATTCACCCCAAGGTGGCTAAGGGATACGGAATCACTCAGCCGGTGTATGTGGCATATCTACCGGTCGAAACGCTTTTTGAAATTTCCGATTTCAAAAAGCAGTACAAGCCCCTTCCGAAATTTCCCGCAACGGCAAGAGACCTGTCTTTCCTCTGCGACAGCAGTCTTGAGGTGGGAGCTATTGACGAGGTTATCAGAAAATCCGCCGGAAAGCTCATTGAAAATATCGAGATATTTGACATCTACACCGGCGAAAAGCTGCTCAAAAATACAAAGAGCGTGTCCTTTAGAATAACCTTCAGATCCGCAGACCGCACTCTGACCGACGACGAGGTAAACAAGGCAGTCGACAAGATTCTTGCAAGCCTTGAAAAACAGCTGAATATCAGCATAAGAAAATAATTCAAAAAAATTGAGAACTGCTTTGGAAAGCCAAGGCGGTTCTTTTTTGCGCCCTCTAATGTTTTCAATATATTAACAATTTGATTACTTAAAGCAGCAACAAAGCTGATAAAATATTGAGGAAAAAATCACCGACTTTACAAAGCGTGCCCTGCACGAAAGGAGACTTCATGCGCTTTCCCCAAATTAAGCTTTCAAGACAAGCTTTCCGTATTCCCGACAAGGCAAAAATGCCCCTGCTTTTTGCACTGCTTTTTAGTTTCATTCTTATTGTGATTTTTTGCTTTTTGGGAAAGGATTATGTCTTTGGCTCATATATCGACTGGAACAGTCAGCACGGCGTACTGCCCGACTATTTCAGGCAAAAATTCTACGAAACAGGCTCACTTTTCCCGTCCCTTGCCCTTGAGCTCGGCGGCGGAATAAACCCCTATCTTTTGGCATACCACGGTATGCTGAACCCGGTACTGCTTCCCTCTTATCTTTTCCCGCGGCTTAATATGTACGATTATATTATAATATCGTCGCTTATTCTGTATTTTGCATCCCTCGTGCTTTTGTATCTGTGGATGCGGCAAAATCATTTCGGCCGCGGACTTTCCTATTTTGCAGCTCTGCTGCTTGCCTTTTCGGGTGCGTTTTTATTTCAGTTTCACAAGCAGGTGATGTTTGTAGACTATTTTCCTTTTCTTATTCTCTCCCTTATGGGGATAGACCGAATGCTCTTAAGGCGCAAAAAGGCTCTGTTTATCATCTCGTTCGCTCTTGCTATAATGACGAGCATATTTTACTCAATTGCGTTGATAATCACGGTTTCGGTCTACTTTTTCTACCGTTATTTAAAGCTACACCACGGTATCGGGAAAAATTTTATCCGCCGCGTCGGCGGCTTTGCCCTCTCCGGCATTTGCTCATGTCTTCTCACCTGCATTGTCATTTTTCCTTCGTTTATGGCAATAACCGCAGGTCGGGAGGCAAACGCCTATGACCTGGCGCCCTCTGTTTTAAAGCTCTTTATCCCCCGTATATCCTTTTCAAGTCTGCTTTATTCAAATTACGGCGCGGGACTTGGACTTATAGTTGTCTTTGCGCTCTTTGCACTATTATTTATCAAAAAGCCGCACAGTATATTTCTCTCGGCGGCGCTGCTTTTTCTCTGGCTCTTTCCGATAGGCTCCTATGCCATGAACGCCTTTTTATACATAAGAGGAAAGGCGTATATCTGTCTGCTTCCGCTCCTCATTCTTTCAGTATGTATTTTTATTCGGGATGGAGCCACGGCAAAAATACCGAAACCGGCAATGTTGGGCTTTGGGATTATCCTTGTTGTGGGCGCACTGCTTAAAATAAAATTCCTTCCTGCGATTTTGCTTGAAGCGCTTTTAATTATTCTCATGCTTTTTATTGGCAAAAAGAAAAAAACCTCTCTGCCTCTTTGTATAAGCTCTGTCTGCGTGGCTATAACGATTTTCATTGTCATTAACAGCGCGCCGAAAGGAGATTATCTGACCTCTTCTCAGTATAAGGACAACACCTCCCCTGCAAAAGAGAACATGTTAAACAGCGCAAATATCACCTTCCCCACGCGAATGGGAGATATCACTACATGGTACGCCTGCAATATGACCTATCCGAACGGACCCTTACGCTCGTCTGTGTATTCATCGGCATCAAATCTTATGTATTTGCACCTGTGCCACGATATGCTTCACCTCACAAACCCCACATTCAACAAAATAACTGTGGCAGACGTCAACGATCTTTTCTTTTCCACTCTTATGGGTGAAGAATGGATAGTAGGCGATAGCAACACCGAAATACTCGGGTATGAAGCGTTTGCAAAAGAGGACAAATGGACACTGTATCACACCGAAAACGCCTATACACTCGGCTTTGCATCAAAAAATATCATGTCAAGCCGTGAATTTGACAGTCTTAACCCGGCTGAGCGGCAGTTTGCTTTGTTAAAATACGCGGTTGTTGACAATGACAGCCTGCCGGACGTCTATGTTTCCCCATTCACCCCTCTTGAAATTGACAGTCAGATCCCGATAGAAAGGGACAGGGACGGCTGGCATTTGAATGATAAGAGCGCCACCTCCTTCGACATAATACCAAACGCAGGTAAAAAAGAGTGCATTTACGCCGTAAGGATTGATTTATCCGAAATGCAGGAAAAAGGGATTGCTATCAAGGTAAACGGCATAAGAAACGCGCTCAGCGGTCGGACTAACGTATTCCCAAACGATAATTTCGATATGTGGTTTATCATCTCGGATTTTTCCGAAAAGCTCACCTTTAATTTTTCAAGGGGCGACTACACGGTTTCCGCCATTGAGGTATACGCCATGGACGCCGAAGAATTTTTCGCCGCCGGAGAGGACATAACAATGACCGAGAGTCTGTCGTATGACAAAGACAGCACCCTAAACGCGAAAATATCGCTTGACAGACCGCAGACCTTTCTCTTTACAATTCCCTACGACAGCGGCTTCACACTTACAGTAGACGGAAAAGAAACGCCCATAAAGGTAGTTGACCGCGCTTTTATCGGCTGTGAGCTGGACGCGGGAGAGCATGAAATAGTCCTTACATATAAGCCGCCCTACCGAGCGGCGGGTATATGCCTTGCGGCATTTGGCGGTCTGCTTTTTGTCGGGCTTGTCCTGTGGGACAACAGTAAAAAATTTCAAAAACACAAAAACGTCACGAAAGGAAAAAATCATGAAACGGTATAAAAAATTCATAATAGCCGGCGCGATTTTGCTTCCTGTTATACTTATCATAATTGCCTGCGCGCTGATTCTTCCTACATACGGTAACTACATTTCCCACGCTGTCTCATCGGAGCTTGACGAAAAAAAGCTAAAGGAGGCGGGGATTGAAGAGTGCGATAAGCTGATGATTGTGGCGCACCCGGACGACGAGGTGCTATGGGGTGGTGCGCACCTATGTGAAGGAGGGTACTTTGTCCTCTGCCTTACAAACGGAAATAACCCCACACGCAGTGCGGAATTTGAAAAGCTCAAGGAGGCTGTGGGGTATCGAGGAATTATTCTCTCCTATCCCGACAAGGTGGCAGGCGAGCGCTCGGAATGGAAATACCTTAAAAAATCAATTACAAAAGACCTTCGCCTCATTCTCTCAATGCGCGACTGGGAGCTTGTAGTCACCCACAACCCGGAGGGTGAGTACGGTCACATCCACCACAAGATGACAAGCTCTTTGGTAACCTCGGCGTGTGAGGGCGCAAAATACACCGACCGTCTTTGGTATTTCGGAAAGTACTACCGCAAGGATGAGGTTCCAAAAAGCCTTGAAGCGATTGACCCCGAGGCGCTGACAAAGAAAGAAGGGCACTTGGCGCTTTACGTCAGTCAAGCAAAGACAATTGCAAAATTCGAGCATATGATAGCTCACGAGGAGTGGCAGGCATACAAAGATATCAAGTAAAAAGATCAAAAGGCAGTCGAAAACGGCTGCCTTTAATAATTTCAGAGCTCACTCAGCATAGTGAGAAGCAGATTGTATGTGCGCTTAACACTTGCAAGGTCAAGTGCCTCATCCGGCGTGTGAATATTGTATATATCGGGTCCTATTGATATTGCGTCCGCATTGCCGCCGAGGGCGCCTATTATAATTCCGCACTCAAGCCCCGCGTGTATGGCGCATTTTTCAGCCCTGCCCCTCTCGCCGCCGTACAGTCTGTCAAAGACCTCAACATACTTGTTTGCAAGAGCGGAGTTTGGATTATAATCCCAGCCGGGATGGCGGTCATAAATTGTCATTAAAGCCTCAAGAGCCTTTGACAGTCTTGCAAATGTGACAAGCAGGGCATCCATTTCGCTGTCCGAAGAGGAGCGGGACATGATTTCAAGAGTAACGCTGTTTTCCTTGGTGCTTATTCTGCCCATGTTTGAGGAGCATCTCACAAGCCCCTCTCTGTCGGGTGACATGGAAATAACGCCGTTTTGGTAAAGGGTCATCATATTTATAACAGCCGAGCTGTCCTTGTAGCTGAGCATCGGGGCGTCTGTCTGACCTTTGGAAAGCCGCACCTTCATGCCCTTGTCGGCATAAGTCAGCTCGCCTCTTATCTTTTTCACCTCATCCTCGACCGTCTCCCTTGCTTTCGCAGAGTCAAGAACGTATATTTGCGCCTCGCACTCTCTCGGAATTGCGTTTCTTTTATTGCCGCCCTCTATTATGCAGAGATTAAACGGCGTGTCGGAATAAAGGCGCGCAAGTATTCTTCCCATAATACGAATGGCGTTTGAGCGATTTTCGTTTATTTCGGTTCCCGAATGACCGCCCGCAAGACCCGTGATGCTGATTTTCAGAGTTCGCCCGTTTGCCGGCAGTCTTTCAAACTCTCTCACAATCCCCATGTCAACCGCTCCGGCGCAGGACATGGTGACCTTTCCCTCCTCCTCGGAATCGATGTTGATTATTTTCCTTGCCGACACTCTTGAATAGTCAAAATTCATGGCCCCGCTCATTCCGGTCTCCTCTTCCGAGGTAAACAGACATTCAAGCGGCGGATGCGCGAGACCTTCATCTTCAAGTATTGCCAGCATATAAGCAACAGCAATTCCGTCGTCGCCGCCGAGAGTTGTACCGGTAGCGCAAAGCTTGCCGTCCTTAATATAAAGGCTCAAAGGGTCGGTGAGAAAATCGTGAACCGTCTCCCCGTTTTTTTCACACACCATGTCTGTGTGCCCTTGGAGCATCACCGGCGGGTCGTTCTCCTTACCCGCGCTTCCCTTCTTTTTTATCAGCACGTTGTTATATTCGTCTTTATAATATTCCAAAGAGTGCAGTCTTGCAAAATCGCAGAGCATATCTGCCACCCCTGCTTCGTTGCCCGAACCGCGGGGAATGGCGCACAGCTTTTCAAAATATCCAAGCACATTATAAGGTTCATATCCTTTTGTTACAAAATCCATAAAAACAACCTCCAAAAAATCAGATGTGTGACAGGGCGTAGCCTGCGGCAATAAGTATCATTGCGGCAATAAGCAATATCAGCTTTAAAAACAGCGGCTTGTTTTTAAAGTCCCCCAAAAGCCCTACGCCCAAAAGAACAACAGGTATTGCGGCTCCGGCAAATATCATGCTCATACCGCACGCCTGCAATGCGCCCATGCGCATTCCGACAAGCTCGCTTTTCTCTGTGGCAAAGTCGCGTACTGCATAGGCAAGAGTGGCGTTTAGCAGGTGCAGTGCCGTAGGAATTGTCATGCCGCCGCTTCGACTTCGCACATACACTGTTGCAAATCCCATAACAAACAGAGAAAAAAGAGTGTATAAATCAAGCTGATAAAGAGCATACAGCGCCGCAACTGTCAACCCGATTTTTATTATATTGTCCATGGGGCGCAGTCTTGTATACACATAGCCCTCAAACAGTATCGCCTCGCTAATACCCGTAATGATTATAATAAGTATTATATGCAAAAATGTCGGCGAATGACCGGAAACGGCATCCGAAATATGAAAACAGGTAATTGCAAAATTCGGCGCTATTATTTGTACAATAAGAATAAGCGGGAAGGCAATAAGGAGCGCGCCGCCGTAAACCAAGCCGCTCCCCAAAAATTCTCTGCCGCTCGGAATATTGAATTTTAACAAGCCGGAAATTTTCAGCCTTGTCTTTAGAGACACCGCAAAAACCGTCGCAAGGGTGAGAATATAGGAAATGTAAATTGCCCATATTCCGAAAAGTCTGTAGCCTAAAGCGCCGACTATGGCGGCGACAATAAGCGCAATACCGTAAACGGTCAGCGCGTCATAAACTCTCAGCTTTATTTCTCTTTTTTCCATAAAACGCTCTTTTCCGATATATATTTCAAAATGCCGAGAGTAATTCTCGGCATTTTCAAATTGCATTTCCTTTGGAGAAACGCCTTATATTATGCTTTTACCCTATTATCTCAGCCAAGCTTTGTATAGTTGACCTTGATTCCGGGTCCCATCGTGGATGCGAGAACGCACGACTTGATGTACTGACCCTTTGCTGCGGCGGGCTTTGCCTTAATGATTGCGCCAAGCAGAGCATTGAAGTTCTCGGTGAGCTTTTGCGCGCCAAAAGATGCCTTGCCTATGGGGCAGTGAATGATGTTGGTCTTATCGAGACGGTACTCAATTTTACCTGCCTTAGCCTCGTTAACCGCTCTTGCGACGTCGGGTGTAACCGTTCCGGCCTTGGGGTTAGGCATAAGTCCCTTAGGACCGAGCACTCTACCCAGACGACCTACCATACCCATCATGTTAGGTGTGGTAACGATAACGTCAAACTCGAACCAGTTCTCCTTGAGAATCTTGTCGATATACTCTTCGGCTCCCGCATAATCCGCGCCTGCGGCAAGCGCCGCGTCAACGTTTTCGGGGCGAACAAGTGCAAGAACGCGAACGTTTTTACCCGTTCCGTTAGGAAGCACAACCGCTCCTCTGACCTGTTGGTCTGCATGACGGGAGTCAACGCCCAGTCTCACATGAACCTCTATGGTCTCGTCAAATTTTGCTTTTGCGGTACGGCAGACAAGGTCAAGCGCCTCGTTTGTATCGTAAAGCTTTGATTTTTCAATAAGCTTTGCGCTGTCTGTATATATTTTTCCTTTTTTAGCCATCTGTCACATTCCTCCTATTATTCCTCAACGGTAATGCCCATGCTGCGGGCGGTACCTCTGACCATGCTTTCGGCAGCCTCAATGGACGCCGCGTTAAGGTCAGGCATCTTTGTGGTTGCTATCTCTGTGACCTGAGCCTTTGTGAGCTTTGCAACCTTTGTCTTGTTGGGAACGGCGGAGCCGGACTCAATACCGCACGCCTTCTTGATAAGCACTGCGACAGGGGGGGTCTTGACGATAAAAGTAAAGGAATGGTCAGCATATACCGTGATAACAACGGGAACGATAAGACCTATTTGAGACTTGGTTCTTTCGTTGAATTCCTTTGTGAAGTTGGGAATCGAAACGCCGTGCTGACCAAGTGCGGGTCCTACAGGGGGTCCGGGAAGTGCCTTTCCTGCAGGCAGCTGAAGTTTGATATAGCCTGTAATTTTCTTTGCCATAGTAAAAATACCTCCATTGTGGTTAATATGCGGAAGAATAAAATATTTTCTTCCTCCCACTTGCGTTTTTATTTGTCAAAACGCCAAAAAACAACTTTAGATTTCAAGAATTTCAACGTCTGCGGTATCCAGCTGTGCCGGCGTTTCCCGCCCGAACATCGAAACCATAACGGTAACGGTTTTACCGTCTTCGGATATAGAGTCAACTCTTCCCACATATCCCGTGAACACGCCGGTTCTGACTCTGACGCTGTCGCCCACCTTGTAAGGCAGAGCGATAACGCTTATCTTGCCTGCCTCGTCCTTGTCCTCGGAGGACTCAAGTCCGAGATCTGCAACCTCTTGGGCTGTCAGAGGAGTGGGGGCTGAACCGGGACCCACAAAGCCGGTGACGCCGGTAATATTGCGGATTATATGCCATGTAAAATCGGACATTATCATCTTGATTATAACATAGCTCGGGAATATCTTGCTCTCGACCTTTTTTGCGGACTCCCCTTCGCCTTCGATAACCGTTTCTGTCGGGATGCGGATATCAAATATCAGATTTTGGAGTGAACGGTTGTCCACGATTTTTTCAAGATTGGTCTTTACCTTGTTTTCATAGCCGGAGTATGTGTGTATAACGTACCATTTAACTCCGTCAATGTAATTGTTTGCTTCCATTCTGCTCGCCTTTTCTTAAAAGATTAAAACAGACTTCCAAACAGAGCGATTCCGCTTCCGAAAAGGTAGTCAACAAGTGCGATAACCGCCGCGAAAACTACCATAATAACGCAAACGAGAACAGTGCTGTTCACGGTATCCTTTCTCGAATACCATGTTATTTTGCCAAGCTCGCTTTTAAGATCCTTAAGATATGAAGAAACCTTATGGCTTTTTGCCTTCTTATCCTTTTTGGCAGGCTTTTTTGCAGTCTTTTTATCAACCGATTCGGAAGCCTTTGCGATTTCCTCGGTATTATTTGTGTTTTCAGCCATAATTTCCTCCTTATTTAGATTCCTTATGCAGAGTGTGTTTCCTACAGAAACGGCAATACTTATTCATTTCAAGTCTGTCAGGATCGTTTTTCTTGTTTTTCTTAGTATTGTAGTTTCTCTGTTTGCACTCACTGCAAACCATTGTGATTTTAACTCTCACTTTCGGCACCTCCTGAAATATTTGAGATACTGTCATATCCCATAAAGATTTTACCTCCCTCAAACGAAGAGAAAGCTTCCTTTCCCGACTAAAGGGCGCAACAAAAAAACCTCTCCGCAGAGGTGAAACTATTATACAACAAAGCTTATGCCTTTGTCAATAGTTTTTTTTCATTTTTTCTGATTTTGTTCGTAAATTTATCTTAAATAAAGAACGGGACGCGCCTTTGCCCGAATACCGGGCAAAAATCATCTCACATTTACCCCGAAAAAACGGCGACTCGGACAATACGGCGCGTCCCTTTTCTTAAAAAATAATCTTATGTTTAAGCTTGGTTTGTATCGATCGGATTTTTCGCGTTTTTGGTGTGAGGGTTGAATTTTTTTATAAATTTTTTAAGAAGCGTAAATCTCAGCAAGACGAGCGCCGCACATATTACAAACACCGCAATAACAATTGTACCGATATCAAGCCTCAGCACCGACAAAACTATGCCGACCCCGCAAGAAAGCGCTCCAAGTACTGCGACAAGCTTTCTTGTAAACACCTCAACAAGCGCAAGAAGAAGCAAAAGAATTGCAAAAGCAATAATGTATATAGCATACGGATCCTGTGTTGCAACAGGTCCGGGCGCGGCGTTTTGATACACGCTTATACTGCTTATCTGCACCTTTCCGTCGCCCTCGATAACCTCAAATACCAGGGGCAAAACTCCTTCATCTCCCAAAAAATCGTTTCTGAAGGTTCCGTCATTATCCATAATGTTATAGGACACGTCAAAATAATACACATAGTAGCCCTTGTATTTGCCTTTGGCGTCTCCGTCTTTAAGGTAATCCGAATGTATGCACTCGACGTTAATATTGTATATTTTCTGCTGTGTAAAGGTCTTTTCTCCGTATTTTTCAATGTACTCGTCGGTGAACATCAAGTTGTATTTTTCATAGTCTCCCGATATGACGGCTTTGAAATACTCGTCAAAAAATACGCAGACATTGCCGTAATTTGCGGCGTCCCCGTCCACCTCAAAGGTCTCGTTGTCATAGGTGTAATGAAGATATCTGTTCTCTTTGAGATACTTTTCGTCAAGCATTATGTCCTTTTCATAATCGGGCTCTAAAAAGTGATGACTGCCAAGCGTCAGCGTTGTTATCTCGGTCTCTTTTTCGGGGTCGTCCTCGGGCACAAGCGCGTCAAAATCAATCATATTAATTAAAGGAAGAAGAACTGCCGCCGCCGCAAGTATCACAAAAAATATTATTATTTTCTTTTTTGTCTCTTTCTTGGGTCCTGTTTTGTTTTCGTCCATTTTTATGACCGTTCCTTTCTGTCGGCTCATCCCCGTTAATGTCCCCATAACCGATAGAGTATTATAGCATAAATTTTTAGTTCTTTCAATCACATTTTATTAAAAAAATAACGTTGACAAATCAAGCTCTTTATTTTATAATTAGTGTACGTAATATTCTTTATTTTAAAGGACGGTCGATATGAATCTGCCAACTGTTATGAATCTGCCAACTGTTATTTTACTTATATTCTGCGGCGTTGTCGCATTAATCACCGTAATATACATGTTTATTTCGGTTCGTAAGCGTTCGTATTTGTCATCGATATACAACAACAGCGCAAGAGATTACCGCTTTGCCTACGCGCTTATGCGGCTGTATTTCAAAAAAGCGGTCATGAGGTGCGTTTATCTGCTAAAAACCAACGACGGCATATCTCCGAGGGCTGACGTTGTCGCCGTTCTCAAGGGCGGTATTGTCGTTATTACCGTACTTGACGGCAAAGGCTTTTTCAGCACTCCCGCCGAGGGCAGCTGGTACCTTACCGACGATAATAATATAACGACCGAAATTCCAAACAGCTTAAAGCTCGGAAAACGCTATGTGAGCGAATTAGACAGCCTGCTTGTAAGGTCGGGTATCCCCTCGCAAAATATATACAATATTGTGCTTCTTTCCGATGACAAGGCGACGTTTGACGAGCTTCACTCGGACAATATCCTCACAGGCGACATGCTTATTCCCTTCTGCAAAAAGCTGTGCAACGCGCCGATAATGAACGGTCGCACGCAAAAAAGCATTATAAGCGCCATAATGCGCCATCATAAAAACTGCAAGAGCTACGCCGACAGAAATATTTACAACACTCTTTCCTTTTCCTCCAAAGAACCCTCTCTGCCGAGCTTTTCGACCGAATTTGACAAGCCCGAAATTCCCGTTTCCACTCCGGATAACGATAATGATGATGAAAATAATGACTGATATTCGGTTTGCCTCTTAAAAACCTTACGCAAAAACCGACCGTATAAAGCATATCGCTTTTAAGGTCGGTTTTTTATTATTGCTTTTGCCGCGTTTTAAAGGATACCCTCTTGCCGCCGCAATGCGTCGGCAAGAGGGGTACTTGAAGCTTAATATTACAACTTTGAGAAGCTGAACCAATCAATTGTCAGGTCGGCGTTTTTGCCTTGGGGTGCGCGGTATTCAAACCAAATTGCGCCTTGAGGATCGTCGGTATTAAGGCAGTCGGCGTTTATTGTGTGCCATTGCCCGTCGGACGGTATCTCAATTTGAGCAAGAATCTTGTCGCCCACTCCCGTCTCGTATACGGTAAGCGTTCCGCCGACAGAGGATAGTATGCGCAGGGTGATATTTTTCTTATCCGCCGCCAAAACGTCGGCAAAGCCGAAGACTGCGCCGTCTGTATTTGTCGAGATTGTCCCGTCCGAGTTAACGGTAAAGCCGTTTTTCTCGGTTGCGTTTTCTGCCTCGACCTTTCCGTATCCGTCTACAGAAGAGCCGACCCTCTTGAAGCGCAGGCTGTCAAGATTGAAGTTTCCGGGGTTGGAGCCCTCAGCCACAATCGAGAAGGTATGCGCTCCCGCCGAAAGCTCTATATCAGGCAGGGTGTACTCAGTCCAAACTCCGTTCTTTGCAGAATCTCCCCAAGTCTCGGTGACGGCAAAGGAGAGATCTGCAACCTTGACCCCATCGACATACAGACCGCCCGTATGGTTGGAATTGTCATAGCGCGAATCGTTCTTCTTGCCGCATCCCACACGTATAACAAGGCTGTATTTCCCGCCGGATAGGACGTTTGCATCAAAGGCTATCTCGTCGCCGGCAATTTTGAAGGGCTTAACAAAGCCGCTTCCGGTATAACCCTTCCACTCACCGTCGGTGTGCAGAACGTAAAGGCTGTCGGTGTTCTGAGAGTAGCAATCTGCGTTTTCAAGCTCGTAGAGTGTGCCGTCCTCAATTGTAGGCATGCTGCTGCCGGGATCGGTTGATGGGTCGGCAAGCTCGGGCTCTACTATTCCTGCCGATTCGACGGTAAGAGTCATTGCCTTGCCGCTGTCGGCAAATTTCACGTACAGTGTATTGCCCTCGTACAGGCATCCTTCCCCTGCCGCCTCGTAAGCGTCGCGGGTAGAATATACGGTAAGCTTTTTGCCGTCAAGTGTTACGCTGTTGATTTTTCCCAAATGGTGAATTTGCAAGTGGTAGTCGCGCTCAACAGGTGTGAAAACCTCTGAGTTGCCCAAAAACCGCTCGCCGATAGACAGCGTGACCTTTCCGCCCTCCTGCTTGCAGGTGTAAGAGGTTGTGGCATAGGCGTTTTTGGTGATATATTCGCGGCTGACGCCGTCATCCTCGTAAAGGGTATATTCGGTCGTTCCGTGAGGATATATGTCAAGCGTCAGGGGTGAGAGGGGATATTCGTCGGCATAGTTGACCTCGGGTCCCACGGGGATTATTGCCCCTGCTTTGACAAATACCGGAATTTCGGTAAGTCCTGCGGGAACTCTCACCGTGCAGCCCTTCTCGCCGCCCTCGTAACGCTCGCCGGTGTAGTAGTTATACCATGTGGTATTCGGCGGGAACCAAACTGACACTGTGGTATCCTGCGCCTTGGTGGCAGGAGCGACTAAAAACCAGTCGCCGAGATAGTATTGCTGATTGAGCGTCCACGCATCGGGATTGTACTGACTTCCGTCCTCCAAAATCATTGCGCGCATTATCGGGACTCCAGTCGAGTAGCCCTGCCATTCGGCGGTATACAGATACGGATAGAGAGAATAGCGGATTTTAAGATTTGCCTTCAGGGTTTCCTGCGCCGTTGTATCGTAGGTCCAAGGCTCTCTGCCGCCGTGACCGTGCGTGCGCATCAGGGCGCTCCACGCGCCGAACTCAGCCACCCAGCGGGTATAAAGCTCGTTTGTGGGACGGCTCTTAAAGCCGCCGAGATCGCAGGAGGTTGCCCAATAGCCGATAAGACCGGTATCGAGTGCAAAGCCTATCTGATAAGCCAAATCGTTTTCGGTGGCGTCGATATCCCCCGACCATGCGGTGGCAAAGTGCTGTCCGGCGTAGCTGCCTCGGGTCATGAACATGGGACGGCTGGCGTCTGTATACGCCTTCCAAGCCTCATAAGCGCCCTTTGCCGCAAACGTCGGCGCGGTATTTGAACCCAAAACGTCAAATTCATCAGGCCAAAACCAGTCTCCGTATCCGGTGGTGATAACGCTGTCCATATAGGATTTAACCCACTTTTCGCTGTACGGAGGCTTGTAAAGCTGTGTGCCTCCCGACGCCTCGGGAGTTCCCGCGTTGTTGTGCAGACCCACATGGAAGCCGAGCTCTCGGGCGATTCTGAACATCTCGTCAATATCGGGGAACTTTTGCGTATTGTTGTTCCACATCTGATTGCCCCACTTCTCGCCGTCTCCGTGGTTGGCCTCGGTAACGTTAACGTCGCCCCGCCAGCCGTAGTCAAAGACGTAGCAGTCGCTCGGGTATCCTTCTTCGCGCAAGCGGGTGATCCACTCGATAAACTCCGCCTGTGTGGCGTTCTCGTTGCCGTATTTGGAAAGCATGAAGCCGAGCGCCCACTTACCGTACATCTCCATTCTGCCGGTAAGCTCGGCGTATTCGTTTAAAATGGTCTTGAAATCCGGACCGTAGAAATAGAAATAATCAAGATAGCCCTCGGTCTGAAATCCGCCGCCGTGCTTGAAAAAGGAGGTGTTCTCGCTTATGGTATTGAGAAACACACCGTAGCCCACCGTACTCATAAAGAAGGGCGCCACAACCCGTCCGTGCGACATGGTAAACTCGTTAAAATCCTGATTGTAGCGGTTGAGACTGCGCCTTCTGCCGTGATCTCCCGAGCCGAAGCCGAAGATTCCGCCCGCATTGGTCTTGCCCTCGCTTTTGCGCACTCCGACGGTATTGCCCTTGGTATAAATGCCGCTTTCTTTATCGCCGCTTAGCAGATTGCCGTTTGAATCGTACAAGCTCACGCGGAAGGGGAAAATTTGCACCCGTACCTCCATGTCGGCGGTTTTTATGACGGTTTCATTGTCTGTTTGAGTCAGGGTGTGCTCCACCGGCTCAAAGACTTCTTTTTGCACCATGTAGTATTGGGGATCGTCGGGGCGATAGCCCTCCGACCCGTCGGCAGAGTAGCGCACTCGCACCGTTTTGGGAGAGCAGAGCTCAACGCTGAGCTGTTCTCCGTCGGCGTCAAAGACAAATACGTTGCTTTCCGGCTCATGAGTGACAGGCGGCGTTCCCTGCGTTTGGCAGGATGTGACGTCGCTTTCATCGGATGTTTGGTTCACATTGTTCTCCTTGTCTTTTGTGCCGCATCCGGCAATCGTTCCGAAAAGCAGAACGGCAGACAGCAGTGCGGCGGTAATTCTGATTGTTTTCATGTCGGTTTCTTCCTTCTAATATAAAAACAGCGTCTTGAAATCGGGATAATTTCTCTTGCTTTTTGTATATTATAATGAAAATCATTCTTAAAATCAAGGCTAAATCATAAACTCTGCACAAATCTTAAACAATAGATATTCAATATGGTCTTTTTTCCAACTTAAAGCCGAAAGAAAAAGCGCAAGCTCCGAATGACATCTGAAGGCTCATTCGGGAGCTTGCGCCGATTATTTGGTTTTTAACGCCCGCAGCCGACATTTTTTACACAAAAGTCAATGGTCGGCTTACAGGTCTAATCGCGCAAATAAATTTAAATGATTTTGCAAAACTTTACTGTTTGACGTTAAATGTGCTGCCGTTTGAGTCCGCCTCAACTCCGCCGTCGCGGGTTACGTAGTAGGTTATAGAGGCGTTTTCAAGCAGCGATACGGTGCTTGTTTCGGGAGGATTCTTCGTTGAGGCGAAGATTACCGCGTATTTGGGTGAAACGGCATTAAAGAGCGCTTCGTATTTTGCATCGTATCTTCCGAAATTCGGAACGGTTATAAAGTCGTACTTTGTGTCGCCTATCTGAGAAATAAGCTCGGTAACTCTGTCTCCCGCAACGCGGCTGGTATAAAGGAATTTTGCATCCCCGTGCGTTATTGAGAGCGCGACGGAGTTTCCTTCATCGTTTTCGTCAAGCGGCGTTGTATAGTCCTTAAGAGGCGGCAGGCACTTAATTTGCAGGTCGTCGGCGGTAATAACCGTGTCGGCGCCTATCTTTACGGGCGTAATACCCACTGCGGCAATTGCGTTTTTGTACGTTGTGTACGTGCTGCTCTCTTTTGCATAGGCGGGCTCATAAATATTCTTCACGATTATGCCGTCGGTTTTAAGCAGAACCGAAATTCCGCCGATGCACGACTTTGAAAAATTGGTGACTATAAGATAATCGACTGTGGTTATTCCCTTTTCGTTAAGGTAGGTTACGACATCCGCACCCTGGTCCTCCGACGCACCGTCGATAACTATTGTGTTTTTTTCGGTGCGTATTATCATAGCGGCGGATTTTCCGACCTTAAGAAATTTGTATTTTACCTCGCCTTTTGCGGCGGGGGATTCGGTGTCACCGTTGTTATTTGAATTATCGGTCTGAGAATTATTACTGCCGGAATTTGCGGGGTCATTGGCGTCAACAACCTTGCACGCCGCAAGGGGAAGGCACATGACAAGCGCAAGTATAATTGCAAAAACGTATTTTAGCTTCATAGGGTATTATCCTCCTGTTCTTTTTTACATTATATCTTATATTTCTCTTGTATTTCTGAATTTGTTGTGAAAAACTTTTTAACATTAAATGTACAGTCACAAGCTAAGGAGTATAATATCGTATCCGCCCGCCGGAATTTCAAAGCCTTTTTTTCTTTTGCCGTCGGCTAAGGATACGCCCGAAACGTCATATAAGAAGGGCTCCTCGCCGCAGTTGACAGCCACTGCTATTTTTTCGTCCCTGTTATATCGCAAAAAGCAGAAAACACCTTTGGGAGTTCCTTCAAGCGCCTTGTAATATCCGTCCCTTGTTACCTTGTGCTCTTTTCTTATTTTACCTATCCTTTGATAGTGGGCGACAAGGTCAAGGTCCTCTTTTCCCCATATATAGGGCATACGGTTAAACGGATCGTGAAAGCCCTCCATACCCGCCTCATCTCCGTAATATATGCAGGGAATGCCCGGCATAAAGGCGAGAATCACATAAGCATTTTTAAGAAGCCTTATCGCCTTTTCCCGCTGAGAGGGCGACATTTTATATCTTGCCAACTCGTCGGCGCTCATTCCCTCCTCCCCGTCCGTTCCCAGAACGGTGAGTATGCGTTCGGTATCGTGAGTTCCAAAAAAGTTCATAAGATTGTCGCTTACAAATTTCGGGTAGTTTTCGTAGAGACTCACGCTTATTTCGAAAAGCGCGCGGTTATTTCGATTTTTAACAAACTCTATTATACCCTGTCTTAAAGGATAATTCATCACCGAATCAAGCTGTCTTCCCCGAAAATAGCGGCGGCGCTTATCATATGCGACCTTGCAGGAGGCGTCCTCCCAAACCTCGCCGATAATAAGTGCGTCCGGATTTTCTTTTTTCACCTTTTCGGTGAGATTTTCAAGAAAGACGGGTGAAAGCTCGTCCGCAACGTCAAGCCTGTAGCCTGCCACTCCTTTTTTTAAGTACCTTTCAACAATTCCGCCTTCGCCGTTTATATATCTGTTATAGCTTTCATTGTCGGTCTTTACTGCGGGTAATATGTCAACGCCCCACCAGCACCTGTAAGTATCGGGATAGCTTTCAAAGTCGTACCATTCGTAATATGGCGAAGTTTTGCTCTGATACGCTCCTGTCTCTTTATATCTTCCGTTTTTGTTGAAATACATGCTGTCCGAGCCCGTGTGATTGAACACCATGTCAAGTATGATTTTTATTCCCCTTTTCGAGGCAGCCGCAATAAGCTCGTCAAGCGCCTTGTCGCCTCCGAACATACCGTCCACCCTGTCGTATCTTCCGGTGTCGTATTTATGATTGGAATACGCCTCAAATATCGGAGAAAGATAGATAATATTCACTCCGAGCGACTCTAAATAGTCAAGCTTGCTTTCAACTCCCTTTAATGTTCCGCCGAAAAACATGTTGTTTGCGACAAAGCCGCCCCTGTTTTGGGCATATTGGGGAATACCGTTGTACCAGTCGTCGTTAATTATAGCGTCTTCTCTTTTGGGAAAATCTCCGCCCTTGCAGAAACGGTCGACAAATATATGGTACATTATCCCGCCGGCAAAAGAAACGGGAGGTGTATACTTTTTTTCATAAACCGTAAGCTGAAAAGCCGTGTAGGGGTCGTCGGCATATTCGATATTATGACTGTACGAGTCGCCCCTTCTTGAAATGCGATGCCTGTTGTATGCGCTGTCGAATATTATGCTGTAATAAAACAGACCGCTTTGATACTCTTTGTTTTTCATTCGGCAAAGAGAGGCGGTTTTGATCTTCAGCTCATATACCTCCATGGACGGGTCGGACTTATCCCGACCTGTCCATATAAAAGGAAGTTCAAAATGCTCGGCGTCATCGTCCCGATAAAACTCCGCATACGGAGAGCAAGCTCCTATTTCTCTTGGCGCCTTCAAAATAAAGGTCAGGGTGTCGTCAAAGTCGAAAGCGCCGAAAAGATCGGCGTTCTCGGTGTTTTTTGATTTTTTCGTCAAGCTGATTTTGCTTTTTTGCTCTTCAGGCATCATAGCTTATCACCGTTTTGCGGCACATGCAAACGCTGTCCCGCAGCTTATTTTGATTTTTTTGATTCGACCGGAGAAATGTGCCAGATATTATCCGCATACTCCCGAATACTCCTGTCCGCCGCAAAAATTCCGGCAGATGCTGTGTTGTACAGCGACATTTTGTTCCATTTGTTTCTGTCGCAATAATCGGAAAGCAGCTTGTCATATGTGGAAACATAGGATTCAAAATCCGCAAGGCACATATAGGGGTCGGCAATGCCGGGTCCTATAAGCAGATAGTTGTAAAACTCGGAGAAATTCACGCCGTTAAAGTCGCCGCGCAGACGGTCGACAGCCCTTCTCACAAGCTCGCTTGAAGCATAGAAATCGTAGGAGTGGTATCCTCTCTTCCAAAGGTCCTCAACCTCGTTTGTGGTGTGACCGAATATATAAATATTGTCGTTTCCGACCGCTTCCGCTATTTCGACGTTG
This sequence comes from uncultured Clostridia bacterium, assembly GCA_947631765.1. Lineage (GTDB taxonomy): Bacteria > Bacillota > Clostridia > Oscillospirales > CAG-272 > CAKSQF01. Next base: position 47,097 of record CANRMP010000005.1, read on the forward strand.
GCTCCGTCAAGTGTACCCAGAGTTATGGCGCCGTTTATCATGAGCTTCATGTTTCCGGTGCCGCTTGCCTCCTTGCCCGCAAGGGATATCTGCTCGGATACGTCTGCGGCGGGAATGAGCGCCTCGGCAACCGAAACGTTGTAATCCTCGACAAATACCACTCTCATCTTTTCACGGATTACGGGATCCTTTTCAATCTCGGCGCCGATACAGTAAATCAGCTTGATTATCTGCTTTGCCATATAATAGCCGGCGGCGGCTTTTGCGGAAAAGATAAATGTCTGAGGAATAAATTCTTTATTCGGATTCTCTTTAAGGTCAACATATGTGCCGACAATTTTCAGAGCGTTTAAAAGCTGTCTCTTATACTCGTGCATTCTCTTGACTTGAACGTCAAAGAGGGTCGAAGGATCGATATTAATTCCGTTTCTGTTATTAAGGTACCTTGCAAAAGACTCCTTGTTTTCTTTTTTTATTTTATCGAGCCTGTCAAGAACCGCAGAGTCGTCCGCAAATTTTTTGAAATCATCCAGCCTTTCGGGGTGCAGTCTGTAGGAGGTTCCGATAGTTTCGTCAAGCAGAGCGCAAAGCCCCGGATTGCTGTAGCACAGCCATCTGCGGTGTGCAATTCCGTTTGTCACGTTGGTGAATTTCTCGGGGGTGTATTCATAGAAATTAGAGAAGATAGTCTTTGTGAGAATATCCGAATGGAGCTTTGAAACGCCGTTTACCGTGTGTGAGCCCACTATGCTGAGATTTGCCATCTTAACTCTGTTATGAGAGATTAGCGACATATTGTTTATTCTCTCCCAGTCGCCGGGGTATTTCTGCCACAAATCGGCGCAAAAACGCCTGTTTATTTCGGAAATTATCATGTGGATTCTCGGAAGCTTGTATCTAAACAGATCCTCGTTCCATGTTTCAAGCGCCTCGGGAAGAACGGTGTGATTAGTATAGCTCACCGTCCTTGTGACAATATTCCATGCATCCTCCCACGAGTATGAGTAAGTATCGATAAGTATCCTCATAAGCTCGGGAACCACAAGGGCGGGATGAGTGTCGTTGATGTGGATTGCCACCTTATCGGCAAAATTTTCAAGCGTTCCGTATCCTCTCAGATGATCTGCAATTATGCTTTGAAGCGAAGCGCACACAAGGAAATACTGCTGTGAAAGGCGAAGCAGCTTTCCCTCGTCGTGATTGTCCGAGGGGTAGAGCACCTTCGAAATTATCTCCGCTTCGTTGCTGTTCTCCATTGCCTTAACATATTCGCCCTGGGAGAAAAGCCCCATGTTGAAATTGTGATTAACGTTGACCGCCTTCCAAAGTCTGAGTGAGTTGACAGCCTCCGAGTCCGCACCCGATATCATCATATCATAGGGAACCGCCTGTATTTCGGTGTAATCGGTGTGGATAATATCGCATTTTCCGTTGTTCCAGTTTTCCTGTATTTTACCGCCGAATCTCACGGTACATGTTTTATCTGTACGCGGAACCAGCCAGCTTTCACCCGAGGGCATCCACACGTCGGGAAGCTCGACCTGATCTCCGTCTATTATTTTCTGTTTGAAAATTCCGTACTCATAGAGTATGGAAAATCCGGTGGCGCTGTAATTTAAGGTCGTCAGCGAGTCCATAAAGCAGGCGGCAAGGCGGCCGAGTCCTCCGTTGCCGAGTCCCGCGTTCATTTCCATATCGTACAGCTCGTTTATGTCGTATCCCATATCCTTTAAAATCTTCGTGTATTCATCGCAAATACCGAGATTCATAAGATTGTTTTTAAGGGATTTTCCTATAAGAAATTCCATGCAGATATAATATATCTTTTTGGCTTCGTGATTTTTCACGTTTTTCTTAAATTCGGTACGCTTGTTGGACAAAATGTCCTTGACCGACAAAATGACCGACTTGTATATCTGATCCTTGTTTGCCTCTTCGGGAGTCGTTCCGAAATATCTTGACAGCTTATTTACAATTCCGAGCCTCAGCTCCTTTTCCTTCTTGCTAATCTTTTCTTTGGAAGATTGGCTTTGCACCTTGTTTTTTGAATTTACCGTGTTTTTATCCATATATAACCTTTCGTGTTGAAATGTCCGCCGAGCAAAGGCTTTGCGGCGGTATTTATTTATAATTTTTTATAATTATAGTATGCACAAATAACAGCGTCCGCTGCATTTATAATACTAAAACTCAAAAAAAATTGTCGCCAAGGCAAACATCTGTGCTGTCGCAATGAAATTGCGACAGCACGGTATTTTATAACTGTATTATTTTTGCATTATGCTTTATCCGAGATTTTTGTAAAGCTCAAGGTATTTTGCCGCAGATGCGCCCCATGTAAAGTCCGAGTTCATGGCGTTTCTGACAAGCTTTTTCCACTGAACCTTGTCATAATACAGTTCAAGCGTTCTTCCGAGCGCTATAAGAAGCTCGCCGGGATCGTAAGAGAAAAAGGTAACTCCGTTTCCCTCTCCCGTTACGGGATTATATGCCTTTATGGTGTCATACAGTCCTCCCGTTTCTCTGACAACGGGAACCGCACCGTATCTTGAGGCTATCATCTGAGAAAGTCCGCAGGGCTCGCTCTTTGAAGGCATAAGGAATATGTCGGATCCCGCGTAAACCTGCTTTGCAAGCACCTTATCAAACTGTATGCAGGCAACCACCTTTTGCGGGTATTTGTCGGCAAGATATCTGAAATAATTCTCGTATTCGTACTCACCGGTTCCAAGCACAATAAACTGCACGTCGGTATGGTATATAAAGTCCTCAAGCGCGCTCTTTACAATATCAAGTCCCTTGTGAGGGGCAAGCCTCGATATCATCGATATAACGGGCACGTCGGGATTTGCGGGAAGTGAAAAGAGCTTTTGAAGGGCTTCTTTGTTCTGCGCCTTTCCGGCAAAGGTTCGGTAATTTGCCGAATAGCCGGGGGCGGGCAGAACCGGATCGTTCTTCGGATTGTAGTAATCGTAGTCGATTCCGTTGACAATTCCGCAGGTTTTGTAGCCGTAATCCGAAATAATGCTGTGAAGACCGTGGGCAAAATAGGGAGTTCTTATCTCCTCACTGTATTTTTGGCTGACCGTGGTGAGCTTGTCACAGCAGACAATCGCACCTTTGGTAAGATTTATACAGCCGTTGAAATCCACAATCGGGAAATCCTCATCGCCGAGTCCGAACACATCTCCGAGTATCTCCTTGCCGTAAACTCCCTGATACTCTATGTTGTGAATTGTGTAAACCGCGCGGATGGCGTCATAGCGGTACTTTCTGCGCAGATATATAACCGAAAGCGCAGTGTGCCAGTCGTTGGCGTGAAGCACGTCGGGATAAAAGCCGATATGCGACATCATTTCAAGCACCGCCATGCAGAAATAGGCGTACCTTTCCCCGTCGTCATAGTAGCCGTACAGACCGTCGCGTTTGAAATAGTACTCGTTGTCGACAAAGTACCATATCACATTGTCCTTAACCAGCCTCCACACGCCGCAGTACTGCTGTCTCCAGCCCAGTCTCACGGTAAATTCGGCAATTTTCGTCATTTTGTCCCGATACATAGGAGCGATTTTTGAATAAAGGGGCATAACTGCCCGTACGTCAAGAGACTCGTCCGAGCTTGCAAGAGCTGCGGGCAGTGAGCCCATAACGTCGCCGAGCCCTCCGGTTGAAGCAAATGGGAGCGCCTCAGCGCCGACATACAGTATTTTCATTTCCTTCATGTTCCTTTCAAAGGCGCCGCACCTTGCATCGCGCCGGTCTTGGCGCCACACAATACGGCAGATATTATTATATCATATTTTTATATGGCTTTCAATTATTAACATGAACAAATTCGCGCCGTGCCAAAGCCGAAAAGTAGTTCAATTTGAGCAAAATGAGAATTAACGGTCTTTTATTACTCTTCCCTTTTCGATGTAAAAAGGAACCGTTCTGTGACCGGAAAGCATGACGTTATCGGTGATTTTAACGTTCTTGTCCGCAATCACGCAGTTAAGAAACACGTCGTTACCGGTATAAACGTCCTGAAAGAGAATGCAGTTTTTGACAACCGTACCCTTGCCGACCTTCACTCCTCTGAAAAGCATTGAGTTTTCCACCGTTCCTTCGATAATACAGCCGTCGGCTATCATTGAATTTACAACCTTACTGCCTTCGATATATTTAGCGGGTGCGCTGTTTCTGACCTTGGTAAGAATCGGTCTGCCCTTGATTCCGAAAAGCGCGTCCCTGTTGCTCTTCTCGAGAATGCTCATATTGCACTCGTAATAATCGGTCATTGAGGTGACGTCGGCATAGAAGCCGTCGTACCTGAAAACTCTGAATTTCTTGATGTTTACCGCCTTATTGATAATATCGGTGTAAAGGCTTGAATAATGCTTGTTTCTTGCCGCGTGAACCATTGCCGAAAGAACCTCTTTCTTGACAACGCTTATGTTTATCATCACGTCCTGCTCGCCCTTGATATTCTCAGGCTGGTCGACTACCTCAAGAATACAGTCGTTTTCATCGGTGCGAACTATCGCCTCGCAGTGGGCTTTTTCGACCGTAAGATTTACCTTCTTTACCGCAAAGGTCATATCGGCGCCCGATGAGATATGCTCGGATATCATCTGCTGAAGATTGATATTGCATATACTGTCGCAGTCGGACATAACGACAAGCTCCTCACTCATGCTGTCAATAACGTCGCTTATCGAGCAAAGCGCTTCAAGTCTTGTGGTAAACAGCTTTGAATCCTTAGAGGACACGGTGCTGAACGGCGGAAGAATTTTAAGTCCACCGCTTCTTCTTGCAAGGTCCCAGTCCTTTCCGCTTCCCACGTGGTCCATGAGCGAATGATAATTGTTATGTGTTATAACGTTTACATTGGTAATTCCCGAATTTACCATATTTGAAAGTGCAAAATCGATAAAACGGTATCTGCACCCGAAGGGAACCGAAGCCATTGTGCGCACTCTTGTAAGCTCCGGAATATTATTATCATGCAAATTGGAAAAAATAATTCCTGCAACCGTTGCCGCCATATTATTATTCCTCCTGTCTTTATTTCAGTTTTTCAAGGGTTTTGGCATTGACCATAAGCCCGCCGGGAATTTTCTTGCCTTTTTTTACTGTAAGTCCCATGCCGACAACGGCGATTCCCGCGCCCTCGTCCTTCGGCTGTCCTACACATGCACCCTCTTCCACGGTGACCTCTCTGTCAATAATGGAATACTCGACCTTCGCGTCCTTTTCAATAACCGTGTCGCTCATTATAACGCTGTCCCTGACGACGGCGCCGGGCGCCACATACACTCCGCTGAAAAGCACCGAATTAATAACGCTTCCGTAAACCTCGCACCCTTCGGTAACCATGGAGTTTGAAACAGTCGCCTCGTTTCCGATATACTCCGCGGTACGTGCGGGAGTCCTGAAATACACTCTGCGCTCCTTGTCGTGGAGATTGAATTTAGGCTCGCTGCCCAAAAGATCCATATTCGCTTCCCACAAAGAATCGATGGTTCCGACGTCCTTCCAGTATCCCTTGAAGGGATAGGCAAAGAGCCGCTCTTCCTTTTCAAGCATGGCGGGGATGATGTTTTTTCCGAAATCGTTTGAGCTGCCCGGAGTATTTTCGTCCTCGATAAGGTACTGTCTGAGTTTTTTGTAGTCGAATATGTATATCCCCATTGAAGCTTTTGTGGATTTCGGCTGTTTCGGTTTTTCCTCAAACTGATATATTTTTCCGTCACTGTCGGTATTCATTATGCCGAATCTGCTCGCCTCCTCAAGCGTTACGTTCAGTACCGCAATAGTGCAGTCCGCGTTTTTCTTCTTGTGAAAATCAAGCATCTCATCGTAATTCATCTTGTAAATATGATCTCCCGAAAGCACAAGCACGTAATCCGGGTCATACCTGTCGATGAAATTCAGATTCTGATATATGGCGTTTGCCGTTCCCTTATACCAGTCGGCGCCGTTATACCCCTGATAGGGCGGCAGCACCATAACTCCCCCGATATTTCTGTCAAGATCCCAAGGCTGTCCGTTACCGATATACTCGTTAAGCTCGAGCGGCTGATACTGGGTCAGGACTCCGACGGTATCAATTCCCGAGTTGATGCAATTCGACAGCGGAAAGTCTATTATCCTGTATTTGCCTCCGAAGGGTACGGCGGGCTTTGCCGTATTCTCGGTCAGCGTATACAGTCTGCTTCCCTGTCCTCCGGCAAGAAGCATTGCGACGCATTCTTTTTTTTCGTACATGTTTTTCACTCCTTATGTTGATGATTTTTGTGTATTTGATAACTCGCGTTTTATATTACTTATTACTTACTACTTAGTCTTGCTTTCGCCCTGCGGCTTGGCTTCGAGAATAATTCCGCAAAGCGGCGGCAGGTCAAGAGAAATATAGTCCGCTTTGTCCTTTTTATCGTATTTGTTCTTCTCGGTGCGGTATACTCTCTTTTTCAGCTTTCCCGTGCCGCCGAAATCCTGTCGGTCGGTATCGATAAGCTTGTTATAGGTAAATCCCGCAGTGACCGGGATAAGATAATTGTTTCTCTCACAGGCGGAAAAATTAATTACGATTATAAGCTCCCGCCCCTTTCTGTCCCGCCTTTTGAAGGCTATAAGATTGTCCTCGTTTCTGTCGGCAAAAATCCATTCAAAGCCGTCCCAGGAGGTGTCGTTTTGCCATAGCTCGGTGCGGCATAGATAAAGGTTGTTGAGCTTTTCGACGTATTTTTTCAGCGCGGCGTGCTTGTCGTAATCGAGCATGAACCATTCAAGCTGATTTTCATAGTCCCATTCCCTGAACTGACCGTATTCACAGCCCATAAAGGTGAGCTTTTTGCCCGGGTGGGTCATTTGATACATCATAAATATCCTGTCGCCGGCAAATTTCTGCTCATAGTCGCCGAACATCTTGTCAAGCAGGGATTTTTTGCCGTGAACCACCTCGTCATGCGACACGGGGAGTATGTAGTTTTCCGAATAGGCGTAGCACATTGAAAAAGTGAGCTTTGTATGGTGATATTTTCTGAAATACGGGTCTGTTGCCACATAGTCGTACATGTCGTTTGCCCAGCCCATATTCCATTTGAAGTTAAAGCCGAGTCCCCCTTCATGCGCGGGACCTGTAACGCGCGGCCACGCGGTGGATTCCTCCGCAATCATGAGAACGTCGGGATAACTGCCGAAAATCACCGTGTTGAGCTTCTGTAAAAACGCGACCGACTCTAAATTTTCATTTCCGCCGAATCTGTTGGGTATCCACTCTCCCGGCTTTCTTGCATAGTCAAGATAGAGCATAGACGCAACGGCGTCCACTCTCAGTCCGTCAATATGAAACACGTCAAACCAGTACATTGCCGAGGAAATGAGAAAGCACTGCACCTCGTTTCTCGCAACGTCGAAGCACCTTGTGCCCCACTCGGTATGCTCCTTGCGGTCCCAGCCCTGATACTCATAAAGGCAGTCGCCGTCAAACTCGAAAAGTCCGTGCTCGTCCTTGGGAAAATGCGCGGGAACCCAGTCAAGGATGAGTCCTATGCCGTTTGAATGGAGCTTATTAACAAAATACTGAAAATCCTCGGGCGTTCCGAAGCGCGAGGTCGGGGCAAAATACGAACACGCCTGATACCCCCAAGAGCCGTCAAAGGGGTACTCCGTTATCGGAAGCAGCTCGACGTGGGTATATCCCATCTGCTTTACATACGGGACAAGACGGTTTGCTATCTCGCGGTAGTTAAGATAGGCGTCCCCGTATTTATTGGTTCTGCCGTCCTGCGTCTGCCAGGAGGCAAGATGCACCTCATATATATTCATCGGAGCTTCATAGAAATTCTTGCCCGAAGCTATCTTTTTTCTCTCTTGCAGCCACACCTTGTCCGTCCATTTGTAAGAGGTGTTTGTGTGTACTATGGAGGCTGTCCTTTGCAGGGTCTCACTGCTTGTGGCATACGGGTCGGCTTTTAGATGTGTGCCGTTTTTGCCGCTGATTTTGTATTTATATTTCATTCCTTCAAGATTATCCGCTTCGATACGACATTCCCATATCCCCTCGCTTGTAATCTTTTTCATTTTACGACCTTCATCCCAGCCTGTAAAGTCGGAGACAAGTGATAAATCGGCAGCGTTTGGCGCCCACACGCGGAAAACATAGCCCCGAGGCGTTTTGTGCACGCCCATGTATTCGTATGCGCGGTAATATGTTCCCTGATGAAACAGAAATTGCGAAAGCTTGTTTTTTCCGACCTTTTTTTCGTTATTCATTTATTTTTACGGTACCTTTCTGAGGGTATTATTAAAAAGCGCAAACCGCCATAATGAACCGGCGATTTCTTTTGAATATATTATATCACAAAATGTAATTTTTTTCAATGCCTATGCCCATTAATTTCACGGTTTTTTTATTAATTTTACATACCTTAGTCGATAATAAAGTACAAATATTCGTCGTAATGCACAAAAATATTTTAGTCTTCGACAAAAGGCGCAAAAAATCGCGCGATTTTTCTTTTTTGCTTTGCCGGCGATATTTACTTAAAAAATAATGTAACCCCAACGCGCAACCTTTTTTGCCTTTTTACGTCTTTATGTACAGAAGAAAATAATTTCGCACAATCCCGTTTTTTAAAACAGAAAGGAATGTTATTATGAAAAACTCAAACAAATACCCTCTCATTGCTTTTATCTCTTTAATTCTTTGCATGATAACGCTTATTTCCTGCTCCAATGCAAGCGGCGGCGATAAAGCCTTTTATCCCGAGGAGGAAATCAAGGAGGAGGCGCCGGAAAGCGCTGCGGATATCGACCCCGACAACACCTCCATTACAAGCGAGCGCAAGCTTATAAGAACAATAACAATGACAATTCAGACAAAAAACTTTGACGGCTTACTCTCGGATGTAAATCGCTCTATCGGCGAATGCGGCGGATATGTCGAAAGCTCACGCGCAGAGGGAAACGCCGACTCAAAAGGCGACAGATATGCATATATCGTCGCCCGTATTCCAAAGGATAAAACCGACGAGTTTATAAGCGGCGTTTCAAACGAGACAAATAACATCGTCTCAAAGGAGGAAAACACAAAGGACGTAACCATGGCATATGTGGATACCGAAAGCCGCCTAAGCTCGCTCAGAGCCCAGCGCGCAGCACTTGAAGCCCTTTATGAAAAAGCCGTCAGCGTTGAGGAAATAGCCTACGTGCAAAAAGAGCTTTCGGCGGTAATATCCGATATAGAGGCATATGAAGCAACACTCAGAGAATATGAAAATCTTGTTTCCTACAGCACAATAACCCTGAATATCGATGAGGTTGAAGTATACACCGAGGTCGATAAGAGCTACGGCGAGGAAATATACGAAGGCTTTTCCGAGAGCTTAAAGAACGTCGGGATATTTTTCAGAAATCTTTCGATATTTATAATTGTCAATATTCCTTATTTTCTTATGCTCGGCATACCCGTCGCGGCGATAATAATATTTGTTATCATGAGAAAAAGAAAGAAAAAGGCGGGAAGGCAGAACAAATAATATGTAGCTCTTGATAATAAAAGCTTTGCAAACACCTTAAAAAATGCAAAAAAGAGGGGCTTTAGCGCCAAAAGCGCAAGAGGTCTCTCTTTTTTCGTATTTATTTTTGCCGCAGGGGTTGACTTTCCCCTAATTTGCAAAAAGCCTTTGCAAATTTACCCTTTCAAAAGGCGCGCGGCAAAAAAAGGGCGCGCCTGCTAAAAAGAGCGGCGCGCTTACTTTATTGAGTCAATAAGGCAAAGAATAGCGTCCTTTTGTTTTTCTGTCAGCTTGCTCCATTTTGCAAACAAAATTCGCTGTTCCTCGGTCATTTCGGATAAACCGCTCCCGTCAGAGAAAAACTGCGCCGGCGTTATTTTGAATGCGTCGCATATCGCCTCTAACGTCGGAAGCGTCGGCGCGTTATTTCGCCTGAACATATTGGAAACGGTAGAATGTGAAAGATGGGCTTCAATTGCCAGTCTGTATTCCGTCCAGCCCCTTTCCGCCATCAACTGCCTTATGCGTTTCTGAGCGTCCATAAAAAAATTTTTTCACCTGCCCTTTTGTATCTATTATAATACCCAAAAAAGTGGTATAATAGTATTAATAAGTAGCGTATATATTCCCTAAAAGGGTAATATGCGGCGCTCGGACAGACCGCAAGGCTGTTAATATAAAGAAAAGAGGATTTGTTATGGCACAATTATCATTGAACGAAGAAGAGACAAGACTGAAAACTTGCGCTTTTACGGGGCATCGACCTGAAAAGCTAAACGCCGAACCGGCTGTCATAAAGCGCGCACTAACACTTGAAATCGATATTGCAATTGCCGACGGTTTCACGGAATTTATTACCGGCATGGCGCGGGGCGTGGATTTATGGGCGGCGGAGCTTGTTTTGGAGAGGAGAAAAAGCAATGCTTGCATCAGTCTCTTTTGCGCTGTTCCCTACGAGGGATTTGAGCAAAAATGGGCTTTATCATGGCAAAATCTTTATCATGACGTGCTTTCAGAGTCAAACGGTGTAAAAATATTTGAAAAGCATTTTTCATATTCCTCGTTTCAAACGCGCAACCGCTGGATGGTTGACCATTCGTCAAGAGTTATTGCCGTATATAACGGCGAAAAAGGCGGCACGAAAAATACGCTCGATTATGCGCGAAAAATCGGTATAGACGTGCGGATTTTGGATATTTGAACTATAAGATTGGCTTTTACGGTAAGGTTCATAATCATGCGAAACGTCTTTTGATTCTTCCTAAAAATTAATGCAAATATTTTTTGGAAAGTTATACTGCGAATAACAATGAACAACCGTTTTTAGGTGGTTATCTATCAACCCTTGCCACTATGTTATAAATAAAGGACTCGGAGATTTTCAGTTCTCCGAGTCCTATCAGGTCAAAAAGTACATGTTATTTCATTATTGAATAATAATTAGGCGTGCTATAGTCACACATTTATACCGTAAACATTAAGATAATCGATACGACAGTAATACAGATTTATGGAAACGCTCCGGAATCGCCTTGAACATATGTAAAATATTTTTCTTTTCATATATGAGATGTTAATATGGGCGAAAAAGCGGTATTAATCGATAAAAATCAATACACATAAATTGCAGGTCAGGCGCTTGCTTTATTAGTGCGATCCATTGTGTTTTCATAATATCACATGCATACATATTTGAAGCAAAAAAATAGATTTATTTTAAAATAATTGGTAACCATTTTCTAATAAGAGACACCTAATTGTTACCTTTGTCGGTATCGTCACTTCCAACCGCACTCTACAAGCGACACACGCATATAAACAGCAGATGCGGCGCGCGGCGCCGCATCTGGGTTTTAATAAAATCGTATATTTGTTTTTGCAAATTTCAAAGGTCGGGATTTTAAGATTCAAGTTGTTTTGAAAGAAAAGTCGCGGCGGTTTGAATGAGCTTTATTTCAAGCTCGTTTGCCGAGCGTTCGCTGTCGGCAAGAGAGACCACGCATCCGGTGATATCCCCTTCTGTGATTATCGGCATAAGGCAGGATATCTGCCATTCGTTGATTCCGTCGACCATCGAATAGTATTCTTCACCCGCCTTGTGAGCGTAGAGCGTTCTCGCTTCAATGAGATTTTCAGCCTCTGAGGAGACCCGCTTGTCCAAAAAATCTCTTTTTGAGAGTCCTGCGCACGCTATCACGCTGTCTCTGTCGCATATAACGACCGGCAGCTCGCAGGTCTTCCAGAGCGTATCTGCGTACTGCATTGCAAAGGTGTTCATTTCTCCTATGGGAGAGTATTTCTTAAAAATAACCTCTCCTTCCCTGTCCGTGAAGATCTCAAGCGGATCTCCTTCCTTTATTCTGAGTGTTCTTCGTATTTCCTTGGGTATTACCACTCTCCCAAGATCGTCTATTCTACGGACTATTCCGGTAGCTTTCATATATATTACCACGCCTGAAAACAGGCTTCCTTTCTTATTTTCGGCATACATGACTTTTTAACCGCTGTGTTCCTGTCGGAAATAATGACAAAGGATAGCGAAAATTAAAGTCATGCAGAATTAATTTTACGACTATAGTTTTTGTAACACAAGGTTTTTTATTCAATATTTTTTTCTCATGTCATAATTTGTTTCTAAGCGAGTAGTAGGCTGCGCCCCCTTGCAAACTTCCATCGCAGACCGACGGCATGGAGGTCATACAGAATAGTTTTGCGGTTTAAAATCGCAAAACTATTGACAATTCATATGCTTTGCGGTATAATGATTTAGGTGGAGGTGGTTACATTGATTTACAGACCTTTATATGTTGATAAAATCATGGCTTATACGGACACTCCTTTCGTAAAGGTGCTTACCGGAGTACGTCGCTCTGGCAAGTCAACGATTTTGAAAATGATCATCGAAAAGCTCAAAACAGAACGAGGCATTCCCGAGGACCGTATTGTAAGCTGCCGTTATGACTCTATGGAATACGAGGATGTAACGGCAAAAGAGATGTTCGCCGAACTAAAAGCGAAGCTCTCTCCCGAAGGTAAGACCTATCTGTTTCTCGACGAGGTGCAGGAAATCAAGGGTTGGGAAAGAGTCGTTAACTCTCTTGCCGCCGATTACGATGTAGACTTGTACGTTACCGGCTCCAATTCCCGCATGATGTCTTCGGAAATCTCGACCTATCTGACCGGCAGATATATCGCTTTCCGCATTTATACCTTGTCCTTTGCCGAATACCTTGTGTTCAAACAGTCATATGGTTCAGTCGGAGATCCCAAAAAGGAGCTTACTGATTTTGTTCGTTTGGGCGGTTTTCCCGCAACGCAGCTTCAAAGCTACTCGCAGGACGAGATATACACGATTGTTCGAGATATTTACAATTCGACCATATTCTCGGATATTGTGAAACGGGGTCAGGTGAAAAAGGTCGATCAGCTTGAACGAGTTGTGAAGTATACCTTTGATCATGTCGGCAATACGTTTTCCGCAAAGTCTATTTCGGATTATCTGAAATCCGAAAATCGAAAGCTCGACAATGAAACAGTATACGGCTACCTCGAAAAATTAGAGAAGGCGTATCTGCTTCACCGCTGCTCGCGCTATGATCTGCAAGGCAAGGAAATCCTGAAAACGCAGGAGAAGTTCTATCTTGCGGACACCTCCTTGCGGTACAGTGTATTGGGCTACAATTCCGACACGGTTGCGTCGGGTCTTGAAAATGTCGTATACCTTGAGCTTTGCCGCCGGGGGTACTCCGTCTATATCGGGAAGACAGGTGACGGCGAGATCGACTTTGTGGCAAGCAAGCAAAACGAAAGGCTGTATGTTCAAGTGACGCAGAGCATCGGCTCTGAAAAGACAGAAAAGCGCGAATATAACCGGTTGCTTGAAATACGCGACAATTACCCGAAATATGTATTGACGACAGACGAATTTGCCGGAGGCAATTACGAAGGCATCAAAACGATGCACATTGCAGACTTTCTGCTCAGTGACGAATATTAAGATAAACACAAAACGCCCCGGCTTTGTTCTGCTTGAGCTAAGTTCATGCGCAGTGCATTGCCGGGGTATATGTATTTCATTTTGCTGCTTTATAATCATCTGTTCTACAGACTATTCCGGCAGTTTTCATATATATTACCAAGCCTGAAAACAGGCTTGCTTTCTTATTTTTACAAAGGATAGCGAAAATTAAAATCATGCGGAATTAATATTACGACTATAGTTTTTGTAACACAAGGTTTTTTATTCAATATTTTTTTCTCATGTCATAATTTGTTTCAAAAATCAAAAAAACGACCGAAATCAGGAAGGCTTGCTCCCTTTTTCGGTCGGTCTTTTATATTTATATTTGTAAAATTAAAATCATTTTTTATCTTCTCACAGGGCGGCGTCTTGTGGGACCCTTTATGCTGCGCGCGAAGACTACGACCACAAGCACCAGGGTTATTGAAACTATGGTGGCGATAAGAACCGCCGAGACCATCTGCGAAGGAGAAAGCGCGGCGACGCTTGCACTGTTGCCGAGCGGCGGTATCTCCTCTGTCTCTTCGTGCTTGCAAAGCCTGCAAACGCGCGACTTTAGCCCGCTTTTTTCAGCTGTTGCGCTGACGTCGGTATGCCAATCCGAATAGGAGTGACCGGTTGCGGGAAGCACCTGCTCGGTATAATATCCGCAGCCGTCCCTGCAGGTAATACGGCAGAGCCCGTCCGTAGTGCAGGTGGGCTCGAGCACGACAATGTTTTCAAGATCATACGGTACAATATCGGTGAACGCGTCCTTTTTGGTCTCACCGCAGAAAATACATTCATAAGCCGTCCAGCCGCGCTCGGTATGGGTCGGCTCCTTGGTCATCGTCGCCCTGAAGTTATGGTCTACCTTATCCATTTTTTCGGTGCGAACGTTTCCGCAAACCGTACAGGTGAATCGCATATACCCTTCGCTGTAGCAAGTGGGCTCTTCCATGACTTTTTTGGTATATGTATGGTCAGAAAAGTCGGTGTAGCTGTCCTTATACTCGTCGTCGCATCTTATGCACTTGTGCAGGGTGTACCCCTTTGCGGAGCAGGTGGAAGGAATAACTGTCGTTATGTCATAGCTGTGCCCGAGCGGCTCCCCGAAGCTTGTGGTTTTCACGTTGCCGCAGGTCGAGCATTTTTCGATTATCTTGCCGTGTTCGGTACAAGTGGCGGGAACCCGTGAGGTCTCCTTATATTTGTGCCCGAGCGCCGGAGTGAATACGGTATTTACCACACTGCATTCGGTACACTTATATGTTGTCATGCCCTTGTCCTCGCAGGTTGGCGCAACCTCATCGATAATCAGACTGTACTTATGCTCACATTCGATCATAACGCCGCCCTCTTTCGAGGTCACGCTTATGCTCTTTTTGTCACTGCCGGTCATTTTTATACTGCTGCAACCCACCTTATAGCTTCCGAGCGACGCCGAAGAGCTGAGCTTGAAGGTTGCGGTGAACAAAACGATATTCTTTCCGGTTATTTCCTCCGAGCTTTCAATTGTTATGGGATAAGGCAGTTTTGAGGTGCTTTTATCAAGGGTGAAGACCGCTCCCATGTCAAGAAGCCGTTCCGAAGGCTCAACGCCTACAAGGGTGAGGTACTTCTGATCATGAGTAAGCCCGAGACTGAGCTTTGTAAATCCCGGATTTTTGCTCGCTCTGATCTCAACCGAAAATTCGCCGCCGGCAACCGCCGTGGTATTGGTCTCCACGGAAATTTCCGCGCTTTCCGCAGCGTTTGCCGGAAATGCGGCAAAAAGCAGAAAGAGCATAACAGGCAGCAATATCAGAAATTTACCCTTCTTCATAATACAACCCTCAAAAACTCGTAATAAACTCGTCATAAAATCATTTTAACACAAGAAATATTGCTTGTCAAGCATAAACATCACATTTTTTCGGAATCTGACATTTTTGTATACCGCTCTAAGATATCGCAGAGGGTATCAACGTATTTTTTAACGACGTTTTCAGGAGATTTTATCTCAATTCTGCCACCGAACATGAAAACCCAAGAGAAAAAATTCGGGCTGAGCATAACCCTTACTCTGACGCTGAAGCGCTTTTCGTCCTCTTTGAAAAAAGTCACCTGCTGTCCGAATTTATCAATAACCACGCCGGCAAGGCTGTTTTCGCAAACAAGAGTTACAAGCTCACTATCGCCTCCGTACATGCCGAACACCTGACTGCTGTATTTTGCAAGGTCAAGACAAGCAATTTTGTCGTTTTCGTCCGCTTTTTCATTTGTGAGATACACCCTTCCGAGCTTATCCACCCGAAAATGCTTGATATTGTCCGCCTCGGCGTCATATGCCACAAGATAGTAATTTTCCGAATCCCATATAAGCGCTATCGGCGTTGCGGTGTAATAATTTCCGCTATGACGTGCAACCTTGACTTTATCTGCGCTCCATTCATAATATTTATATCTTATTCTCACCTTGCAGTATATTGCCTCGTGAATACGGTCGATATTTTCATATATCTCGCGCCCGTAATCGCCGCCTCTGTCGGCGACATACACCTGTCTTTTAAGCTGTCCCGCCCTGTAGGTGCTTGTCAGAGTTCCGATTTTATCAATAAGCGCCCCGTTGTTTACTCCGGTTATAAAGCGCGCCGACTGAACGGCGTCAACCATAAGCTTGAGCTCCGCAAGATCAAAGGTACGTCCTGAAAGATAGTAGCCGTATCTTCCCTCTTTTTTCACGCAGACTATGTCATATCCGATACTTTTAAGATCCTCAATATCCTTATAAAGCGTCTGCCTGCTTGAGGAAACTCCGAGCGCGTCAAGCTTTTTTGATATTTCACGAATTGATATCGGATGCTCTTCATCGCTTGATTTTTCGAATATATCGATAAGATATACAAGTCTGAATTTATCGTTTCCGCCTTTTCCCATACAGCCTCACCGCTTTTTTAAGCATTTATACATTTAATATTCAAATCAAAACAGCAGATTTTTTAAAACAGGCAGCCCCGCCGAACTTTTTTGCGCTTTTGGCGCAAAGAACATTGCGGCAAGGCTGCTTTTTCGTTCTTTGATATTAACTAAGCTTTATTCTCCGCGACAAGGCGGAAGGTTCAAACGCTCACTGCTCTGTCTTGTAAAGCTGGAACTCGTAAAGTCTTACAGTACCGTTAGAGCCGTCGGCGTTATAAACCCTGATTAAAATATATCTTGCGCTCTGTGCGCCGACGTTGTAGGAGGCCTCGTTGGGAGCCGCCGAACCGCTTGCATAGCGCTGATAGTCAATCGACGTCCATGTTTTTGCGTCGTCCGAAATCAGTATCTCCCACTCTGCCATGTTGCCGAAGTTCGGCTCCTTCGTCTTTGCGTTAAAGATTGTATAAGTGTCAAAGCTCTTTACCGAACCGAGATCGATTATTGCCCAGTACTGTGTGCCGTCAAGGCAATATGACGGGTCGGTAGCGCTCGAGCAGCACCATTTTGTCGCGGCGTTGCCGTCAATAAGCTTTTCGGGGCTTTCAACCGCGTTGACCTGTCCTGACGAAGAGTGAATTGTCGCGCCCGAGCAGATATTGTCGCCTGTCTTTACCACGCTGTCAAGCTTTTGGGCGGTATGGCTACCGTGCTGAGGATCTGTAACCATAGGATAGTCGGGGTTGGGAGCGTCTTTGAGATTTTCGGTAATGAAATTATCCTCATATTCTCCAAAGCCGACAAACGCCCATGTTCCCTTTTTCAATTCGTCAACATAGTGGAGTCTGAGCTCTTCGCAGTTCTTGTATCCGGTAATACGTTCAAACACGCCGTCAAAATCCGGATCCTGTCCGATATTGTCGGTCTTTATCGTTCCGTTCTTGATACCGAAGTTGATGCTGTCGATAAGACCGTACTCCAAGGTGCCGTCCTCTTTCATTTTTGTGGGGTACTTTGCGTCCATGTATGCAAAGAACCACTTGTTGTTGCCGTAAGGCTCGTATCCCCAATCCTGCAAGGAGGTATCGCTTGCCTTATAGACCTGAACAAATCTCTTATCCGACCAGTGGAAATATCTGAATCCGCCGTAGTTTGCCATGTTTTCCACCCACCAGTGACCGTCTCCGTATGAGAAGCCGCCGTATTGCTGTACCGAGTGGGTTATTTCATGTGAGAAGAAGCCGAGGTCTCTGGGGTTGGAGTTTGCATAGTCCACCGAAACAACCACCATGGTGCCTTGGGAATAAGCCACGCCGTCATAGGATTTATCAGCCTTAAAGGTGATTTCCTTAGGCTCAGAGCCTGTTCCCCATCTTGCGTAAATTCTCGCATAGGAATTATAGAAAAGATCCGTGAGGTTTACCATGTACGCCGGATCTCTGATAAGATCCCAGTCGCCCGTGAAGCAAAGATGATATGTACGCTGTGAAAATTCGCTTTCGCTGATTTTTATCGGAATGGATTTTACAAGGGTGCCGCCGTCGGAGAAGAGATTAATGTAATAATCGCCCGCCGCAACAAACGGAATAGACAGCTTTATCGAGCCGGTATACGTGCCGTCCTTGCCGGAGGTGAGTATATCCGTATGTTCAATAATGCTGACCTCGCTTCCCTCTTCCCTTGAGATATTCGCCCTAAAGGTTGCGGGAATATTTGCCGTGAACGGAACCGCCATGAAATATCCCGACTGTCCGTCAACCGAAGTATACTCGGGCACTACTCGAAGATCAATCTGCTGAAAGTAAAAGTAGACAGTCTTTCTTTCGGTGTTCTCATAGAAAAAGCCGAGGATGTTGCCCATTTTCTCCACCTGAGAGGGAGTCTTCATTGTGCGGGCGGGCTCGCCGTTCTCTTCGGTGTAAAGATAATAGGTCACATTCCTTCCCGGGTACTTTTCTTCTGCCGCCTTTAAAAGCGCGCCGCCGCTTCCCGTAAAGTCGTATACGCTGTAATCGATTCCCGAGTTAACGCTCCACCCCTCTTCGGTGGTGAGCGCGGTATAACCGTTCTTTGTGACCGTTTCGGAAGCCTTTCCTGCGCTTACCTCGGTAAGTGCGTCAAGGTTCTTCTGAAAAGGAAGGTCGGGAATTGTTGCATCCGGCACATCGTGAGTACGATCAAGCGTTGTAGTGGTGGCAGTCCCCTCATCGCCCTTATCGTCACTCTTACAGCCCGCAAAAAGCAACGTGCTCAGTACAAGAGCTGCCAAAGCAACCGCAAATAATATTTTTTTCATAGTTTTTTCCTTTCTTAAAAGCCGAGCTTTATGTGTATACGGCTATTCTATCATAAAACAAATTATTTTTCAACCTTATACTTGTATATCTTTTAAATATTTTTGTTTCCGTGCCAATGATTTTTGCCCGACTTGCCATAATCAGACAAGCGCGCATATCGGCACACTGCAAAAAAATCGGCGTAAATTCGGCAAAAAATCCCCGCAAAGTGGCTGAAATAATTTTGACTTTTGCTTGGCGGTTTTAAACTTATTTTGTCCGCGAAGCGGACGCCTTTCGACCTATTCACTTTTCACTTTACCTATTACTTTCCAAAAATCGGCGAGCACACTTGGTGCTTGCCGATTTTTGGAGCTGGAGATGGGATTCGAACCCACGACCTGCTGATTACGAATCAGCTGCGCTACCGGCTGTGCCACTCCAGCGTGACATATTATGAAGCTTAGGTATTATAACACATTATTTTTTAAATGTCAATATTTTTTTGAATAAGCATTGAAAAATGCCCCGTGATGTGATAACATTATTTTGTAAGTCACTGGGAAAAGGAAAAAACGCATATAAAAAAGGACTTTATAACATGAAGCTCACCGATATCGGCACAATAAAGGAACTGCTTGGAGAGGAGGATACCTCTTTTAAAAAGAAGTTCGGTCAGAATTTTTTAATAAACGAGTCTGTTGTGCGGCGTATTGCCCTTGAATGTCTGCCAAACGGAGCAGAAAGCGGCAAAAAATGCGGAATTCTCGAAATAGGACCGGGGATAGGAACGCTTACTGCAAAGCTGTGCAAGGCTGCAAAATGTGTGGTGTGCGTTGAAATTGATAGCACGCTTATTCCCCTTCTTAACAGAACTCTTGCCGAGTTTGACAATGTAAAAATAATAAGCGGCGATATAATGAAGCTTGACCTTATGAGTCTTATAAAGGAAAGCTTTTTTGACTGCGAATATGTTGCCGTTGCCGCAAATCTTCCTTACTATATAACAACCCCTGTGATTATGAAGCTTCTTGAAGCGGAGCTGCCGCTGAGTTCAATAACGGTCATGGTGCAGAAGGAGGTGGCAGACAGGCTTTGCAGCGACAGCGCAGACCGTACCTACGGAGCAGTCACCGCTTCGGTATCATTCTATGCGCAAGTCAGAAAGCTGTTTAACGTCGGCGCGGGAAATTTTATACCTGCCCCGAAGGTCGACTCGGCTGTAATTCGCTTTGACCTTTATAAAAATCCGCCCTTTTTCGTTAGTGACAAAGCACTTTTTTTCAAGGTTATAAAGGCGGCTTTTGCCCAGCGCAGAAAAACCCTTGTCAACGCCCTTTCCGGCGGCTTTTCCATATCAAAGGCCGACGCTGTAAGGCTTGTCAAAGAGTGCGGCTTTGATGAAATGATAAGAGGCGAAGCCCTCTCGCCCGCCGATTTTGCAAATATTGCAAACCGGCTTTCAGAGCTGCAAGCAGTCAAACAGAAAAACAATAAACTTTTGTAAAAAAATATTTTTTTACAGTTGAAATCATCCCCCGAGTGTGGTATAATGTTTGCAAGAAGTCATCAAACTTAAAAGACGACGCCGCGTACAGCTTCGGCGTTTTTTCACTTGCTTTGGCACACGTTTTCTTTCAGTCACGGAGAAATCACATGAAAAAGATTTATATCGCTTTTTTACAGACGCAATTTAAAACGGGAAAAACCATCCGTTTGCTCACGCATAACAGATACAATCATGTCTGTATTTCTTTATATCCTTCGACAAAAGAGATGTATTCATACGCCAGATACAACTATCACGAGCCTTTTATGGCGGGATTCGGTATAGAATACACCGACAGATATTATGAAGCGCCGGAGATGTCGGGAATCAAAATGTGCGAGTATACCGTTGACGACGACCATTACGAGAGGATAAAGGAAGCGATAAGCTACTATATGCAAAACATCGAAAAAACAAGGTATAATTTTTTCGACGTTCTGATGTATCCTTTTCAAAAGCACATTAACATTATGCTCACACACACCTGTATCAGCTTTGTGCTTGAGCTGCTTGAAAGAAACGACGTACATACGATAGGTCAGCTTGAAAAATCCATTCCGGAAAGCGATGTCATTTTCGAAGGCAGGCTTGACGAGTTCGAAAACTTTTCTCCCTCGCGCTCTGTGGTCGATTTCTATGAAAAGCGCAGTCGCCGCGCGGTTTTCGGAGGCTCGGTGCTGGTGCTCGGCGGGCTGTGTGCAAGCGTTTTTCGGGAGATAATGGTGACCGTGGTGGAGAACCTTTAGCCGTAGCTTTCGGCAAATTCAAACAAAGCGATATTTCATAAAAACGCAAGCGCTTTAATTTATCACATCACACTTTTTTAATTTATTAACGTCTATGAGCAAAACAAAAATCATATTAATAAGAATCGCGCTCTCCGTGATTCTTTTTTCAAACCTTGTATTTATATCCTATCAATCGACAAACAGCGCCGAGGAGTCCGACGGGATGAGCACAAAGGTCACCGAGGTAATACTTACGGCGACCGTTTCCGACTTTAAGGAAAAGAGCGAGCCCGAACAGAAAAAGATGATAGACGATACCAACGGTATTGTCAGAGAATGTGCGCACACCGCAGAATTTGTTCCTGTCGGCATTACTTTTTTCGGACTGCTTATTACCTTTAAAAAAGCACTGCAAAAAAAGCTCACTGCGCGCCGATTTTATCCTTCATGCGCCCTTTGCACCTGTCTTTTCGGTCTTTTGTACGCCGTGTTCGACGAATCTCATCAGATTTTTGTGCCGGAGCGGGAGCGTGACAGGATAAGGCGGTACACGCCCGCCGGCGGGATTGTCGACCGCGCGCCGAAATTCGACCGCAGACTCGCGTACAGCCTAAAAGAGTAAGCACTCTCTCAAAGCGCCGCAAAATAGGACAATTCGAACAATTTAATTTTTTGTCTGCCGCATTTGACCCTGCGGCAGACATTTTTAATTTTAGAGCTCTCTCAAAAGCCCTTTTGCCGACTATTCCTTGACATTCTTTAAAAAAGTGCTATAATTACATTGTCGCCGCCTGCAATACAGACGCGGCGAATATTATAAGTTGGCATTTTTGCCGATATTTCTTTTTCAGATCAAAATCAACAAACGCCTTTTTCGGAGGACAAATGAAGCGGATAGTAACGATTATTTTGAAAAATATAGTAAGAGTGCCGGGGGTATATTTAAAGTTTCACCGCTTTGCAGCGCATCCCGAGCGGTACAGCGATGAGGAAAAATACCGATATGTGCAAAAAATATTCGGATACGCCATAAAAAGCGGAAATATACATCTTGCGGCATACGGGCAGGAAAACATTCCTGAAACGGGCGAGTTTTTGATTTATGCAAATCATCAGGGATATCTTGACGTGGCGATGGTCTGCTACTCTTGCAAAAGACCGGCGGGCGTTCTGCTTGCAAAGGAGTTTTACGATATTCCGGTATTAAAGCAGATGATAGACAGCACCCATTCCCTTGCAATAGACCGCTCTGATTTAAGACAGTCAATGCAGGTTATGCAGGATATTTCAAAGGGGCTGGAATGCGGAAGAAGCTACGCCATTTTTCCGGAAGGAAGGGTGAGCCGCGGCTCGGAGCTTTCAAATTTTCATGCAGGCAGCTTTAAATGCGCCGTAAAATCAAGGTGTACGATTATTCCCGCAGCGCTTATCGACACGTACAAGGCTACCGAGGAAAAGGGCAGCAGACCCATAAACGCCGAGGTACATTTTCTCCCGCCCATTAAATACAAAGAATATGAAAATCTCTCCTCAATAGAGCTTGCACAGCTTGTAAAGGAAAGAATTGAGGAAAAAGTAAAGTACGAAACGGCTCAAAAAAGAGGGCGGGAGAAAAACGCTTGCGGCAAAAAATAACCGTTCCTGATTTTCGGCATTAATTTTTGCCGCTTATATTGACAAAATAATTGTAATAGTGTAAAATTGAATCAGAGTCGGCAGGGCGCCGACAGTTGTATTTATCGTATTTATCGGAGGGTCGATTCATGAACAAAAGAAAAAACGCATTGATACTCAAAATAGCGGCTTTTTGTCTTGCCATTCTCACTATTCTTCCCTTTATTGTTTCCTGCTCGGGCGACAAGCCCGCAGATGTCACCTCGGAATCCGTAACAGAGGAAGAGAAAGCTCCCGAAGAACCAAAAGAATATTCACTTGAGGGAAAAACGCTCTTTTTCCTTGGCTCCTCGGTCACATACGGCTCCGCCAACAACGGCGTGTCGTTTGTTGAGATGATCGCAAAAAACAACAACTGCACCTGCGTAAAAGAAGCCGTTTCGGGAACCACGCTCGTAAACAGCGGCAACGACTCGGGCAGCTATGTTGCAAGACTTGTCAGAAAAGCCAAATTCCAAAAGAAAGTCGACCATTTTATCTGCCAGCTTTCAACTAACGACGCAACTCAGAACAAGCCGCTCGGTAAAGTAAGCGACTCGAAAAATATGGACGATTTTGACGTAACGACAATAATCGGCGCAATGGAGTACATCATTGCCTTTGCCAAAGACAAATGGAACTGCCACGTAAGCTTTTATACGGGAACCAAGTTTGACAACGCCCTTTATCAGAAGATGGTTGACGCTCTGTACGACCTTAAGGAAAAATGGGATATCGGCATTATTGACCTTTGGAACGACGAAGAGATGAACGCAGTCAGCGACCGCGACTATCGCCTGTATATGTCCGACCCCATACATCCCACCGGAAAAGGATATTCCGAATGGTGGACTCCCAAGTTCGAGGCGTTTTTAAAGCAGTATGAGTGACAATTACCGTCACCGTGATATTTTCTTTATATAATTTGAAAAGCGGGATACGTTTTCGGGCGTATCCCGCTCTTCACTTTTAAACGCATAAAGCGCAAATATCAAATTTTATAAATCATTTTCAAAATTTTCTGCTTTCAGATATTGCAGGAATAAATTTCTTGCAAAAAAGTACAGATTTTTTTCAAAAAGCCCTTGAAATATCGTTCGAATTATGGTAAATTTGTATTATACGATATCATTGCAATAAAGAGCTCATTTTAAAATATCGGCAAAAAAGAAAGGCGGCTTATCGGTATGGCGGAAGAAAAGCAATACTATTATGACGATTATGATATGAAGTCCATAACTGCGCTTCACACCGTATCCTCGGGCTTTGATATGCCTGTACGGCATTTGCACAGCCAATATGAATTTTTGTACGTGAGAAAAGGAAGCGTTTGCGTCGAAAGCAATGCGGATTCCCTTCAGGTGGAATTTCCCTGTCTTATCATTCACAAGCCCTTTTCCCTGCACCGCGCCAACGCGTCAAAGGATCAGGTGTACGACAGGTACGTCGTGATGTGCACAAAAGAACAGCTTGACAAGATAAGCGGACTTGTGCCGAGGCTTCCCGCTATAGACTCCAAAAGTCTGACGGTTATTAAAGTAACCCGCGAGATTGATTTCCTGCTTATCGAGTATTTCACAAAAATTCAAGCCTACTGCGCCTCGGGTATGGACAATCTTGCCCTCATATTCCTTTCGCTTCTTCTTGCCACGATCACCGAATATACCGATTGCGATAAGCTAATACCCACCAAATCGGAGGGATATATCAGCGAGGTGGTAAATTACATAGGTCAAAAATACTCCGAAAAGCTGAGTATCGACGCCATTGCGGACAAATTCTTTGTAAGCCGGTCAAAGCTTATAGCCGATTTTAAAAAGCATATAAGCGTGTCGATAAAGCAGTATATTATGCTTATTCGCGTGTTCAACGCACAGCGTTATCTCCAAGGCGGCAAGTCGATTTCAGAAACCGCGCTTCTTTGCGGCTTCTATGACGAAAGCCACTTTGTGGGCACATTCCATTCGCTCACGGGCATAACTCCGAAGAAATTCATAAAGAGCCTCAAATCCACCGGCGAAAAATAAATCACCAAAAAGGGCGACCGAAAGCACGGCTGCCCTTTTTCGCTGTGTGGCAATATTTCATATCTTGCCGCATATCACCCGAAAAAGGAGGCGGCATTTGCACCATTTTCACATAAATTTGCAAAAGTATATGACAAAAAACAAGAATATTTTGATATAATTATACTTGTAAAACACCCTCAAAAGCGCTTTTACGCAGTCGCAAAAGGGACTGCGACTTGCAAAATACCGCTTGCTTTTTACAATAAGCCGACTTAATATTACGGGTATGTAACTATGATAAAAAAACGACCGTTTATATCTGTCTTTTCCCTGCTGCTTGTCCTCTCCTTTCTTTTTTCCTGCGCGTCAGGCAAAGGCGGCGGAGAAATTTTAAAAACAGATAAAGACGACAAAGAAGATAAGGAGCAAACCACTCTGACCACGCCGCAAGAAACCAAGCCTTCGACAGATAAAACCGAGGGCGCCCGCCATCCCGCGGCAGCGCCGAGAGAGGTGCCCGATTATATTAAAAATCTCTCCTCTTTTTCCGAGATAACCGGAAGCAATTATGTCCCGATTTCCTATAACGCAAGGCAAAAAGCGTATGTTGAGGGATATACCGGAGCTTACGATAATATCGGGCGGATTCGTCTTGACAAAGGCAGTATGCGCTACAGCAGGGCAAATCTGCTTATGAAAAATCTCTCAATAAATATTGACAGCGTCTCGGCGTTTTATATTTCCTCGCCCGAGCTTGAGGTCAATATCTTTATTGACGGGCAGAACACTCTCTCCTCAAACAGCGCCGTGACCCTTAACAACAACAGCGGAATGAACGAGAGCACCATGAACTATAATTTGTGCTCGACCCTCCGTATTATGGGAGTGGAGGGCAAAAGCTCCGACGTGCTCTCGCTTGTCAGCTCCTCTTCGCGCTCCTCGGTCGCAGGTAGAATTGTCGTCAACAACTGCACGCTCGACCTTTCGGGAGCGGAGCTGACCTCTTACGGCAACATATGCATTGAAAGCGGAGGAAAGGTCATTTTTCCCGACGGCTCTGTGATATCCCTTTCAGGCGAGCTTGACTACGGCGTTTATTTTTCCTGCGACTATGCTAAAAGACAAATTAAGGTATACTGCTCCGACGAAAACAAAAAAATCGATATCGATATCGGTTACAGCACAGGAAAAAACATTGTACTTTCCGGAAAGAGCGGCGAAATATCCCTTGATATGCCGACCCCCGGCGCCGCACTGTCCATGGACGACGATTTTCATATGCTGAGCGTTTTGCTTGGCGGCAACGAAATATCCCCTTTATTTGCGGACGGAAGCTATATTTTTTACTTGCCAAAGGGCGCAGACCTTGACAATATCAGCCTTGTTTGCCGCATGGGCGAGGGCTACAGGCTCAGTATCGGCGACAATATTTATGACAGCCCGGGAGAAATAAAACTCAAGATTTCCGAGGGCGAAGGTCTTGAGGCAACCTTTTTTGACCCGGTGGGCATGAGTTACACCCAAAGCTATAGATTCATCCTTTCTTCGACAAACGTTTTGTACCTTCAAATTGACGAAAGCAAAGGCACAATAAGCCAAATGAACACAGATCGCGCTCACGGCACCTACTGCTACGGCAGTCTTTCATACGCGGCGGTTGAATCTGCAAACAGCTTTGAGAGCTTCTTTTCGATAAGAGGCAGGGGCAACGCCACCTGGGACGACGAGAAAAAGGGGTATGCCATAAAGCTTTACAATTCCGACCTTTACGAAGAGAAGAACAAGGTCGATATTTCGGGCATGGGCAGGTCTTCAAGCTGGGTGCTTGTCGCAAACCACAGGGACAGAACGCTGATAAGAAACGCACTGGCGTACACTCTTGCAAAAGAGCTCGGCATGGCGAGCGCCGTCGATTACGTATTTGTCGACCTTTATATGAACGGCAGATATCTCGGGCTTTATATGCTTGTTGAAAAGGCGGAAAGCGGCGAAAACAAGGTGGAAATCGAAGAAGCTGCAGAAGACAATTTGAGCGGCGGATATCTGCTTGAATTTGACAACTACGACGATACGCCGCAAATAAGGCTTAAAATCACCGGAGCGCGCGTCACGGTTAATTCTCCGGGCAATCTTAAAAGCTACAAGGCTATCGAGGCGCTCTTAAACGAGGCAAACGCCGCCATACAAAGCAGCGACGGGTACAACCGAGCGACAAATAAATACTGGTACGACTATATAGATATTAATTCCTTTGCCGCCCTTTGGATGGTAAAAGAGTATACCATGGATTTTGACGCCACGGTAAATTTCAGATTTTACTATGACCCGTCCGACAATAAATTTCACGGCGGACCGGCGTGGGATTTTGACAACTCCATGGCAAGAACGAACGGCGTTTACGCCGACCCCTATTTTGCTCTTATCGAATCGGGAGACAGAAATCGTTCCTCGTGGCTTACACAGCTTATGAAATTCGATATGTTCAGAGACGCTATTGTAAGCCTTTACAACGATCACTCAGACCTCTTTACCACCGAAAGCGACTCTTCAATATACTCCCTTGCCATAAGGCTTAAAGCCGAGCTTGAGACCTCAATAAACCAAAATTTCGAAAGGTGGAGCTCGCAGCTTGGCTACAACAGCTGGAACATGCCCGACGAGGCGACTTATGAGGGGCACTTTAAAATCCTCACCGATTTTCTAATAGAGAGAAATAATTATTGGAGTGAATATATCCCGTCCCTTAGCAGGTATTGATATCGGCAAAGGATATTAAATTTATCAAAGCGGGGGTCTTGCGCCGCAAGACCCCCACTTGTTTTTATTATAATAAAAGTCGCACCTTGTAAGGCTTTAGGCAAGAATTTGAGGATTGTCCCCTTCGGTAAAGCGCAAATCTGCCGCATATGCCGGCTCTTCTTGCTCCTCCCCTTGAGCTTGGGGCGCTGCGGCAAGCCCGAAGCTGATGGTTATGGCGTCATTGACCTGCTTCATCAGCCTTTCATCCAAATGACCCATTTTTTCCTTCAGCCGTTTTTTATCAAGTGTTCTTATCTGTTCAAGAAGTATAACGCTGTCCTTGGCAAGACCGAAGGTTTGAAGATCCGAGGTGTCGTTTCTGCACACGTCAATATGCGTCGGCAGCTTGTTCTTTGAAAGCCTGCTTGTAATTGCCGCGGCTATTACCGTCGGACTGTATTTATTGCCCACGTCATTTTGAACTATAAGTACCGGACGCAGTCCTCCCTGCTCAGAGCCGATAACGGGGGACAAATCTGCATAAAATATATCACCGCGTCTTATATTCATTTTATTTTGACCATACCTTTCTTTAATTTGCCGTTTGCAGTCGTTTGTACCGACTGCTTTTTTTCAGGCAATCCTGTTTTCTGTATCTATTTTTTCCACCATACCTCAAAGTTAAACACGGATTTTTGTGTTTTTAATAAATACCGGCTTACTCTATTCTATGCCGCCCCTCCAAAAGTTCTACAAATTTGTAAAAATGCGCGGCAATCTGTTGACAGAACGGAATTTTTGGTATAGAATATACTCAGTATATCTTAATAATATAGATATATGCCGTCTGCTTTTTTGCGCGGCATTTTGGGAAAACAGTTTAAGACTTAAGTCTTTGGGAGAATTTTTATGAGCGAAACAAATGAAATTAAAAAAGGCGGAATATCCGTTCAAACGGAAAATATTTTTCCGGTAATAAAGAAATGGCTTTACAGCGAAAAAGAAATATTTTTAAGAGAAATTGTTTCAAACGCCTGCGACGCGGTGACAAAGCTTCGCCGACTTGCCGGGCTCGGACAGTTTGACGACACAAACGAAGAATTTGCCGTCAGAATCACGCTTGACGAGGATGAAAATACCCTCACGGTTTCGGATAACGGTATCGGAATGAACGAAGAGGAAATTGAAAATTACCTCGGACGTATCGCAATTTCGGGAGCGGCGGATTTTATTAAAAAGTATGAAAACGAAAACGGCGGCGAGGGAATAATCGGTCACTTCGGACTCGGCTTTTACTCGGCGTTCATGGTCTCCGACAAGGTCGAGGTCATCTCCCGTTCCTTTGACGGTTCGGCAACATCCCGCTTTGTCTGCCTTGAAAACGGCGAGTACACTCTTGAAAGAGCCGAAAGCGAAAGAGAGCGCGGCACCGACGTTATAATGCACCTGTCGGGCGAAGGCGAAGAATACCTTAAAAAAGGCAAAATACGCGAGATACTTAATAAGTACTGCGCCTTTATGCCGACTCCCATTTATTTTGACGACGGAGAAAAAGAAGAAGAAAAGGACAAAAAAGAGAGCGACAAGAAGGACGGGAACGTCACGGAAGAGAAAAAAGAGGAGCCGATAAACGACACAAGTCCCCTTTGGCTTAAAAACCCCTCGGACTGCACAGACGAAGAATATATCGCGTTTTATCACAAGGTATTTTCCGATTTCAGAGATCCGATGTTCTGGATTCACATAAACGCGGACTACCCTCTGAATTTCAAGGGAATACTTTACTTTCCGCCGATAAGACCTGAATTTGAAAATCTTGAAGGACAGGTAAAGCTGTACTACAATCAGGTTTTTGTCGCGGATAACATAAAAGAGGTCATACCCGAATATCTGCTGATGCTCAGAGGCGTGCTTGACTGCCCCGAGCTTCCGCTCAACGTCTCGCGTTCGTACCTGCAAAGCAATTCGTACGTCACAAAGGTCAGCGCCCATATAATCAAGAAGGTGGCTGACAAGCTTAACTCGCTCTTCAACACACAGCGCGAAAAATACGAGGGCTTTTGGGATAACATTAAGATATTCGTCGAGTACGGATGTCTGAGGGATCAAAAATTCTTTGACAGAGTTAAAGGCTCCCTGCTTCTTGCCACATGCGGCAAGAAAAAGGTTACTGCCGCAGAATACCTTGAGGGGGCAAAGGAAACGCACGAGGGAAAAATATATTACGCCACGGATAAGGTCTCCCAGGCTCAGTATATTTCGATGTTTGAGAACAAGGCTATAGAAGTTGTGCTTATGAACGGTCCGATAGACATGCAGTTTATGTCGCTTATCGAGAACGATCTCAAAGTGAAATTCCTGCGGGTTGACGCCGACCTTGCCGACGCGCTCAAAGGAGACGGGGAGACCTTCCAAAGCAAAAAGCTTGAGGAGCTTTTCAAAAAGGTGAGCGGAAACGATAAGCTGACCGTAAAATTCGAGCCGCTTGCAAACGAAAACGTACCCGCCATTCTCAACATACCCGAGGAAATGCGCAGATATGAGGACATGATGAGATACTATTCCACTGAAGGGGATGATGTGGCGTCATTTTCAATGACGAGCGCCACTCTGATTCTCAACACCGCTTGCCCTCTTGTCAAAAAGCTTGACGAAATAGAGGAAAACGACAAGAAAGAGCACGTTGCCTCTCAGATATGGTCACTTTCACTGCTGGCTCAAAGACAGCTTACCGCAAGCGAGCTCTGCGCCTTTCTTGATATGAGCTATAAGACCCTTAGCGACCTGCTCTGACAGGTGCGGCAAAGCACAAACAGCGCCATGGACGAGCTTTTCGAACAATCTCAAATTCAGGATATAATTTTTGAAAACCTGAGGCAAAACGGCGTACAGCTTATAAACACATTAAAAAAGCGCCGCCTTTACATCGGAGACCTTGCAAAGCTTATTGTCAGCGGCGAGGAAAACACTCCGGTAAATCTTATTTCCGAAAACACGGTGGAAAAATACAACCTGCTTGGCGACGAGACCGGAATCAATACCAAGGTGGACGAGGCAGACCTGTTTTACAAGGGCGTAATACAGCTGCTTGACGCGCAGAACATCGCCTCGCTTTGCAGAAATATAGCGTCAAGGCTTGACCAAAGCTCACTCTTTGTGCCCAAAATCAACGAAGCCTCAAGGGTGTGCTATTTCAGAAACCGCTTTAGCGACCTTGCCTACCTTGCCTTTTCGAAATATCTGCCCGAGGCTACCGTAGATTACACCTATGATTATGAATCGGCGTGCGAGGGAGTATACAACGGAAAGTACGACTACTGTATCATTCCGCTCTCCGGCTTTGCGGACGGGCTTATGACAAGGTTTATAGGACTGCTTGAAAAATACGAGCTGCGCATTGTTCTTTCCTGCGATATCCCGATACGTGAGGACGAGCATATGACCTTTTGCCTGCTTTCGGGCAGTGAGGTTTACTTTGAAGGGGCAAAGCATATGGCGCTTACCGTACTTTGCCGGGACTCATACCCGCTTTGGAAATTTCTCTGCATAGCGGAGCTTCTTGGCGCAAAATGCACCGAATGTACCTCCCTACCGGTAAGAATTTACTCCGAAAAATCATATTTTACCCTGTTTGATCTTGAGAAGTGCGACAAGGCGGCGTTTTGGGTTTATCTACAGCTTTCGCTTCCCGCCTATATTCTTGACGGAGTATACAAGGAGATACACCAAACAACATAGAAAAACATATTATTCCCATTGAAAGGATAGGACGATAAAATGAAAACATATTCATACGTTACAAAAGGAACTTGTTCACGTGAGATTTTAATAACAATTGAGGAAGATGAAAACATAATAAGCGCCGTAAAATTTGTGGGCGGATGCAACGGCAACACTCAGGGAATCGGTGCACTCGTCGCCGGAATGAATATTGACGACGCTATTTCAAGACTTTCGGGCATCGATTGCAACGGAAAAGGAACCTCCTGCCCCGACCAGCTTGCCAAGGCTCTCACTCAGATTAAGAGCGGCATTGCGTGAACGCCCGAAAAACGATATCCGGAGGCTTTTTACAAATGGATTACATGAAAGAATATAAGCGCTGGCTTGAGTGTGACAAGGTGGACAGCGCCACCAAAGACGAGCTTGCGGCAATTTCCGAAAATAAAGACGAGATAGAATACCGCTTTCTCAGATATCTCGAATTCGGCACCGGCGGGCTTCGCGGGACAATGAACGCGGGCACTAACGCCATGAATGTTTACACCGTCGCCCACGCCACTCAAGGACTTGCAAATCTTATAATTACAGAAAAGGGTGAAGAGCGCGGCGTTGTCATTGCAAGAGACAGCAGAAACAACAGCGAGCTTTTTTCAAAGGTTGCGGCAGAGGTGCTTGCCGCAAACGGTATAAAAGTCATCTTTTTCGAATCGCTTCGCCCCACGCCCGTGCTTTCCTTTAGCATAAGACTTTTAAAATGCATTGCGGGAATAAATATCACCGCCTCCCACAATCCCAAGGAGTACAACGGCTATAAGGTCTACTGGGAGGACGGCGCACAGCTCTCTCTTGACAAAGCGGAAACGGTATCCTCTTTTATTGCAAAAACCGACATATTCGACGGAGTAAAGCGTAAAGATTTCAATACCGCGGTAAAGGACGGTACAATAACTATTGTAGGTCCCGAAATAGACGACAAATATATAGAAAACGTGACGGCGCAAAGGGTTGATAAAAATATAATACCCGAGGTGGCTGATAATCTTTCCATAGTCTATACACCATTTCACGGCTCGGGATACCGCCTTGTTCCCGAGGTCTTGCGGCTCTGCGGCGTAAAGCATCTGTTTCCCGTATGGCAACAGATGGTAATAGACGGCGACTTTCCCACCGTAAGCTCGCCTAACCCCGAATATCCGGAAGGATATGCGCTTGCAATACAGCTTGCAGACAAGGTGGGGGGCGATCTTATAATTGCAACCGACCCCGACGCCGACCGATGCGGAGTTATGGCAAAGGACAATGACGGAAAATTTGTTCCTTTAACGGGAAACCAGTGCGGCGCTTTACTGCTTGACTATATTTTAACGGCATACGAAAATACAAATACCATGCCAAAGGACCCGTACGCGGTCAAAACCATTGTCACAACCGAGCTTGCCACAAAGATATGCAATGCGCACGGCGTTGACATTTACAATGTGCTGACCGGCTTTAAATTCATCGGAGAGGTGATAAAGAACCATGACGATTTGGGAGTCGGGCACTATCTCTTCGGCTTTGAGGAGTCTTACGGCTATCTTAAAGGCACCTATTCAAGAGACAAGGACTCGGTTGTCGCCGCGATGCTTATAACCGAGATGACCGCATATTACAAGAAAATGGGCATGACAATTTATCAGGCGCTGATTGCCATGTACGAAAAGTACGGCTACTATGCGGAAAGTACGGTAAACGTTACTTACAAAGGACTTGAAGGTGCAATTAAAATGAAAGAGCTCATGGCGTCGATAAGAGACAATCCGCCTGTTGAAATTGCGGGAAACAGGGTCATTGAGGTTCGTGATTACCTTCATGAAAGCGTCGAAAACAAAATAACCGGCGAAAAATCCAAAACCGGACTGCCCGTTTCGGACGTGCTGTATTTTGTAACAGAGGGCAACAACGTTGTGGTTATAAGACCGAGCGGAACCGAGCCTAAAATCAAGCTGTATCTTTTGGTCAACGGCAAGGATAAAGAAGGCTGCAACATTACACTTGCAAGGTTTAAAACCGCCGTCGAAGGCTGGACAAAATAACATAAATAAAAAGCTGTTTTTTGCCCGCAAGGGCAAAAAACAGCAAAGATAAGAGAGTTTTGCCGCAAAGCGGCAAAAAAAGATTTTTTATCTTTTCTTTTTCTTCTTTTGCACAGAAAAGCCGAATTTTCCGAGCCGTTTTCCGAGCGTATAATAATCGCCGTGAGAATAGGCGATAAGCTCCGCCTTTTCAAGGGCTAACTTGCCGTCCCCTCTCACAAGCTCTTCTTGCACGTTTACCGCAACAATGTCGGCAAGAAACATGTCGTGAGAGCCGAGCTCGATTATATCGCTTACCCTGCACTCAATGGAAACCGGACTTTGGGCAATAAGCGGCGCGCTGACAACGCTTCCCTTTTCGGGCGTAAGGCTACAGGCTTTAAACTTGTCAACCTCCCGTCCCGAGCGCACTCCGCAAAAGTCGGCAGACCTTGCAAGGTCCATGTTTGTGAGATTTATGACAAATTCCCGACTGTTTTTTATTATGTCATAGGAATATCTGCTTTTTCTCACCGAAATATAGGTTTTTGCGGGCTTTGTACAGGTTATTCCTGTCCACGCCACCGTCATTATATTCGCTTTTTCAAGCGTGCCGCAGCTTACCATAACACAGGGCACGGGAGCAAGAAGCGCTCCTCCCTTCCACGTAATTTTACCCATGATATTTTTCCTTACATATAAAAGTTATCATAAGTAAATGATATCACTGTATCGGTATAAAATCAATAGTTTACTTAAAAATACAGCCTTGTTTTTTGATATCACGGCTAAAATCTGTCTCTTCTGCCGACAATCGGCATAAAATAAATTCAAAGGAGAACAAAATTATGGCAATCAAAATGAGAGCAGTTTATTTCGGAGACAAAAAGCTCCGCACGCTTGCAGAGGCAATAAGCGACGGCGCGGAAAAGAAAGCGGACACCATTCCACCCGCATATAACGTGGAAAAGGTGAGACTTCTTTTTGTATGCATCAAAGGCTCAAAGAACCTTTCCGACACCGTTATGAGATTTTTCACCGGTCTTGACAAATCCAGAGCGGACAACGTTGCTTTTATCGTTGAGGGCGCAGAAGGAAGCGCCGAAAAGGTGATAAACGCCGTTAAGGAGGCGGGACCCAACGTTATCGAAAACGTTCTTTACGTCAAGGGAGGACTGTTCGCCTCGGCAAGCGCCGATGAAATAGACAAGGCAAAAATCTGGGCGCGGGATGTCATTACGTCAATAACAGGCTGACTTTTACATAAAAAAGGAACTTACAGTCAAAGGAGCGAAAAGATTTCATGAAGCAAAACAAGATAACAACAATCTCTTTGCTTGTTGCTCTGCTTTTTCCCATTGTAATTTCATCACTTGCCGCTTTTGCCGCAAATGACGATACTTTGCCAAATGTAGAAGACAAGGCGGCAGAAATTACAGAGTCTTTATTAAGCGGCGCTCCGGACAGCTTAACCTCCTCGGGTATTGATGAATCCGCGACAACCTCCGAGGAGGACAATGACGCGCCTTTGAAAGAAACGACCTCAAAACAGGAAAGCGCCACCTTGCCCGAAACCGAAAGCACAACAGCCCCCGAGACTACAACTCCCGAGGTAACGACAACTCCCGAGGCAACGACGCCGCCCGAGGCAACGACAACGCCCGAAATTACCACAACAACGCCGAAGGCTACTACCTCAACCACAACACAAAGACAGCCCGGACCTCAAAATGACCCGATAAAGGACGGCGAGGTGTCGCAAACTCCGCCGGTTCTCTCCCCTTCATTTCCGGTAACCGAGCAAGGTACAACCGCCTTCAATGGGAGTTCGACCGTTTCAAGCTCGAATACGACCTTAGCTGCTCCTTTGGAGGACGGCACGTCCCAATTAACGCAAATTCAAGATAATAATAATATTATATCGGGCGGGTTTGTCGCCGCATGTCTTGCGGTGTTCGGCTCAATGACTATTATATCACTTCTCTTCTTTATAGCCGCCAAAAAAGGATGACTTAATATTATGGAGAAGCTTAGAATCACAATGTTCGGAGTGTTCTCGATCTCCTGCGGTGATATTGTCGTTTCCGAATCCGATAACCGCTCAAGAAAGGTATGGAATCTTATTAAATATCTTGTCGCCAACCGTGAAAGAAGGCTCACCTATGAAGAAATAGGCGAGGCTGTGGGAATACGGGAGAGTGCAAGCAGTGCTTCCGCGATAAAAACAATGCTGCACCGCGCAAGAAATACACTTATCTTTTCGAACTTTCCCGAAAGCCAAAACCTCATTGTGCAATCGGGCGGGCGCTGTTTTTGGAACACCGACATAGCTCAGACAATTGATGAAGACCTCTTTGTAAAATACATAAATGATGCAAATCATGCTTCGCATGATACGGCGGGAAGTGAAATGAAGCTTGCCGCCTTGGGGCTGTATAAAGGGTATTATTTAAACAGAGCGCTTGATACTATCCCGTGTGTTGCCGAGAAGATACAAGAATATCATATTATGGCAATAAGCGCCTTTGAAAGCGCCGCCGAATATATGCTTGCAGAAAAGCCCTGCGACCTGCTTTATGATCTCAGCCTAAAAATGATGCAAATTGACCCGTATCAGGAAGCGTTTCATTATTATCTGCTAAAAACAAGCATTGAACTTGGCAAAAACGAGTTGGCGCTTGTCTATTATAACAGAGTTATCGAGCTGCTTGCAGACAGATTTAAGGTCGGACCTTCCGAACGGATAAAAGCGCTCTACCGCTGTATTATAAGAGGCGGGTGCCCTGCCAAAGGCGATGTTGCATCAGTAAGAGACGAGCTTCTTTCAAACGCTCAAAATACGGCAAATTATTGCGACTATCACGCGTTTTTGCTTCTTTACCGTATGCTTTACGGCTCGGCGCCCGAGATAAAAAGCAGTATAAGGCTTGTACTTTTTTCGGTAGAGCCGAAAAGCGAAGCATCCGAGCCGGGCGAAATGCAGCTAAAGCGGGCGCATACCGAGCTTAAAGAAATAATCGGGCAAATTCTGCCCGAAGGTGATGCTTACACCGAGTACAGCGACACACAATATATCGCTCTTGTCAATGTGTCCGGTGATTCGAAGCTTGACAAGCTGATAAGCGGTGTGCAAAGTGCATTTTGCGCGCTTGATAATATGCGCACTCTTTACCTTGATATCTCCCACACCGAGCTTTTTTTGACAAAGTAAAGACAGGATGGCTTTTCCTTTTGCCGCATAGGCTTTGCACCTTACAAAGCATTAACTTGCCGCATTCTATTTGCGTTTTTTGCAAGCAGAATGCGGCAAGGCTTTTTATTTTAATGATAAAAGAGTATATCTCCGTAAGTCGGGAAGGGCCAGTACTTGTTTGAAACTATGAGTTCAAGGCGGTCTGCGATGTTACGGAGCTTTTCCATTGCGGGAAGCGCCCTGTCTTTTATCAAAAACGCTCTTTCCTCGGCGCTTCCGTTGATATTTTTATAAATAAGCTCAAGCTCGTCGCAAGCCGGCAAAAGGGCGTCCGTAAGCTCGGATACCTTTGAAATAAGCTCGCTTTCAGCCTTTCCTATTTCCATTCCTATATTCTTTTTGGAGAGCGCAAGCTCGCTGAGCTCCTTGGCATATGACAGACATGCCGGAAGTATTTCCTTATGCGCCATGTCGAGCATTGTGAGCATTTCGATTTTGACAACATTGACGTATTCTTCAAGCATGATTTCCTGACGGGAGCGAATTTCCTTTTCGGTAAAGACCTTGTGCTTTGTATAAAGTCTTATGTTTTTGGGAGCCGACATGTGTATCACTGCATCGGCGGTGGTGCAGAAATTGCAAAGTCCGCGTGAGGCGGCTTCCGCAACCCATTCATCGGTGTACCCGTTGCCGTTAAAAATAATTCTCGAATGTTTTTTGAAGGTATCCTTTATAAGCCTTCTTGCCGCCGCCTCAATATCTGTCTTTTTCTCAAGCTTTGAGCAAAAATCCGAAAGAGCGTCCGCCATTATAGTGTTTAGCACCACGTTGGCGTCAGATATGGACTGATTTGAGCCCACCATTCGAAACTCAAACTTATTGCCTGTGAAGGCAAAGGGCGAGGTGCGGTTGCGGTCGGTAGTGTCCTTGACAAATTCCGGGATAACGTCAACGCCCACGTGCATAAGGTATTTTGCGGGTCCTGTATACTTTTTACCGCTGACTATCGCGTCGACAATCTCGGTAAGATCATCGCCGAGAAATACCGAAACTATTGCGGGAGGCGCCTCGTGCGCACCCAGTCTGTGATCGTTTCCTGCGGACGCCACCGATATTCTCATAAGGTCCTGATATTCGTCCACCGCTTTTATAATTGCCGCAAGGAATAAGAGAAACTGGGTATTGTTGTACGGGTCCTTCCCCGGCTTAAACAGGTTTTCACCCGTATTTGTGGAAAGCGCCCAGTTGTTGTGCTTTCCCGAGCCGTTTACCCACTCGAAGGGCTTTTCATGGAGCAAGCAGACAAGATTATGCCGCAGAGCGACCCTCTTCATTATCTCCATAATAAGCTGGTTCTGGTCTGTCGCCACATTTGTTGTCGTGAACACCGGCGCAAGCTCGTGCTGTGCGGGCGCCGCCTCATTGTGCTCGGTTGTGGCGTAAACGCCGAGCTGCCAAAGCTCTTTGTTGAGATCCGCCATAAAGGTTTTGACCTCGGGTCTTATCGAGGCAAAATACTGGTCGTCAAGCTCCTGCCCTTTCGGAGGCTTTGCCCCGAAAAGCGTTCTGCCTGTATATACCAGATCCTTTCTTTTGTCAAAAAGCTCCTTCGGTATAATAAAGTATTCCTGCTCCGCTCCGGTGGTCGCCTGAACTCTTGTCACATCCGTCTTTCCCAAAATATGAAGAAGTCTGACCGCTTGGGAAGAGAGCGCCTCAACCGAGCGCAAAAGGGGCGTTTTTTTGTCAAGCACCTCGCCGGTATAGGAACAGAACGCAGTCGGAATACAGAGAGTATTGTCTTTGATAAACGCATATGAGGTGGGATCCCACGCGGTATAACCTCTTGCCTCAAAGGTGGCTCGAATACCGCCCGAGGGGAAAGAGGAAGCGTCCGGCTCGCCCTTTATAAGCGATTTTCCCGAAAATTGCTCAAGAACCGTACCGTCCGGCTGTATGTAAATAAAGGAGTCGTGCTTTTCAGCCGTAATGCCGGTAAGAGGCTGGAACCAGTGGGTGTAGTGCGTACACCCCTTTTCGAGCGCCCAATCCTTCATTGCGTTTGCCACAACGTTTGCAACTCCGAGATCAAGCTCCTTTCCCTGAGAAATCGTCATTTTAAGCGCCTTGTACGTATCTTTCGGAAGACGCTCCATCATCACGCTTTCGCTAAACACCATACTGCCGAACAGTTTTGATATTGTACCCATGTTTTTTGTTGCCTTTCTTTGTTTTTAATTTTGCTGTTCTCTTTTTTTGCGGGACGCCGCTCCCGCCGATAATATATTTGCCTTCAATTATCTAATACATTATACACATTTTCATCTTAATGTGCAATAGTTTTTTGCATTTTTTAAAATATATTTTAAAAAATGCGCTTTTTGCGGTTACATTTTAGGTTACATTTTAAATTTTGACTATTGAGGGGCGTAAAATCAGGCAAATATACAATACTTAAAAATATTTCAAACAAAGCGCAACTAAAAGACTTTATTTTCGTCTTTATGTATAGATGACAAATTTGGAGGCAAATATGAAAAAAATAACGCTCATCACCCTTGCATTTTGCATTTTTTTATTGTTTATTGTCGGATGTAATTCAAGCTCTTCGGGCAATAACTCAATCTTCGATTCCAAAACTCATACTCTCGTCATGAAAAATCCCGAATATCTGCATGAAAAATTAAATGACGTCTACAAGACGGGAGAGACGGTTGTCGTCAGAATATCGATTATTCTTGACGTCGACTATACCTTTCTTGTCAACGGTCGGGAAATCGAGAAGGACCCGTGGGAAGGCGGAGATAAGGTTCATGAGTATTGGCAGTTCAGCTTCATTATGCCCGACGAGGACGTTATCTGCGAGTTGGTACTAAGCGACGGTGTTTTAGGGTAAGAATATGTCGGCGTGAGCGCGTTTGCGGCGTATTTTGGCGCGTTTTACGGGAACGGTGACTTTTTGGCGGTATTTTTACTTATTTTAATCTTTTTTACTTGCAATGGAGCCCGCTTTGTGGTAAAATGTACATGACACACAAGAGAAAGGAAGCTATATAAAAGCGAAAACAGATCATGTCGGATTTACAGCGGGAAATCTCCAAAAGGAGAACCTTTGCAATAATATCTCACCCGGACGCGGGAAAAACCACACTCACAGAAAAGCTGCTGCTCTACGGAGGCGCGATACAGTCTGCCGGCTCGGTTAAAGGAAAAGCCTCGGACAAGCACGCGGTTTCCGACTGGATGGAGCTTGAAAAGCAGAGGGGAATCT
The DNA here is from genome assembly GCA_947631765.1 of uncultured Clostridia bacterium. GTDB lineage: Bacteria > Bacillota > Clostridia > Oscillospirales > CAG-272 > CAKSQF01. The sequence goes on from CANRMP010000005.1 coordinate 86,696, forward strand.
CAATAACCTCATCGGTTATGCAGTTTTCCTATAACGGCTTTTGCATAAACATTCTTGACACGCCCGGGCACCAGGACTTTTCGGAGGACACATACCGCACGCTGATGGCAGCCGACAGCGCCGTTATGGTGATAGACGCGGCAAAAGGCATCGAGCCTCAGACAAGAAAGCTCTTTAAGGTGTGCGCTATGCGCCATATCCCGATTTTCACCTTCATAAACAAGCTTGACAGAGAGGCGCGCGATCCCTTCGACCTGCTCGACGAGCTTGAAAAGGAATTCGGAATCGGCACATATCCGATAAATTGGCCTATTTCCTGCGGAATATCCTTTAAGGGTGTTTACGACCGCAAGGAGGAATGTATCCTCACCTTTGACAATTTCCACGGCGGGCGCAAAAAGCTTGAGGCGATAAAATGCTCCATAAGGGACAAGGAGACTCTCGACTCTCTTATCGGCGAAGAATTCAGAAAGGAGCTTTGCGAACAGATTGAACTGCTTGACGGCGCAAGCTATGATTTTGACATGGAAAAAATCAAAAAAGGCGAGCTGTCCCCCGTGTTCTTCGGTTCCGCACTCAACAATTTCGGCGTTGAAACCTTCCTCGATTACTTTTTGAAAATGACCTCTCCTCCTCTTCCCCACGCGACAGACGACGAAGTGGTAGACCCCTTTGAGGACGCCTTTTCAGCCTTTGTTTTCAAGGTTCAGGCAAATATGAACAAGGCACACAGAGACCGCATAGCCTTTATGCGCATCTGCTCGGGAAAATTCGAACGCCAAAAGGAGTATTTCCACGTTCAGGAGAACAAAATGATAAAGCTCTCCCAGCCCCAACAAATGATGGCTCAGGAAAGGGAAATTGTGGAGGAGGCGTACGCGGGAGACATAATAGGAGTATTTGACCCCGGAATATTCTCCATAGGCGACACTGTATGCGATAAGAGCATGAAGGTGAAATTCCGCGGCATTCCCACCTTTGCGCCCGAGCATTTTGCCATAGTCGAGCAGATAGATTCTTTAAAGCGCAAGCAGTTCTCAAAGGGAATGAACCAGATAGCCGAGGAAGGCGCCATTCAGATATTCTTCTATCCCGGCGCCGGCATGGAGCGGGTTGTGGTCGGAGTTGTGGGTATGCTTCAATTTGACGTGCTTGAATACCGCTTAAAGGACGAATACGGCGTAGGCTTTAGAAAAACTCTCCTTCCTCACCAGCATATACGCAGGGTAATAAGCACAAATAAGCCGATATCCGAGCTCACTCTTGCCACCGACACCATGTGGGTGCGCGACTTTAAAGAAAAGGATCTGCTGATATTCCCAAGCGAGTGGAGCATAAAATGGGCGCTTGACAAGAATCCCGAGCTACGCCTTGCGGAGTTCAACGAAAACTGATTTTGAAGGCTTTTGAAATTTAATACACAAAGTTTCCCGGCAACGTGGTCTCGTGAGAGCTGTTTGCGGGGAGCTTTTTTATGCTCTTCACAGAAAGCGGAAAAATGGTTTTACTTCCAAACCTTATATTTATATCGTCCGCCGCATCGTCAAAAGCTCTCATTTTGTCAAGCATGGCATAATCGGTGAAAAGATCGGTCTGACAGGCTTGCCTGTCGCTTATAAGGTTTATGGCGGTTACGGTAAGCGCCCTTACGGGATGCTTCCATGTGTAAAAGCTCTCAAAAAGCCTGTATGCCGCCATAGCCAAATCATGCGGGCTTCTTGTGCTGTTTTTTAGACCACATCTTCGGTTTTCATAGCACAGGGAATTGTCCCTTATGCTCAAAGAAACGCCGTTTGCAAGTAAATTATGCGCTCGCAGTCTGTGACCTACATCCTGCGCCAGTTCAAGAAGCACACAGCGCACCTCATCCTTTTCGGTAAGGTCGACTTTACAGGTTATGCCGTGCCCCACGCTTTTCACCGGAAATTCAAAATCCTTGTCCATAACCGGCGCGCTGTCGCGACCGTTGGCGTAGTCCCAAAGAATATTCCCTTTTACGCCGAGTATTTTTTCAAGCGTGCCTCGGCTGAGCCTTGCTATATCCCCGATAGTTACAATTCCGCAGCTTTTGAGCTTTTTATAGGTTGAGCGCCCCACAAAAAGCAGATCGCAGGCGGGCATATCCCACAGCTTGGTCTTAAAATCGGCTCGGCTTATAAGCGTTACCGCATCCGGCTTTTTTAAGTCCGAGCCGAGCTTTGCAAAGCTCTTGCAAAACGACACCCCGACGCTTACGGTAAGTCCCAATTCCCTTTTTACCCTGTTTCTTATATCGTTTGCAATAGACTCCCCGTCCCCGAAAATTCTTTCGCTTCCGGTCACGTCAAGCCAACATTCGTCAATGCCGAAGGGCTCGACCTTATCGGTATAGTCGTAATATATATTGCGCACAAGCCTTGAAAACTCCATATAGCTCTCATAATGAGGGTCGGCAATTATCAGCTCCGGGCAGAGCCTTTTCGCCTCGTTAAAGGGCATTCCCGTCTTTATACCCGCCCTTTTTGCCTTTTCGGATTTTGCAAGCACTATCCCGTGCCTGTCCTCTATGCTTCCGCATACCGCAAGCGCTTTGCCCGAATATTCCGGATTCAGCACGGTCTCGACAGAGGCGTAAAAGCTGTTGAGATCGCTGTGAAGTATTATTCTCTCTCTTTCCATTTTAAGCTTATCCCAAAAAATTATATTTCTATCACCGAAAACCATTTTCCGCTTGAGCTTTCGTAGTAAATTTCCTTTATTCTCCCCTCTATCACAACCGTGTATCTAAGCGGCGCAACAGAGGGCACGCCGGCGGGATGTATCTGCATTATACCTATAATTCTTGTTATATCAAAACGCTCCCCGTCTTTAAACACCGCCTTCGGAATCACGTTTCCCTCCTGTCTCATAACTGCCAGCACGTCAAGCGGCACACGACGACTACCCATAAAGTCTCCCTCTCATTCTGCCCGAAATACAACCGGAACTTTTTTTAATACCGTTTTATATACGGCATGTGCAGTCTGCGTTTATATTATAAAGCACGAACATTTGTTCGTCAATGCTTTTTGAAAAAGTTAATACAAAATCGTACAAAATAATACACTTTATTTTATATTGGTCTTGACTAAAGCGCAAAAAAGGAATATAATAAAGACAGAAAAAGGTTATTTTGAAAGGAAAAGATACCATGAAAAATGCAACGCCGATAACAAAAGAAGCGCTGGAAAGCTACAGCGAAAGCTACCTGTGCGACCTTAAAAAGCAAGCCATGACGCACGTATTTTCAAAGGTTGCGCTAAACGACCTCGCCTTTGACCCCGTCGCCGCAAAGAAAATGCAGTTCAAGTTTTCAATCGACCACAAAACGATGTCCGCCACAAACCAAAAGGGCACCGGACGCTGTTGGCTCTTTGCCGCCACAAATGTGCTTCGTGAGATCATTGCCAAGAAGAAAAACATAGACAATTTCGAGCTTTCTCAGTCCTACCTTGCATTCTGGGACAAATTCGAAAGAATTAATTATTTTCTTGAAAGCGTGATTGACACCGCCTCCCTTCCCGACGGCGACAGAACGGTTGATTTTATAGTCGGGAGCGCCATAGGAGACGGCGGACAGTGGGATATGTTCGTAAATATCGTCAACAAGTACGGAATCGTTCCCAAGGACGCCATGCCCGAAACCTTCCAGTCGTCCGCAACAGGCTCTCTCAATGACTACATAAACAAGTATCTAAAGAAAAAGGCATATGAAATAAGACACGCCTATGCCGCAGGGGACCTTAAGAAAATCGAGGAAATAAAAAAAGAAGCGCTGAATTCCTGCTTCTCGTTTATGTGCGAATGTTACACCCTGCCGCCCAAAGAATTTGACTTTGAATATGTTACCAAGGACGGCAAATATCAGATAGAAAAGGGATATACCCCGCTCACCTTCCGCGATGAGATGATAGGCGATATGCTTGGTGACTACGTCAGCATTATTAACGCTCCCACAAAGGATAAGCCGTACAACAAAACCTACACCGTGTCGTATCTCAACAACATAATAGGCGCTCCAAGCATAGTCTACCTTAACCTTGAAATCGAGGAGTTCAAGAGCATCGTCCTACAGCAGCTGAAGGACGGCGAGCTTGTCTGGTTCGGCTCGGATTGCGGCAAATTCGGAGACGGCTCAAGGCGCGCTTGGGATGACAATCAGTACGACTATTCCCTGCTGACCGGTCTTGACTTCAAGATGACAAAGGAGCAAATGCTTGACTATCACGTCTCGCAGATGAATCACGCAATGGTCATAACCGGAGTAAATCTTGACGGTGACAAGCCTAACCGCTGGAAAATCGAAAATTCTTGGGGCAGTGACGGAGTCAACGGCGGCTATCATATGGCGTCAGACTCCTGGTTTGACCTGTACGTCTATCAGGCGGTTGTCCATAAAAAGTACCTTGGCGACAAGGTTAAGCTTCTTGAAGAAACGCCCACAGTTCTCCTGCCTTGGGACCCTATGGGCAGTCTTGCAGACTAAGTACGCATAAACGCGTGCGGCTTTGCCCGCTTTAATACTAAAAAACAGCTAAAACCCTTGAATAATCAAGGGTTTTAGCTGTTTTTTGGCAAAAGTCAAATTGCTGCCGTTATTGCAGGTACATTTGAAATTGCGCTTTTATTTTTTATTTTACTATGCTGTTTATCTTTCTCTTTACATATGTGGTGTGGAGAAGCTCGTGAGCAAGATGGCTGCCCGGCTTTCCTAAATATTCTTTGTAAAGAGTCTGAATTTCTGGGTTCTCATGAGACTTTCTTATCTTCATGCCCTTGTCAAGCGTATAGAGAGCCTTGGCGCGCTCTGCGCGAATATCAACATTATTTCTGATATTGGCGTGCACCTGAGGCTGTCCGCCGCCGTTAACGCATCCGCCGGGGCATCCCATAATTTCAATAAAGTGATAGTCAGCCTCGCCGTTCTTGACCTTGGTGAGAAGCTCGCAGGCGTTCTTAAGTCCCGAAGCGACTGCCACCTTAACATCCATACCGGCTACATTATATGTTGCCTCCTTGATACCCTCGGTTCCTCTGACCTCGGTGAAGTCCACACTCTCAAGCTCCTTGCCCGTAAGTGTTTCAACTGCGGTACGAAGAGCGGCTTCCATAACTCCGCCCGTTGCGCCGAAAATAACTGCGGCGCCTGTCGACTCGCCGAGCGGGTGATCAAAGCCCTCATCGGGAAGGGTATTAAAGGTGATGCCGGCGCGCTTAATCATACGCGCAAGCTCTCTTGTGGTGAGTGAGTAGTCAACGTCGGGATATCCCGCGCCGTTCTCATCGTCTCTGCCTATCTCAAATTTCTTTGCGGTACAGGGCATGACGGACACCACGACGATATTTTTGGGGTCAAGTCCCATCTTCTTTGCAAAGTATGACTTTGTAATTGCTCCGAACATCTGAGCGGGAGACTTGCAGGAAGAGAGGTTCTCTGTCATTTCGGGGAAATAATGCTCGCAGTACTTAATCCAGCCGGGTGAGCAGGATGTGATCATCGGAAGCTTGCCGCCGTTCTTTACGCGCTCGACAAATTCGTTTGCCTCCTCCATAATGGTGAGGTCTGCGCCAAAGTCGGTGTCAAACACCTTGTCAAAGCCGAGTCTGCGAAGGGCAGCCGCCATTTTGCCTTCAACGGGCGTACCCATAGGATATCCGAATTCCTCGCCGAGTGCGGCTCTTACCGCGGGAGCGGTCTGAACTACAACATACTTTTCGGGGTCGGCTATTGCCGCCTGTACGTCATTTATAGCTTCCTTTTCGTAAATTGCGCCGGTCGGGCAGACAGCAATGCACTGTCCGCAGCTTACGCATGAGGTCTCGCCGAGTCCGACCTCAAAGGCTGAGCACATCTGTGTTTTGAATCCGCGGTTATTTGCGCCTATAACGCCGACTCCCTGTATGTTTTCACATACTGCCGAGCATCTGCGGCAGAGAATACACTTGCTGTTGTCTCTTATCATATGAACTGCGGAGTAGTCTATTGTGGTTTCAGTCTTTGCGCCGTCATAAACGCCGGCGTCCTCGATTCCGTATACCTTGCTCAGCTCCTGGAGCTCGCAGTTTCCGCTTCTCACGCAGGACAGGCAGGAACGGTTGTGGTTGGAAAGGAGCAGCTCAAGCGTTTTCTTTCTTGCGCTTACAACCCTTGGAGTATTTGTGAAAATCTCCATATCGGGCGCTATCGGATAAACGCAGGCAGCCACAAGCGAGCGAGCTCTTGCGACCTCGACAACGCACATACGGCACGCGCCTATTTCGTTTATGCCTTTGAGAAAACAGAGAGTGGGTATCTGAATTCCCGCAAGCTTACAAGCCTCAAGAATGGTTGAGCCTGCCGGCGCCTGTACGGGAACACCGTTTATTTTTATATTAACTAATTCCATTTTACATTTCCCCCTGATTACTGTTTAGAAATTGCTTTGAACTTGCAGTTGCTCATACATACGCCGCACTTCACGCACTTTGAGGTGTCGATGGTGACGGGAGCAAGCTTCTTGCCCGCAGGTACCTCGGGAAGACGGCTGATAGCGCCGACCGGGCAGTTCTTCATGCATATGCCGCAGCCGATACACTTGTCTGTGTCAACCTTGTAGGAAAGCAGAGCCTTGCACACGCCTGCCACGCACTTTTTGTCGACAATGTGAGCCACATACTCGTCTCTGAAGAACTTGAGAGTTGAGAGAACGGGATTGGGCGCCGTCTGACCGAGACCGCAAAGAGCGTTGTCCTTTATGTAGTAGCAAAGCTCTTCAAGTCTTGTAAGGTCGTCCATTGTTGCCTTGCCCTCTGTGATTTTATTGAGGATCTCGAGCATTCTGCGTATACCTATACGACAGGGAGTACACTTACCGCAGGACTCGTCAACGGTAAACTGAAGGAAGAACTTTGCGATATCGACCATACAGTCGGTCTCGTCAAGCACTATCATACCGCCCGAACCCATCATACATCCGATAGCAGTCAGGTTGTCATAGTCGATTTCGACGTCAAAGTGAGACGCGGGGATACATCCGCCCGAGGGTCCGCCGGTTTGAGCCGCCTTGAACTTCTTGCCGCCGGGAATACCGCCGCCGATTTCCTCAACGACCTCACGAAGCGTGGTTCCCATAGGAACCTCCACAAGTCCGGTGTTCTTTATCTTGCCTCCGAGAGCAAATACCTTGGTTCCCGCGGAACGGGGAGTTCCCATGGATTTAAACCAGTCTGCACCCTTTAATATGATCTGGCAAACATTTGCCCATGTTTCGACATTGTTGATAATTGTGGGCTTGCCGAAAAGACCCTTGACCGCAGGAAAGGGAGGACGGGGTCTCGGCTCGCCTCTCTTACCTTCGATAGAGGTGAGAAGCGCCGTTTCCTCTCCGCAGACGAACGCGCCGGCCCCGAGACGGAGCTTGACGTCAAAATTAAATCCGGTTCCGAAAATATCGTTTCCGAGAAGTCCGTATTCGTGCGCCTGCCCAATGGCGATTTCAAGGCGCTTGACGGCGATAGGATACTCCGCTCTTACATATATGTAGCCCTGGTCGGCGCCGATAGCGTATCCGGCAATTGCCATTGCCTCAAGCACTGCGTGCGGGTCGCCCTCAAGCACCGAACGGTCCATGAACGCGCCGGGGTCGCCCTCGTCGGCGTTACAGACGACGTACTTTTGTCCTGCCGGCTGAGCGGCTGCGAATTTCCACTTGGTACCCGTGGGGAAGCCTCCGCCTCCTCTTCCGCGAAGTCCGGAAGCGGATATAACGTCGATAACCTCCTCTGGAGTCATCTCGGTAAGCACCTTGCCGAGCGCCTGATAACCGTCTGTTGCAATATATTCCTCGATGTTTTCAGGGTTGATAACTCCGCAGTTGCGCAGAGCGATTCTGTGCTGTTTTTTGTAGAATGTGGTTTCTGCAAGGGATACGGGCTGAACATCCTTGCTTTCATCTTCCTTGTGAACAAGACGCTCAACGACGCGCCCCTTGAGAAGATGCTCGCTGACAATCTCCTTCACGTCATCAAGAGTAACTCTTGAATAGAAGGTGCCCTCGGGATATATGATCATAATGGGACCGCTGGCGCAAAGTCCGAAGCATCCGGTCTGAACCATTTTGACCTCATCCGCAAGTCCTGCCGCCTCGATTTCCTTTTCCATTGCTTCGCGGATCTTTACACTTCCGGAGGAAGTACAACCGGTACCGCCGCAAATCAGTACATGTGTTCGAACCATTTAAAGTTTCCTCCTCAAATATTAATGGTGTATTCTGTTACAGGCTTGCCGCCCTTGATATGCTTTTCCATGACCTCTTTTGCCTTTTCGGAGGTCATTTTAACATAAGTGACCTTTTCCTCGCCCGCCTTGTAGACTTCGACAACGGGTTCATATTGGCATATTCCTATGCATCCTGTCTGCGTTACGGTAACCTCGCCTGTAAGTCCCGCGTTGTTGACCTCTTCGACAAAAGTGTTGAGGACCGGACGTGCTCCTGCGGCAATGCCGCAGGTTGCCATTCCGACGACAATCCTTATGTCGTTTGAACCTTCGCGCAGTGCAACTCTGCCTTTCATGCGGTCTCTTATTGCCGCAAGCTCTTCAAGTGTTTTCATGTGGTTTGTTCTCCCTTCATGATATGTTTTGTTTTTTGTTTTATATTAAATTTTTATTTTGACAACTTTATTGCTGTTTATAGCCCTCTTCAAGAAAATCCCGAAGCCAAGCTATCACCTCGGGCGTGCCAAGAGGCAGGTCGCCGAGCATTTCGCGCATTTCTTTTGTGGAAAACTCCACTGTTTCTTTGTTTTTTATTTCGTGAGTGAAAATGTAGTCAACATTATCCGCACCCTGAACGAGCACGCACAGGGTCCCGACAATGTCACCAAGAGGAATATAATCTATGCTGTCCTTTCTAAAAAGCGCTCTGACAAAGGTACCGTGGTCCTCTCCTTTTCCCTCCTCCGTGGAGGTTATCTCAAGGCTTCCTCCGGTCTGCTCAGCCTCCATTTTGAGAAGCGGCAGTCCGAGCCCCACCTTTCGGGTAGTCCTTGTAGTTGTAAAAGGGTCGGTAACTCTCGAAAGAAATTCTTCGGACATTCCGCACCCGTCGTCCTTAACGGAAAATTCGAGAACAGAATCGTCCTCCTTAATGGAAATTTCAATGTTTTTTGCTCTTGCTTTTACCGAATTTTGAGCAATATCAAGAATATTCAGCGACAGTTCCTTCATTTTTTCGGCGTATCCTTTCCCGAAAGCTTTTCGATAAGCCTTTTTCTGATAAGAGCCGAGCTGTAAGGCTCGTCATCAAGCATGATAAAGTTCTCGGCTTCATTGATATCCCACAGATAGTGAGCGTCGGAATCGGTCAAAATCAGCTTATCTTCAAGCCCGTACAGCTTTGTATAGCTTTCGATATTCGAGCTTTTGTTAAACTCCACACAGGTGAAATTGCAGTCGGGCGGCACACAGCCGAGCGCCGATATAATGCCGTTTTCTTCCCTGTCGATATGCGCGGGAAATACCGCCGCTTTGTATTCTCTTGCAAGCGATATCGCATCCTCCATACTAAGGTCGGAAGCGTTCAGCAGAAGATTTTCTTCAATCGCTGTCACCTCGTCGTTTGCATTCATGACAAGCTGGTCGCCGAATATCTCGCTTTTGTTTTTGTATAGTATCCTGTGCTTTTTGTATTCCCTGCCGAACGCCATGGCATCTTCAAGGCTTTCAAAAAGACAGACAACATGAACGTCCTCGGCAGTGGTAAGCTCCATTCCGGCAATTGCGACAAGCCCGTATTTTTTGCACGCCTCAAAGAAGGCGGGGCAGTTGTCGGTGCTGTTGTGGTCGGTAAGCGCCACTATGTTAAGACCGTTAAGAGACGCCATGCCCGCTATGCTGTTTGGGGTCATATCGTTGTCGGCGCACGGGGAAAGACAGGAATGGAGGTGCAGGTCATAATAATACTTGTTCATATGACCTTGCCAAGCTCGATGCAAAACTCATAAACAGGTTTACTTGTTCTAAACAGATTCACGGATTTTGCCCTTGCGGTATTTATGACCTCATCGGTAATCTCACTGTTTTCGCATATCACCACCGCAGACATTCCCACAAGAGTTGCCACAGCCACAACATTGACGTTTGTCATTATTGTGACAAGCACACAGCCCTCGGTGGCTCTGCCCATGACCCAGCTCAGCAGATCTCCCGCATATGCGCCCTCGATTTCAAGCTCAGGACAGGGCATTGACAAAACTTCAAGTCCCATAGTGTCTTTTAACTGCACAGCCGTCATAAAGTTACCGCCTTTCGTCATTTTCCTGAAGCTTTTTGTGCAGATTTTCAAGCTCCTCGCGCATGAATACCACACATTCGCCAAGGCTTGCTCTGCCTCGCACAACGTCAAGGGCAAAGCATCTGCAAGTGGGTGCGCCGCAGCCTCCGCAATCGATTCCGGGAAGCTTTTGGCGTATCTCCTCCATGTCGTGAAGCATCCTCATCGATTCCTCGCGGTCGGAGCTGAACGCCGATACCGATTCATAAGGAGCGTCACTATAGTCCGACATCACCGACTCGGGAATTGTATATCCGTCCTCGGGAGCCTTGTTTTGCGAAACGGGAAGATATCTTCGAAGCGAGCGTATGCGCGCCTTGGCTATGTAAGGATTGACAACCGTCATAACTCCGCCCACGCATCCGCCGGGGCACGCGTTAAGCTCGACAAATTCAAGCTCGGGAAAGGACCCGTTGTCTATTTCCTCAAGCACTCTGTTGGCGTGCTCGATACCGTCGGCGGCAAGGTACTTTTCATTGAAAATCGCCGTGGCTTCTCCGCCCGCGCTTGCCCAGCTGAGCCCTATAAGCCCTGCCTTCGATACGGGAGCGGGACTTTCATCCTTGTTCATTACGCCGAGCAGTTCAAAATATATATCCGACATTGAAACGACAAAATCCACGTTTGACTTGCCGTCGGTTTCGTTTTTCACATAGCTGACCTTTGCCGGACAGGGCGATATGAATACCGTGCAAATGTCCTCTCTTTTAAGCTCGGGATGCTTTTCGACAGCTTCCTTTATCGCTTCCTTTGCCGCTATTTCAATCGGCGGAAGAATCGGGAGAAGATTGTCTGCAAGAAACGGATATCTGAGCCTTATAAGCCTCACGATAACCGGACAGGCAGAGGATATAACCGGCCTTTGCACGTCGGGGCGCTTCATATACCTTCTGGTATAATCCGAAACTATTTCCGCCGCTCTTGCCACCTCGTATACCTGGTCAAAGCCGATGTCAAGAAGACCCTCGAGCACATAATCGATATCTTCGAGATTGTCAAACTGTCCGTAAAGAGAAGGGGCAGGCAGCGCTATCTTCCATTTATCCTTCGGAATATCGGAAAGCTTGTCATACACCGCTTTTTTAGCCTTGTGAGGACAAACACGGATGCACTCTCCGCAGTCGATACAACGCGTTGAATCGATTTTGGCGTGCTTGTTTCTTATTCTGATCGCCTCTGTAGGACAATGCTTCAGGCAGTGGGTACAGCCGTGGCATTTTTCCTCGTTAAGTGATACCGAATGCTTGTATGATGCCACCCTTTGCTCCTTTCCACCTTGTTTTACAGGTATGTTATTATGTTTTAACGATCATGGTTATGGTCGTTCCCTTTCCGAGAACCGACTCGATTTTCATCTCGTCGGTATTCTTCTTCATGTTGGGAAGTCCCATTCCGGCTCCGAAGCCGAGATTTCTTATCTTATCCGGCGCCGTGGAATATCCTTCGCTCATTGCAAGCTCTATGTCGGCAATTCCCGGACCGTTGTCTTCAAGGATCATCTCAACCCTGTCGGGATAGATATAAACCGTCGCTCTCCCGCCGCCCGCGTGAATCACCATGTTGATTTCTCCCTCATACATGGCAATTGCGACGCGTCTTATGATATTCGGGTTGTATCCGAGAAGTCTGAGGTTCTTTTTTATCGATATGGAAGCCTCGCCGGCAGAGGTGAAGTTCTCGCCGTCCACTTCATATACGAATTTTACGGGACCCTCCATAGCTTACTCCTCTTCTTCTTTTTCGAGACTTACAAGTCCGTTTGAATACAAAATACCGCAAGCCTCGTACATCCGCTTTTTGGTCGTCATGACCACTATGCCGCACTCTTTTGCAAGCTCAAGCATCGAGTCTGAGGGTATCTTGCTCCTTACAAAGACAATACAGCGCATATCCATCATTTCGGCAGTACGCACGACCTGAGGGTTCACAAGTCCGGTAAGAAGCACCGCCTGATTTTTGACGTATGCCAAAACGTCGCTCATCATATCGCTTCCGCAAGCGGACGATACCTCGTCCGAGAGCCTGTCTTCGCCCACGCACACCTTGGCGTCAAGCAGTTCGGCAACCTTGGAAATTATCATGTACTCTGTGACCTTTCCCTTTCCGCTGTGGGTCCTCCCGCAGCCAAGCTTAATAACCTATGTACATTGACCTAAGAAACTATCACGCCTGATATTTTGCAAGAATTTTCGGAACATCGTCGGCGGTTATTCTGCCGTAAACGTCATCGTTGACGAGCATTACCGGAGCAAGACCGCACGCGCCCACGCAGCGGCAGGAATCAAGCGAAAATACGCCGTCGCTTGTGCATTGTCCCTCGGAGATTTTGAGAGTCTCGGAAATTTTGTCGTATATCGACTGAGAACCCTTGACATAGCAGGCTGTTCCAAGGCAAACCGAAACGCGGAATTTTCCCTTGGGATTCAAAGAGAACATTGCATAGAATGTTGAAACGCCGTATATCTTTTCAAGCGGTATTCCGGTTTCGTCCGATATTATGGTCTGAACTTCAACGGGAAGATATCCGTATATCTCCTGCGCCTTCTGCATGATAGGCATAAGAGCGCCGGGCTTATCCTTCCACTCCGCTATCACCGAGAGAAGCTTCTGCTTCTGTTCTTCTGTACCTGTAAAGGGTACCGATGAAATTGTTGACATTTTGTCGTTCCTCCTGTTTTACTGTTGTATTATAGTCCCGCAGCATGCAGGACCGCATACTGAGTTGTTATAATTTTATCACATTATCGTTCTTTTGTCAACCGTAATATAAAGGATTTAATGCCTTTACAGCACAAAAAATATAGCCTTTTGAAAAAAAGGCTACAAAATTTTTTAAATTAATCGGGAACCTGGAGCCTCACTCTTCAATGAAGCTGTGAAATTCCCACCAGCAATCCTTTTCGCATTCAACGTAGATGTTGTCCCAAGCTACCTTTGCGTAAAGAACACCTAAAAAGCTTTTGGCGTTTATTCTCTTTGTGCCGCTTACGATGCTTACGCTTCCTTCGACTTTGGAGGCGGCTTTGACAAACTCATTTACCTTTGCAGCTGTGTCAAGATTTACTTTGTAAAGATATTTTCCGGATACCATAATAATTACCTCCTATGGCGTAAAAAATCTTTTCTCATGCAAAGCTTTTCTTTATCTTTGCAGCCTGAATTATAGCACCCCCACACCCTTATGTCAAGGGTTTTTTAAAAGATTTTTTAAATTCTACCATTTGACACTTTTGCACAAAAATAGAGGCTTGTTTTTGTGCAACATTCACAATAAATTTTGCATAGTGCATAATCTGAGCCTCTGATATTTGTGCAGTTCGACGATATAAAAATAATCGTGCAAAATCGATATTAAAATGTACACGACAGCGGAATTTCGCCTCACATAGAATACTTTTTCGTGTAATTTACAAGCTCGTCCACCGTGGTAAAGGCAATGGAGGTAACGGTGTCGGCACAGCCGTAATACAAGGCAACTCTTCCGCTTTCGGCGTCCGCAAGAGCGGCGCAGGGGAAGGTGACGTTGGGAACGTCCCCGTTTTGCTCATACGGCGCCTCGGGACCCAAAATGTAATATCTTGTTCTGTATTTCACCTTTGAAGGGTCGTTTGTGTCAAGAAGGGCGCACCCCATGCGGTACACAAAGCCGTTGCAGGTGGTAATAACTCCGTGATAGATAAGAAGCCAGCCCTCGTCGGTTTCGATAGGAACCGGACCCGCTCCTATTTTGGTGCACTGCCATGCGCTCTCCTCAAACGGTGTGGGCGACATGACGTGGCGGTGTCTGCCCCAGAACGTAAGGTCGGGGCTTGAGCTTACGAAAATATCTCCGAAGGGAGTATGCCCGGTGTCGCTCGGTCTTGAGAGCATCATATACATGCTGCCGATTTTTTTGGGAAAAAGCACTCCGTTTCGGTTGTACGGCAAAAAGGCGTTCTCAAGCTGATAGAATTTTTTAAAATCGAAGGTATAGCCGATACCTATTGTGGGACCGTGATAGCCGTTGCACCATGTGATATAGTACCTGTCCTCGATAAAGCAGACTCTCGGGTCATAGCGATACTGCAAGGCGGTGACCTCGGGGTCGCCCTCAAAAACAATCGGCGTTTCGGATATTTCCCAGTCAAGCCCGTTTTTTGAGAAGCCGACAAATATATTCATTCTTATCGCCTTGTCGTCACAGCGGAACACTCCGGCAAAGCCCCCGTTATAAGGGACGACCGCGCTGTTGAAAATACTGTTGCTTGAAAAATTAAGATGCCTTCCTATTATGGGATTTTTGCTGTATCTCCAAACCGGCTCGTTGCACCCCTTAGGCTTGTCCTCCCACGGAATATTCGAAAGCTTCTCTCCGATTATCTTTGCCATACCTTACCTACCGTCCTTTAATTTCAAAATAATTTATTCAGGGCTGCCGCAAACGCGACAGCCCCGCAAATATTATTGGTTATTTACCATCTTGGAGATCTCGGCTGCGAAATCTTCTTCTCTCTTCTGTATTCCTTCGCCCTTCTCGAAAATGCTGAAGCTGTCAACCTTAACGGCGGCGCCGAGGGTTTTGGCAACGCTTTCGATGTATTTGCCGACGTTCATTGAATCGTCCTTTACATAGGGCTGTTCAAGCAGGCAAACCTTCTCGTAGAAGAGCTTGTCAAGCTTACCGACAACAATCTTTTGAAGAATTGCATCCGGCTTTGTGGCGTTTTTCGGGTCGTTCTTTGCCGCGGCTATCTGAATTGCAAGCTCCTCGTCGACAGCGCTCTGAGGAACGTCGCTCTTTGCCACATATGTGGGAGGCGAGCCTGCCGCAATCTGGAGCGCAACATTCTTTGCCATTTCCGCAAAAGCGGGGGTTCCGACAACTGCCGGATCGGTTGTAAACTTAACTACAACGCCGGTGGTTCCCATTCCGTGAATGTACGTGGAGGTGACACCTTCCACAATTACAAAGCGGCGTATGCTTATCTTTTCGCCGATAACCGCGATTTTTTCGACCAGCGCATCCGAAACGCTCTGCTCTGTGCCGTCATAGGGGAGCGCCGTGAAAGCAGTCATATCGGCGGGTTTATTTGCAACAAGAGTGCGAAGAAGTCCCTTGACGAACGCCTTGAAGCTCTCGTTCTTTGCGACAAAGTCCGTCTCGGTGTTGACCTCGAGCATGGCGGTGATTCCGTTTTCGGTCATGATATCGACAAGACCCTCGGCGGCGATTCTGCCTTCCTTCTTGGCGGCTGTGGCAAGTCCCTTTTCACGAAGGATTTTGACTGCCTTTTCAAAATCTCCCTCAGCCTCGACAAGCGCCTTTTTACAATCCATCATTCCAAGCCCGGTCTGCTGACGAAGAGCCTGAACGTCTTTTGCAGTTATATTTGCCATTTTTAATTTCCTCCTCTGTTGCTTTCGCTTATTCCTGTTTGGCCGTTTCTTCGGGAGCGGCAGCCTCTTCGCTTACCTCTTCGGTGACAGCGGGTGCTTCCTCGTCTGCCGGAGCGTCAACGCCCTGTCTTCCCTCAATGACAGCGTCTGCAAGTGAGGATGAAATAAGCTTAATGGCGCGAATAGCGTCGTCGTTTCCGGGGATAACATAATCCGCGTCGTCAGGGTCGCAGTTCGTATCGACTATGGCGATAACCGGTATGCCGAGCTTCTTTGCTTCAAGCACGGCGTTTGCTTCCTTCTTGGGGTCGACGATGAAAATAGCGTCGGGGATTTTGTTCATTTCCTTGATTCCGCCGTAGTTCTTCTCAAGAGTTGTCATTTCCTTAACAAGGGCTGCCACCTCTTTCTTGGGCAGGAGATCAAAGGTTCCGTCCTGACTCATCGTCTCAAGGCTTATAAGTCTTGCAATCGACTTTTTAATGGTCTTGAAATTGGTGAGCATTCCGCCGGGCCATCTCTCGTTGACATAGTACATTCCGCATCTTTGCGACTCTTCCTTAATAGCCTCAGCCGCCTGCTTCTTTGTTCCGACAAAGAGAAGCGTGCCGTTGTTTTCGGAAAGCTCGCGGACGAACATATAAGCCTCTTCAAACTTCTTTACGGCCTTGTTGAGGTCTATGATGTAGATCCCGTTTCTCTCCGTGAAAATGTACTCCGCCATTTTAGGGTTCCATCTTCTTGTGTGATGCCCGAAATGCACACCGGCTTCAAGCATCTGCTTCATTGTGATTACCGACATTTTAAATCCTCCTTCGGTTTCTTCCACCATTCCCGTATAACCACCGCAAAATGCGGCACCGAAAGACGGGAATGTGTGAATTTGCGTTTATTTTTTTATTTCGCATGGGCAATTATATTACAGCCCCGACTTTTTTTCAATCGCCGAGGCTGATAATTTACAAATTGTTTACATTAACGCGGCGCCGGTTTGTCGCCCCAATTTATTTTGGAGGCGTTCACAAGAATTATATCGTCGCCGATTCTTTCAACGTACTCCCACGCAATTTTCACATTGCCGCCCCTGACAAATCCCATACATTTTGAAGGACCGGGAATCAGCAGAGCGCATATGCGCCCGCTTATACAGTCTATTTCCGCGTCGCACACATATCCGAGCCGCTTGCCGTCGCAGATATTTACGACCTCTTTGTCCTTTAAGTCATTGAAAGTGCACATCATAGCCTCACCCGCAAGCCCAAAGCTTAAAGTATTATGCAGATAAGCCCGCCGCTGCCCTCGTTTATTATCCTGCCAAGCGTTTCTCCGAGCTTTTCCCTGGCGTCCTCGGGCATATTCGAAAGCTTTGAATGTATCCCCTCGTTTACCAGCTCGTTGAGTGTTTTTCCGAAAAGATTGGTCGACCAGATTTTTGTGGGGTTCTCCTCAAACTCGTCAAGCAGAAACTTCACTAAATCCTCGCTCTGCTGTTCGGTTCCGACAACCGGGTTTATTTCGGTCTGTATTGTGGCTTTTATCATGTGAATGGACGGCGCGCTCGCTTTGAGTCTTACCCCGTAGCCGTTGCTGTGGCGGACGATTTTCGGCTCCTCAAGGCGCATGTCGCTCTGATCCGGGACTACTATCCCATAACCCTTTTCGTCAACGTCGGCAAGCGCCGAGGCTATCTTGTCGTACCTGTTCTTGACCTCTGTAAGCTCGCGGAACATCGAGATAAGCTTTTCCTCATCGCTTATGTCATATCCGGTAAGCTCGGAGAGGACCTTATAATACAGTCCGTTCTCAAGCCCCACTGTTATGTCGCATATCCCCTTGCCGAGGTCGATTTTATCCACCTTTGCAAGGTTTATATACTCGTTTTCGGTAAGCTCTCCTATATTCTTCTTTATCTGCCCCACCTTGCAAAGCTTTGAGGCGTATGCGAGTATACTGCCGGTAATCGAGGAAACGACGGGATGATTTGCCTCAAGGGCAAGAGTCCACTCGGGAAGATCGATTCTCAGCTCGCTTATCGGAAACTCGTGCAGTATCATTTCAAGGATTTGGCAAATGTCCTCTCTGTCAAGCTCAAGGCAGTTGACAAGCGCCACGGGAGCGCCGTATTTCTCCTCAAGCTCAAGGGCAAGCGCCTCGCTTTCCGGACTTTCGGGGTGCGCGCTGTTTAATATTATGGCAAAAGGTTTGTTTATCTCGGAAAGCTCCTTTGCAACCCTTTGCTCCGCCTCAAGATACTGCTCTCTCGGAATTTCGGTGATACTTCCGTCGGTTGTCACAAGTACGCCTATGGTGCTGTGATCGGTTATGACCTTTCGCGTTCCGGTTTCGGCGGCTTCTCCGAAGGGCATGGGCTCCTCAGACCAGGGGGTATGTACCATGCGCGGCTTTCCGTCCTCTGTCTGACCGAGAGCGTCCGCCACCACATATCCCACACAGTCCACCATTTTTACCGAAAGCTCGGTGATATTGTCAAGCGAAATTTTCACCGCCTCGTCCGGGATGAATTTCGGCTCGGTCGTCATCACCGTTTTCCCCGCCGCGGACTGAGGCATTTCGTCGTTTGCCCTTTCCCTGTCGTATTCGTCCTTTATGTTGGGAAGCACAAGCGCTTCCATAAACCTTTTAATAAATGTAGACTTTCCGGTTCTCACCGGTCCCACAACGCCGATATATATATCGCCGCCCGTCCTTTCGGCGATGTCGCGGTATATTGACTGCTCTGCCATAGACTTTCCTCCAGTATTGTAACGTTTTTATATCGCTACATTATACTTTGGGAAATTTAC
Source organism: uncultured Clostridia bacterium (assembly GCA_947631765.1). Classification (GTDB taxonomy): domain Bacteria; phylum Bacillota; class Clostridia; order Oscillospirales; family CAG-272; genus CAKSQF01. The sequence continues at coordinate 105,207 of CANRMP010000005.1, forward strand.
TTTTAGAACACGCGGCAAGCTGTTTTTTGCGCCGAAAGAGAGAATTTCGGAAAAAATCTACTGTTTGTAATACGTATTTTGATTTATAACAATGCTGTCCTTGTTATATTCAAAGGGAAAAGTGTCCGTCGCGTCGTTGTAATACAAGATTATCTTGTCGTCTTCGATTTTGTAGCTGCCCGTATTTTCGGAGGTCTTTACTCCGAGCATATAAACCGTGCAGACGACCTCTCCGTCCTTTGAAAATTCATATCTTACAAAGGAACCGATACCCGACTCGGTTTCGTATGTGCCTTCAAGGAAGGTGCCGCTCTTGGAGCATGAGGCAAAAAGACAGATTGCAGCAAAGAGAGCCGCCGCCAATATCGGTATAAGGCGCAAAGATTTTTTTAACATTTTAATATTTCTCCTTTTTTTCGCCTTTTATAGCCGTTGCCGACTTGATTTTATCGTATTATAGCATATTTTTACTTGAAAATCAAGCGTGCATTTATTCCTTGGGTTAAGAAGTCAAATTTGCTCACACTGGACTTTTGTCATATTTTAAAATCCTTTACAGGCATTTTTTCATATACTTTTTACCTTAAATAAGTTATAATCATAGTAGATAACTCGGAATGGCACTTTGCGCCTCCGAAAATACGAAAGGTGAAAAGCTATGAAAAAAATTATTGCCATGCTGCTCCTCGCTTGCCTTGTGCTCTCATTTGCCGCATGCGGAGGCGACAGCGGTACCACCACAACAACAGCAAAAACCGCAAAATCGAGCGTCGCTACAAGAGACCCCGGCCCGATTGATACCAACCCCGACGACGAACAGATAACCGACTTGTACATTGTCTACGGCTCGGCTGTAATTGACGGAGTCAAGGGCGACGAATGGGATAACGCCGTCGGCGTTACCCTTGACAAGCCTGTAAAAGACAACGCCGCTGCGGACACTGTTGTCACCGCGTACGCTATGTGGGATACAAACGGTCTGTATTTTCTCTTTGATATAGTCGACTCCACCATCTCACAGCAGGCAGCTCCCGGCGACTATAACAGTGACGGAATTTATCTCTATATTTCCGAAACAATGGATTACTCCGCAACCTCCATGGGTTCATATACCAACGGAAACTATCAGATGGCGTTTATCAACGACGACCTCTCGATGGTTCCGAGAAACGGAGACAAGGACCTTATTGCAGACGAGGATTATCAGCTGGTGTTCAATCAGCATGAAGGCGGACTCACTATCGAGTTCCACTATATGCCAAAGCACGTTGAGCTTAAAGACGGCATCCAGATGTTTATGGACTTCCAGTACAACGACTGCGCGAACGGCTCACGTCTCGGCTGTATCAAATGGTTTGACGATGAAGACGGTAACGGTAATATGCAAGACTTCGGTTTTGTAACCCTTCTCAAAGAGGGCGAAACAGCTCCGGTTGAATAAGAGCGACATTTAAGTTAATTTAATAATTATTGAGCCGCCGCAGAGCAAATTTTGCGGCGGCTCAATTTTTTTTGTTTAAAAATTCAGGTAGCCCCGCTTTGACGATTGACAAATAAGCTTTAATGTGTTATTATATTAAAGGCGTGTGAGCGCCGGAATCTATCGGTTTAGTTTAAAAGAAAGGATCATCAAATTTTATGGACCCTGCCCCCGGTATCGTTCGATTATCGAAATCAAATTCAAAAGAAAAACAAAACAGGTAGCTTTCCCCGCTTCTTTTTTGCGGGGTCTGATTGCCGCGCAGAAAGGAAGTATTGCATATGACAAAATTTTTTGTTTCCGAAGACGGAACGGTAAAGAGCGTCGACGCTCGTTGCCCCGGCTGTTGGATCTCAATGACAGCCCCAAACGATGATGAAATTAAGGCGGTCGCCGCAGACTGCGCCATTGAACCCGACGCGCTGAAGGCGGCGCTCGATATTGACGAGCGCTCGCGTATCGAGGTCGATGACAATTACACAATGATTTTAACAAACATCCCCACCGTTGAAACAGACAACGACAAGGAGCTTTACAGCACCATCCCTCTTGCGGTGATTATCACGCATGATACGGTAATAACGGTGTGCAGTGAAACAACGCCTCTTCTTCGCCCGTTCGAGGACGGAAAAATAAAGGATTTTCACACTCAGATGAAGTCTCGCTTCGTGCTTCAAATACTGTACCGCTCCGCCAGACTTTATCTTGAATATCTGCGTATTATCGACCGAAAGAGCGAGGAGGTCGAAAATAAGCTCCACCGCTCCACCAAAAACCACGAGCTTATCGAGCTGCTCAAGCTTGAAAAGAGCCTTGTATATTTCACCACCGCCCTTCGTTCAAACGAGTCGGTCATGGAAAAGCTTTTCAGAAGCGAAATAATAAAAAAATACCCCGAGGACTCCGAGCTGCTTGACGACGTGATTGTCGAGAACAAGCAGGCAATAGAAATGGCAAATATCTACAGTGGAATACTCAGCGGAACAATGGACGCCTTTGCCTCGGTCATTTCAAATAACCTCAATATAGTAATGAAGGTGCTTGCGATTATCACAATTGTGCTTTCTATCCCGACCATGATATTCAGCGCCTACGGAATGAACGTCAATATTGCGGGCATGCCCTTTGCTCAAAGCCCCTACGGCTTTGCTATCATAATCGCCCTTTCACTGCTTATGAGCGCCCTTGTCATATTCCTATTTATCAAGCTTAAAATGTTCAAATAATAAATATAATCACTCGCACCAAAAAGGCGGTATGCCACATGTGTTGCGAGTGATTTTTGCGTTTCGTACACTAAAGTGCGCATTTGTGCTCAAAATGCGCGCTTTTGCTTTGCAGAATGACCGTTGCAGACTGCTATACGGTACTCCGTGTATTCCCTTTTCTATCGGCAATCCCCGAGGGAGGGTTCTCTCTTATGAAGCCTTCTCTCGGGGATTTTTCATTATGCTGTTTTTATTTTTGGCGAACCTCTTCGATGACCTCTTCAAGCATTCTGCCCATTTCCTCACCGATTATTGCGTATCCCTCGTTGTCGGGGTGCAGACCGTCGCCGAATCTTGCAACAGTCACTTCATTTTTGGTGAAGGTGTACATGTCGTAAAAGCCCATGTCGTACCCCTTTGCCGAAAGGGCGGGTACAAGGGCGGCTTGAAGCTCTCTCACGTGCTCGCTTCCGAAGTTTTCGTTGCCGTTGTATACGGGACAGTTCATTATTATGAACTTGATTTTTTCATTCTTTTTGTACATATTTTCGACGATCTGCGTGCATCCCTCGTTAAATGACTGGTCGTCGATCGCGTTCCAGCTTCTGTCTCTGTTTGAGTCGTTGGTGCCGAGCATTATGAGGGCGATATCAACGTTTTGGGCGTTTCTTATCGCGTTTTGATACTCTCTTGTTTTGTTGTAGGCGTCGTTAAGGTCGCCCCTCATGGTCTTTCCGCTGTTGCCGTAGTTTATGACGTAGCAGTCCTGCCACAGCACTCTCGAAAGCACGGAGGGCCAGGAAAGAAGCGTATTGTCCGAGGCGCCGACTCCGTATGTAATGCTGTCGCCTATACATGCAATGGTCGTAAGGCGGTGGGTTCCGTTAAGGGTGAAGCCCTCCTCAAAGTCAACGTTGGAATTTTCGGCGGCGCGCGCCTCAAGCTCTTCAAAAAGATAGTCAAGAGCGTGATACGTGTTGCCCACAGCGCCTCCGTTTATCGACATATTTCCGCCCGATACTTCGATTTCGTAACGATAAACCTTAACGTCGCTGTGTTTATTGCTGAGCTCCCGTCCGGTGTTTCCGATAAGTATTTCATGCTCTGTCGCCTCGGCGCGGTTTGAAACAACCTCGGGTGTGACTCCTATATATGAGTTTATCCTTGCGGCAAGCTCATTTGCAATAATTTTGTTGAAATTGTACTCGGTTTTAATAACGCCCGAGTTTGCAAGGCGCAATACGCTGTTTTCAGGCACGGCATATACTATCTTATATTCCGAAATGTCAACACCCGCTATTTTAATTGAATCGACCTTTACGCCCTCTTCACTCTCGCCTCCCTCATTGGCGGGAGCCTTTGAGCAGGAAAAAAGCATGGTGACGGCGATAGTTAAAATCAGAAGGAAGCTGAGTATTCTTGTCGCGTTTTTCATAGTCGGTTACTCTCCTTATCTTAAAAGAAAAAATAGTCAAATGTCTTTTTAGTCTTTTTATCATTATAGCAAATATAGGAGCCTTTGTAAAAAAGCAAAAAAGCATTTTGCGCTAATGGGCGCGGCATTTTTTATACCGATTTACCGCCTTGCGGCGCGGCTGTGCTTCTCACTCTTTTCGCTGTCTGTAAACGTATATTATCGACTCGATTATCACCAAAAAACACCAAGCAAAGAGCATACCCTTTGTTATATTGTTATTTATAAACGCCATCGCGCGATTGAATTGGTCTGTCACAAGGAGCGTTAAGAAAACAAGCCCCATGGAAATATTTATATGCGGAAGTATCGCAAAAAGCAAATCGCCGATTTTTTTAAGTATTTTCAAGAAGAAGATACCTCCCCTATACAAATAATATCATAAAGCTTTCTTTGAGCGTCGCCCCTGTCCTCATCAACGCGAATCTCCGAATCTTGGAAGAACGACTGAGCGCTGTCTCCGCCGTCCATGTTGTAAGCGGCAACGCTTCCGAACTCCTCGTGAAGTCTTGCAAGCTGTACCATTCTTACGCCCTGCGAATCGTCGCTTCGTCCGTCCACCACAATAAAGTTGTAATGCCCGGGCTCGTAATAGCCCATAGACGCACGCGGATGCCTTTGGTCGACAACGTTGTGGTCAAACGAAGCATTGCTGTACTTTTCTATTGCCTCTCCGTTGCCGTCAATAAGCGCGGGACCGAAATTCCATATCTGATAAGGGTGCTTAGCCTTAATGGCTTCCCTGTCATATTCCTGCGGGGTGACAGTTTCCATTGTGCCGTCATAATAGAGAATACATGCGTCGCTCTCGATACTCTCGGGCATTCTGATATCCTTGCCGTTTCTGTTGCAGACAAGGCAGTGATTTTTATTTCCCATGTAGTCGCCGTTCATTGCGGCAATAACCTCGTCTCCTGTTAACTTTTCAGCGTCGGATATCAGCTTTTCGGTGTCCTTACGGCTTGAGGTTGTGTATGAGGTGAAGAGATTTTCAATATTGCGCACGTAAATATCGTATACGTAGTACTGAACATAATAGGTCTTGTTTGTACCTTCATAATACAGGTCGGTGTTGACCTCAAGTATGGATATAAATATATCGTGGCTTCGGTAAAGCGCGATAAATTTTCCGTCCTCATGGTCCTTTAGAGTAATGCCGTTATTTGCGGCGTATTCTCTTATTTCGCTGTCGTTTGTAAAGGTCAGTCTGTCGGAGCCTTCAATAAACATTTCGGGAAATGAGGCGCCAAAATCGCCCATATCGACGATAACAATGCCGCACATCGTGCACTTTCCGTCGCTTCCGACAATGTGGTCGATCACTGGCAAATAGTCGTCTTTTTTCTCGGTCTTGCAGACGCTGCACTCGTATAAGGTATACCCTTCCTCCTCACAGGTGGGTGAAACGGTCTGCTTTTTTACGTATTGGTGCTCGGCAAGCGGCGTTTCGCTTCCGTACCCCACAATCTCCTTGCAATCAAGGCAGTACCAATCGCCCGAATAGCCAGGCTCGGTGCAAGTCGTCTCTCTTTTGTTTATAAGCGTGAGATTTTCATGCTGTTTTGAAGGTATTTCACTACCTTTAGTTATAAGCTCGCCGCAGTCGTTGCAATAAAGGTCGCCGGTATAGCCCTTTTCCTCGTACGTTGCCTCATATGCTCCGCGCAGCTCGGTATTTTGATGTCCTGTGGGAGGCGTGCGGTCTTCTATTTTCTCCGCGCCGCACTTACATATGTATCTTGTATAGCCGCTCTCGGTGCAGCTTGGAGCGACTGTTCTGTCAAATACCCATTCATGAGTTACATGACCGATGTTTTCACCGTTCTTTTCAAAATTCAGCTGCATTTGGTCGTCATCTGCGTACTTGCCGAGTCCCCAAAGCATTCTGACGTGATGAAAATAACTGAATGTGCAGAGTATTATACCACTTAACAGTATATCCGCTATAACAAGAACAAACCATGGATATTTTTTCTTTTTTTCTGTGGGATCCATATTTAGTGCCTCTGAAAACTGTCTTACCTTGCGGTATAGCGAAATTATAGCATTATATTTATCGCATTTTAATTAAATTTAGTAAAAAATTTGTTAAATGTATTGTTTTCGGACAGTCAAAGGCTGTACATTTCACTAATGTCGGTTATGCCCTCCAAAACGTATTCGCGGCACACCTTTGTAAGCTCGGTCATACCGTTGTTTACGGCAATCTCGCGTATTTCGGCGCTTCTCTTGCCGCCTACAATCGCTTTTCTTATATCTTCATCCAGATACATTATTTCGTGTACCGCTATTCTGCCGTAATAGCCCGAATTGTCGCAGTACTCACAGCCCTTAGGCTTGTAAATAATGCGTGAAAGGTTATCGGCGCTGTCAATACCCAGCGCCGCCGCTTCCCGCTCGCCTATTTGCACTCTTTCCTTGCATTTGGGACACAGACGCTTGACAAGCCTTTGAGATATTACCGATATCAGCGAGTCAGCCACAAGATAAGGCTTGACGCCCATATCCAAAAGTCTTGTTATCGCGCCGGGCGCGTCGTTTGTATGCAGAGTACTGAAAACAAGATGCCCGGTAATGGCAGCCCTTGCCGCCATCGTGGCAGTCTCCTCATCTCTTATTTCGCCGATCATTATAACGTTGGGATCTTGGCGCAGAATGGCTCGCAGCGCCGTTGCAAAGGTGAAATCTATCTTGGGGTTTATCTGCGCCTGATTTATTCCTTCTATAATGTATTCAACGGGGTCCTCGACAGTGACGGTATTTATGCTGCTGCGGTTTATCTCGCTTAAAAACGAATAAAGAGTCGTTGACTTGCCGCAACCGGTAGGTCCGGTAAGCAGTACCATGCCGTTATGCGCGGATAAAATTTTGTCGACTATGGCGTTGTTCTTTTTGTTAAAGCCTATCTCGTTTCGGTGCATTTTCAGGGTGTTTTTATTCAAAATCCTTGCGACTATCTTCTCTCCGTGCACTGTCGGAAAGGTAGATATTCTGATATCGTATTCTGTTTCCCCGACGCCTGCGTTCATATGACCGTCCTGAGGTATGCGCTTTTCGGCAATGTCCATTTGCGACATTATCTTAATTCTCGAAACAAGCTCCGCATGAGTGGAAGGCGGCAGAAAGCGCGCCTCTCTGAGGTCTCCGTCTATTCTGTATCTTACAATTACCGCGTTTTTTGAGGGCTCAATGTGTATGTCATCCGCTCTTTGCTTTATAGCTTCACTGATTATATCGTCAACAATCCTTACTATCGGAGAATTATATATTTCATTATCCGAAGCGCTTGCCGCATCCTTTTTGACCTTTTTGCCGTCTTTTCCCTCGCTCTTATCAAAAGCTTCGGCATCACTGTCGGCAACGTCCTCGGGTATCGACTCCTTATACCTTAAAAAGCCCAAAATGCGCCCTCTCTTTCATAACAATAAAGCTTCATTGCCGTTTTTACATACTGCCCATAATTCCTACTATCGGCATATAAACCGCAACAAAGACCAGCGCGACAAATGAACCGATAATAACAAACAGGACAGGCTGTAATAAAGACAAAAAGCGTTCTACTTTGTTTTCTATCTCAGAATCGAGAAAATCGCAGACAGTTAAAAGCGATACGTCAATATTGCCGCTTTTCTCGCCGACCGAAAGCATCTGAATAAGCACTTTCGGAAAGAGCTTTGTGTTCTTTAAAGCCGTATACATGCTCTCTCCGCTCTCAAGCTCTCTTGAAGCCCTGCGTATCTTTTTCTCCGCGTATTTGTTGCAGGTAAGCGGCGCCACAATATCAAAAGCGTCAAGTATTTCGTTACCGCTTTTAAGCAAAATTCCCATTCCTCTTGCAAAGCGAAGCGCTATTACGCTTTGAAGAATATTTCCGACAAACGGAAGCTTTATACTTATCATATCAATATAATAGCGCGCCTTAGGAGTGTGCCAAAGAATATAAAAAATAAGTATCAAAGCCGCCAAGACGGCAATGATAATTAAAGCGTTTTGCCTTATTAAGCGGCATATTTCAAAAATAAGAAGGGTCACAAACGGAGGGTCTGTTATTCCCATTTGACTAAACGATTCTTCAAACACGGGAACCACAAATACGACCATAATCGAAAAAAGCGCCGCCATAAAGCAAAGCAAGAAGATAGGATATGTAACGGCAAGGGCAAGCTTTTTTCGGTGCTTTTGGTCATGCTCATAATAAAGTGCCGCGTCGGAAAGCACCTCTGCAAGTACTCCGCCGGCAACGCCCGCTCTTACCATGCCGACAAAATAAGTCGGGAAAACCTTCGGATGCCTTGAAAACGCATCCGCAAGGTCAACTCCCTTCAGAACGTCGGAATATACCTTGTAAATCGCATTTTTTAACGCCTTTGAGCAGGGCTGTTCGCCAAGCGTCACAAGACATGCGGGTATGGGAACGCTCGCTTTTGTCATAACCGCAAACTGCCTGCAAAAGAGCGCAAATTCACGGCTGCTGACCAAAGCCGCCCCGAATTTTTTTCGTTTTTTCGGATTTTTCGGATTTTTCGGACTTTGCAGATTTTGCAGATTTTGCCGATTCAGAGAGTAAGAACTATCAAGCAGAAAGTCTTTTTCCGAATCTTTCTCATATTTCGCCGTTGTCTTATCACGCGCCATTTCGTGTCTTAAACCCCGCGCCGCGTCTTTGATTTTTTTCATAAGATAACATATCTTTACCCGACAAGACCCTCGGCAAAAGCTTTTCTCCCTCTATGATTTTCCGTAAAATCTATTATAATATAAAATTCGATAAAATGCAACGTTTTTTGAGCATGTTTTTTGAATTTTATTGTAAAGTTACAATTGATGTGAAACTTAAAATAAAAATTATAAAATTCGGTCGGTGCAGCTTACTTTTCGGGTGTGACTTCCTTTAACGTATATGAAATTGTATCGGAATTATAAATTCCCTCGAAAACTGCGGTTTTTTCGGTATAATTTATTATTCCGTCCCGGCACCAGACGGCTTCGAGCTCTTCTCCTGCTCTTAGCAGCTCGGGGGAGAAGCTTTCCCCGACGAAGGCGGGGAGCATTTTAAAGAGCAAGTCAGCGCATCCGAGCGTTTTTGAATAGCATGTGAGATTCGAGCCTGCCGCCTTACAGAGTCCGTCCTTTTCGTCAAGGTACGGGAACCGAAGCTCGCCGTCCTCCCTTTCGTAATAATAGGCGTCGTCCGCCTCTCCGAGCGAGAAGGTGTGAAGGGACACTGCGCTCATTGGTCCCTGATATTGCAGAACCGCCGGGCAGAGCGCCTTTTTTTCGACTCTGTCAAACAGGTTGAGCGAATAGGTGATATTTCTTTTATCAAGGTTGCGGCAGTATCCGTCGCAGCTGGAAATTGCTCCTTTTGTAAAGCCCTCTTCTTGCATTATCTTTGCGAAATAGTCGACAATAAAGGCGTTTTTCATCCACTGGAAATCGATGAATTTAAATCCGTCCTCGTCCTTTTCTTTAGCGTAGTCAAGGTAGTCCTGTGCAACCTTGAGCCTTACCTGATTGTCCCCTAAAAATTCAATCTCTATTTTTTCCTCGTTCCCCGCATATTCGAGAATTTCGCGGAAGGTTTCCTCAACCTCGGGGCTTACGAAGGGGTCGCAATATATTGTTTCCTCGTCGGATCTGCAAAAAAACAGGGTTCGATAATAGCTGTAAATCGGCGCAAGGTAGAGGCTTCTCCCGCCTTCCCGCGTGATTTTGCTTAGAGCCTCATAGAGCACAGGGTCGACGGTTGTCACCTCATTCGGGTGGCGATTCAGGTATGCGACGTTTATCACTCCCTGAAAGGTTTCCCTTTCATGAAACAGCCGATACGCCTTCACCGCGGCATTTTCATAAAGCGCCGCAACCTTTCGGTACTCTTCCTTTCCCGAGAGCTCTCCCTCTCCGAACTGATATAGGAAGGTGAACTCGTCACTGCAATTTTCTGTTGTCTTCGGGTCAAGCTCCACTCTCTGCCATCCCGACTTATCCGACGACATGTGCGTACATGCATATGCTATAGCTGATATTGCTATTATGAGAAATACCGCAAACAGCACCACTCGCAATACAAAATGCTTTTGCTCGACCTCTATAGTTTCCACCGGCGTTATGTGGGGGCCGGAACCCCTTGACTTTTTACTCATATCACTCGAAAAGGGGATGTGCCAAAGGACAACCCCAAAAATTTTTATGTTTTTTTTGAAGCTCCGCCTTAGAAAAACCATGTTTTTACAAGCCGGAGCTTTTTTGGATGTGCGGCGCGGTTTGATGTCCGAAAGAAAAGAGCGCGCCCTTGCGCTTGGCTTTTGGGTATGTAAAAACGGCGAAAACCCCGAAAACTACGGTGCGCAAAATGAGCGCAAAGAACCGTGGCGACGGGGATTTTCAGCATTAAAATGCCGCCGGCGGAGGTTTTTTGTCCGCTCACGCGCGGCGGCAGATTTTACAGCAGAGAAAGCAACAGCAAAATCAGGAATATCCCGACAATTGCTCCGAGGGTACAAAGACCGGCAACAGCCCCCTTGAAGCAGGCTTTCGCGTTCCTTTTATGCCTGAATTTTTTGAAAATCAGTCCCGCGATGATTCCGAGCGGCGCCAAGAAAAACGAGGCGACGGAATACCACACGCTTCCCGTGTCGTGAAGCGGGATTTGCTCGAGCTCCTCGACCCGTACTGCCGTGGGCTCCTCTTTTCTCTCCTCGGCGTCGTACCTTGCCTTTTCCTCAGGTGTGAGAATCGTTACCGATTTCATCGGCTGATTGCTTTCACGTATTGCCTTATACTTTTCGATTTCCTCTTTGCTTCCGTAGACAAAATGGTTATGCCCGATATCGCAAAGCTCCGGCTCCTCCTTACTGTAGTCGTGCACCGACGGGTCGTAGGTAAAGAGCACCTTGTTCTTTTCAAGCTGCGGGTCAGGAATAGGAATAGCGGAAATCAGAGAGCGGGTATACGGGTGGAGAGGATAGTCAAACAGCTCCTCGGCATCTGCGACCTCGACGATATTTCCCTTATAGATAACTCCTATTCTGTCCGAAATAAAGCGGACAATCGACAAGTCGTGGGCAATAAAGAGGTAGGTGACTCCCCTTTCCCTTTGGAACTTATTGAGCAGATTAAGCACCTGTGCGCGAATCGATACGTCGAGCGCCGAAATAGGCTCGTCGGCAACGACAAGCTCCGGCTCCATGACCATGGCTCTTGCAAGTCCGATTCTCTGTCTCTGTCCTCCCGAGAACTCGTGCGGATATCTTGTCAGGTGCTCCGGCAGGAGTCCGACCTCCTCGATTATCTTTTCGACCTTCTTTACGCGGTCTGCCTCATTTTTAAAGAGGTGGAAGTTGTAAAGTCCTTCCGAAATGATATAATCGACAGTGGCTCTCTCATTGAGCGATGCGGCGGGGTCCTGGAAGACCATTTGAATATTTCTTATGACCTCACGGTCAAGGGAATGCGGAATTTTTCCGGTGATTCTCACGCCTTTATAGAGAATTTCTCCGTTTGCACAGGGATTTACGCGTATGACTGCGCGCCCTATGGTGGTTTTTCCCGATCCGGATTCCCCGACAAGCGAGAAGGTTTCTCCCTTATAGATATCAAAGGAGGCGTTTTTTACCGCTCTGACTGCATTCTCTCCCTTTCCGAAGGTGATGTCGACGTTCTTTAAGGAGAGCAGGACTTCCTTCCCTTCGGCGTTGACCTGTCCGTGCTCCGGCAGGTGGGATGCGGTTGCCGACAGCGGCGTTTTGTTCTTTTTTTCTTTACTCACAGCCTTCCCCTCCTTGAATGTTGAACGCATGAATCAGTTTTTCATGGATGTTGCGAATAATTTCCGGTCTCTCGACCTTCGGGGAGCGCGGGTCAAGGAGCCAGGTTTTCGCGTAGTGGGTATCGCTTACCCGAAACATCGGGGGCTCCTTCAAGGTGTCGATTTTCATGCAATAAGGATTACGGGGTGCGAACGGGTCCCCGATAATCTTATTATAGAGAGACGGCGGCGTTCCCGAAATGGAATAGAGCTTGGTATTTCTCTCTGCAAGCTGGGGCAGTGAGGAAAGGAGCGCCCAGGTATACGGGTGCCTTGAATCGTAGAATACGTCCTCGACGGTTCCGAGCTCAACTATTTGTCCCGCATAGAGGACGGCGACTCGGTCTGCGATATTGGCGACGACTCCGAGGTCGTGGGTGATAAATACTATGGTATATCCGAAATCCTTCTGCAAATCCTTGATGAGCTTCAAAATCTGCGCCTGAATCGTGACGTCAAGCGCCGTTGTAGGCTCGTCGCAAATCAGGATCTTCGGCTGGCAGGAGAGTGCTATGGCAATAACGATTCTCTGACGCATTCCTCCGGAATACTGGAAGGGATAGTCGTCAAAACGCACCTCGGCGTTGGGGATTCCGACCTTCCGCATAAGCTCAAGCGCGCGGGCGCGTGCCTCTGATTCCGAGCAGTTCTGATGCTTCAAAATTATTGAGGTGATCTGCTTCCCTATCGTCAAAATCGGGTTTAGAGAGGTCATGGGGTCTTGGAAGACGGTGGCGATTTTTGTTCCTCTTATCTGCATCCAGTCCTTGGAATACTTGATTTTTGCAAGGTTGAGAATGCAGGTTCCGTGCAGCACGGTGTCTGTTTCGTCAAGGTATTTGACCCTGAAAACGACGGTGTCGAAAACTTCGTTTCTCTTATTCTCGTTGTCAAGGTCGACCCCCATTTTCATGGCGTCCCGCAAAGCGTTTTCAAGCTTGTGAATAAATTTAAGACGCTTTCTCAGTCCGTATCGCCCTATTGAGAGATATACTTCCTTTGCAAGAACAGTATTTCTCTCCTTTTTCCCCTCGTCGGGCGCATCTGCGATTTCATTTTTGTAGCGTTCTAAAAGTGCTCCATGTTTTGCGGCGTACTCTTTGAGATATTCCTTGTCGGCAGACGCCGCTTTTTTGTGAGAAGCGGCGGTCGCCTTTTTCTCTTTGTCAAGGGCTTTAATCTGCTTGTCAAGCTCGTCGATTTGCGCCGACAGCTCCTTGAGCCTCGTTTTTTCGCGCGAGGGGTCTGCTGTCTGACGGGTATTGTAAGCTTCGGTACGACGGTAGAGCAGGTCGTCCCTCTTGGTCTCGAACTCCTTTGTTTCCTCATCGCTGAGCGAGAATTTTCTCTTTTTCTCGGCTTCAAGCTCGGTAATCTCACGCCATGTGGCGGCGCCCGGCTCAAGTCTTGCGTCGCGGTTGATTCTCTTTTCTATCGAGCGAAGGAGAAAACGGTCAAGGGCGCGGAGCGTGACCTTGGTATCTGCCAGCTCATCGTCGCTAAAGATTATTTTTCCCCCGTCGATGCTTCCGTTTTCTTCAAGCATTCCGGCAAAGGTTTTTGTAAAGACGCTCTTTCCGGATCCCGATTCTCCGACTATTGCAATAGATTCGTTTTCGTAAATGTCAAGCGAAATTCCGCGTATTGCGGTCAGTTTTCTTCCACGGACGCTGAACCGAACGACAAGATCCTTGACTGATAGCAATACCTTGCGGTTTTCTTTCTTTTCGTTATCCATGGCGGCCTCCTATCGGTGTGTTCTCGGGTCGGACGCGTCTCCGAGATTCTGTCCGACGACGTAGAGCACGACTGTGATAATTGCGGCAATGGCGGTCGGGCTCCAGAATTCAAATGCCCATGCGTGAACGGCAAGGTTGTTGCTCGCCTGTGAAATCATACGTCCGAGCGTGACGTCCTCTTGCAGTCCTATGCCCAAATAGGTAAAGAATACCTCGTACGAGATATAGGAGGGCAGCTCGGTTGCAAGAAGTGTGACAATAACTGAGGTCATGAAGGGGAGAATATTGCGCATCGCTATGCGGAAGGTTGAGGTGCCAAGGCACCTTGAGGCGAGATTATACTCTCTGTCACGAATGATAATGACCTGCGTTCGTATGAAGTAGGCGATACCTATCCACCCAGTAATAGTCATAGCAAAGACCAGAGTCCAGAATGAACCGGTAAAGACCATGACCATAACCGAAATGACGAGAATATAGGGAACGTTTCCTATAATGTTGTTGACCTCGGTCATGATAATATCGACCTTCTTGGAAAAGCCCCAAATAGCGCCTATAATAACTCCTATTGTCATATTGATAGCGGCACAAATCAGCGCAAGGGAAATGGAAATTCTCGCTCCGTTCCAAACGGCGTCAAAGGTGGACTGTCCCTGCGCTCCCGTTCCGAGAAGCCATTTGAGCTTAAATCCGAGAGTCTCAACGGCAAGCTTTGGATTAAGGTGCGCGGTCGACTGCAAATTAGAGAGGTTCTCGAAAGCGTCGTATGGGAAAATCATCGGGTAGATGTAGGCAAAGAGCACCACAACGGCGAGCAATGCAAGTATAACGATGTTGATTTTCTTTCTGAAAAAGACGCGGAAGACCGACTTCCAATAGGAATAGCGGGGAGCCGTGATTTTTTCCGCCTCCGCCTCGGAGTTGTCGCAGTGGGAGAAGAGCTCCTCCACGCTCATTCCGAGATCGGACAGGTCGGCAAGCTCTGTCTGATAATTCTGTTCCATGTTCTTACCTCGCTTTCTCCGTAAAGGAAATTCTCGGGTCGACGGCCGCCATCAGGATATCTCCCAAAATCAGCGACAAAATCGACAGCACCGCATAGAATAGGGTGAGTCCGACGACGACTCCGTTGTCGTAGCTCTGAATTGCCTCGGTAAGGAGCAGACCTGCGCCGGGGACGGTATAAAGCCGCTCTGTAATAATGGCTCCGACAAGGGCTCCGAGGATGCTTCCCGGGATTCCGTGGACTATGGGAATGATGGCGTTTTTGAGAATGTGCTTTGTAAAGATTTCATACTCTGACAGACCTCCCGAGCGGGCGAACTTGACGTAATCCGCGTTCTCCTGGTCTATCATATAGCGCCTTATCCATTTCATCAGCGATGCGATGGAGGGCAGTGCCAGCGAGACGATAGGCAGGACGTACATCAGCAAATTCGGCATATCCGCCGTGAAGGTTTTGGGCAGTCCCAGCGAGCCTCCTATTTCCCTGAAGAAGAAAATATATGCAAGCGAGGGGACCGCAATTATAAATATAACGTAAACCGTACCGAGTCCGTCGATGAAGGTGTTCTTCTTTCTTGCCATTAAGATTCCGAGCGGCACGCCGAGCAGATAAGCGGCAATGACCGAAATGATTCCTATGACAAAGGAGAACCCGGTGCGGGACATATTCGTTTTGAAATAACTGACGTTGGTATAATCGTCATCAAAGCGCGCGGCGTTAATTGCCGTCGCGTCTTTTGAGTCCTTCACATAGGTTGCGGTGTGAAGGTTTCTCGGGCTTTCCTCTGTAAGCCCCGTCGCAAAGGTGACGGTTTTTTCGAGGTTCGGGTCCTGTCCCGCAAACATGGTATCGGTTATGGCGATGCCCTTGTTCACCGAATAGGAGGTTCCGATATTGAACTTTAAGAGGTTCTGATGGATATAGGGAAAGCGGTCGTCAAAATAAAGCAGATAGCGATGCTCCGTTCCGTTTCCCATTACTGCCGGGGCAAAAACCTTATTCCCCCCCCTATTGTATATGGGGTCAAAGAAGGTAAAGGTAATACCGGTGTCGGGCAGCTTTTCCCCGGTCGTTCTTTCCACGTAATGAATATTGTCAATTTTAAAAACACCGGCAAAATAATTTATAAGCCGGGTATAAATCGGAATATCACGGGAGGCAAAGAGAATAGTCGCCTGCCCCGACGCAGTTTTGTCGCGGCGAATGACCTCATAGCCTCTCGATTCGTAGGTTTCGGTAAATTTTTTAACGTAAGTCGCGGTAACGGATGAATCGTCGCTGACTGTGGCTCCAAGCTGGGCAGCCTCGTCCCGCGTCTCCTTGGTGATTTCTCCCTCGTCAATGAGGGCATTTAGATATTCGCCGTAGCTTACATAATCAAGATAGCCGTATCTCTCCCATTGCTCGTACGTGTAGGTCACTTTCTGGTTCTCCTGCAGCTTTCGGTACTGCATGTCCGTCCGGAAAATGAGATCACGTTTCATGAGGGAGAAAATCAGTATCATGACAATGGTAACGACGATGACGACCGAAATCAGGCCGTGAAGAAGTCGTTTCAAAAGATATTTTACCATTTCATACCACCATATTTAAGCACAGAGGAGGAAGAAGGCGAGCGCCGTTCTTCCTCCCTGATTGGATTATAAATCCGTCAAAACTGAATTTTGGCAGGACGTCCCCGTCTCAGGGACGGGTTAGATTTTCAAGGGCCTAAAACCTTTTTTCCTCAGAAAATCAGTTTCCGATATCGAGACCGTAGCAGACCTTCATGTAGCCGTAAGGCATCATGGTGTCAAGGTATGTTGACGGGTCACCGTAGTCAGGTCCCCAACCGGAGTTCAGCTGGAGGTCATAGTTGGCCTCAGTAGGACTGGTATAATCGTATGTCGCGTATGTCAGGTCATCCTGAGATGCTTCAACGAGGTTGATGCGAATACGTCCGCCGGTCGCTTTTTCAATGGAGCTCTTGAGGATCTGAGCCTGTGAAGAAGAAACCGCACCGTCGTTTGTGTACGGGAAGTCGATGGTAACCGGCAGAGTGTCGGTTATTGTCAGTCCTTCCTTGGTGAGCTCTTCGACTGCCTTATCCATGTACTCCTTAGCCTTTTCGGGATTGTACCATCCGTCGTAGCCGGCAGAGCTTCCGAGACCGCCGTCTGCCTTAGGATCGTATGCTGTGATCGGGGATCCGTCAGCGTCGATCTGAGCCTGGACAATCACGCCGAAATCGGTGCCCTTCTTGAAGGTCTTGTCGGTTCCGTTGATGGAAATTGTAACATCCTCGGGCATGGTAACAAAGTTACCGGGTGTATAGGTGTTAACCATAGAAACGTATTTGAGCTCCTCGCCGACAGCTGCCTGCATGTAGCTTGCGCGGTCGAATGCGAAGATAAGAGCCAGACGGAAGTTGGTGTTGAGCATAGCCCACTGGGTCTTGTTCTTCATTCCTTCTGTCTTGGTGGAAACAACCTTAGTAGAATCGTTGTAGTTCGCAAATGAACGACGATGGAGGTTAAGGAAGCCCGGGAAGGTGGTAGCGTTTGTGCTGGACACATACGCGTATGTATCAAACTTGTTTTCTTCCTTTGCCTTAGCAACAGCTGCCGAGTTGAGTCCGGCGCCGTCGGTGAGACCCTGCGAGAAGAGGTCGTAGGACGCGGTAGCGTTCGACTGAGTGTCAACCCATCTCATATTGATGGTATTGACTGTAGTGGAATCCTTATCCCAGTAGCTTTCGTTTTTCTTGAAGGTGATAATGTTCTTTGCAGTGCAGGTCTCGATGATATAGGGTCCGCAGTAAGCGATGTTGTCCTTATCGCTTCCGTATGTACCGGAGGTAGGCTCCGAGCCGCCGAGCACGCCGCCCTTGGACTCAAAGTAACCCTTGTTCAGAGGAGCGAAGGGAGAGTAAGCGATCATCGTTTCAAAATACGGGATCACCTCTGCAAGTGTGTAAACGACCGTGTAGTCGTCGGTGGCTTTAACTCCGACCTTTGAGAAGTCCTGGTCTCCGCCGAGATAGCCGTCAACACCGGCGATAACGCCGTTAACTAACTGTTCAAGTCCGCCCTTCATATCGAGCATATGCTGGAATCCGGTAACGAAGTCCTCTGCCTTGAGTTCTCCGATTTCCGCTCCTGTGGAGTCCACCCACTTCACGCCCTTGCGAAGAGTGAAGGTGTATGTGAGTCCGTCGTCCGAAACTTCCATCTTTTCGGCAAGCGCCGGCTGGAGGAGGTTGTCTCCGTTGTACTCCATCAGTCCGTCATAGGTCTGAACGAGGACGTCGGAGTCGACCGCCTTGGAGGTGGAGAGAACGTCAAAAGTTCCGGGGTCGGTTGTGTATGCGAGGGAATAGCTGTCCTGAAGCTTGTAGCCCTTGCTTTCAAGGAGCGCTTTCGCCTTCTCGGGGTAGGTTCCGGTGCCCTTGTTCGCCGCGTAGAGCGCTTTCAGTTCGTCCCGGTCTGCCGGCTTGATCGGGTCGGTGCAGACGAGGATCTTGTGGTAACGGGAGCTGTCAGAGCCCCATGAAACGGATGCGACGGTGTAAGGCACCACCTTTGAAATCGCATAGTTTCCACCCTGTGCCTGAAGCGGAACAAGCACGCCCGCCTCAAGAAGTTTGGCTTCCGCAACTGCCATCAGAGCATAACGCTCCGAGATGGTCTTGGCCTGAAGGGCCTTCTGGTATGCCGCGTTGAATTCTGAGAACACTTGGTCCCATATTTCCTGGTCGGTTCCGAGTGTCGGTGCGGCTACTTCTTCATCGTACACCGGGTCGTTTTTCTTTTTGCATCCGGCAAATACTACAACTATCATTGCCGCTACAAGTAACAGACTCAGTGCCTTTGTCATTTTCTTCATGAAAAATGACCTCCTTTTTTTATTAGGTACTTGATAAAAACAAAACAGAGCAGGGCTCCTGCCTTCTTTGCATAGAAAAAATGCAAAAAGGAGTCGACCTCACAGCTTTCCCGCGTCTTGCCGCCTCCCGACTTTTCCCTGTCCTGCGCGCTCCTCCCCTTCAAGAACCAACCACGGGTTCTTCTCCTTGATGCGGGGAAAACACCGTTTGATATTTGGTCAAATCAGAGACATTGCACGCCGCGCGTTCTGCGCTATTTGGTTTTTTCAACTGCCGATTTGCGTTTATTATATCACCTCACACCGTTTTTGTCAATATAATTTCCGCATTTTTTGCTTGGATGTCGCATTTTTTTGTTTTCAAACCTCTTTTCCGACTCTCCACGGGGTGAAAAACGCCGCCTTTTTCGACGACAAGGTCAATTTCTCTCATCTTGCCGTCCCGACAATAATTCGGATCGACCTTGCTTTTGCCGTACGCATAATGGCGCACAGTCCATTTTAAATATCAAAAGGTGCAAATACAAAGTACACTTTATTTTAGCACCGATTTTTACCAAGCGGCAAAGCGACAAAGCTTTTTCGAACAGTGTAGTATAGTATAATTGAAAATTAAAAAGTGATTGAGCTCTTACGTAATCGGTAACAAACCGTACCTTATGTAAAGAGCTCAACCGCTGTTTTAGGAGTATATCGCAAAAAGCTGTATTATTTCACTTATTCTTGTGACACTGTTTTTGCATGGCGCAGCCGCTGCATCCGCACGAGCAGGAAGAGCGTCCTTTGCGCCTGTTTGATATCAGTCTGACTGTTATAAGTATAACTACTGCAAGAATAAGTGCGGCAACGGCAACAGTTCCGATATTAGCCGCAAGCCATGAAAACATTCTTATTTTCCTCCTTCTTCAAAGAAGCTTGCCTGCGTGTATGCGCAGCAAGCCTCGCATCATTGCGACCAACGGCAGCAATATCTTTGCGCGCTTGCGCGCATATCATATCGCCAAAGGTGATGCTTCATTTTTTATTTTTCTTTCTTTGCTCGGGCGAAAGAGCAGATACAGTGCGAAAACAACCACAAGCGCCGCCGCGATGATACCGATAATACTTACGTTTCCGGTAAACAGTCTTCCGAACTGGTTGATAACAAGCGCTACAAGATATGCGAACACGCATTGATAGCCTATTGCAAACCAAGTCCATTTTGCGCTGTTCATTTCGCGCTTTATCGCACCTATTGCCGCAAAGCAGGGTGCACAAAGCAGATTGAAGGCAAGGAAAGAGAGTCCGCTTACCGTTGTGAACGCCAAGGCGAGATTAGAGTAAACCGAACCGCCTTCGCCGTAAAGAATACTCATCGTTCCGACAATATTTTCCTTGGCTGCAAGCCCCGTGATAGAGGCGACGACAGACTGCCAGTTGCCCCATCCGAGAGGAATGAAGAGCCATGAAATCGCGTTTCCTATCATTGCCAAGATGCTTTTATTTATCTCGTCATCCGCGAGCATTCTGAAGCCGTCCTCGGTAAATCCGAAATAGGTCGTGAACCATACGAAAATCGTGGAAAGCAGAATTATTGTACCCGCCTTCTTTATAAAGCTCCAGCCGCGCTCCCACATCGACCTTAAAACGTTTTTGACTGTCGGCATGTGATACGCCGGAAGCTCCATGACAAAGGGCGCGGGCTCTCCCGAGAACATTTTGGTTTTCTTGAGAATGATGCCCGAGCAAATAATTGCCGCCATGCCCATAAAGTACGCGCCTGTAGCTATCCACGGAGAGTTTTTGAAAATTGCTCCGGCAATCATACCGATAAAGGGTA
The DNA here is from genome assembly GCA_947631765.1 of uncultured Clostridia bacterium. GTDB lineage: Bacteria > Bacillota > Clostridia > Oscillospirales > CAG-272 > CAKSQF01. The sequence goes on from CANRMP010000005.1 coordinate 125,604, forward strand.
TTTTTGCACTGCATGGGATAAATGTGGTTGTCATGACAGTCATGCGGCGGTCGCGCTCGTTTTCGATGGTACGCGACGCCATAATGCCGGGAACTCCGCAGCCCGTTCCGATAAGCACGGGTATAAACGATTTGCCCGAAAGACCGAACTTTCTGAAAATTCTGTCCATGACAAAGGCGATACGCGCCATATAGCCGCACGCCTCAAGAAAGGCAAGGAGAATAAACAGCACAAGCATTTGAGGCACAAAGCCGAGAACCGCGCCGACTCCGGCAATTATACCGTCAAGAATCAGCCCGCAGAGCCACTTTTCGCAATTAATGGCGTCAAGCCCCTTTTCAACAAGAACCGGAATACCGGGCACCCACACTCCGTAGCTTGCTGGGTCGGGCGCGCTGCATTCATACTTCTCGTAAACTTTAATTGCGTCTTGCAGATCGGCGTACGTGAATAAAGCTTCCTCTTCCTCAAGCGTTTCTTCGTCAACAAGAGTATAGCTTGCCGTGTCCCCGTCTGAAAAGAGCGACGCGTAGTTATTAAGCAGGGACAGTGCCGAGGCTGAACTGAAATTTTCCGAGCTGTCGTCAAGTGCGTTTGCAAGCTCCTCACTTCCGCTTTTACCAAGCCCGATAAAGGCGTTTACCGCGTTTGAAGCGTCTGAAAATTCTTCTGACGCCTCCTCATATTCACCCGAGCCTATTGCAAGCAAATGGAAGCCGTCTCCGAACAGTCCGTCATTAGCCCAGTCGGTTGCCGCCACTCCTACGGTTACCATTGAAATATAGTAAACAAGGAACATAATAACTGCAAAAATGGGGAGCCCCAGCCAGCGGTTTGTGACAATTCGGTCTATTTTATCCGACGCGGTAAGCTTGCCCGCGCTCCTTTTCTTATAGCATCCTTTTATTATCTGACCTATGTAAATATAGCGCTCGTTTGTAATAATCGACTCCGAATCGTCGTCAAGCTCTCTTTCTGCCGCCTGTATGTCCTTTTCGATATGGCTGAGCGTTTCTTCGGGAATGTTAAGGGCTTCAAGCGCTTTTGAGTCGCGCTCGAATATTTTAATGGCATACCATCTTTGCTGTTCCTCGGGCATCGAATGAACCGCCGCCTCCTCGATATGGGCTATGGCGTGCTCCACAACTCCCGAGAAGGTGTGCATCGGGACGCACTTTTTGCCGTTTGCCGCCTCAATTGCCGCCTCTGCCGCCTCGGTTATTCCTTTGCCCTTAAGGGCGGATATCTCAACCACCTGACATCCGAGCTGTCTTGAAAGCTCCTCTATATTTATCTTATCTCCGTTCTTTTCGACGACGTCCATCATATTGATTGCGACAACCACCGGTATTCCGAGCTCGGTAAGCTGTGTTGTCAAATAGAGATTTCTTTCAAGATTGGTTCCGTCGATGATGTTGAGTATGGCGTCCGGACGTTCGCCTATTAGGTAATTTCTTGCTACCACTTCCTCCAGCGTGTAGGGAGAAAGGGAGTATATTCCGGGAAGGTCGGTGATAGTTACGCCGTTGTGCTTTTTCAGCTTTCCCTCCTTCTTTTCAACAGTAACTCCGGGCCAGTTTCCCACAAACTGATTCGAACCGGTGAGTGCGTTGAACAAGGTTGTTTTACCGCTGTTGGGATTTCCCGCAAGCGCTATTTTAAGTTCCATAGTCTTGATCCTCTCCTTCCATTTTTATATTTGTATATTTGCTATTCAACCTCTATCATATCGGCGTCTGCCTTGCGAATCGAGAGCTCGTAGCCGCGCACGGTTATTTCAATGGGATCGCCCAAGGGCGCCACTTTTCTGACAAAAACTTCGATTCCCTTGGTAATACCCATATCCATTATCCGGCGCTTGACGGCTCCCTCTCCGTGGAGCTTCACAACAACTGCCTTTTCGCCGATTTTGACATTTTTCAGCGTCTTCATTCTCTTACCTCCCGACTGATAATATTAATTTATATGCAAATCATCATATCATGATTTTTTGCGCCATTTCTTTGCTTATTGCAACTCTTGCCTCTTTAACGCTGACAATGAGATTGCCCGCCATGGTGCTAATGACCCTGACTCCCGCGCCGGTCACAAACCCGAGGTTTTCAAGGTGCTTTCTGACCTCAGGCGTACCGCCGATTTTTTTGATAATGTTTTCCTCGCCTACTTCGGCAAATAAAAGGGGCATCACTTTTTGACTCCGTTCCTCCGCATTGCGGATAATTTAATTTGTCGTCAAGACCCTTCAAAGGTGATGTTAGTCATCACAAACAACATCTCTTTAAAAAACGCCGTCTTTTTATACCTTCAGACGACCGTGGTCTTGGTTAGTCTTAACTAACAATAACATTATACTACGCCCCGCTCTTTTTGTCAATAGATTTTTTAAATTTTTTTAATTCTGTTTCATGTTATCATGCGTTGTCACTTAAATTCCTCATTTTTCGTCATTTTGCACAAATATCCTCAACTAATATATATGTGCGTGATTTTTGCTATATGCCGCCTTCGCCCTTTGGGGCACGCGGCGGTGCAAAAGCTTCCTTTTAAAAAAATATCTCAACTTTTTTTTAAAAAACTATTGCAATTCATTCGAAAGAGTGGTATATTTACATGAACAATGACGGCAAAACAAAAAAGCCGTCCCACAGACAACGAAATATTAAGAGCAAAACCGAACGAATTGTTTTTTCGCAGAAGAGGCGGGAGGTGCAGTTTCGATATGAAAACGAAAGAGAAACAAGCAAAACATACCGACATCCACCGTATTGACCCGAGCAGAAAAGGCTCGGAAAATTCAGAGGTTCCCCGACGTAATGACGAAGGGAAATTACAGGTAAACGAACCGTTCAGAGGTCAAAAGCTTCTTGCCAACAAGCGCCTTGACGACGCCGACCGCAAGCTGCTTGAGATGACCGTACCGAGCGACGAGAGCATTAAATTTGTCATAGTGGGAGACCTCAGCATCAGCAGTAAGTATGCAAAGTCCATCCTTGCGGTAAGTGACAAGCATGTTTACGCTCTTGAGGACGCGGACAAAAGCGCGGTAAGAGTTTACGGCTACGACAAGATAAAGAGAGCTTTTGTAAAGCGCTACTACGGAAACGCCATGCTCGTGCTTTATGAAGAGGACCCGGGAGAGGATAAGCCCGACCCTTCAAAAAAGCACTCGGGCTTTATCCGCTTTTCCTACAAGGTCGCTTCCCTTTACGACGCCGCCGCACATTTTATCGAGAATGTTGCAAACGGCAGGGACATAGACGAGGAAATGGCGGTCGTTGAGGCGTCCTTTGAAAAGCAATTTTGCGTATGCCCGCGCTGCGGCAGAAATTTAATACGTCCCGGCGCGCCCTGCATGAACTGCCAATCAAAGAAAAAGGTGATCTCAAAGATTGCCGCGTACGTCATGCCCTACAAGTTCATGCTGCTTTTCTGTCTTGTCCTTTCGGGCATAACCACGGCAGCCTCGCTTGTACCGCCGTATATGACAAAAACTCTTGTTGACGAGGTACTGCCAAACGGGCGCGGCGACATGCTGATAATGTGCGTTCTCGTCCTTCTTGCTACATATCTTGTGCAGTACGGCATAGGCGCTGTGCGCTCCTATCTGCTCAAGGTCAGCGGCGACAGCATTGTGGCAGACCTCAGAAACGACGTGTATGAAAAGGCACAGCATCTTCCGATGCGCTTTTATGACCGCACCTCGACCGGTTCTGTCATAAACCGTATCAGCGGAGACACAAACACAATTCAGGCGTTCATGCTGCGTATAACTCAGGAGGTTGTGGTACAGTTCTTCCTGCTTATCGGAATTATAATAATAATGTTCACAATGAACTGGAAGCTGACCCTGCTTTCACTGATTCCCGTGCCGTTTGTGGTGGTGGGCTCACGAATATTCGGAAAAAAGATTGCGCCCTTTTACCGCAGAATATGGCGCAGGTGGTCGGCGGTATCCTCGATCCTTACCGACACAATTCCCGGAATACGCGTAATTAAAGCCTTTACAAACGAGAAAAACAGCGTTGACAATTTCAAAAGCTACAACGGCGAGTGGCTTCGCACCGACATTAAGGCATCAAGAATAACCACACTCTTCCCGAACATAGTCAACCTTGTGATAACCTGCGGCTCACTGCTTATATGGGGAGTAGGCGGAACCCTTGTTATAGGAAATCCCACGGTCTTCTCACCCGGTCTTCTCATGTCCTTTATCTCGTATACCTCAATGTTTTACGGACCGGTAAACTTCTTTGCAAACCTCAACGACTCATATCAGCAGGCGCTTAACGCCGTCGAGCGCGTCATGGATATTATCGACGCGGAGCCCGAAAACGACTTTGCAAAGGGCAATCACCCCGACAGGCTCAGAGGAAGGATTGAATTTAAAAATGTTAATTTTTCCTTTGACCGTTCGAAAAAGACGCTCTCCAACATAAACATAACCATCGAGCCGGGCGACATTGTCGGTATTGTGGGTACCACGGGTGCGGGAAAATCCACCCTTATCAACCTGCTTATGCGCTATTACGACAACTATGACGGCGAAATATTGGTGGACGGAATAAACATCCGCGATATGGATATGCAGTTTTACCGCTCGGAAATCGGGTACGTACAGCAGGAGCCCATGATGTTCCACGATTCGATATACAACAACATAGCGTACGGCTGTGACGATCCGCAGGTTGAGCAAATTATTCACGCCGCGGAGGTGGCAAACGCTCACGAGTTTATAGCCCGCCTTCCCGACGCCTACGACACGGTGCTCGGCGAAAGAGGTATAGGTCTTTCGGGCGGCGAGCGCCAGAGGCTGTCAATTGCCCGCGCCGTGCTGAAAAACCCGAGTATTCTCTTCTTTGACGAGGCGACCGCCTCTGTGGACTCGGAAACCGAGAGCCTTATTCAGGACGCCATTGAACGCCTTATCAGCGGGCGCACCACTCTTATGATCGCGCACCGTCTCTCCACCCTGCGCAAGGCTAACAAAATTATTGTCGTTGACAACGGCGAAATAATCGAAATGGGCTCACCCGAAGAGCTTATGGCCCAAAAGGGCAAGTATTACAAGCTCATTCAGATACAGACGATGTCAGACCAAATACGTAAAACAAAAGAGGAAGAGAGGTTTGATTAATGTCACGCTTATATATTGATAACGATATGGCGCGCTTTACCCGCAAGGATATAACTCTTGTGGATATGGAGCTTTACGACGGAAGGCGTTTTACCGATCTCGAGCCGAGACGTCTCTTCCCTCTTACCGGTCTTGAAAAATACATAACTCTTCTTGACACCGAGGGAAACGAGCAGGCGATAATTCGAAATCTCTCCACCCTTCCCGAAAACGACCGCAAAATAATCGAAGAGTGTCTTGAAGAATATTACCTTATTCCGAAGATCACAAGGATAGCAGACTGCAAGGAAAAATTCGGTCTTCTGACCTTTTACGTGGAGACAGACAAGGGAGACGCCACTATCGAGATAAGAAACATAGTCCACGGAATAAAGCTGATGTACCGCACGAGAGTTCTGCTCAGGGACAACAACGACAACCGTTACGAAATACCCGACATAAACCGACTGGACAAAAAAAGCCGCTCAAAAATCGAACTATTCCTGTGACGGAATAATAAATAAAACATTAAAAAGGAGTCTTTATCATGAAGCTTATTATTGCAATTGTTCACAACGATGACAGCGCAATTGCCGCCGCTGCACTTACCGCGGCAGGATTCTTTGTCACAAAGCTCTCAACGACCGGCGGTTTTCTTATGGTCGGAAATACCACCCTTCTTATCGGAACGGAAGACTCGGAAGTGGCGGAAGCCATTAAAATACTCAAAAAGCATTGCACCACACGCAAGCAGACAAACAAACCCACCGCAACCTTCGGCTCCGGACTTCAGAATTTCAGCATACCCGAAAAGGTCACTGTCAGCGGAGCAACCGTATTTGTGCTGAGCGTCGACCAAATGGAAAAGCTTTAATTTTATATTATCCGCAGCGTTTGGGGCTTGCCCCGAAGCAATAAAAACCGTCGGGGAGGCATTCTTGTATTTGAGAGCGCCTCCCCGAGCGTGATTTTTGCTTTTTTCTTTTGTCGTATTATTTGACAAACCGACCTTTTGGTGATAGAATAGCAATATCGAGGCTGTCTTTACATATAAGGCGCATTTTCAGGGGGAGAACATGATCATAAAACAATTTTTTCATAAGCTCTGCAAAAATAAAAAGCTGCTTATTTTGTCGGTAATATCGATTTTTCTGATTTTTTCGATATGCTTTACCCTGCTGTTTTTCCACCTTGTGCCAGAGGCAAAATACAGAGTTAAAACCTTCTTTGGCGGCATATTTGTCAGCGCCAAGTTAAAGCCCTGCAAGGGAGTGGAAACGGCGGAATTTACGCTTGAAGCTCTCACAAATGACGAAAGGGTGGCCTTCAATCAAGCGCTTATGCTCGTTAATGGCGACAACCCGCTTGAAGAGGGCTTTGAGGCAAATGTCGGTGAGTACAAGGACAGCACGGTTTACATGAACGAATGTCTTTTTGATGCGTACGCTTCCCTTTCCGCCGCAATATCCGAAAAATTTGACACAAAGCTTTATATAAAAAGCTCGTACCGAACCAAGGAGGAGCAGCAGGAAGAATACGAAGAGTCTCCCACCATTGCCGCCAAGGTCGGGTGCTCCGAGCATCAGACAGGGCTTGCCCTTGACGTTTATGTGCCGTATCACGCGGGCTACGCATTTATCGAAAGCGACGCCGGGCAGTATACCGCAAGCGACGGCTGGCGCTACGGGTTTATAATAAGATATCAATACTACAACACGGACGAAACAAATATGGCGTACGAGCCTTGGCATATAAGATACGTCGGCTTCCCTCACGCCGAAATTATAACCAAGGGACAGCTCTCGCTTGAAAAGTATATTGAGAGCATGAAAATCGGAGAGCTATATGAATATAAAGACTATATAATAACGCGGCAGAAGGCAGGCGAAAAGCTTGTTTTGCCGAAGGATTTTGAAAGCGCCGCTATTTCCCCCGACAACTGCGGCAACTATATAATAACGCTGAGGTGCAGCGGCAAGTAAATTACAAATTCACATTTGTTCACATAAAAAACAGATATAATTCCGATTATTTTTGAAAAATGTATACATACTTTGATTATAATGATTACAGCATTAGAAACGTATTCAAAAAGGAGCGGTTCGGAATTATGAAAAACAAACTGTCTGTTATAAAAGTAATCATTTCGATTTTGTGCGTCATATGTATATCGGCGTCATGCTTTTCCTGCGTGAATCTTTCGGGAAAGAGCGCCTATGATCTGGCTGTCGAAAACGGCTTTAACGGGTCGCTTGAAGAGTGGTTGAGCAGTCTTGAAAACAAGAACGAGGACAAAGAGGGCGATACCTCGGGCGATTCAACCTCGCAAAGCCCCGACAAAAACGAAATCACAATAGAAGCCTCATCCTCAAGCATAGCATACGCGGCGTCAAAGGGACTGCTAAGCTCAGTAAGAGTTATTTGCACCTTCAGTACAAGCACTTGGTTTGGACAGACTGCCGGAAGCGCGGGCTCGGGGGTCATTTACAAGCTTGACAAAGAGCTCGGAAACGCGCTCATAATCACAAATTACCACGTGGTGTACGACTCATCCTCCTCGGGAAGGACAAACAGAGTAAGCGACGACATCTCGGTGTACCTTTACGGAAGCGAAAGCTCGGATATGGCAATAGAGGCGTCCTATGTGGGCGGCTCGATGTATTACGATATCGCAGTGCTTTATGTGGAAAACAGCGATATACTTAAAAGCTCTGCCGCCGAGGCGGTAACTGTTGCCGACTCCGATACCCTTCACGCGGGTGAAACGGCAATTGCCATAGGAAATCCCGAAAACGCCGGAATCTCGGTATCTAACGGAATAATAAGCAAGGAATCCGAATATATTACAATGACCTCGGTAGATAATACCACAAGGATTCAGCTTCGCGTCATAAGAATAGACACTGCGGTAAACTCGGGCAACAGCGGAGGAGGTCTGTTTGACGACCGGGGCAATCTTATCGGCATTGTAAACGCCAAAAGCGCCGAATCGGATATCGAAAACATAGGATACGCCATTCCCTCAAACGTTGCAAGAGCCGTGGCGGACAATATAATATACTATTGCGCAGACGGCACGCGTGACAGCGTAATGCGCGCCATTGTCGGTATCGGAGTTGAGTCGGCGTCCTCAAGGTCTGTTTATAACCAAGAGACGGGGCTTATTGACATAGTCGAGACAATAAACGTCGGCGAGGTGACAAGCGGCTCGCTCAGCGACGGACATCTCAAAACCGGAGACACCCTTGTCAGCATAACTGTCAAGGACAAGACAACCGATATAACAAGACAGCACCATGTAATAGACGCCATGCTTGACGCAAGAGTCGGCGACACCGTCACCTTCGTTGTTATAAGAGACGGAAAAACTGTCACCGAAAGTATGGTTATAACCGAGGACTGTCTTACCGAATACTGATATTTTATCGGGTCTGCAAAGTATGCCGACCCGATATTTGTCGCTTGACAAAAGCCTCAAAAGGGTTTATAATAAATAATGTAACGTATTATATTTCCTGACATGGCTCCGGGTTGAGCCCAAAAACACACAAACGCAGAATATACGAAGAATTTATATTTACAGGAAAGACGATATATGCCACTAAATGAAAAAAAAGCACTGCTTATAGTCAATCCCAAAGCCGGAAAGCAGGGAGCAAAGAGATATTTTTACTCTATTGTCAGCGGGCTTTCAAAAAAATATACCTTAACCACGCATATCACGACCGATTCCGAGGACGCGCGCGCAGCCGCTTCGATGGCGGGCGATTTTGACACTCTGATATGCTGCGGAGGGGACGGCACACTCAGTCAGGTGATAAACGGCTATCCGATTTTGGAACGAAAGCTGACTTTAGGCTACATCCCCTGCGGGACAGCCAACGATTTTGCCGCCACCATGAAGCTTCAAAGAAACATTCCAAGGGCAATTCGGGACGTGTGTGAAGGCACCTTGCAGCCTATCGATATAGGTAGCTTCAACGATAAGAAATTTTTATATATTGCAAGCTTCGGCGCGTTCACAAAGGCGTCGTATTCAACCCCGCAGGACGCAAAAAACATTTTCGGTTCCCTTTCGTATATAATCAGCGGAACCATGGAGCTGACCTCCATAAAAAAGGAAAAGGTCGGCGTAATATGCGGCAAAAACGAATTTTTCTATAATGACATATGCTTCGGGGCTGTAATGAGCACCCGTTCTGTGGGCGGAATGCTTAAAATCGACCCGCGCCTTGCCGACCTTTCCGACGGAAAGCACGAGCTTATCTTAATAAGGATGCCGAAGGATTTAGGGCATTTGGGTACGCTTATATCAAACCTGCTTCAAAGCAAGCTTGATGACCCGGATATCATTTTTATGCAGGGCTCTCATTTTGAAATAAGGACCGAAAATAAAATTGCCTGGACCCTTGACGGTGAAGAAGCGGGCGAATTTGACAAGGCGGTCATAGACAACCTGCATAATGCGGTAAATTTTATCTGTCCCTGTCAAAAGGAGAATAATTAATCGCAAATTTAAAACACAAGGAAGAGATGATGACAGATGAATGAAATGAGCTATAATGACAGCTTTATTGAAAAAACAAAGGGCGCCGAAGACGAGGGGGAGCTGCCGGCTCTTCAGGCAAACGAAGGAAAAAACAAAATTTTAGAAAACGAAAATATAAAATTTGAAAGACTCCCGATAAAAACGCATGTAATAACCGAGGCAGACGATATATGCGACGTTGCGGAAAGGTACGCTATGCCCTATCTGCTCCCCGACGATATTCTCTTTATATCCGAAAAGGCGGTGGCTTGCTCCCAAGGGCGGGCGATACCTCTTGAAAAAATAAAGCCGCGCAAGCTGGCAGTTTTCCTTTCGAAATACGTCACCAAGACAAAGCACGGCATAGGGCTCGGCATTCCCGAAACAATGGAAATGGCGCTGCGCGAATGCGGAACTATTCGTATACTGTTTGCCGCACTTGTGAGCGTTATCGGCAAGCTGTTTCACCGCAAGGGGTGGTTTTACATTGTGGCGGGACAGAAGGCGGCATCAATTGACGGCCCCACTCACGGAACAATACCGCCTTATGACCACTGTGTGGTGCTCGGACCGGACAAGCCCGACAAGGTGGCAATGGCGGTTTCTGAGAGGATAGGCTGCCGCTGTATCATTGTCGATATAAACGATCTCGGAGGAAAGATACTCGGCGTTTCCGACCCTTCAATGTCAAAGGACAGTCTTGCAAGGCTCCTTTCGGACAACCCCTTGGGACAGGGGAGTCAATCGACTCCGATGGGCATTATCCGCGCTCTGGCGGACTGAGTTATATTCATATTCGGGAAAAATCAATATCCCGTGTGAAATAGATATTTTTTAAAGGAGAAGAACCATGAAAAAGCTTCTATCGGCACTTCTTGCAATATCCCTTATTTTTTCCATGGCGCTTTTTGTTTCGTGCGGCAGCTCTGATGACAAAAACACAAACGGAACAACCGAAAACACGACAAAATCCTCAACAACCCGCAGACCCCCCGACATCGAGCCCGAAGCAGAGCCCGAGACCGAAAGCATCAAGGTCGGCACTGCCGCAGAGCTTGTTGAAGCTATCAACAAGTTCAACAACTGGGACGTCGCTCTCGATTCGAGCATCACGCTTACCGCAGACATCGATATGAGCGATTACAGCGATCCCACCGCATACGAACCGATTTACGAGTTCTCCGGAGTTTTTGACGGAGCCGGACACACAATAAGCAATCTTAACTGGACAATGACCATGGCAAACGACGCCACAAGCAATATGCCAAACCCCGCCTCAAGCGCCGAGCGCACCTATGTCATCTCGGCAATTGAGGACAACGGAAGCGTTTGCGAAGCCGGTATTTCCCTGCTTATTATTCATCTTAAGGGCGGTACAGTCAAAAACCTGACCATTAAGGATTCCTCCGTGAACATCGTCTGCTCCTACAACAAGAACTATCACGTATACGTCGCGGGTATGGTGGCTTACGCTACAGACGGAAAGGTACTTTCCTGCAATATGGAAAACGTCAATGTGAATGTTCCCGAAGCGCTCAATACCAATCAGGGCTTTGCGGGATATGCGGCGCTTCTTGTCGGCTGTGCAAAAAACAGCGCGGTAATTTATAACTGCAAGGTAAAGGGCACCGTCGACACCACTACAAACGTTAAATTTAACGCCGCAGGTCTGCTCGGAACCTTCCCCGACAGTGAAGGGACGCTGACCATTGCCGACTGCGATTCCTCGGGCGCCACTCTTAACGTTTGCCCTCCCGAAAATCTTGTACGCGACAATCTCATGTATAAAGAAGGAGATCTTGGCGGAAATTCCGACCCCGACTGCTGTGACCATGCGGTCGACATCACCACAACATACACTCCGGAATAAAACGCAAAAAAGCTATTAGCTTTAATCAAAGGTAACCAAATAAGGCTGTAGGCCCGCAAAGCGGGAATACAGCCTTTATTTTTTATTTTCCTGTCGGCGCTCTTTATCCGAGAGTCGGAAAAAGAATGCCCGCGGTAAGAAAAAACAGACCGACAAGCTGTCTTTTATTAGGTCTTTCCCCAAAAATCAGCGCAGAAAGCGCAACGCTGACAAGCACGCCGAGGCGATCGAGCGACTGAATTATCGCCGCGTCCCGAAGAGCCAACGCCCTGTAGTAGCAAAGCCACGAAAAGCCTGTTACAAAGCCGGAAAGAATCACTGTTACAAGCGTTTTTGGGGATATTTTGCAAAAGAGCTCCTTTTTGTAAAGGACAACGCCAAAAGAAATGATAAGCACCACAATGGTTCGAAGGGTGAGTGAAAGGTCGCTGTCGATATTTTTAAGTCCCGCCTTGGCAAGAAGCACCGAGGAGGCGGTAAAGAGCGCCGAGGCAAGCGCAAAGCAGAGCCAGCCCTTCTTTTTCTTGTCCTTATCGGAGCTTTTTGCCCCGATATTTTTTAAGTCATCTTTTTCGAGCATTATAAGTATTCCGAAGGTTACAAAAACCACCGAAATAAATCTTGCCGGACCGAAAGTCTCTTTTAAAAACAGCGAGGCGCCCACAACCGTAAGCGGGGTCGAAAGCCTTTCTACACACGCCACAATTCCCGCCCTGCCGAAATTTAGCGCCCTGTAATAGCAAAGCCATGAAATTGCCATAGCGGCGCCCGAGAGTATTATAAAAACGAGGTCAGAAAGGTTAAGCTTTTTAAATTTTGCAAAAAACAGAGTGAAAACAAGCACTGCGGCAGTGCGGATAAAAAGCGAAAGCTCGGGGCTTGTCTCTTTCAGCGCGTATTTTATTATTACCGCCACGGCGCCGGAAAGGACCGCCGAGGAAAGCGCGAGCACAAGCCACATACATATTTCCACCTTGATTTTTTATGTACTTAAAACCCAAGGCTTTCCTTTGTCAAAATCACCTTAATTCTTCCCGCCCTTCGGCAAAGTCTTGTTATGAGTATCTGCGCGCATATGCAGTCCGGGCATTTGCATACATTGCAAAGTCCCTTTTCCTTGCAGGGAGTGCCGATATCAAACCGAGCGGCGTTGACGGGCGCTGCATAATACTTTGCCCGCTCAATTGCCGATTTCACGTCATGGGTTATCTTGTTTGCGCCCGCTATTATTATTACCTGTTTCGGACCGTAGCACAGGGCTGCGACGCGATTGCCGTTGCCGTCGATATTGACAATTGTACCGTCGGCGCCGATAGCATTAGCGCTCATTAAATATGTGTCGCAAAGAAGCGCCTCTCTTTGAAGCCTTTCGGCGTCCTCGGGACTCTTTGCCGCAGATCTGTCTATAAATTTCTGCCCTCTTGCATAAAGCGCCTCTTTTAATCCGACACTGTCGACGCTCGCCGAGCCTCCGAAGGACACTACGTCCTCTTTTGGTATAAGTGAGAGCGCCAGAGAAAGCGCCTCCTCCTTTGTGTCCACGGCATATGCGTCAAAATGCCTTGACTTTAATGCTTTTACCGTCTCGTTTATTATATTTTTGTTTCTTATTTCAACAGGGGTCACTTTTTGTCTCCTTTTTATTTTTGTCTGATTTTGCTGTAACTATGATATCACAAATAATTCCAAAAGTAAAGAAAAAGTGCGAATTAAACTATAAGGAAGGTCAAACGGGACAGCCCTGCAGGGTCTGCCCCGTTTGACTAAATATTAGTTTTGAAAAAGCGAAATATTATTTTCCAAGCGATGTACTTTGCGTAACCTCCACCTTTTTGTCATAGCAGGAGAAGGCGTACTCAACCAAGGTGTCCTCGGGCTTACGGGTAAAGAGGCTGACCACAGGCACAATGACAAGTCCGGCAAGCATTGCGAAGGCTCCTGCGTTTATCGGCGACTGCAAAATAGTCGGGAAATAGGGCTGCCACAGCACGTTTGCAATCATCAGGACCGAAGCGAAGATAAAGCTGCACCAAACGCTTGCCCTTGTCGCCTTTTTCCAATACAGTCCGTACAGGAAGGGAGCAAGGAACGCGCCTGCAAGCGCACCCCATGAAACGCCCATAAGCTGAGCTATAAAGGTCACGGAGGATTTGTATTGAACAAGCGCGATAACCACGGAAATGGCGATAAATACGACAATCAGCGCGCGCATAATTATCAGCTGTTTCTTTTCGTCCATCTTTTTGATTATATTTCCCTTGAGAAAATCCAAGGTCAGAGTGGAGCTTGAAGCGAGCACCAAGGAGGAGAGAGTCGACATTGAAGCGGAAAGGACGAGAATGACCACAACCGCAATAAGTATATCGGGAAGACCGGAAAGCATAGTCGGGATAACCGAATCATAGCCGTTTGCCGCAATGTCGATTTTATCCGAGAACAGACGCCCGAAGCCCCCGAGGAAATAGCATCCGCCCGCAACTATTGCCGCAAAAACCGTGGAAATAATCATTCCTTTTGTAATAGCCTTTTCATTTTTAATGGCGTAGAATTTCTGAACCATTTGAGGCAGTCCCCAGGTTCCGAGCGAGGTCAGAATGACAACCCCGAGCAGATTAAGCGGGTCGGGACCGAAGAAGGAGGCAAACACGCCGTTTTGATTTGAGACCGAGGCGTCCTCAACCGCCGCAAGTCCGTTAAGAGCGCCCATAAAGCCGCCCTGATTTGAGAGCACAACGGCAATGACCGCAACTATGCCGCCTATCATTATAATGCCCTGAATAAAATCGTTTATAGCGGTCGCCATATATCCGCCCGCAACGACGTAAATACAGGTAAGCACCGCCATTGCGATAACGCAAATCGAGTAATCGATGTTAAAAGCCATACCGAAAAGGCGGGAAAGTCCGTTATAGAGAGATGCGGTATACGGAATGAGGAAAATAAAGATAACGACAGACGCCGCGATTTTGAGCGCCTTTGAGCCGAAGCGTTTTTCAAAGAATTCAGGCATTGTAGCGCTGCCAAGATGCTGGGTCATAACGCGAGTGCGCCTTCCGAGCACCGCCCAAGCAAGAAGCGAGCCGATAAGCGCGTTGCCTATTCCCGCCCAAGTGGCGGCAATACCGTATTTCCATCCGAACTGTCCGGCATATCCCACAAATACCACCGCGGAAAAATAGGACGTTCCGTACGCAAAAGCGGTGAGCCACGGACCGACAGCGCGGCCTCCGAGCACAAAGCCGTCGACGTTTGTCGCGTGTTTTCTGCAATACAGTCCGACTCCGACCATAATGCCAAAGAACACGCAAACCATAATAATTTTAATTACCATCAGTAGTCTCCTTTATTATATAAAGCGTTTACCTGTATATTTTATCAGTTTAATGCGGTATAGTCAATAGTTTTACAAAAAATTTGTCATAATATGAGCTTTTTTAATATCCGCCCTTGTCGCGCTGGTGGAAAAATAATATTTTTTTATAAAAAAGACAGAAAAATCTCCGCAAAAAAAGTATAAAGAAGTCGCCAAATGTCGAATAGTGTCGAAAAATAGTCAAAAAATGAGCGAGGGATTTTTCTCTCCCTCGCTCCGGCACAGTCGCCGCTTATTGATTGTTTGGCGCCTCTTCTTTGCTTGTTTTTTCGCATTTTTCTTTTTTACCTTCAAGCCCTGCAAGGTTTTCCGCTCTGTGCTTTAATATGAGCCGCCTTGACAGGAGCGCCAGCGCCTGAATACCGAATGCTTCAACAAGTGAAAAGACAAAATTAAGAAGCGATGTAATGCCCTTAGAACTCAAGTCTAACGCGTCTGTTATATAAAAAAGAGGATATGGAAACCAAAAAGCTAACGAAATAAAAATGGGCAGCTGTTCTATTAAACGTAAACACAAAAATATAACAAACTGAACCGGTAAGCTGATTACCCATTCCTTCCATGACTTTAACAGCAACGTAGAGAGAAATGCCGATAATACTATCAAAGGCAGCATAAGAGTCGCTGAACAGCATACCTGTACAATATTTGACGCCCGACCGAAATGATCATAGACAAAAGCAAGGATATATGCTGTAGAGCTCATAAGCACGTTGTATATTACGCACAATAAAAAGCATTTTGCGATGAACGATACAATTGAAGCTAAATGATTTGAGCTTTGGGTTTGTTTTTTCGCTCTGCGTACTATGGATATTATCAGCTTTATAAGCATCGCCAGCGCTTGAATGGCAAGCACCTCAATAACAGCCCAAATAAACTCCCAAAAATAAGTGTCCGGCTCATCTATAAAAAACATCATTACAGCGCGCGGATTCCAAAAAGCACCCTTTAAAAAGGCAAAATAACATGCTGTATACACTGCAATTTGTATCAAAAGAGACACTAATCAATGCTTCCACGACGATATTGTCCAATATGACAGACATACAAGAGCAACAAGCGAAAGTAAAATAAATGTCATACCCCAGAGTAAGCCTGCCGAACCCAAATTAACAAAGCCAAAAAGAAATAATGAAATTGCCGTATCACAACCTTTAAATATATACAAAACAAATACAGCGCATAAAAGAGCGGCTTTTAATGCTAAAAGAGCAGTTTTTAATACAAAATTATTATTTTTTTGAGTTTTTTCATTCATATAACTATACACCTCAATCTCAATAACGCGATACTACGAAAAATCTGAAGCTTCTATATAAGAAGTTAAAATACAATAGGATTCCGGATAGTGCGGATAATATAAGTTATATGTAACAACAGTATCCCCAAGACTATCCCAAAGTTCTTTTAAGCCTTCCTCCGTTTCGATTTTGGAAGGATCCAAACCTACTGCATTTGCAAGTAACGTGATTTTAGCATCCTTTAAATTTTCACATACGTTCATTTCAAGAAAATCCAAACCGCTCAACTTTTTTGCCGGAATCGCTACAAAGCACTTAATCAAAAACATCGGACTTTGGTAAATATATGATCCTTCAACAACGTAATATCCATCGGTATTTGACGGATACTTACTTGTGTCACTTTCTTCTTTTTTTACCCTCCGGTTATCATCATATTTAATATCGTAGCATTCATTTCTATTTTTCACATGTTCGAACAATTTTTCATAAGCTCCGTTAGGCGACTTCATTTTTTCATATTCTTTACCAATAGCTTTTTTCCAATCGGTTTCACAAGTTTTACTTATAGCAATATCCGCAGATGTGGTCTTTCCATATCTTGTAAATCCCCATTCAGAAAGCGGAAAAAACGTAATAAAATCATCGGCTCCTAAAAAATATACATCGTTTCATCGCTTCGGGTCTTGCCGTTTTGACGACACTAAGACAAAATACGACACGATTTTTGAAAATATCGGGAGAGCGGGAGGCTCTCCCGATGTGGGTTTTAAGAAATAAACCGGAAAGGCGGCTTTCCCGTCAGAAGGTAAGCTGGGAAAATCAGCCTTCGATTGTGGTTAATGCTTTGCGCCGTTTTTTAGTCCTTATTGTCCTCTTCCGAAGGAGCGGGAGTTTTGTTTTGCTCTGTATTGCTCCTCTTTTCTGCTTCTTTTGCTTCTTTTGCCCGCATTGCGCGCCTTTCCCGACGCTCCGACCACCGATTGTACAGATGAATACCGAGAGCCTGTAAGGCAAAGATCTCAATAAATGACGCTAAAAAGAAGATATAATCAAGGATAGCTAAGCTATAAATATGAATGTGAAACGCAAAATCTATTGTATCAAAAACAATTGGAAGAACAAAGGACGTAGCTGTAGGGAAGAGGTAATGAGGCACTAAAACGCGCCATAAAAAGCAGACAAGCGTATATACTACAAACTGGAGGGGGAGTGTAATAAGCCATTGTTTCCACTTCCATTTTCTCATGATTACAGCAGTTAATACAGTGAATAGGCATATCCAAATAATAAGTCCGCGCCAAGCTGCAATAAGTATTTCTGCGTCCGTAGCAGTAAATGAAAACCATGTATCCCGTTCAAAAATTAAAATGAACAGTACCGCGCTAAATAATTGGTAAGCCGAAAATATAACACACAAAATAACGGTTTTAACGTTTAAAATTGCGTCTTTTATTGTGCTTAAAATGCTTTTGTCACTCATAAATAAATGATCCCTCCTTAAATTACTTAAAATTAGAAGCTTCAAGATGCGGCGTGAGAATGCAGTACGATTCCGGACAGTGAGGATAAGTAAGTCTTTCCATGTGTACCGATATAGTATGATCGACATAATCGACAATTTGGTTAATTAATCCAAATTTGGCAGATTCCAAATAAGACGCTACATTTTCTTCCTTCAGCCTTTTTTGGTAGCCTTCTTCAAAGGCTTCTTCAAGAGTTTTTGTAAGAACTGTTCCGTCGACGTCCCCGTATATGTCCGAGGTTATGTCCCCGTCGCTCTTCGTTTTGTTTGAAGCAACAACGTCAGCTACAGCTTTTATTGCCTCTGTCAGAGGCTGGAATG
This sequence comes from uncultured Clostridia bacterium, assembly GCA_947631765.1. Taxonomy (GTDB): domain Bacteria; phylum Bacillota; class Clostridia; order Oscillospirales; family CAG-272; genus CAKSQF01. Next base: position 143,578 of record CANRMP010000005.1, read on the forward strand.
TCAACAGAAGTGTGAATGTCAGTACAAATGCGATGATTTTTCCCGATTTTTTCATTTTCGTATTTCCCTTCCATGTTTTATTATGCTGTTTCTACTTGTTTTTTCTTTTCTGCGCCGGAATTAACTGTTCATCGGACACTACCTCCCTTTTTACCTTTCATATAATATTATACTCAAAAAATGTAAGAAGTCAATGCCTGCACCCATTTGCAAGGCAATTTTCTCAATTATCGACAAAAATTTAGAGCAAAATTTGGGCAATGTGCACAAGATTTTAGCAGTCAAAGTGACACTTTGCGGCAATGTGTTCGCCGCGGGGAAGACGCGACCCGAGCCGCTTTTTTGAAAAGCGCTCTGAAACCGTCAAAAAAACCGTGAAAAAAAAGTAAAAATCTTATGAAAAGTTATTGACATAAGAAAAGACATGTGGTATAATTCAAAGGTAATTCTTGAAAAGGTGCTAAAAACTATGGCAGGAACCGCGGTAATAGTGATATCCATTATTATCAACGCTATTATTATTGTCCCGATAATACGCAAGGACATTGATAGCGTCGGTTGTCGTGCACAAAAATAAGCCATTTAAAGAAGACTTTTTCTTGACTTAAATGCTTTTGCGGCTCACAACTGATGTTGTGAGCCTTCTTTATAGCCGCATACCGACAAACCCGTGGCGCAAAGCCGACAGAAAGGAAGGGCAAAAATGAAGATAATCGACATGCACTGCCATATCTACCCCGACAAGATTGCCGAGAAGGCGTCGCGCGCGACAGGCGAGTTTTACCACATCCCCGTTACTTACGACGGAAAGGTAAGCACACTTTTGGAGGCGGGGAAGAGGGCAAAAATAAATCATTACGTCGTAAACTCGGTTGCGACCACTCCCGAACAGGTTCATGCGATAAATACCTATATTGCCTCGATTGTAAGGGAGGGCGGCGGAATGTTCACCGGCATGGGCGCCATGCATCCGGACAGCGACGATCTTGAAAGGGATATAAACGAGATAATTTCTTTGGGGCTTGTCGGCATAAAGCTGCACCCCGATATTCAGAATTTCAGAACAAATGACAAAAGAGCGATGGATATTTTCGAGGCCGCCGAAGGAAGGCTGCCCGTGTGCGTCCATTTGGGGGACGGCAGGTATCATAATTCAAATCCCGAAAATATCAGGCCCGTGCTTGAGGCGTTCCCGAAATTAACCGTAATCGGAGCGCATCTTGGCGGATGGTCGGTTTGGGATACTGCGGCAAGCGAGCTTCCAAAATATGAAAATCTTGTTGTGGATTGCTCCTCCTCGCTTTATATGCTCGACAAGAGGAAAGCGAAGGATATTATAATGAAATACGGCACGTACCGCGTAATGTTCGGCAGCGACTACCCGCTTTGGGACCCGTCATATGAGGTCGAGCGCTTTATGACCTTAGAGCTGTGCGAAAGCGAGCGGGAACAGATACTTTATAAAAATGCATCCGAGCTTTTTAATATAAAAATTTAAAATTCAAATTAAAATTCAAAACCATATTGAAAGAGGTAAAACATGAAAAACGACACGGCAGTTTCAGCTAAGGATTTGGCTTCAAGAATACGTGAAATGCGCGAAATTCTTAATTTGACGGAAGAGGAAATGGCAAAAAAGGCGGAGATCTCAACCGACGAATACAGAGAATTCGAGGGTGGAAAGCTTGAGCTTCCCTTCTCGTTCATTCACAAATGCGCCATGATCTTCGGGATAAATATATCAGAGCTTCTTGAAGGCTACAGCCCCCGACTCACCTCATATCAGGTGACAAGAGGCGGAAACGGCAAGGTGACGGTCGATGAAAACGGTATTCTTATTAAAAATCTCGCCTCGCAGTTTGTAGGAAAGATTTCCGAGCCCTATTTTGTCACCTACGATTACAAAGAGGAGCTTCAAAACATGCCGATACATACGGACACTCATTCCGGACAGGAATTTGACTATGTGATATCCGGCTCTCTTAAGGTACGCGTCGGCGATCATACCGAAATATTAAATGCGGGTGACTCGATTTTGTACAACTCCTCCACTCCTCACGGAATGATAGCGGTAAACAACGGCCCCTGCAACTTTATTGCCGTCGTCATGCCGGGAAGCGACACCGAGGAGAAAAAGGTCGGCGAGAGCATTGCGCACGCAAGAGCTGACTACAAGCTGCTTTGCGACAAATTCATTAAGACAACCGAGAACGAAAGGGGCGAGCTTGTTTCAATAGCCTTTGAAAATGAGGACAAATTCAACTTTGCCTTTGACTGTGTTGACGAGCTGGCAAACACCTATCCCACAAAGCTTGCAATGCTTCACGTCGACAAAAATCTTGTCGAGCGCCGCTTCACCTTTGCGGATATCAAGAGAGCCTCAAATCAGACGGCAAATTACTTTAAATCGCTCGGAATAAAGCGCGGCGACAGAGTAATGCTCGTGCTCAAGCGGCACTATCAGTTCTGGTTCTGTATGCTGGCTCTTGAAAAGCTTGGCGCCATTGCAATACCCGCAACATATCAGCTTATGACGCACGACCTTGAATATCGCTTTTCTGCCGCGGGAGTTTCCGCCATAGTCTGCACCGCAGACGGCGAGGTATCATTGCACGTGGACGAGGCAGAAAAGCTCACCGACACGCTTAAGCTTAAAATCATGGTCGGCGGATGCCGCGAGGGTTGGCACAACTTTGACGAAGAATATCAGCTTTACACCGGAAAGCTGACCCGCCCGCTTGACGCCTCGTGCGGAGACGGCCCCTGCGTTATGTTCTTTACCTCGGGCACAACCGGATATCCCAAAATCGCGGTACACTCTCACAAATACGCGCTCGGACATTTTATAACCGCAAAATATTGGCACTGCGTCGAGCGCGACGGTCTGCACCTCACAATTTCGGACACCGGCTGGGGCAAGTCGCTTTGGGGCAAGCTCTACGGTCAGTGGCTTGCCGAGGGCGCGATTTTCGTCTACGATTTTGACCGTTTCGACGCAAATACCATTCTGCCCATGTTCAAAAGATACAACATCACCACCTTCTGCGCACCTCCCACGATGCTCAGAATGATGATAAAAGAGGACCTTTCGAAATTCGACCTCTCCTCGATTCACAATATGACGACCGCCGGAGAGGCGCTCAATCCCGAGGTGTTCAGACAGTTTGAAAAGGCCACCGGACTTCAAATAATGGAGGGCTTCGGACAGACCGAAACCACGCTCGTTATCGGCATACTTGCCGGAACAGAAATAAGGCTGGGCTCAATGGGCAAGCCCTCTCCGCTTTACGACGTCGATATTGTGGACGAAAACTGCAACTCTGTCCCTGTCGGCGAGACCGGCGAAATAGTAATAAGAACAGACAAGGGCTCCCCCTGCGGTCTGTTTAAGGGTTACTATCTTAACGAGGAGCTGACAAGCGAGGCATGGCGCGGCGGCATGTATCACACCGGCGACACCGCTTGGAAGGACGAGGACGGCTACTATTGGTATGTCGGAAGAGTGGACGACGTAATAAAATCCTCGGGCTACAGAATAGGACCGTTTGAAATAGAAAACGTCATAATGGAGCTGCCCTACGTGCTTGAATGCGGAGTTTCAGCCGCTCCGGACGAGATTCGCGGACAGGTTGTCAAGGCGTCTATTGTGCTGACTAAGGGTACAGAGCCCACCGAGGAGCTTAAAAAGGAAATTCAAAATTACGTGAAAACTCACACCGCTCCTTACAAATACCCGAGAATTGTGGTATTTCGTGACGAGCTTCCCAAGACAATCAGCGGAAAAATTCAAAGAAACAAGCTGTAAAGGCGAAATTTTCACTTGACAGCGAAAATATACGGTATATAACAAGCATAGTACAAATTAAAATGATTCAACCAAAACGTATCACTCTTTTTGCGGGGCACTACGGAAGCGGCAAAACCAGCATTGCCGTAAATTACGCCCTGTATCTTCGCCGCCTCGGAAAACAGACCGTTATTTGCGATCTTGATATTGTAAATCCCTATTTTCGCACCAAGGACAGCGAGCATATGCTAAAAAGCGAGGGGGTCGAGCTTATCTCCTCAAAATTCGCAAATTCCAACGTCGATCTGCCCGCTCTCCCGCAGGAGACCTACGGAATATTTTGCAGAAAAGACAAATATGCCGTCATTGACGTCGGAGGGGACGACAGAGGCGCCCTGGCGCTTGGAAGATACGTGCCGTATATTCTTAAAGAAGGTGACTACGCGATGCTTTTTGTCGCCAACTGCTACCGTCCCCTCACAAGAAACGCCTCTGACGCGTTTGAGGTCATGCGGGAAATAGAGGGGGCGTGCGGCATTGCCTTTACCGGCGTTGTAAACAATTCCAACATCGGAAATGAAACCTCCCCCGAGGATATTGTCGCCTCTTTTGAATTTGCAGAAGAGCTTTGCGGGCTTTCCTCTTTGCCCCTTGCCTTTACCTCTTTTGACAAAAATCTGTCACTTTTACCGAAATGTAAAGAAAATGAAGTATTTCCTCTCGTTCTTGACGAAAGGTACTACGATATAAGGAGAAATTAACATGGCAAAACTCACTTTTAAAACAGACCTTTGCAAGGGCTGCGGACTGTGCGTCACCGTATGTCCCAAGAAGATCATTGTCATTTCAAAAGACAAAATAAACAAGAAGGGGCACTCCCCGGCAGAGCTTTCCGACCCCGCGCAGTGTATAGGCTGCGCCTTCTGCGCCACCATGTGTCCCGACTGCGTTATCAGTGTGGAAAAGTGATATCGAAAGGAAGTGCAAATATGACAGACAAGGTTCTTATGAAGGGGAACGAAGCGATTGCCGAGGCGGCAATTGCGGCGGGCTGCCGTCATTATTTCGGATACCCTATTACGCCTCAGACCGAAATTGCCGCATATATGGCAAAGCGTATGCCGAAAATCGGCGGAGTTTTCCTGCAAGCCGAAAGCGAAATCGCCGCCATTAACATGGTATACGGAGTCGCCGCCGCCGGAAAGCGCGCGATGACCTCATCCTCAAGCCCCGGTATTTCCCTTAAATCTGAGGGCATTTCGTACATCGCGGGCTGTGACCTCCCCGCCCTTATAGTCAACGTTCAAAGAGGCGGACCGGGACTCGGCGGAATACAGCCCTCTCAGTCGGATTATTTTCAGGCGACAAGAGGAGGCGGTCACGGAGACTATCACATGATAGTGCTTGCCCCCGCGTACGTTCAGGAAATGGCAGACCTTACACTTCGGGGCTTTGACCTTGCCGACATATACAGAATGCCGGTTATGATACTTGCCGACGGCACGATAGGACAGATGATGGAGCCGGTCAAAATGAAGGAGTACACCCCTTTAAATATTTCAAAGGATTGGGCGGTTACCGGAACCAAAATGAAGAGAGTACATAATATAGTAAACTCCCTCTGTCTTGAACCCGAGCAGCTTGAAGAAAGCAATTTCAAAAGATATGAAAGATACAAGGCGGTTTTGGAAAAAGAACCGATGTATGAAGAGTATCTGACAGATGATGCGGATATAATAATCGCCGCCTTCGGAATTGCCGCAAGAGTTTCCAAAAACGCCGTAAACGAGGCAAGAAAAATGGGAATAAGGGTCGGACTTATAAGGCCTGTGACCCTTTGGCCCTTCCCCAAAAAGGCGTTTGAAAAAGCCGCCGACAGGGCAAAGGCGTTTATCTCGGTCGAGCTTTCAATGGGACAAATGATCGAGGACGTCGAGCTTGCCGTTCACTGCCGCAGACCCGTATACCTTTGCAACCGTGTGGGAGGAATGATACCTTCCCCCGAGCAGGTGCTTTCGAAAATCAAAGAAGTCGAAGAAAATTTGAAGAAATAATATACGGCAGATTGAAAGAAAGGAGTTCTTGCCCTAAAAGTAAGGGCAAAAGACAGGAAATAAAAAATGAGCATAGTTTTTGACAAACCCCATGCGCTTACCGACGCCCCGCTTCATTACTGTCCGGGCTGTACTCACGGGATTATTCACCGCCTTGTGGCAAAAGCCATAGACGACCTTGATATCGAAGGAAGCACTGTCGGAGTGGCTCCGGTGGGATGCGCGGTTATGGCGTACAATTATTTTGCCTGCGACATGGTGGAAGCCGCTCACGGCAGAGCGCCCGCAGTGGCGACCGGCTTAAAGCGAGCAATGCCCGACAATATAATATTTACTTATCAGGGAGACGGCGACCTTGCCTCAATAGGCATGGCGGAAACGGTACACGCCGCAACGCGAAACGAGAACATAACGGTTATATTCGTAAACAACGCGATTTACGGTATGACCGGAGGTCAGATGGCTCCCACCTCCCTGCCCGGTCAGGTGACCCAGACCTCCCCTTACGGAAGGGATGTAAAGCTTTGCGGATATCCCATTAAGATATGCGAGCTTCTCTCAAGGCTTGACGGTCCGGAATACATTGAAAGAGTTGCCGTCAACAACGTTAAAAACATCAAAGCCGCCGAGAAGGCAATTAAAAAGGCGTTTGAAAATCAGATAAACAAAAAGGGCTTTTCACTTATCGAGGTTATTTCCTCCTGCCCCACAAACTGGGGTATGACTCCCGAAAAGGCGCTTTCGTGGATAGAAGAAAATATGATTCCTTATTATCCTTTGGGCGTGTATAAGGACAGAAGCGCCGAGAAAAAGGAGGGTGAGCAACAATGAGCACAACCCATATCCTTATTGCCGGCTTTGGCGGTCAGGGCGTTCTCTTTGCCGGTAAGTTTTTAGCATACAAGGGGCTTATCGAGGGCTGTAACGTAAGCTGGCTCCCCTCCTACGGTCCCGAAATGAGAGGCGGCACCGCAAACTGCTCGGTGATAATCAGCAGTGAGGACGTCGGCTCCCCGATAGTCGATGCGCCCGACGTTCTTATTGCCATGAACCTACCCTCTCTTGACAAATACGAGGGCGCGGTAGTCCCCGGCGGAAAAATATTCTATGACAGCACCCTCATTTCCCGCAAGGTGGAAAGAGAGGACGTCAAAATTTACGCCATTCCCGCAACAAGGCTTGCGTCGGAGAGCTCGTATCGGGGGCTCGGCAACATGATCCTCATGGGAAAAGTTATAAAAGAGTGCGACGCTTTTAAAGCTCCCGACACAAGGGAAGCCCTTTCGAAAGTGGTTTCCGCAAGACATCAAGACCTGCTTGAGAGCAACCTTTCGGCGCTTGATATCGGTTACAACCTTTAATTTCTTTAATTTCATTTATTTTATTTACGGTCAAAACGTAAAAACAAAGGAGAATTGAAATGATTGACATTAAAATTACCAAAACAACCTGCCCGAAGGCCAAGCCGGACGAGTCGGAGCTCGGCTTTGGCAAGATATTCACCGACCACATGTTCATCATGGAGTACGACGCCGGCAAAGGCTGGCATGACGCAAGAATCGTTCCGTTCGCAAATTTCAGCATCCACCCCTCCTCAACCGTGCTTCATTACGGTGAGGAAATTTTCGAGGGTCTCAAGGCGTACCGAATTGCAGACGGCAGCGTTCAGCTTTTCAGACCGATAGAAAACGTAAGGAGAATGAACAGCTCCGCCGACAGGCTCTGCCTGCCCGCAATTGAAGAAGAGGACGCTCTCAAAGCCATTACTGCCTTTGTCAAGGTCGAGCAGGACTGGGTTCCCCATTCCGAGGGCGCGTCTCTCTACATACGTCCCTTTATGTTCGGAAACGACCCGCATCTCGGCGTTCACACCGTACAGAGCGCGGTATTTTCAATAATCGCATCTCCGAGCGGCAGTTACTATGAGGAGGGACTAAATCCGGTAAAGATTCTGATCGAGGATCAGGACGTTCGCGCCGTTCGCGGAGGCACGGGATATATCAAATGCGGAGGCAACTACGCCGCCTCCACAAGAGCCGGTCACCGCGCGGAGCAAAAGGGCTATTCTCAGGTGCTTTGGCTTGACGGCGTCGAGAGAAAATACATCGAGGAGGTGGGCGCGATGAACGTTATGTTCAAGATAAACGGAGAGGTCATCACTCCCGCTCTCACAGGCTCGATTCTGCCCGGTATAACCAGAAAATCCTGCATTGAGGTGCTAAAAAGCAAGGGCTATAAGGTGACAGAAAGGCTTATCTCGGTAGATGAGCTCAAGGACGCCATGGCAAACGGAAGCCTTGAGGAGGCTTGGGGCTGCGGCACCGCGGCTGTTGTTTCGCCTATCGGAATGTTCATGTACAAGGACGTTGAGTATCCCGTATGCGGTCAAAGAATAGGCGAGACCACGCAAATGCTTTACGACACTCTCACCGGAATCCAGTACGGTAAAATCAAAGATCCCTTCGGCTGGACGGTGAAAATTTAAACTTTAAGGTTGACCGCCGTTTCGACGGTCAACCTTCGCTGTTTTAATAATACGCCCGTATAAACTTAAATAATTTTTTAACAAAAAGAAAACAAATTCATCCGTAACTATTGACAAGAAAAAAGAAAGAGAGTATAATAATCTAAAATATTATATATCATATCTGTTTTTATTGGGCGGTGTATGCTGCAAGGGGTGGATTTTGCCCTCTGCCGTCCTGATTTTACAGAAGAATATATAAAATATTAAGCACAATATTAACAGGAGGAACGAAAAATGATTGTGTGCCCTAAATGCAAAAAGCAGCTTGAAGACGGTACAAAATTCTGCGACAGCTGCGGTGCCCAAATCTTTGAAACTGTTTTCTGCCCCAACTGCGGGAAACAAACGAGTACGGAATTTGCCTTTTGTCAGAATTGCGGAACGGCAATATCCGAGGGCTCCTCGACTGCCAAGGATTCAAAAAGCAAGGTAACCGACCTCAAAAAGCTTCCCATTGTAGCAAATCTCTCGAAAATACCGAAGAAAACGCTCGCGGCTCTGTGCGCAGTTGCCGTGGCGGCAATACTGCTTATTATCATCATCGCATCCATAGCTTCCGCAGGTAAAGCCCCGAGCTTTGCTCTGTACATCAAGGATAAGGAGCTGATGTACAACAATTTCTCAAAGGATCCCATGCAGGTAACCTCACGGCTTGTGGACGGCGATGTAACCGACGCCGGTCTTGTCGGCGCGGCAGACGCTTTGGACGTTACCGTCAGCAAGGACGGAAAGACCATCTTCTTCCCGGACAGAATAAGCACTGCCGGCAGCAGCGGCTTTTCACTGTATTACCGCAGTCTGAACAAGCCCAAAAAAGAAGCTCAGAAGATCGACTCGGATGTTGCATACTACATTGTCAACGAGTCTGCGACCCTTGTGACCTACGCAAAGATTAACGGCAGCGGCGATTCGTCATATGACCTTTATCGCTACAACGTCAAAAAAGACGAAAAAGATAAGATAGACAACGAGGTCACCTCCTTCTATCTCTCGGAGGACGGCAAAACCGTCGTATACCGCACCGCGGACAACACCCTGTATATCAAAAAGTCCAATAAGGACAAGGAAAAGATAGAGGGCGATATCTCCTCTCTTTCATATGTGACCGAGGACTTCAAGACCGTATATTACATCAAGGAAAACACTCTTTATAAAAAGACAAACGGCAAGGACAAGGTTAAAATCGCATCCGACGTCAGCTCGGTTATTCGTATTTACGACTCCGGAGAAATATATTACGTCAAGACCAATACTGCGGCTGAAGCCTCCCTCTCAAGCTTCATTCTTGACGATATGAAGGACGCCGACAGCAAAATGACCGCTCCCGAAATGCCCGCGTATGACGATCCCGATTACCAGGCAAAATACGAAGAATATACAAAAGCCTACGAGGAATATCAAAAGAAGCTTGCGCGCGACGCTATCCGTACCGCACTGGACGGTGAAAAGGTTTCTGTCACAAGCTATACACTTTGCTATTATAACGGCAAGGAAGCTTCGACCATTACCGATTCGCTGATACGCTATGAGTATTACGCCGCATCCGAGTCTCCCGTGATAGTTTTCGCAGAGCAGTCCGATTCGTCCAAGGTAAAGCTCTCCGAGGTAACAAGCCTCAGCACACTCAGGGATATGGTGACCTCGGGACGCTTCTCCTCCTACAGCTGGAGCGTTGCAGTCGGAAACAATGCCCTGGAGATACAGCAAACCGCCGCTTCGGCTTTCAAAATCAGCAGTGACGGCAAGACGATTTATTTCCTTGACAACATAGACGATAAGAAGGGCAGCGGAGATTTATACAAAGCCAAGGTTTCAAAGAAAAAGGTAAGCAAGCCCGAGCTTTACGACAGCGACGTTTATCCTTCATACGCGCGCTTTGTTGACGAAGACACCTTTATCTACTTCAAGGAATACGATTCAGACAAGTACAAGGGCGAGCTGTATGTCAACAAGGTAAAAGCCGATTATGACGTAAGAGTTTACAGCGTTATTTATGACAAGGATTCCAAGAAGATATTCTACTACACCGATTGGAACAGCGAGAAGAGCTGCGGCACGCTTAAGTACTTCAAGAGCAAAAAGTCCGTGAAGCTCTCAGATGACGTGCACGACTTTACTGTTCTTCCCGGCGGAAACGTGCTTTATCTGCGCGATTTCAGCATGAACAACTACAAGGGCGACCTGTATCTCTGCAAGGGCAAAAAGTCAAAGAAGATTGACATCGACGTGGTCGGAATTCTGCCCTATACGGTTGTCGGATATTAAAGTAGGTTTTGCTGATTATGGCAGGCGACGCTTTTCAAAAATTCAAAAGCTCTGTCAACAGGGGAATAACCACAATAAGCGTTAAAACTTCTTCCTCTCTTGAAAAATCCAAAATCAAAACGCACATCGAGTCTCTTGAAAAGGACGTGCAGAAATTGCTCTTTTCAATAGGCGAATGTACCTATGACGTTTGGAAAAGCAGTGATACCGATTATCAGAAGATCACCGACAAGCTGACGGCGGTAAAGCAGAAAAAAGACGAAATCGAAAGGCTAACCGCCGAGCTCGGGTCTATTGATGACCGCGACAATCAGATTCTCGGGAAAAATCAGGAGCCCTCTCCCGAGGAGAGCGAGCCGAAAAAGAAGGGGATATTTTGCCCCAAATGCGGCGAGTGGTACGAAGCTCCCGTTAAATTCTGTAGAAAATGCGGGCAGAGCTTGCAAAATAACGCAGAGTAAAAAAGTAAAAAAACTCATGACCGGCGCAAAAATGCGCCGGTCATTGCACCTTGATAAGCTTTTAAAAAAAACTATCCCGTCGGGGCAAAACAGCCCGACGGGTTTTTCATTTTGAATATCGGTTTTTTGTCGCTTTTGAAAACTTTTTCAGCGTAAAATCAAAGCATGACTCGCCGCACGTCGGTAACAACCCCGCATGACGTATCAAGCTCGAACAAGGCGCCGCACAAGACGGGATTTCCGTCTTTTAAGGCAAATTTTGCGGGGAGCTTGGTTCTCAGCCTGTCGATTATGATATCGCTTCTGACGCCGAGAATCCCGTCCTGAACGCCGCACATACCGAGATCGGTAATGTAGCCGCTTCCCTTTGGCAGTATTCGTTCGTCCGCCGTTTGCACATGGGTGTGCGTGCCGACCATTATGTTTATTTTTCCGTCAAAGCAGTATGCAATTGCAAGCTTTTCGGAGGTCGCCTCGGCGTGAATGTCAAGCAGTGCAAAATCGTACCTGCCCTTGTTTATTTCAAGCGCCCTTTCGACGCTTTCAAAGGGGCAAGCCAGCGCTTCCATATAAACCGTTCCCTGCACGTTCATCACAAGAAAGCGGTATCCGTCCGCCTCGGCTATTGTATACCCCTTGCCGGGACACACCCCGGGATAGTTGAGCGGTCTTATAAGAGTCTCGGTGCCCTCAAGATAGTCTCTTGCGGCGCTTTGCTTCCATATATGATTGCCGCTTGTTATGACGTCGACTCCGCGTTTGACAAGAAGCTCGGCTGTCTCGGGCAAAATACCGTTGCCCGACTCCGCGTTTTCTCCGTTGGCAATAACAAGCGATATGCGATTTTTATTTCTGTAATCCCAAAGGGACTTAGATATGTGACGAACCGCCGCAGGACCGACAATATCGCCTAAAAACAGTATTTTCATCTTCTTGTAAACCGGCTTATCTTTATTTTTTTGTAATTTAAAAGTCGGATAAAAGTCCAAAAGCATGTCCGACAATCATATTTCGTGATTGTCGGACAAGGTTTTTTGCAAGTAACTTCAGTATTAAGATATATATCAAGTTATTACAACATTTTTTCGGTTTGGTTTTATATCAAATATATATGTTAACCGCCTGAGCGGAAATACTGTCACTTTGCATAATCGGTTACCCGACTTTCGCGGACGACATTCACTTTGATTTGACCGGGGTATTTGAGCTCACCCTCGATCTGCTTTACAATATCTCTTGCAACAACCACCATCTGCTGGTCGGAAACCGCCTCCGGACGGACTAAAATTCTGATCTCTCTGCCCGCTTGTATTGCGAAGGATTTTTCAACTCCGGGATAGCTGTTTGCAATTTCCTCAAGCTTTTGGAGACGCTTGATATAGTTTTCAAGGTTTTCACGTCTTGCGCCCGGTCTTGCCGCCGATATGGCGTCTGCCGCCTGAACCACAAATGCAACTATGGTTTTGGGCTCAACGTCGCCGTGGTGCGCCTCGATAGCGTGTATAACCTCCTTGCTTTCCTTGTACTTCTTCGCCACGTCGACACCTATCTGCACATGGCTTCCTTCGGTTTCGTGGGTCAGCGCCTTGCCTATATCGTGAAGCAGTCCCGCGCGTTTTGCCAGCGTGCTGTCCGCGCCTATTTCATCGGCAAGCATTCCGGCGATAAGCGATACCTCTACCGAGTGATTGAGTACGTTCTGTCCGTAGCTTGTACGGTATCTCAGTCTGCCCAGCAGCTTCACAAGCTCGCTGTTAATTCCGTGAACACCCGTTTCGAATATTGCGCGGTCACCCGCCTGCTTTATCTGAATGTCCACTTCCTTCTTGGCTTTTTCAACCATTTCTTCAATTCTTGTGGGATGAATTCTTCCGTCGGCAATAAGCTTTTCAAGCGCCAGTCTTGCAACCTCGCGCCTTATCGGATCAAAGGATGAAACGGTTATTGCCTCGGGTGTGTCATCGATTATAAGGTCAACGCCGGTCAGCGTTTCGACCGTCCTTATGTTTCTGCCCTCTCGTCCGATTATCCTTCCCTTCATATCGTCGTTGGGAAGACTGACCACCGAGACGGTAGATTCAGCCACATGCTCGGATGCAAGACGGCTTATGGCAAGCGATATAATGTTCTTTGCCTTCTCGTTTGCCTCCTCCTTAAGCCGCGCCTCGATCTCAACCAGCTTTTCCGCCGCGTCGTATCTGGCGTCCTCCTCGATTTGGCTGATAATTTCCCTCTTTGCCTCCTCGGGTGTGAATCCGGAGATTTCCTCGAGCTTTTTTAACTGTTCCTCTCGAAGAGCCTCGATTTTGGCTTTCAGCTCGTCGTTCTCTTTGATTTTTTTATCAAGAGTCGCGTCCTTGCGCTCAAGCTGTTCAATTCTCTTGTCAAGCGCCTCTTCTCTTGCAACGCATCGATTTTCAAGCCTTGTGAGCTCGTTTCTGCGTTCCTTGACCTCTCGGTCAAATTCCTTGTTGGCTTTGACAATTTCCTCTTTTGCCTCAAGCAGCTGCTCTTTTTTCTTTGTCTCTCCCGCCTTGACGGCCTCGTCGACAATTCGCTTTGCTTCAAGCTCGGCAGAGCCTATTTCCGCTTCCGCGATTCTCTTTCTGTACAAAACGCCGATAAAGAATCCGAGCACCAGAGCAATTACCGCAGCTGCTATGGGAATTATGTATTCCATATGACTTTACACCTCCTTATACTTTCTTTTTTTACAATATTTTTTTGTTGTATTTTTATATGATAGTCAGAACGTATACGCTATCAGTACTATTTTAATATTTTTAATAAATTAAGTCAAGAGTAATTCGGATTTTTAATTAAAATTTATAGTTTTTTAACATTCTGACAGAGACTCATGCAAAAATCCCTGCCGAATTTTGCCTCGGCAAGGATTTATTTCGTCAATATAGATTTTTACAAGTCAGGCGGACGGGAAAAGCTCGACCTTGTCCGAAAGGAATTTGAGCTTTTCCTTTCCGACAACCTTGCAATATTCGTTGTAGTTTTCATTTACCACAGCGAATATCTTGCACTTGAACGCCTCGGAAAGCGAGTCGATAAAATCGTCAAAGGCGCGCTTGTTTGAGAGGTCATAAACCTTAAAGCCTATCGAGCCGTCATTGCTCACCGCGCATATCATCACCGGGTTATTCGGCATAAACGCCGAAATGCTGTTTACCGCGTCAAGAGGAACGGTATATATCCACATAATCTCGCCGTTTTCCTCTGACGCCCGCTTGCGGATATTTTCAAATTCGCCCGAAAGCCAGGTGCGAACGACCGGAATACTGCTTCTGTATTTTATTGTCTGCCTTTGAGGAACGGTCAGCCCCCAGTGCTTTAGATATGCGGAAATAATTCTCAGCGACACACTGCTGTCGGTAAGGTCTGCCGCAAGCGTTCTTACCGCCTGCTTTGTCCAGAGCGGGGATGCAATCGAGTGATCGTAGGGCAGACTGTTTATAACATTTGTGAGAATTGCCTCCTCCTGCTCGGGAGTGAGAATTAAGTCCGAGGTTCCGACCTCGCTTGAAATTCTTGTGTTGTATCTTTCAAAAGCCTTAAGAATAAGCTGTATTTCCTTTTCGTCGGCGCCGGAAATCGCAGATATTTCCGAAATACTCTTGCCCGAGCTTGAAAGAATGACAATTTCCCTTTGCCCCTCAGCCTTCATCTTGCTTTCCGCGCAGTAAAAGCCGCGAAGAGTTTCAAGCAGTCTGCGGTGCTTTTCCTCCTCCATCTTCCGCGCGGTTCTGATTCGAGCCTCTCTTTGCTGTTCGGCAATAGCGCCCTCGCGCCTCTTTTTCCTGAAAATTATGAGAGAGACGACCCCTAAGACAACCGGAATTTGAAAAATATAGAAGGTTGTAAGCCATGCTGCAAGCTTTGCTCCCGCAATGAGCATAATAAGAAGCAAAACAAGGTCAAGCACCCAGACAGCCCCGACTGGAATCAGGGTGAAAAAAGGATTTCTTTTATTTGTATACACATATTCCCCGAAAATTACCCCCGCAGAGATAATAACAGAAGCAAATATTAAAAGAATTACAACAAAAATTGACACAAAAGCTCTCCTTTGCAAATCCAAAATTCCGCTGATATACGATTATATATTATTTTACACTAACGCCGGTAATTTGTCAACCGAAAATCGCGCCTTATGCGAATTTTTTGCCAAAAACACTATGAGGTGCGAACGATATCTCCTGCTTTAAAGGGAAAAGGCGCCTTAATTGTAAATTTCATTCCGGGGTGGGGCGAGCTTTCTATACTCTTGCCCTCCATATCCCGCATGTCCTCTGCAAAAAATCTCCTTCCCACCTCTCCGGGAGTCAAAAGCTCGGCAAAAGAATTGTCAAGCATTTTGTTTTTTTGAACAAGAGTCGCTCTTTTGCTCCTTGCATCATAGCTCTCAACCGTGGCAAGGTATGCTTTTTCAAGCAGATAGCCCGGAGTTGTCACCGTTTTTGCGTCATTTTCGGGAGGATCGAAATAAAATCCCGTGCAGTATTCCCTGTGGTTCACGCTCTCAAGCTCCTTTAGCCACAAAGGGTTAAACCTCCAATTTTTCGGCGAGTCAAGATAAGCGTTCATTGCCATTTTATAAGTATTTGCACAAACTGCGGTATAATATGCACTTTTCATTCTTCCTTCAATCTTAAAAGATGAAATACCGCTTTCCATAAGAGCCGGTATGTGCTCTATCATGCACATATCCTTTGAGCTCATGACAAATGTACCAAGAGAGTCCTGCTCGACGGGAAAACGCACGCCCGGACGGTTGACCTCCTCTATTTCGTAAAGCTTGTATTCCCATCTGCAGGGCTGAGCGCAAAAGCCGCGGTTCCCGTCCCGCCCTATAAAGTGGTTTGAAAGCAGGCATCTTCCGCTGTAGGAAACGCACATCGAGCCGTGGACAAAGCATTCAAGCTCAAGCTCACTTGGAATACGCGCTCTTATATTTTTTATTTCCTCAAGGGTAAGCTCTCTTGCAAGCACGACTCTTGAAGCGCCCATATTGTACCAATGCACGCAGTCGGCGTGGGAGACGGCTCCGGCTTGGGTTGAAATGTGTATTGCAATATTCGGGGCAAGCTTTTTTGCAAGGTCAAGCACTCCGACGTCCGCGACAATAAGCGCGTCAAGACCGCTCTCCCTTATTTCAAGCAGATATTTTTCAATATCCTCATACTCCTGCCAGTGCGGCATTGTATTAAGGGTCAGATAGACCTTTTTGCCGAGCGTATGGGCGTATTCGACGCTCTCATATATTTCGGGTACGGTGAAATTGTCGGCGGCTGCCCTCATTCCGAACCTTTTTCCCGAAATATATACCGCATCCGCGCCAAAGCGGAGCGCCGAGCGCAGCTTTTCAAAATTTCCGGCGGGCAAAAGAAGCTCTGTACTCATGGATATTTAAAATATTTCACCTTTCACTTGCATTTTTATAATATTTTACTATAAAAGAGTTAAGAAGTAAACGCATATTTTTAAATTTTTGTACATAGATTTTCCTAAAATTCTTTTGAAAATCGGGGATATGCGCCTCAAAAAACAAAAACACAATACGCCCAAAGCTTTGGTATATTGTGCTTTGTATGCAAAAAAGCTGTAAAATTACACCCTTTCAAGCGCCTGTTTTATATCCGCGATAAGATCCTCGGGATCCTCAAGCCCCACCGAGAAGCGCACAAGATCGGGGGACACTCCGGCGGCTTTTAACTCTGCGTCGTTCATTTGCCTGTGAGTTGCCGAGGCGGGGTGAAGCACGCAGGTTTTGGCGTCCGCCACATGAGTGGCAATTGAGGCAAGCTTAAGTCCCGCCATAAAGCGCTCCGCCGCGGCTCTTCCGCCGCGCACTCCGAACGATACCACCCCGCACGCGCCCTTTGGCAGGTATTTTTCAGCCAGCGCGTGATATTTGTCCTCGGGAAGTCCCGCGTATCTCACCCAAGCCACCTTGGGGCTGTTTTGCAGATATTTTGCAAGAGTCAGCGCGTTTGAGCAGTGGCGCGCCATGCGCAGCGGCAGGGTCTCGATACCCAGCCCCAGCAAAAAGGAATTCATGGGCGCGGGAGTCGAGCCGAAATCGCGCATCAGCTGAGCCACAGCCTTGGTTATATATGCTCCTCCTCTGCCGAAGCGCTCGGTGTAGGTAACGCCGTGATAGCTGTCGTCGGGTGTGGTGAGCCCGGGATATTTATCCGCGTGAGCCTCCCAGTCAAAATTGCCCGAATCGACAATAGCTCCGCCCACTGCGGCGGCGTGACCGTCTAAATATTTGGTGGTCGAATGAATGACAATATCCGCTCCCCATTCAAAGGGACGGCAGCCCCAGGGAGTCGCAAAGGTGTTATCCACAATGAGCGGAACGCCGTGAGAATGGGCGACCCTTGCAAATTTTTCGATGTCAAGCACAGTCAGCGCGGGATTGGCGATAGTCTCGCCGAAAAGCGCCTTGGTATTCGGGCGAAAAGCGGCGGCAAGCTCACCTTCGGTGCAGTCGGGGTCGACAAAGGTGAACTCTATGCCCATACGCTTCATTGTAACGGCGAAAAGATTGTAGGTTCCGCCGTAAATTGCCGAGGAGCAAACAACATGGTCTCCCGCCGAGGCAATATTGAAAATCGAAAAAAAGGAGGCTGCCTGACCGGAGGAAAGAAGCATGGCGGCGCTTCCGCCCTCAAGCGCGCATATTCGCGCCGCTACCGTATCATTTGTGGGATTTTGAAGACGGGTGTAGAAATATCCCGAGGCTTCAAGGTCAAACAGCCTGCCCATATCCTCGCCGGTATCGTATCTGAAGGTGGTAGACTGAATTATAGGAATGTTTCTCGGTTCTCCGTTGCCCGGGCGATAGCCCGCATGGAGACAGTCGGTATCAAATTTCATAAGCTAAGCTTCCTTTCAAAAGTTATATAAAAACGCTCTTTTAAGTATGCGCAATTGGCGGGATTTCCCCTTTTGCATTATATTCAAAGGGTCAAAATATGAAATAAACAAAAGCGATTCTTATTTCACGCCGATAAGTATAGCACAGTTTAAAAAAATTGTCAATAGCCCGCCAAGGCGCGCAAAAAAAGCCTGAAGGGGCAAAAATCCCCGACTCTTATATCAAGTCGGGGAAGAGCTTAGCCTTGGCTGTTATAATGGACTGTAACGGTGCTTGAGACGCCGGCGTGTTCTGCTATTTCTGTCCATTTTGCCTGCGAGCCGCCGTAATAGATATCGGTAAGA
The DNA here is from genome assembly GCA_947631765.1 of uncultured Clostridia bacterium. Taxonomy (GTDB): domain Bacteria; phylum Bacillota; class Clostridia; order Oscillospirales; family CAG-272; genus CAKSQF01. Next base: position 161,911 of record CANRMP010000005.1, read on the forward strand.
GAGGTGCAGTTTCTAAAGACCTGAACGCCCATGCTTGTAACTCCCTCGGGAATTGTGACGCTTGTCAGCTTTTCGCAGTTTTCAAAGGCTCCCGAGCCTACCGATGTAACTTTTTCCGGCAAAGTGACGCTGACTATCCCCGTACAGCCGGAAAACGCGGAGTCGCCAAGCTCTTTTAAGGAGCTCGGAAGCGTAATGCTGACAAGCCCCGTGCAGCCGGAAAAGGCGTTTATGCCGATAGAGGTTATAGAATTCGGGATCCTGACGCTTGTTAAGTTTCTAAGCTCCTCAAAGGCGGAATCCCCGATAGCAGTCACAAGAAGTCCCTCGTGTGTCGACGGGATCCCTATTTCGGTTACCGTATAGTCGCCAAAGCCCGAGACCGTGTACGCGTTCCCGTTCTGCTCGAAAAGCAGACCCTCGGTGTCGGGAATCGGCGGATTTTGCGTTGATGTGCCGGAGGTTGACGACTGCTCCTCGGAGCCTGTTGTCGGGGCGGTTGTTCCGGTTTCGCTTTTCTGACCGGAGGTCTTGTCGCCCTCCTCTTTCTCTCCCCCGCAGGAAATAAGAACTGCTGCTGCGGCAAGGGCTAAAATAAATGCTATAACTTTTTTCATTTTTACTTTTGTTATTCCTTTCGGTAAGTTCTCAAAAGCCGCGCCTTTTCGGCGCAGCTCCCGGTCCTTTAGACCGTGCCTTATATCATATCACAATACTTATGAGATTGCAAACCTTTTGACATATTTTTGGTTTTCTTTTTGCCGACCGTGGGGCAAAATTTTAAGGAAATGTCACCCTTGGCTGTTATAATGAACGGCAACGGCATTTGAAATGCCTGAATACTCGGATATTATTGCCCATTGAGCCTCGGTGCCGCCGTAGTAGATATCGCCAAGTCCCGTGCAGCTCTTAAAGGAAGAGGCGCCTATTTCCGTCACGCTCTGCGGGATAGTGACGCTCGTCAGCCCCGTGCAATACCCGAAGGTCCATTCGAAAATTTTCGTCACGCCGTCGGGAATTGTAATACTTGTAAGCTTTGTACAGCCTTGGAAGGCTCCTTTGCCGATTTCGATAACTCCGCTCGGTAGAGTAATACTTGTAATTCCCGTACAGCCGGCGAAAGCTCCCTCGCCGGCCCTTGTCACGCTGTCGGGTATTGTGATATTTGTAAGAGAGGAGCAGTAATTGAAGGCGTAATTGCCGATTTCTGTAATGCCGTCTGAAATTATGATACTTGTAAAGCTCTTACATTCCTTGAAGGCGTGTTCGCCGATCGCCTGAACCGGCAGGTCATCAAAGGTTGCCGGAATTGTTATCTCGGTGCCGGTGCAGCTTCCGATTCCGCAGACAATATAAGCGTCAAACGTATCGTTTAGGCTGTATTCAAGCCTCCCGCTGTCGGTGCTCGGGTCGTCCGGCTGCTCGGGACCGTCGGTGGTTCCTGTCGGGTCGGAGCTCTCTGCCCGGTCGGAGGTCGAAGCCGGTGCGGTTGTTCCCGCAGAATTTGACCCGCCGACGGTTTTTTCGCTGTCGTCCCTCTTCCCGCCGCAAGACATAATCGCCGCCGCGGCGGCAAGAGCTAAAATAAGCGCAACAATTTTTTTCATGAGTTTCTCCTGTACAGTAGTTTTTTGATTTTTTCCATTATAGCACACCTTTGCAAAATTTGCAACCGTTTGAAATGAAAATTTAGACCTGAGTTTTCTTTTATAATTTGCCGTTTTTTCGGTTTGCTTAATTTTTTTAAATTAACTATTGACAAACATGTGATTTTTGGATATAATACTATTTGCGAGCGACTGAGACGGCAGCTCGCGGGGTAACTTTATTTTACGGAGAAGTACTCAAGAGGCCGAAGAGGCGCCCCTGCTAAGGGTGTAGGTCGTTTATAGCGGCGCGAGAGTTCAAATCTCTCCTTCTCCGCCAAAAATCGGCGTAGCGACAGCGAAGCCGATTTTTACTTTTTCACTGTTCACTTTTCACTCTTCACTCTTCACTAAAGCTTTACCACCCGATTTTGGCGAAAGTAAGAGGTAATAGTGAATAGTGAAGAGGTTGCGATGTGTCCGCTTTGCGGACAATTTTTTTTAATATTCCTTTCAAATGAGGTTTGCCCGCTGCGCGTAGCGCGGCTTGTCAAGCCTTGCATCATTGCGACCGTAGGTAGCAACATCATTAGGCCGGAGGCGCAACATCATTTTTCATTTTTTCCTCTTCTTCTCTTCTTAGCGCTCTTTTCAGCGCCTTT